>CACNWE010000005.1 GCA_902623995.1 uncultured SAR116 cluster alpha proteobacterium | reverse complement strand
TTCTCTTTCTTCGTCAGATAAATTTTTTGATTTAAAATGATAGGATGCAAAAATAGAAACTTTAGCCTGTCTGTAACCTAATAACCAAAGGCGATTATTTTTGTTAGAAAAATAATTGTCTGCAAAATGTTTACTGTTATCTAATTTTAAATAGGTTTGTAATGAACTAATTGGAAGATTTAAAAATTTATAAACTTTTGCACTAAAATCTAATTGTTCTTTTTTTGAGATGTTTTCTTTTCCAAGAACTAATTGAGCATTAAGTACATAACTCCATCTTGCAAAGTTACTTATATATCCAACAATATATGGTTGTTCATAAAATTGGTAAGGCAGTTTTAATTCAAAATTTTCATTTACATACTTAGTATTTAAAAATTTAACTTTAATGTTATTTATTATTATTTCAGCAACATCTTCTGGTTTCATCATTAATCTCACACCACACCTTAATGGAGATTTTAGTTAATTTTCAAATTATTTCAGTATCTTTATTACATTTATAGATTATTGAATTATGTCAGATTAACTACCTCTCTATTTTACGTCATTTCAAAAATTCACAAAAAAAAAGACTTATGATAAGTTTTATTATGACATTATTTCCAATACCTAACGTCCTAATTTCAGTACTGATTGGCATTACCACTGAAACCTTTATTCAAGTTTTGGTTTCTTCACTTGGTTGGGGTTTAATAATGTAAGTTTAAAAGATATGGTAAACTTAGTTTAATATATTTACATTACTTAAAATAAAACCATGGACCATTGACCATTGTTGATTAGTAAAAGGGTGCAGCAACCTCAGTTTGAAATCTAAAATACTGAAAAGAGTTACTGGGTTTTTATCTATATTATTCACATATTTAGTTTAACGAATATTAATATTAGGTATATGTAATGCAGTTTCATTAATTAAATTTATTAAAAATAATTTTCTCTTCTCATGTTAAAATCAACTCTCCAATAAATTTTCAACATCAAAATTATCAATCTGATCTATTGGTTTTTCAATTTTCCAAGTTTTACTTGTTCCATCATTTGCATTAGTGGTAATTACTGTCTCTTTTGGAGGACAACCAGGCTCGTGACAGCTAAGTTCAGCAATACTTAATATTGTGGTTTCAGGTAAGTTTAATTTTTTAGAGATTATATCTTTTAAATATCTAATATTTTCAGGTTTTGCTTTTTTTTGATTAAACATGTCATTCATTTTTTTAATTTGCCCATAATGGAGACCACAATATATTACCACCTAAGTCGCCTATCAAAATATAAGAACGATCTGATGAAAGTGATATTGCAGATATTTCATAACCTTTAGGATTTCTAACAACAAATGGATTTTTTCTATCATCTACCTCTGATAATAAAACTGTACCATCATTAAAGCCCACAAAAATAGCCTTTTCGCCTGTTAAGGGTTCTATAAAAGTTGAGATTTTTTTACCACAATCAGCAACACAAACTGGTTCTCTACCAAGTGGTCCGTCTTTACCATCAAACGGCCAACAAATTGCTTGATGGTCACCAGCAGTAGCAAGGTGAGGAATGTCACCTACCCATGCAAAACTTTTTATCTTTGCTGGATACCCTCTCATAGCTAAATCTACTTTATCTCGTATACGCCATCCATGAAGTTCACTTTCTTGCATGGTAGTCACGATATATTTTCCATCAGGGCTAAAACTTACTTTGCTGTGAGATCCTTTCCATACAAGCCGTGAAGATTTCCATCGTCTGTTACCTTGCTCCCAAAGAGTAACCCCTCCATAGCTGGCAACTGCCAAACGTTTTCCATTTCTATCAAATGCCATACCTCCTATAGTGCTTGTATGTTCTAAAATTTTTTCTTTTGTATTACCACTAGACCACAAATAAGCATTTTTACCTGATGAACAAACCATATTATCTTTTGTTGCCGCTACTGTATCAACCCAACGAGTTCCAAAATTAGCAATTTCAGTTATTGTTCCATCAGGAGATATTTGTAAAAATCGACCATCATCACCACCAGTAAACACCTCACTACCATTTGTGGCTATACAGAGTACCACACCATGATGCGCATCAATTATTTTTGGTGTTTCTTCTGACCTAAAAAATCTTACAGTACCGTCACCAAATCCTGCAACAACAGCCTCAGGAATTGTAACTGCACCAGTAACTGGAGCATTTATTTCTAATTCCTTACCTCTACCTTCTAGTTCTGTTTCTTCAGGCTCTAAGTAAGATATTTTTTGCTCTAAAAATTTTTCTCTATCTGACATTTTGAATTATTATTGAAGTAAATTATAGTTATTTAATTCAATTTACATCCCTCAAAACCTTCATCAAGACCCATGTTTTCAAGATTTCGACCTATAAAAACTACTCTTGAATTGCGCTCTTTTCCTTCAGGCCAAGTGCCCATTGGAGATGCATCCATGAGCATATGGACACCTTGAAAAACATAACGGTCATCTTTACCTTCAAAACTTAATATGCCCTTTGACCTCAGAATATCTTGTCCGTGTGTTTGCAATAAATTACCAAACCAAGTTTGAAATTTATCCATATCTAGGGGTGTTTCAGAGACAAATGACATGCTTGTTACATCATCATCGTGCTCGTGGTCATGATCAGAATCTAAGAAATCAGGTTCAACTTCTAAAACACGATCTAAACTAAATGCATTAAGTCCTAAAACTTCATTAAGTGGAATATCACAACGATTAGTTTTGACTATTTTTGCATATGGATTAATTTTTTTAATTCTTGCTTTAACATTATCAATCGAGTTGTCATCTACAAGATCAATTTTATTAAGTAAAACAATGTCAGCGAATGCTATCTGTTCTTCAGCTTCATGGTGTTCACCAAGCTGATTACTAAGATGCACTGCGTCTGCAACGGTGACTATTGCATCCAATTTAGTTTTATCAGATACATCCTGGTCAACAAAAAAAGTTTGCGCAACTGGAGCAGGATCTGCCAGTCCTGTTGTTTCCACAATAATAGCATCTAGTTTATCAGCCCTTTTCATAAGTCCACCTAGAATGCGAATTAAATCACCCCTAACAGTGCAGCAAATACATCCATTATTCATTTCAAAAACTTCTTCATCAGCATCAACGACAAGATCATTGTCAATACCTTGTTCTCCAAATTCATTTACGATTACTGCATAGCGCTTACCGTGTTGTTCTGTTAGAATTCTGTTAAGAAGAGTTGTTTTTCCGGCTCCTAGAAATCCAGTCAAAACTGTAACTGGGACTTGTTCAGAAGTATTATTCATGTCTTTATCCTTTTAATTATATATTTGATGAGCAATTGCCACATAGGCCATGTATTTCGAAAACAGGATTGTTGGCTTTAAATCCTGTTCTATCAGAGAGATTTTTGATATTATCTGTTAATTTCTGATCTAGATGTTCTTTAACATCGCCACAATCATTACAGATTTCAAACACTGGGATTTTGTTTTTATGAGATCCACAACATTTTGTCCAAGCATTTAATGACTCAATGCGATGAATAAGTCCATCTTTATGTAATTTGTCTAATGCTCTGTAAACAGTTGTAGCAGCTGTGATACCTTCTGATCTTAAAAGATCTAAAATTTCGTAGGCTGTTAATGGTTGTTTTTGTTTTTTCAAAAAATTAAAAACTCTATCCGAGTGTGTTAAACGTTTGTTTGTAACTGACATCAATTGACCCTCAATTTTGATACCTCTAAAGATATTATATCAACTCGTTTTTAATATTGCAATGTTATAACATAACATTTTATTGACAGCCGGACTTTTAAATAATAAATGTAATGTTATAACATAACATAATTTAAATCATGAATACGAATAAAACAATATTATCAATCTGTAACAGATGCCGAGATGGCAAAGAGGATGATCTAAAAAGTCGTGGTGGACAAAGATTTTTAGATAATTTTCTTAATAAAATAAAAAATAATAAAATACTAAATTTAAAAGTGAGATCAGTCGCTTGTATGAGTCAGTGTAAAAGACCATGCGTAATTTCTCTAACATCAGAAAATAATTTTACCTATGTTTTTGGTGATATAATCCCTGATAATCAAGAATATACGAGTGAATTAATTGATTTAATAAGAAGGTATTCAAACTCTCCTAATGGGTTTTTAAGAAGAGGAGAAAGACCCCAACTTTTCAGATCTAACATACTTGGAAGGCTTCCTTCTATCGTAAGTAACTCCGATCTAGTAACATATCTATATAAAAGTTAAGAAAATGCAAAAAGGTTTGGGTATTACTGTTGATGATGTAAGTTGGTCTGTTAAACAAAAAAAACAGAAAATTCTCTATCCTTTAAGTTTTAAATTAAGCCCAAGAAAAATACTTGGCGTAGTAGGGCCAAATGGTGCAGGAAAATCAACTCTATTGAGGTTGTTGTATCGTTATTATAAGCCAACAACAGGAAAAGTTAAAATTAATGGTATTGATATATGGAAATTGACTTCTCGTCAGGTAGCTTGTTCTGTTGCAACAGTTTTACAAGAAAATTTCTCAGATTTTTCATTAACTGTGAGAGAAATTGTTACTTTAGGGCGTACTCCTTATTCTAAATGGTTAAGTAATTCAAACAGTAAAAATGATAAAAAAATTGTGCAATCATCAATTGATCGTCTTTCTTTAAATAAATTCGAAAATCGACACTTAAATACTTTATCTGGTGGTGAACGTCAGCGTGTAATGATTGCTAGAGCGTTAGCTCAAGAACCTGATATATTAATTTTAGACGAACCAACTAATCATTTAGATATTCGTCAACAACTTGAAATCTTAAATCTTTTAAAAGATTTATCAATTACTGTTATTACATCTCTTCATGACCTGAATATGGCTAGAAGTAATTGCGATGAAATCCTTCTATTGAAGGATGGTTGCGCTTTAGGTTTTGGTAAACCAAATTTAATTCTTTCTGAAAGTAACATCTCAGAAGCTTTTAGGGTGAAAGCGTGTCACGAATTGTTGACACCAAGTAACTCCAAACAAATAACATTTCATTTACATTAAGGAGAAAATTATGAATTTAGCTTTTAAATTAAAAATATTTATTTTGAGTTTTTTTCTAATAATAAGTTTTAATAGTTTGGCTTTAAGTAAAGTTTCAGTAGATAGTTGTAATCGAACTGTGACTTTTGACAGTCCTCCCCAAAGGGCAATATCTAATGATGTTAATTTAACAGAAATGATGCTTGTTCTTGGTCTCTCTGACAAGATGGTTGGATATACGGGTATATCTGGTTGGAAAACATTAGATGAAGAAATGCGTTTAGGAGTTAAGCAATTACCAGAATTATCACCAAAGTACCCAACAAAAGAAGTTTTAGTTGGAGCAGATGCGGATTTTTTCTTTGCTGGCTGGAATTATGGTATGAAGGTTGGCGGAGAAGTTACACCAGAAACATTAAAACCATTTGGAATTAATGTTTATGAATTAACTGAAAGTTGTATCCACATAATGACTAAGAAAAAAGTTAGTATGGATGATATGTATAATGATCTTTTAAATTTGGGTCGTATATTTCAAATTGAAAATCGTGCTAAAAAATTAGTTGATGCATATCGATCAGATCTTAATAAATTTACTCAAAAACTTAAAACCACATCCGCAAAAAAAGTTTTTGTTTATGACAGTGGGGAAGACACTCCTTTTACAGCTGGACGCTATGCTATGCCAACCGCTCTTATTGAAGCTGCAGGAGGAATCAACATAATGAATGATTTTCAAAAAAGTTGGGGCACAGTAACTTGGGAAGAAGTAATTGATAGAAATCCTGAGGTAGTTGTTATTGTTAATTATGGAAAAGTTACAGCAGAACAAAAAAGAAAATTCATGATGTCTAATCCAGCCTTCGCAAATATAGATGCAGTCAAAAATGATCGCTTTGTAACATTGGAATATGTGGAAGCCACACCTGGTCCACGTAACATTAAAGCAATCAAAAAATTAGCTAAGGCATTCAGGCAATAGATGTTTTGGCTTCAAAAGTAGTAAATTATGAAATGATGAAACCAAACAGAAAAGTAATTTCATTTTTCTGTTTGGGATCAATTTTATTGATTATATCATTATCAATTGGAATATCTGTAGGCGCTGTTTCTGTCCATACCAGTACTGTTTGGGGAATTATATTAAATAAATTCTCACCAGATCTTGTTGAACAGACTTGGTCAAAAGGAAGAGAGGCAATTGTCTGGGACATTCGATTCCCTCGCACTTTATTAGCAATAATGGTTGGCTCAGGACTTGCAATTGTTGGGGCTAGTTTGCAATCAGTAACCCGTAATCTACTTGCTGATCCACATTTGTTAGGCATTTCTTCTGGTGGTGCTTTTGGAGCAATTTTAGCTTTATTACACACAGGTTTATTTATTGGTTTGTTAACAGTACCTTTGTTAGCCTTCCTAGGTGCTCTTTTTGCAACATTTATAGTATTAATGGTCTCACGATTTACTAGTTCTACAAGTGCAGATCGTTTAGTTTTAGCTGGCGTGGCAGTATCTTTTATAATCATGTCATGTGCCAATATTTTGATTTTCCTTGGTGATCCAAAAGCCACTCATACAGTTGTTTTTTGGATGTTAGGTGGCTTAGGTTTAGCTCAATGGAACCAACTAATTTATCCCCTTACAGTTTTATTAATTTGTGGACTTTGGCTTTTTAGTCAAGCAAGAGTATTAAATGCCATGACTGTTGGTGATGAGACAGCTTCAACTCTTGGAATTAATGTAACTAAATTTCGTTTTATTATTTTTGTAGTATGCGCGCTCATAACTGGTGTTATGGTAGCATTTTCTGGTATAATCGGATTTGTTGGTTTAATGGTTCCTCATATAGTAAGAATGTTCGTTGGAGGAGATTATTTTCGAGTTTTACCTCTTTCAGCATTGCTGGGATCAATATTTTTACTTTGGGCAGATATTGCTGCTCGAACAATAATGCCTCCAGAGGATATGCCAATTGGAATCGTTACTGGATTAGTAGGAGGAATTTTTTTTGTATGGCTTTTGAGAAGAAAATAACACATGATTAAACTATAATTTTGTCTAGTAGAGTAAAATGAAAAAAGCTAAAAGTCCTTGCATAGACGTTTGTAAATTTATTGGTCCTAATGGATGGTGTTTGGGATGTGGTCGTACTAAAGGTGAAACTAGAAAATGGAAAAGTTTAAAACCCTATGATATTAAAAATTTACAAAAAGTTTTAAATAAAAGAATGAAGATAGTTAAAGATCAAATGTGATAATGTAAATACACATAATTTTTTTTAAAAGTTACTGAAATCATTAAAGACTTTAAACAAAACTACTAATTACAAACTCCAATAACCCATCAATGAACCCTGGTCAGTGTTCCATGGACTACGGTCAATGGGCAGACTAACCAAAGAACCTGGGGAGATTAGTATTTGTTACATTTTAATATGTCCTAGAAAATATTAAAAAATACAGAAATTAATTTCCATTACATATGATAATTCAAAAAATTTAAATTATTTCAACTTAAATTTCCCTGTTGAGTAATCCAGAGTTACTTGAATGTTGCCCTCGTTAAGTAACCATGGCCTGACTGTAAAGCTTCTTGCGCCTGACTTGTGCATAGGATCGGAACTGGCTATCTCTTTGGCATGTTCAATAGAATTTGCTCTTATGATAACCATTCCTTCTCCATTCCAGTCAATTTCATTATCTTCCCAAAAAGGTCCAGCGCCAAACATTATTCCTTTTTTTTCAAGCGAAACTTGGAATTTAAGATGTTCTTCTAGATTTTCCATAACAGGAATCATTCCATTTGTAGGTTTTGTAAATACTACATATAAATCCTTGTTAAGCATTTCGCTTGAAGCATTTAAAACATCTTGTTTTGTGATCTTTGGTTCATTCATTTTTTACTCCTATTAAATTATTCATCTATAAAAATATAAAAAGCATCAAGCTGTTTTCTTATAAAATCAATTGTTATTGCATCGGTCAATTTACCAGAATTTTCATCAAATTTCTGCTTTGCAAACGTAACAAATATTTCATTTTTATTCATTACCTTTGCATTTAAGAATACTAGTATTTGTCTTAAGTGATACTGCACTCTCGCTCCTCCAAGAGGTCCTAAAGAAGCAGACTGGATACAAACTGGTTTCCTGTCTAGAGGTTGATTGGGCAATCTAGAAATCCAATCAATACAGTTTTTTAAGTAACCTGGTACTGAAAAATTATATTCAGGTGTTACAAATATAACTCCATCGGCTTTTTTTATCTTTTCTTCTAATTCTAATAAGGTTTTTGGCCAATTATCTTGGTTGTGATCATCTGTGTTATAATGGGGCAGGAGATTAAAATTAGAAAATATTTCAAAATTAAATTTTTCCTTTCCAATTTCAATTAAATTTGATGCCAGATATTTGTTAAAAGACTTTGCTCGCAGGCTTCCGCCAATAATTAATATATTTTTTTTCATTTTTTATCTCCATTAGTAAAAATAGGTTTAAAAGATAGTTATTTAATAAGAAAAACTCATCCAGATAGTACTTAAGAGTTAACGTGCATTTTCTTTACCAGGCACTTCAATTATGAGTAACTCAGCATCATTTAATGCTTCAAATTCTAAAGATGTTTCATCTGAAATAGAAAGACCATCTCCTTTTTCAGTTTTATTACCGTTAACGTCAATATTTCCTTCGGATATTAGAACATAAGCTTTACCAATTACATTGTGTTTTACTTTTATACCCTTGTTCAATCTGCCAGCATAAATTCTGGCATCTTGGTTTATATTTAGGGGAGCTGTTTTGTCTCCTGAAACTAATAGCTGCAAAGAATCTTCAACTGGTTCTTTGGGGAATTCAGCCATATTCCATTCAGGTTCAATACCAACTGTTTTAGGCTTTATCCAAATCTGATAAATATTAGTTTCTTCATTTTCCAAATTAAACTCAGAATGATATATCCCGGTTCCGGCACTCATAACTTGAACATTTCCTGCAGTAGTCCTTCCTTGATTTCCTTTATTATCTTTGTGTGTAATAGCTCCTTTGCGAACGTACGTGATAATCTCCATATTCTGATGTGGATGTGTATCAAAACCTGTATTAGGGGCAATTCTATCATCATTAATTACCATTAATTCTCCATGGCATAATTTTTGTGGATCATAGTAGTTAGCAAAGCTAAAATGATGCTTAGCATTCAACCATCCATGATTGGCTCCTCCAAGATTTTCAAATTTGTGATGAGTAATCATAATTTATCTCCTTTTAATTTATAATTTAATAAAAGGGACAAAATTAATTTGTCCCAAATGATAGTTAAGCTTTAATTTTGAAGTTGAGTTGGAAGAAATGTATTCAAAGGATTAAACTTTAAATTTATTCTATTACCAGAACCCATAAAGATAGTGGCAAGTGCTATAATAGATAAAGATGCTGGAAATTCCCATCCGCCACCCTCAGCTGAAAAAAGCCAACCATTATTTAAGTGAACAAATGTTGCTCCAATTAAGATTGGCAAACAGAACAAAGCTGTAAGACGTGTTTGTATTCCTAAAATTAATGTTATACCACCTATGATTTCGCCAAATATGACTAAATAAGCAAAAAAACTTGGTAGCCCAAGACTTGCAAAATAACCGACTGTACCAGCTATAGTGAAAACAGATATTTTTAGCCATCCATGGGCAAGTAAAATTATTCCTAAATGAATTCTTAAAATACTTAATCCCCATGATTGATCATTTGTTTTTGAGTTTGAATTTGACATTTATATCTCCATTAATAATTTACATGGTGTAAATATATTATTGATTATAAAATGTTAATGTGTTTAAAAGTTATTATATTAATAACAATTGGTTAATAATACATGGTTTTTCAAAATAGTTTTGATGTGATGATAGAGGTTTCAAAACATAAAAGTTTTGCGAAAGCAGCTAATAAACTTGGAATATCTGGGGCTGCGGTAAGTAAACAAGTAAAAGCTTTAGAAGACCGTTTACAATTAGTTCTATTTAACAGAACCACAAGAGTGGTTACATTAACTGACGCTGGAGAACAGTTATATGAAACCCTCACTAGGAGCGAAGAGGAAATTACTGGTGTTATAAAAAAAATTACTAAAGGTCTTGAGCATCCTTCAGGAAAATTACGAATTAATGCACCTATGGCATTTGGAGAAAGATTTTTAGTAAATGTAATAGCTGATTACTCAAAAGATTATCCAGATGTTAAATTAGACGTAGATTTTGATGACAAGTTTATAAATGTAATAGAAGAAGGTTACGATCTGGTAATTCGTATTGGTAAATTAAAAGACTCTGGTTTAATTGCTAGGAGGATTTGTGATTTTCCTGCATATATTTGTGCAAGTCCAGGATTTATAAATAAATATGGAGAGCCATCAAACCCAGAGGATTTAATCAAAATGCCTTCAATAAATTATAAAAATTCTAGTTCACCATATAGTTTAAGTTTTAAAAACAAAAATACCAAAGAAGATATAACAATTAATACAAATCCTATTCTTACGACTAATACATTAGCTTTAATGCTTAAAAGTACAATTGAAGGTATTGGGTATTGCTTGCTTCCAGAAGTATTTTGTAAAGATAAAATCAAAACTGGTGAATTAATAACTTTACTTCCTAATTTTACATTATTCCCAGAAAAAAGTGTATATGCGGTTTATCCTGATAGAAGATATCTTCCAATTAAAGTAAAGTTATTTATAGATGCAATAAAAAGACACCTTAGTTGAAAAATTATGCACCATCCATTTTACATGGACTAAGGTCAATGGGCAGACCACCCCCTGACCATTGACCATTGTTGACTAGGAAAACGGTGCAGTAACCCCGGACCATGGACTGTGTCTACTGTAGACAAGGTTGTAGACAAGCTTTTTATCATTGACGGACTCACTGTATTTGCTAAGCTATTGATATTGTTGGAGTTTAGATAAAACCATTGCTCTGGTTAGGCATCACACCTCATCTCGAGCGCACCAAAAACATCCGTGAACCATGGTTAAGTGTCTGAATTCCTTGAATGACGTTTCACGGACCATTGACCTTTAGTTTAATCTTATTCATCCAATCATATTTAACTTCTAACGTATATCCAGATCCATAAGATTGTCCTACAGTTTTTGTTGACCAACCTCCAATCGCGTCAACAATATCAGAGGGACATTGGACGGCTCTAAGTCTATCTCTCAAGCTATGTCTAAAAGAATGAATTACGCAATCATCTGGTATTCTTGGCTTCAGCCATTTGTTAAGTCCATTACTAGCTGAGTTAGCATTGCACTTTTCATCATTTGTGTACCTTGGGAAAGCAAATTGGTTGTTATCACTTATAATTTTTTTTGCTGCCCATAGAGATACTCCTACAAGAGGAATAGTTCTATTACTCCCTTTGGTCTTAAGTCGTCTCCATGGGTGATTGATAATATTTACATGAGGTATTTCTGTACTTAATATTATATCACTTGTGAGTAAACCAACTGCTTCTGATAAACGCATCCCAGTGTCACTAATTAAGGCAATTAACCACCTGTTGTCATCGTCTAAGTGTTTACATTCAGTTTGAATATTTCTTATATTTTTAATTGGAATTGGGAGTCTAATCTTTTTCTTATTGTCGTCTGGAATGAATGTTCCTGAAAATGGATTTTTCATATTAATACCAAATTCATTTACAGTGATGTTGATCACTGCGTTGATAGACGAAAATATGCGTTTAACAGAAGAAGTTGATAATCCTTTTTTAAATAAGAAATCTCTATACTTTGCAGCATCAATAGACTTTAAGGAGGTGATATCTACGTCACCAAAGCATTCTATTGTATAAGATATATTTCTTAAAGCAGTTCGATGAAAAAGCTCACCTTTACCATTACCTTTTAACTTGATGTAAGTGTCTAATGCTTTACTTAGTTTTACTGTTTCTGTTTTTGACTTTTGGTTATCAAGAAAACTAAGCTTTAATTCTTTGGTGTGGAACAATTCTAGTCTTAGCGTGTTCCAATAAGTTTCAAGACGATCAGTTAATTTATTAGCAGATTCTATAGCTTTTTGTTTTGACGATGTTCTTAGAGAAATTACAACTCTATTCTTATTAAATTTTGTTTTTAAGTCTGATGGCACCTGTCTTGTAAAGTAATAAATACCATTTCTTTGATATAAATAATGTGGTGATCTTGTATACATCCTTGTCTACAGCCTCCGAGGTCCTAAAAATTAATTCAAGGAATTCAGACACTTAACCATGGTTCACGGATGTTTTTGGTGCGCTCGAGAGGATTCGAACCCCTGACCCCTAGATTCGTAGTCTAGTGCTCTATCCAGCTGAGCTACGAGCGCACTTTATAAAATGTTTATAATAGTTATCTACATAAATAGTTATAATCAAGTAAGAAAATAAATATTATTTTTGTTAATTTTAGTGTAGAAAATATTAACTTTACATTTATATATAATACATGAGTAACACAAATACATATGACAAATCTTTTCCAGTGTCTTGGGAAGAAATCCACAGAAATAGTAAAGCTTTGGCTTGGCGTTTATCGGAACTGAAGCCTTATAGAGGAATAATTGCTGTTACAAGAGGAGGGCTGGTACCTGCGGCCATAGTAGCTAGAGAACTAGATATCAGATTAATCGATACTTTTTGTGTTTTATCTTATAATCAAAAAACTAAGGGTGAAATAAAAGTTTTAAAAGAATCTAATGTTGCAAATAATGGCGAAGGTTGGCTAATTGTTGATGATCTCGTTGATACTGGTGAAACTATTAAAGCTATAAGATCCAGTTTACCTAATGCGCATTATGCAACAGTATATGCTAAGCCAAGTGGTAGGGAACAAGTCGATACATTCATAACAGAAGTTTCTCAAGATACATGGATATATTTTCCTTGGGATATGGAAATGAAGCCAGCCCCTACAATTTCTGAACGTACACAAAAATAATCATATTGACTAACTGATACAAAGCGTCTAAAACACCCTAAATAATTTGAAAGGCTGTATTTAATACGGGAAAACAATGAAGCGTACATTTCAACCTAGTAATTTAGTAAGAAAAAGAAGACATGGATATAGATCCAGGATGTCTACTGTTGGTGGAAGAAATGTAATTCGTAGTAGAAGAGCTAAAGGAAGAAAAAAGCTCTCAGCTTAAATTTTTTTAATCGTATCTATATCTTGTTTGTTAAAGTTAAATAGCTTATGAGATGGTAAAATGAAATTTGTTACTTTAAAGAAGAGAAAAGATTTTGTTTTATCAAATAAGTATGGGCAAAAAACCCATAACAAAGATTTCATTTTACAAGAGTATTGCAACCCTAATATTTCAGGTCACGGGCCTATGTTTGGTTTCACAGCAACTAAAAGAATTGGTAATGCAGTAAAAAGAAATAGGGCAAAAAGAAGAATGAGAGCATTAATCTCAAGCTTATTAAAAGAACATAATATTTTATTTAAAGAAAAATATAGTTATGTTTTAATAGCAAAACAGTCAATTTTGAAGGCTTCCTTTTTTGAGATGCATAACCAATTGAAACAATGTTTGAGTAGATTATGATGAAAAGATTTTTAACATCTTCCTCAATTACTTTAATTGATGCTTATAAATATATTATTTCACCTTTATTAGGAAATAATTGTAGATACTTACCCACTTGCTCTGAATACACAAAAGATTCGATAATCAAGTTTGGTTTAAAAAAAGGGATTTGGTTAGGTTTTAAAAGAATTATTAAATGTCATCCATGGGGGAAAAGTGGACATGATCCCATAAAATGAATTATTTAATTCATTCCTTTTAATAAAAGGTACTTTAGGTTAAAAAAATATTAAAAATAAGATATGTAATTCTATTAGATATAAATTGAGCGAGAAAAATGAACCCAGAAACAAGAAATTTAGTTGCAGCAATTTGCTTATCTATGGCTGTACTCATAGGCTATCAAATATTATTTGTTGACCCCAAAAAAGATTTATATCAACAAGAAAAAATCGCTAAAGAAAATAATGACACCTCAAACATTCCTTTACCTGAAAATGTAGGTAATGGGATTACTACACCAGATAATACTGAGCCAACAGATCAAAATAAAACAGTTCCTAGAATTTCAATGGAAAGTAAAGAGGTATCTGGGTCCATCTCATTAAGGGGTGCAAGAATCGATGATATTACTTTAACACAGTATCGAGAATCGCTAGAGCCTGAGAGCGATATGATTAAATTATTATTAAAGTCTAATGGTAGGACACCATATTTTATTGAATTTGGATGGAGTAGCCCGGATGGGGTTAAAGTCCCTAATGGTAAAACATTATGGCAGTCATCAAGTAATCTTTTAAATCCTGAAAAAACTGTTACTTTAAAATGGAATAATGGTGAAGGAATTAATTTTTATCAAGACATAAGTATTGACGATACTTTTATGATCACTGTTAACCAGAGGGTAGAAAATAGTTCTGCTAAGTCAGTTACTTTATATCCATATGGTTTAATTAGAAGAGCTGGTGAACCAGAAACAATTGATTTTTTTGTATTGCACGAGGGGCCACTTGGAGTTTTTGACAGAACATTGTCTGAACAAAGTTATGGTGATTTAACAGAGGCTGGCAAAAAAGGTATTAATATAAAACCTGAAGAATCAGGGGGTTGGATTGGATTGACTGACAAATATTGGATGACAGCTCTATTACCTGATCAAAACCAGAAATATAACTTCACTTTTAGAAAATTAAGTTCAAATGGTGGACAATATCAAACGGATTTTTTAGGAAATGCTGTAACAATTCCTTCAAACTCTAAAGGTGAGTTTCTATCAAGAACATTTGCAGGAGCAAAAAGATTAGCTTTGTTTGATGAATATGAACAAAAGTTTAATATTCAACATTTTGACTTGGCTATTGATTTTGGTTGGTTTTATTTTTTAACAAAACCTTTCTTTTATGCTTTATCTTGGGCAAATGATTATTTAGGTAATTTTGGATTGGCAATTTTAGCTATAACAGTAATTGTTAAATTATTATTTTTTCCATTAGCAAATAAATCTTACAAAAGCATGGCTAAAATGAGAGTGCTGACACCTCAGATTCAAAAATTGAGAGAAAGAGTTGGTGGTGATCGACAAAAATTAAACCAAGAGATGATGAATCTTTATAAAAAAGAAAAAGTGAATCCTGCAGCAGGATGTTTGCCAATTTTAGTCCAGATTCCAGTGTTCTTTGCTCTATATAAGGTTTTATTTGTTTCAATTGAAATGAGGCAAACACCTTTTTTTGGGTGGATTAAAGATTTATCTGTTCAAGATCCAACCAGTATTTTTAACTTATTTGGTTTGCTTCCCTATAGTACATCATTTTTACCAGACTTTTTAAATATTGGTATTTGGCCATTGTTAATGGGTGTGACAATGTTTTTACAGCAAAGACTAAACCCAACTCCACCGGACCCTATACAAGCAAAAATATTTGCGTGGATGCCAGTTGCGTTTACATTTTTATTAGCAACTTTCCCTGCTGGTTTAGTTATATATTGGACATGGAATAATCTGCTTTCAATATGTCAGCAATGGGTAATTATGAATAAGATGAATAAAGAGTCAAAATAAGTAGGTTGAATTCTTGTTATATGATGATCTCGAAATTGAAAAAGCTAGAAAAATATTTTCAGGGGAATGTAAATTCATAGCTGCAGCTCTTGATATTAATTTAATACCTCCTCAAGAAGGTAATGAGGTAGCATTTGCAGGAAGATCTAATGTTGGTAAAAGTTCACTTGTTAATGCCCTTACAAATAGAAAAACCTTAGCTAGAACTAGCCAAACACCTGGAAGAACTAGACAATTGATATTTTTTGACCTTGTTTATCAAAGCAATAGGCTTAGATTAGTTGATCTACCTGGTTATGGTTATGCAAAAGCACCAAAGAAAGATATAAAATCATGGACATCTCTTACTTTAAAGTATTTAAAAGGTAGACCAACACTAAGAACTGTATGTTTGTTAATTGATAGTAGGCGAGGAATTGGAGATTTAGATAAAACTATAATGAAAGAACTTGATACAGCAGCAGTAAGTTGGGTTTTAGTTCTTACAAAAATTGATAAATTGAGTGATGAAGAAATAATAAAGGTAAAAGATAATTCAAATAATATTATTTCTAAATATACAGCTGCTTTCCCAGAAATTATGGTCACTTCAAGTCTCAAAAATAATGGTATTGAAATTTTGAGAACATATTTATCAAGCTTTGCATAAAAAAAGATAAAATAATAATTAAATTCAAAAATATATGATAATAATAGTGGAATAAATTTTAGACGGTTAAAGCATTGAAAAAAAATAAAGATCAAATTCAAACTGAATGGCTAAAAAAAGCTGATTTACTTACAGAAACTTTACCTTTTATGAAACGTTATGCAAACAAGGTTATTGTTGTAAAGTTTGGTGGAAACGCAATGGGTAAAAAGGAATATGTAAAAAACTTTGCAAAAGATATTGTTTTATTACAACAAGTAGGGATGCTTCCTGTTGTAGTACATGGAGGTGGACCACAAATAGGTGAAATGTTATCTAAGCTTCAAATAAAAACCGAGTTTATAAATGGACTTCGAATAACTGATGCTGCAACAATTGATGTAGTCGAAATGGTTCTTAGTGGAGTAACAAATAAATCTATAGTTTCAGCCATTGCTAATTCTGGTGCAAAATCAGTTGGAATTTCTGGTAAAGATGGAAACTTAATAACTGCCAAAAGATTAAATAAAGTTGATACCAATTCTGACTCTAATGTAGAAAAAGCAATTGATCTTGGTTATGTAGGTGAACCAGAAACAATTGATCCTCAAGTTATTCATGCTTTAATTAATGAAAAAATGATACCTGTAATTGCGCCTGTTGGGATTGGAACCGATGGCTTAACATATAATATAAATGCTGATACGGCAGCAGGTTCTATTTCAGCTGCAATGAAAGCTTCTAGAATGATAATGTTAACTGATGTTGCGGGAGTTCTTGACCAAAAAGGCAAGTTGATCCCAGAATTAACAATTTCTGAAGCACAAGAATTAATTAAAAATAAAATTGTTGTTGGGGGCATGATCCCAAAAATTAAAACATGTATCGATGCAGTTTTAGGTGGTGCAGAGGCATCAGTAATTATGGATGGAAGAATGCCTCATTCTCTGTTGTTAGAACTTTTTACAGAACATGGCGTTGGAACTATCATTAGAAAAGGTACTAATTAGTTTTTATTTTTATGAAACCGATTTTTAATAATAAAGATGCCATAGACTTTAATGAACAATATGATCATTGGATTTTTGACTTAGATAATACAATTTATGATTTTAATTTAGGTTTATTTTCTAGAGTCTCTTCAAGAATGACAGAGTACATTAAAGATTTTTTTGATTTAAATGATGTTGATGCACTTATACTTCAAAGAAATATGTATAAAAAATATGGACTAACTTTAAGAGGTCTAATAATTGAAAAAAAAATTGACCCAGAGCCATTTCTTGAGTTTGTACATGATGTAGATTTTAGTGAATTAGATGAAGATATTACCCTTAAAACATTACTAGGTAAAATTAAAGGCAAGAAATCAATTTACACTAATGCGTCATTTAAACATGCGAAAAATATATTAAAATCAATGGGAATATTTGAAGAATTTGAGATTATTTTTGACATTAAAGATGCAAATTATATAGCCAAACCAGATCTTAACTCTTATCTTATGATGAAAAAAAAACTTGGTCTTAATGATGATAATATTTCTAAAAGTATTTTTTTCGAAGATACAGCTAAAAACTTAAAGCCTGCTAGTGAATTAGGAATGAGTACTGCATGGATTGAAAATGATTTTAACAGAAAAGAAGCTAATATTTTAGGAGAATATATTAATTTCACTGGATCAGACATAAAATCTATTTTAAGTAATATGTTAAAATGTGAAAAATTGTAATTTGTTTTAATTTAATTGAAGGTATAGTCATGGATATAGAGAATATGAAGTCAGTTATAGAGAGAGTTTTCGATAATAATGAAAATATTAATCCAAATACTACTGGTGAAATCAGAGACTCTATTGAAACTGCTTTAGATTACTTAGATAAGGGTAAATTAAGAGTAGCTGAGCCATTGGGAAATAGTAAATGGCAAGTAAATCAATGGCTTAAAAAAGCTGTTTTATTATCTTTTAAGATAAATGATATGGACGTAATTTCTGGAGGACCAAAAAGTAAAAACACTGGTCCAGCTAATTGGTGGGACAAAATTCCCTCTAAGTTTTCAGGATGGAATAAAGAAAATTTTAAAAAAGCTGGTTTTAGAGCAGTTCCTGGAAGTGTGGTAAGACGTTCTGCTTATATTGCACCCAGTGTTGTGTTAATGCCATCATTTGTAAATATTGGTGCTTATGTTGATAGTGGAAGTATGATTGATACGTGGGCAACTGTTGGATCATGCGCACAAATTGGTAAAAATGTTCATATTTCTGGCGGCGCAGGTATTGGGGGTGTTTTAGAACCTGTTCAAGCAGGACCAGTTATAATTGAAGATAACTGTTTTATTGGAGCAAGATCTGAAGTAGCAGAGGGTGTAGTTATCGAAACAGGTGCAGTTTTATCTATGGGAGTATTTATTGGTGCATCTACAAAAGTTATTGATAGAAACACAGGTGAAATCTATATAGGTAGGGTACCTGCATATTCTGTTGTAGTTCCAGGTTCTCTTCCTGGGAAAACGCTAACTGAGGGTTCCCAAGGACCAAGTTTATATTGTGCCGTAATTGTAAAAAAAGTTGATGCTCAGACACGTTCAAAGACATCTGTAAACGAACTTTTAAGAGATTAGTTAAGGCCTTTTATGTCTAATGTTTTAAACCCGTTAGAGTTAACTTCAGCTTTAATTAAGTGTAAAAGTATAACTCCAAAATCTGCAGGTTCTATTGACTTAATTATTTCATATTTAGAACCTATGGGATTTACCTGCACAAAAATTAATTTTGGACAGGCTGATGAAAAGGTTGAAAATTTATATGCAAGATTTGGTTCCTTAGAACCAAATATTTGCTTTGCAGGTCATGTGGATGTTGTTCCTACTGGTGATGAACAAAGTTGGTCCATAGATCCTTTTGGTGGGGAAATTAAAAAAGGAAAAATATGGGGAAGAGGTGCTGCAGACATGAAATCTGGGATAGCGGCCTTTATAGCGGCTGTATCAGAGTTTATGGAAACAAACAAGAATCTAAAAGATTATGGTAGTATCTCCTTTATAATAACAAGTGATGAAGAAGGAAAGGCCATAAACGGTACAAAAAAGGTAGTTGAATGGCTTATAAACAAGTCAGAAAAAATTTCTGGTTGTCTTGTTGGTGAACCAACTAATGTGAACCAAATGGGTGATACAATTAAAATTGGTAGAAGAGGAAGTTTTACTGGCTCTTTAATTGTGAAAGGTATTCAAGGTCATGTTGGTTATCCTGATTTAGCAGAAAATCCAATAAATTCACTTTTTAAAATGCTAGAGCCTTTTACAAAAATATATTTAGATAAAGGAACTAGTGAATTCCAACCTAGTACTGTAATGATTACTACAATTGATGTGAATAATGATGCAAGTAATGTTATTCCTGAGGAAGTAAAAGCAAAATTTAACATAAGATTTAATACCTTACATTCTGTTGCTTCGCTAAAATCCATGCTAAAAAACCAGTTTGATTCTATTACTAAAAACTATGAGTTTGATTATTTTTGTAATGCTGAACCTTTCCTTACAAGTGATGAAGATCTCAAATCAACTCTTCAAAATGCAATCAAAAAAGTTGTAAATGTTAATCCCAAAAAATCTACAACAGGTGGCACTTCAGATGCAAGGTTCATAACAAAAATATGTCCTGTAATAGAGTTTGGTTTGGTAGGAAAAACAATGCATAAGATAGATGAAAATGTTGAAGTTGATGATATTATGAAGTTAACAAGTATTTATAATAGGTTCCTTAAAAATTATTTCAGAGTTGAAAAAAATGATTAAATTTCCTCCAAATCCTTTTGTAATAAAAGATGGGTTTTTTTCTGCTTTTCAATTTATGTCGAAAAAAGGTAATTCTTCTCAATTATTCAACTTAAATTTAAATGGTTTTTGGGATAGCTGTTGGATAGTTTTTTTTGTGAATGCAGTTGTATCAACTTTAGCTTCATATGGAATTAAAGCTAATATTGATGGTGATATTCAAAGTGGAATATTACCTAGATTACTTCTAATTACAATTATAGACATAAGTTTATTCTCAATCTTAGTCAACTCAATTTTTGAAAAAATTGGGAAGGGTGATAAGTTCTTTGAATTTATAATACCATTTAATTGGATACAGTCTTTTCAGGCTATTTTAATGCTAAGTTTTGCTGTTTTAGGTTTGATTTTACCTCCATCGATTTTTATATTTTTTGGAATTATGGTAGTAATTTGGGTTACTTTTTCTTTATGGCGTATTGGAAAAGAAGAGGTTGGTTTGACTGGTTGGGGAGCCACGGGTATGATTTTCTTATCTGTTATTATTGAAGCAAGTTTAGGAATGTTTTCACGTTCATTATCAATGACAATTTGATTTAATTATACTGATTACTGTCATAAATAATTGGCCAATTATCATCAAGTAAATTATTTGGATATTCTACTTTCTCAAGATATAGACCTTCTGCTGGAGCAGTGGGCCCTGAAAGATTTCTATCTTTACCTTCAAGAATGTTTTTTATATCATAAGGTTCCAATGTTTCGTCACCTACTTTGTAAATTGTTCCCACAATAATTCTTACTTGACTATGTAAAAAACTTTTTGCTGATATATTTATAATAATTTCATCACCTACACATGATAGTGATATTTTGTTTAATGTTCTAATGGGAGATTTGGCTTGACAGTTTATAGTTCTAAAACTTGTAAAATCATGCTTCCCAATTAAGTGTTTGGCTCCTTCTTCCATTAATCGAATATTTAATTTTTTTCTTGAATGCCAAACTTTTCCCTTTTCAATACCAGGCGGTGCGGCACGACATAAAATTCTATACTTATAATGACGTTTTATAGCACTGAACCTGGCGTTAAACTCTGGTTCAACTTGTTTAGTAGAAACTACCCTAATATTAGATTTTCTTAAATGTGAGTTGAAAGCAGAAATTATATAAAATGGATGTTTAGTTGTTAATTTATGATTTTTTGGAAGATTTATATGAGCTACTTGTCCAAGAGCATGAACTCCAGCATCAGTTCTACCAGAACCTTGAATTTCAAATTCTTGATTAAAAATATTTTTAGCAGCTTCTTCTAAACTGCCTTGGACAGAAATTCCTTCGTTTTGCTTTTGCCAGCCAACTAAATTATTGCCATCATACTCAATTAGTAAAGCAAATCTAACATTCTTATTAACTTCCAAATTTTTCACCAATACTTATTTTAGTTCCATTGAGAAAATCTTTTACAGACATGAGATTTTTCCCAGATTTTTGAAGGTATTTAATTTCTAACGACGATTTATTTCCACATGCTACAATTATTTTGTTGTTACATTCAATTATTGTACCTGGTTCAAATTGATGACTATCTTCACAAAGTTTGGTTTCAAAAATTTTAATTTTAACACCAGATAAAAATGTATAAGTGCTTGGAAAGGGATTAAAAGCTCTTACTTTATTAAAAATATTAATCGAGGGCAAACTCCAGTTTATGATAGCCTCATCTTTAACAATTTTTTCTGCATATTTAACATCATCCTCTTTTTGCTTAATTGGCACAACTTTTCCATCAATATATTCTTTTATAGTCTTCACAAGCATTTCAGCTGTTAAATTAGATAGTTTATCATGTATAGTTTTAGAAGTATCACTAGTATGAATATTGATTGATTTTGAAGATAATATTGGTCCAGTATCCATACCCTTTTCCATTAACATTATACATGAACCAGTTTTACGATCACCTGCTTCTATAGCTCTTTGTATTGGAGCAGCGCCACGCCACCTTGGTAAAAGGCTAGCATGACCGTTAATACAACCAAATTTGGGTGTTAACAAGAACCTTTCAGGTAGAAGCAAACCATATGCTACGACTACAACTAAATCTGGCTTAAGTTTTTTAAATTGGAGAAACACATCTTCCTGTTTTAAAGTTGAAGGAGTAATTGTTTTTAAATTTAATTCTTTTGCATTTTTTTCAACTGGAGAAAGTTTTGTTTTCATACCTCTTCCACTAGGGCGAGCAGGTTGTGAATAAACAGCAACAATATTATAATTTTTCTCCATAAACCTTAGGCTGGGTACAGCAAAATCAGGAGTTCCCATAAATATTATATTCAACTAACCCTCGTTTTCGTAACGTTTTAATTTTTAGAGTATTCTTTGATAGCTTTTTTAAGAATTATTTCTCTTTTTAATTTTGATAGATGATCAATAAAAAGAATACCATTTAAATGATCTATTTCATGTTGAATGCAAGTTGCTAACAATCCCTCAGCATCAATGATATTATCTTTTTTATTTTCGTCAGTATACTTTACTTTTAAGGTTGATGGTCTTTTGATTTTTGCATTGTATCCAGGTATAGACAAGCAACCCTCTTCTCTTTCTTCAAGATTTTTACCTAAACTTATTATTTCTGGGTTAATCATTTTAATTGGAAAAGGTTCAAATTTTTCATCCTTTATTTTTTTATCATATTGTTCTTCAGAATTATTTTGAGTTTCATACTTAGTTTTTCCACAATCCATTACAATTAATCTCTTATCAATTGCAATTTGTGTGGCGGCTAAACCAATACCATTTGCATGATACATAGTTTCCATCATGTCATCTAGAATGATTAAAATATCTTCATCAATAACTGTTACAGGCTTAGCAGTAACTTTCAAAAAAGGATTAGGTACTTTAATAATTTCTCTTAGGCTCATTTAGCAAAATCCTTATGTATTTTATGCTAGTTAATTTAAAAACAATTTGTAATATTATATTATCTTAATATGGAGACAAAATGGATTTAAAATATTTAATTATATTTATCATTTCTTTATTTATACTCTCAATCATAATTTTTTTAATATGTAAATTATATTTTGAAAATAAAAATAAAAATCTTAACACACCTTTAAATCATGAATTAAACCAAATCACTGAATTAAAAGGAGCAGTGTCTCAATTGAGCAGTAGCATTGAAGAGAGGTTGGGTAACTTTGGGACCTCTATTGGTAATAGTCTTACACAACAAACACAAAATACACAAAAATCTCTTATGGAGATGCATGAGAGATTAGCAATTATTGACAGAGCTCAAGAGAATATCCATTCCTTATCAACTCAGGTAAATGACCTGCAAAATATTTTGTCAAATAAACAACTCAGAGGAGCTTTTGGCGAGGTTCAACTTGAAAATATAGTTAAAGATGCACTTCCTCAGAATGCATACCAATTTCAATATACACTAATATCTAATACTAGAGTTGACTGCATTGTAAAAATGCCACAACCACCTGGTTCAATTTGTATAGATTCAAAGTTTCCACTAGAAGATTATAAAAAATTTGCAAATTCTTCAAATGAACAAGAAAAAAAAGATAATTTAAAATCATTTCATAATGCAGTTCAAAAGCATATTAAAGATATTGCTGATAAATATATTTCACCAGGTGAAACAGCAGATTCAGCCATAATGTTTCTTCCTAGTGAATCAATATATTCAGAAATTAATATTAGGTTTCCAAGACTAGTCAATGAAAGTAGAAATAAGAAAGTTTACATGGCAGGTCCTGATAATTTAATGCTTCTTTTGCATACTGTTAGGGCTATATTAAGAGATGCAACGATGAGTCAAACAGCAGGAAAAATACAAATTGAAGTAGATAAGTTAACTAATGATTTAAATTTATTAGCAGACAGAATCTTAAAACTCGACAAACATTTTGACTTGGCAAGAAAAGACTTAGATGAAATTAAAATTTCTCATAGAAAAATTGAAAATAGAGGCAATGTTATAACTTCTATTGATGTAAGTGACAAAAAAAAATTGACTGAATAAATTATAATTTATTTCTAGCTTTTAAAGCTTGAGCAATTGTTCCATCGTCCAAAAAATCTAATTCTCCACCAACTGGTAATCCATGGGCTAATCTTGTGATGTTAATATTAAATTTACTCAATATTTCTGCCAAATAATGCGCGGTTGTTTGTCCGTCAAGTGTAGCCGAGATTGCAATAATTATTTCTGTAATAGATTTGTTTTCTAATCTTTTTTCTAAAGAAGCAATATTAAGTTGCTCTGGATTGACACCATCTATTGCTGACAAAACACCACCTAATATATGATATTTTCCATTATAAACATTTGATCTTTCTAAGGCCCATAAATCTGCAACAGTTTCAACTACGCATAATAAGTTTTGATTTCTAGAAGAATCTTTACAAATTTGACAGATTTCATTTTCATCTAAATTACCACATTCGATACAACTTGTTATGTTATTAGCTACTGTAGTCAAATCTTCAATAAGTGGTAATAGTAATTTTTCTTTATCTTTTAATAAGTGTAAAACAACCCTTCTGGATGATCTAGGGCCCAAACCAGGTAGTTTTGAAACTTTTTTTATTAGTTTTTCTAAATATTGTTCAGACATTTTAATTTTCCAAATATAATTTAATTTGATTTTTTATCTTCAATTGAAGTTATCTCAGCCTGAGGAAAATGTTTAAATACTTCTGCAAAATGAGGATTTGCTTTTATTTGTTCTTTCTGCTCATTCAATTTAATATTTTGTTTTTCAACTATAGTTTTT
Organism: uncultured SAR116 cluster alpha proteobacterium; assembly: GCA_902623995.1. Classification (GTDB taxonomy): domain Bacteria; phylum Pseudomonadota; class Alphaproteobacteria; order Puniceispirillales; family Marisalimonadaceae; genus Marisalimonas. The sequence goes on along the minus strand of CACNWE010000005.1, from coordinate 117,245 downwards.
TCTCCATCTTCCTCAGAATGGGTAACATTCCATTTATTTTTTGTTATTTTTTCTAAAGTGGAAGATAAGTTTCTTAGAATTTCTGTATCAGATTTTAATTTTAACCTTAGCTTTATACTACTTTCTTCAAAAGATATTAAATGAACATTATTGATCAATTGAGCATGGAGCAGAGCCTCTTTGTTTTTTAAAAGTAAATCTAACATATCTTCAAAAGATTCAGGATTTTTGAAATTTTCTGATTTTTCTTCATTATTAACTATAACTTCTTTGTTTAACTTGTCTTGAGAATATGATGCCTCAGAAACTCTAATTTGATCATTTTCTGATTTCTCTTCTTTATAATTTGTTATATTTTCTTTAGAGTCTGTATTCTCAGAAACTTTAGTTTGTTTATTCTCTGATTGAGTATTTGTTTGCTCTGATATTTTTTCTAAAAATTGACTTGGATCTGGAAGTGATGACCCATAACATAATTTTATTATTGCCATTGAACCAGCTTGTTCCTCATTAGGAGCATATTTTAATTCTTCAAAACTTTTAATTAAAATTTGCCATAATCTTACAAGTTTTGGTAACCCATTTGCAGAAATTTCAGAAATTTTTTTCTGGATCGACTCAGTCATATTAGTGTCTGATTCAATAACATTAATTTTTGATGCTAAATGACTTATTTCCAAAAGATTTGATATGATTTGAAGTGGTTGCACACCATTTTGTAAAATATCATCATAAACTTTTAAAGCTTCGCTACATTGATTTGATAAACATAGTTCAAACAATTCAATGTTTTTTTCATAACCATTTAATCCAAGCATATTTAAGACTGTTTGTTCCTTAATGTCGTCGCCACATAGAGATGCTGCTTGATCTAGTAACGATAAAGCATCTCTTACAGATCCTTCACTTGCTTTACAAATATGTGAGATAGAATCATTCTCATAAGAAATACTTTCATTTTGACAAATGTTTTTTAAATGATTTGATAATGTTTTTAAATCAACTTTTTGAAGATCAAATTTTTGACATCTTGAAATTATTGTTGCTGGTATTTTTTTTATTTCAGTTGTTGCAAAAATGAATTTAACATTTTGTGGAGGTTCTTCTAAGGTTTTTAAAAGAGCATTAAATGCTGCGTTAGACAACATATGAACTTCATCAATAATGTAAACCTTGTATCTTGCATTATTTGGTGAATATATAACAGAGTCAATTATTTCTCTTATGCCATCAACACCAGTTCTACTAGCGGCATCAACCTCAATGACATCAAGAAAATTTCCATTATTTATGGATTTGCACGGTGAACAATTATTACAAATTTCAAAAGAGGGATCCTCTTTACTGCCATCGCCGATACAATTTAAGGCTTTAGCTATTATTCTTGCTGTGGTAGTTTTCCCAACACCTCTTATCCCAGTTAAGAGAAATGCGTGAGCTAATCTGCCTTTGTTAAGAGCGTTATTAAAAGTTTTGACTAGTGTGTCTTGTCCAATTAATTCACTAAAATCATTTGGTCTATATTTACGAGCTAAAACTCTATAATTGCTTTGTTCATTAATATTATTTATTTGATATCTCGTTTATAATCAGTAAAACGAAGGGCCTCACAACCCGCTATCATTGTTACGGCTGCTTCCTTTCGGACCTGACCGGATTGGCAAGAATTACGTCCGTGTGACCCTTCACAAATATATATGTTATAAATAGTTATAATATGCAAGAATTTCTGTGCTTTTGAATTAGTTTTTCTTTGCTCTAGAGTAAGTTCCAATAATTTTAACTGAATTAGGTTCGCTATAGAAATACATCTCTTCAAGAGCGTTTTGCATAGGTTTTGTATCAGGATGACCTTCTGCATCAACATAAAATCTTGCTGCGTTCATCTCCTTACCACCAATATAGCTTTCAAGTTTAGTAAGATTTATTCCGTTAGTAGCAAATCCACCTAATACTTTATATAATGCAGCAGGAACAGATCTAACTTCAAAAATTATAGTAGTCACAGGAATTGGTATGTCTACAGATGGTGTCTGGGGATCTCTAGCCATTATCAAAAATCTAGTTGTATTATGTTCTGCATCTTCAATATTATTTTTCAATATTTGTAAGTCATAGATTTTTGCTGCCATATTTGACGCAATTGCAGCGATTTTAGGATCTTCTAACTTTGAAACTTCTTCCGCTGCTCCAGCAGTATCTATATGTTGTATTGGTATTAGGTTATGTTTTTTTATAAATTTTCTACATTGAGCAAGTCCTTGTGCATGACTTTTAACATATTTCAAATCCTCTATTTTGGAAGTTTTAAGTCCAAGTAATTGATGATTCACTCTTTGAAAATGTTCGCCAACAATAAATAAACCACTTTCTGGTATTAAATGATGAATATCTGCCACTCTTCCAGCCAAAGAATTTTCAACAGGGACCATTGCATAATCTGATTCACCATTTTTAGTGGAGTTAAGCATGTCTTCAAATGAATTACATGCTAGAGTTTTAGAGCTAGGAAAATAAGCTTCACATGCCATATTTGAATATGCGCCAGCCATACCTTGAAAAGCAATTATAAGTTTACTTTTATCATTCATTTTTTATCTCTATTTTGTTTGACTTAATTTATTATATGAATAACTAGGTTAAGTCTTTAAAATAATTTTCTGCTTTCTTTAAATCTGATTTAGTATCTACTCCAATCGGGTGTTCTGAAGTAATAATTGTGTGTATCTGTATTCCAGATTCTAGTGCTCGAAGCTGTTCAAGTTTCTCTGATTTTTCTAGTGGGGAGGGTTTTAGTTTTACAAATTTTTCTAAAATATCTCTTCGCCATGCATAAATCCCAATATGATGCCAAATATTTTCACTTCCAGTTGGAATACATGCTCTACTAAAATATAATGCTCTTCCAACATCGTCCACTTTTGGATTATTGTTTGTGAAAGTTGTTGCTACTTTCACAACTGATGGGTCATCAAACTCATCTGGATAGGCTTTAACAATTACTGTAGTAATTTCCTTTAATGGATCATTTGCTACTTGAGCTAATTTTTGAATTAAATTTCCTGAAATATTTGGTAGGTCGCCTTGTAGATGAATAATAATTTTATATTTTTTTTCATGATCAAACTTTTCAAGAGCTTCTAATATCCTATCTGATCCACTTTCATGTTGATGAGAAGTCATTAATGCAGTTCCACCATATTCACTTACAGTTTTAAAAATCAATTTATCATCAGTTGCGACAACTATTGGAGCATTTAATTTTGCGTTTTTTGCACAATTGTATGCATGAATTATTAATGGGATACCATTAATCTTAAGTAGTGGTTTATTAGGTAATCTTGATGAACCTAACCTAGCAGGTATCATAATTATGGTATCAGTATATTCCAATTTTAGGCTCCATGAATCATCTATAATAATATTTAAAGTTTCTTGGAAATAATTTATTACCCTTTTTGACTTTTATACTTGAAGAAAGCATTTCTTGCATGTAAATAATTATTTATTGGAATTTTTTTTGTGGGTTAATTTATGGATGCATTGAGATTTAACAAGATAGCAGCAGCTTTATTATCAGGTGTTTTGTTGATAATGGTTTTTGGAAAAATTGGCAATTTACTTGTTAATCCAAATACGGAAGTCTCAAACGCATACCCAATCGAAGTTCCAGAAAAAGCTGAAACAAAATTAAAAGAAACTAAAGAAATAGTTGTTGAACCTATACTTGCTCTTTTAGCCAATGCAGACATAGATAGTGGTCAGAAAATTTCTAAAAAATGCACTGCTTGTCATGGATTTGAGGCTGGAGGTGCAAACAAAGTTGGGCCTAACCTGTATAATATCGTTAACAAAGAACAAGGTAAAGCTGACTATGCATATTCTAAAACACTTGCAACATTATCTGGTAAATGGACTTACGAAGAGCTGAATAAATTTTTGTATAAACCAAAACTATTTTATAAAGGCACTAAAATGAATTATGCAGGTTTATCAAAAACAAAAGATAGAGCTGATCTAATTGCTTGGTTAAGAACAAAAAGCGATAGTCCTGTAGCCTTGCCATAGATAAAATAGAAATGAACAAAAATCCTTTTTGAAAAGGTCCTTTTTATGAATGAAGCTGAATTTATTGAAATTTCAGATTTTATGAATTTGTTGGCTGATCGTTCAAAAGTTATAACTTTAGAAGGTTTTAATTCAAATCTAACTCTACAAGTTAAAGATGACGGAAGTCCTGTAACAGACTATGACATAAATTCTGAGAAAATATTAAGAGACATTATATCAGCCAAATTTCCGAATCATAATATATTTGCGGAAGAGATGGGATTTACATCAAATAACTCCGATTATACCTGGATTATAGATCCAATAGACGGTACTCGTAGCTATGTTATTGGAAGGCCTTTATGGGGTACATTAATATCACTTGCATTTAAAGGTGAACCAATTATTGGCATGGCTGATTTTCCTGCTCTAGATGAAAGATGGATTGGTTATAAAAATAAATGTATACTTAACAACTTAGCTTTTAAAAAAAATTATAAATCCATCACAAATATATCTGAAGCAACAGTTGGTTCTACAGGACCACATTTATTTTCTGAAATTGGTAAACAAAAATATGAAACTTTGATAAAAAAATCCAAGTATCATGTTTGGTCAGGAGATTGTCATAATTATTGTTTGGTAGTCAAAGGAGGATTAGATTTAGTAGTTGAAGAAGGTCTTTCTTCATATGATATCTTCCCATTGATACCTATATTAAAATCAAAAGATATTATTGTAACCGACTGGAAATCTAAAAAAATTGATCTTAAGAATGATTTATTCAGCAAGTACTCTGTAGTTGTTGCAAGAGATAAGAATATTCATGACACAGCAATTAATTATATGAATTAATTTAAAATTTAATTTTTGAACAATACTTAATAATCATATTTACTATGCTTCTTAATCCCATAGCTTCTCCACCTATAGGAAAGCCAGGCCGTGATGAAATATTCCAAGCCATAAGATCAACATGTGCCCAATTTGTATTTTTATCTATAAATCTATTTAGGAATAATGCTGCAGTTATTGCACCACCTGTTCCTGATGATCCTGTACTGCTTATTGTATTATTATTTTTATCAAGTTGTTTATTATAAGGTTTAAATAAAGGTAATCTCCACATTGGGTCAATTTGTTTTATCCCCTCATTTATTATATCTTCCCCCAAAGTATCATTGTTTGTAAATAATGCAGGTAATTCTGTACCTAAAGCCACTCTTGCAGCTCCCGTTAAAGTGGCGAAATCTAAAATAAAATCACTTTTTATTTTGCTTTCCTGACAATAAGTGAGTGAGTCTGCAAGTAATAATCTGCCTTCCGCGTCGGTATTACCAATTTCAACAGGAGTTTGGTTTCTTGAATAAACAATATCTAATGGTCTCATAGATTTTTCAGAGACTGCATTCTCAGCAAGTGGTAAAATTACTCTTAAATTAATAGGACAGTTTATTGACATTAATGCATATGCTATTCCAAGAACTACTGCACTACCCCCCATATCTTTTTTCATTAATAACATATTATTGGAAGATTTTATATCCAAACCACCACTATCAAAAGTAACTCCTTTACCAACCAAAACAATGTTAGGATAATTGTTTTTTTTATTTTTATTCCATTGAAGATCAATGAGTACAGGTTTGTTTTCAGAAGATCTACCAACAATATCTATTAAGGGGAAATTCTTTTCTAGTTGTTTGTCTTTAAATGTTGAAATTATAGGTGAAAATTTTTTAAATAATTTTTTAATTATTTTTTCATAGTTTAATGGCGTTAGGATGTTTGGTGGTAAATTTATTAAATCTCTTGCTAGAAAGATACCTCGCATTTCTGCAAAGCATTTTTGCAATGAATTTTTTGAAAGTTCTTTTCTACATTGAGACAAGCATAAGGACTGCTTTGTATGAGAATTTTTGGTTATTTTTTTCATGGAAAAATTATAGAATGCTAAACCCCACCCTAAAATAAAGTTTAACTTGTCAAAGCTTTCAAATTCGTCAACAAATTGAACACTCCATTTTTTCTTTGGAAGTTTTTGTGATAGTTTTGCTGCTTGGTCAATTAAGCTTTTTTTCGGTTCATGCGATTTTTTAATTATAGCAATTGCTCCACCAAGAGCAAATTCCTCATCTGGGAAAAATCCAAAATGCTGCGTTTCTAGAGCAAAACTTGTATTTAAAAATTTTTTTTGTTTTTTGGATATTAACTTACTTGAATTTAAACTTTTTATATCGTTAAAAAGATAAAGAGGAATTGATTTGATTTTTCTATTTTCGCAAAATCCATTTAGAATCTCATTGAAATTATATGCCATTATTTAATTACCTCGTATTAAAATTTAAAATTATAACATTACTCTCAAAATATGGTATTTCTAAATTAATAAAAAAGTTAGAGAAATGAATAGTATTTTAGAATTTTCAGCATTTTTTAAAAAATTAAAAAAATTGAATTATTTAATTTTTGGTTCCTTGATTATTTTAATAATTTTAGCTCTTTTCTCTGGGCAATACTCAATACCTCCTATAGATCGGGATGAAGCCCGTTTTGCTCAAGCTAGCAGTCAAATGATTCAGACTGGTGATTATGTAAATATTAAATTTCAAGACGAAATTAGAGCCAAGAAACCAATTGGCATTTATTGGCTTCAAGCGTTTTCGGCAAAAATATTTGGTCAGGAAGATATTGGTTCGTATAGAATACCATCTTTATTAAGCTCTATTATAACACTAGTTTTTGTTGGTTTAATAACTAGGTTGATTTTTCCTCTTTATCAGACCCTTATCGTAACATTATTATTTGCATCATCAATTGTATTTATGGGAGAAGCCCACCTTGCCAAAACTGATGCTACTCTTTTGTGTTTAATCTGTGTTCAGCAATATTTTTTACTCAAAATAATTTTGGATCAAGACAATACTTTCAAAGTAAAATACCTTTACCCAATATTAGTATGGCTAGCTTTTTCTTTTGGAGTTTTGGTAAAAGGTCCTGTTTCAATAGCTATACTATTTCCTACAGTCATTGCCTTTTCCATAATTCAGAAATCTATAAGTCTGATAAAATCTTTAAGACCCATGTTAGGTTTTTTAATATGTACTTTAGTTATTCTGCCATGGTTTTTGGCGATTGATGAAGCAACAAACAGTATGTTTTTACAAAAAGCTTTTCAAGAAGATTTTTTTAGTAAATTGGAGAGTGGTCAAGAGGGACATGGTGCAATGCCAGGAACTCATTTATTAACATTATCAATTTCAATATGGCCTATAGCCACTTTTTTACCTTGCTTGATTTTATTTATTTTACAAAATAAAACTAATATAATTATAAAATTTTTAATGTGTTGGATATTACCATTTTGGGGTATTATCGAATTAATTCCAACAAAACTTCTTCATTATCCACTTCCAGTTCTGCCAGCAATTGCAATTCTATCAATAGGTGGGCTATTGCAGTTTAAATCTAATATCAAAAAAATAAATAGTGTATTACTTCGTAAAATTACCTATGTCTCTTCTATTTTATTTAGCTTTGGAGGAATTATTTTAAGTGGAGGAATTTTTTATATTTCTTCTAAGTTTAATATTGAAAACGATTATATTTTAACATTTTTTACAATGTTGCTTGTCTTAATTGCGATTGTTATTTTTATTTTGTCACATACTTTGATTTTTAATTTCAAAACTTTATACCTAGATATTAGTAAAAGTTTTTACAATATCTTATTTGCAATCATTGCTCTTGGATCAATTTTTAATATAATTAACTACAATTTTGTTTTACCTGAATTAGATTATTTACATCCAAGTAAGGCTATCATAAAGAAATTAAAAAAAGCTAAGGCTGATGCGGTTGTGTCTTCAGGCTATAGTGAACCAAGTCTTGTTTTTTTATTAAATGGTAATGTTTTACTATCTAATCCTCATGAAGCTGCTATTTTTATGGCAGAGGGTAAAAACAATGTAGCGTTAATAGAAAAAAATGATCTAAAACTATTCTTAGAAACAACAAATGATCTTAATTTGAAAATAAATGAAATATTTATAGTAAAAGGTTTCAATATAGCTAAAGGTAGACATGTAGAAATATACATTTTTCAAAATCAATTGTTTGACCTGACTAATTAAAATAGCTATTGATTTCTATACATTCAATTATTGCAATACTAAACATGTCCAAAACAACCGAAATATCTGTAGTTATTCCTGTTAAAAATGAAGCAGGAAATATTGATACTTTAGTAAGTGAAATTCATCAGGCATTAAAAAAGTTTAGTTATGAAATAATATACGTAAATGACGGCTCAGTAGATAATACTGAATTAGAATTGAAAAATAATATGAAAAATAACAAAAAGTTAAGGGTTATTAGTCATGAAAACAGTCAAGGTCAATCTGCAGCTTTAAGGACAGGTATTAAAGCATCAAATTCAATACTAATAGCAACTTTGGATGGAGACGGTCAAAATGATCCATCAGATCTTCCTAAAATGATTGACACACTCAAGAGCTGTAAAGATGAGTTAATATTAATTGGCGGAGTTAGAGTAAATCGTAAGGATAGTATTACAAGGTTATGGGCATCATCTTTTGCAAAATATTGTAGATTTATTTTGCTTAAGGACACTCACCCTGATTCAGGTTGTGGAATAAAAGTATTTCATAAAGAGTTATTTTTAAGGCTTCCTTATTTTGACCATATGCATAGATTTTTATCAGCTTTAGCCTTACGTGAAGGAGCCAAGGTGTTAAAATTTAATGTTAATCATAGAGAAAGAGTAGTAGGAACTTCAAATTATACTAATTTAGGAAGATTCCTAGTTGGCCTTTTTGATGTGCTAGGTGTAATCTGGCTTAGAAATAGAATGCCAAAAAATACTTCCTTTAGAGAGATTTTAAAATAATTAGGAATTTGTAATGAATTTTATATCATTCTTATCAACCCAGATAGAAAAAGGTGCAATTTTTTTAAATGAGTTTATAATCGTTATTCTACCATTTATGGAGCCTTATTTATTAGATCACCCAGAAGCAATTATGATTACTATAGGTTTTGGAGGGCAGGCATTATTTGCAACACGTTTTATCATACAATGGATAAGCAGTGAAAATGCAGGTAAGTCAGTTATACCCATAGCTTTTTGGTATTTTTCAATTTCAGGTGGACTGGTTTTATTAACTTATGCAATTTGGAGACAAGATCCAGTTATAATTGCTGGACAGTCGGTTGGTGTATTTATATACGCTAGGAATTTATATTTTATACATAGAGAAAAAAAACTAGGAAATAATTCTCAAAGAACTTTTTAGTATATTAATCTTGAGGCTAGATTTATGAGAATTCATTTTTAATTGGTCTGGCAAGTAAGTTTTTTATAATGTCTTTGATATCTGATTTTTTGTTTATTATTTTATAAATTGCGTCCACGATTGGTAGCTCTACATTAAGTTCTTTGGACAAAGAAATGGCAGCATCTAGAGCGTTTAAACCTTCTACTAGACGAGTAGGACGCTGAAAATTATTTTTTATTAAATTAATCCCATATGCCATATTTCTAGAATGCGGCCCACTACATGTTAGGCTCATATCTCCAATTCCAGCAAGACCAAAGGCGGTTGCGTGATCCCCACCTGATTTTTTAATTAATTCGCATGTTTCCGAAATACCTCTAGTAATAAGCGCAGCTTTAGCATTATCACCTAATTCTAAACCTTCAACAATACCAGCACCAATAGCAATTATATTTTTTATTGCACCTGCAATAGATGCCCCACTTGGATCATTACTAGGATAAAGTCTTAAATTGGAATTGTGAAATAATTCGCAAATAGAAGTGGCTGCATCAATATCTTTATTAGCCACTATCGCAGCTGCTGGCTTGTTTTTAGCAATCTCATCAGCAAAAGTGGGTCCGGTTAGTATAGAAAGTGATATGTTATGAAATCTATTTGCTACAATTTTATTAAAAGTTTCACCTTTTTTTGTTGCAAAACCTTTTGAAGTAACAATTACATTTATTTTGTTTTTAGAAAAAGATGAGATTTCTTCGATAGCCATTAAAACTCTATTGCTTTCTGTGGTAATAAAAATTAAATCACTACCTTTTATGGCTTTTTCTTTATTTGTGGTAGATTGTATTAAAGGACTTAATTTTAAATTAGGGAATCTCTCTGATTTACAATTATTTATTTGTGTTTCTCGTCTTTTATCGGATACTAATATAGTAGAATTATGATTTAACGTGGAAAGTGTAATTGCTAATGCTTGCCCCCATGCGCCGCCTCCATAAAAACATATATTTGAATAAATTGACATTTACGCTTTTGCTCCACTTTTCCCAATATTTTGATGTATAGGGTTTATTAAATGTGCATTGGGATCTAATGGCCACCTTGGTCTTGGCTTAAAATTTAAATTACTTTCACCTTCATTATTATATTTTTCGAAGCCTGCCCATGCTATCATTGCTCCATTATCTGTGCATAAATTTAATGGAGGCGCAAAAAAAGTGCTATCTGTTTCTAAACATAGTTTTTTTAGTTCTTCTCTTATATGTAAATTTGCAGCAACTCCACCTGAAACTACAAGTTGAATATTAGACATTTTACCAAGAATATCCTTAAATTTTTTAATTCCTAATCTAGTTCTATCAATTAAACAATCAGTTATAGATTTTTGAATGCTTGCTGACAAATCACTTATTATTTTGTTGTTTAATTTGTTTTTCATTGCTATCTGATTAAAAGCTGTTTTGAGACCTGAAAAAGAGAAATTTGGATTATTAGATTTATGCATTGGTCTTGGTAAATTAAAACTCGTTGGATCTCCATCTTTAGACATTTTTTCTATCATGGGTCCACCTGGAAAACCTATGCCAAGTATTTTTGCAGCTTTATCAAAAGTTTCTCCAGCTGCATCGTCTAAGGTCGAACTTATTCTGGTATATTTCCCATATTCTATTACAGCTATTATTTGAGTATGTCCTCCAGAAACTAAAAGCAGAAGATAAGGATATTCAATATTATCTGTTAAACGGGCGGTTAATGCATGTCCTTCTAAATGATTTACAGCAACGTAAGGTTTTTTAAGAGACATAGCTAAAGATTTAGCAAATACAGTACCTACAATTACGCCACCAATTAATCCTGGTCCTCCCGTAGCTGCAATTAAGTCAATTTCTTTTAAATCTAGCTTTGATTCATCTAATGCTCTATTAATTGCTTGATCTAAGTTAGATAGATGGTCTCTAGCTGCTATTTCAGGCACAACGCCACCATAATTATTTAAATTTGAGTCCTGATTGATTACAACATTAGATAAAATATCTTTTTTTGAAGTAACTACGCCAATTGCTGTATCATCACAACTTGTTTCAATACCAAGTATCTTTATGTCATTAGAACCACGCATAAAATTCCTAAGTAAATTAAAATTATACTATAAATTAAATTTAAAACTAAGTAATGCAATATAAATTAATATTGTATGTTTTACGATTTACTATAAGTGTATAGAAATATTCAAGAATTAATAAATAACTTGATAATATAAAAGATTAATAAATTAAAATGACACTTAAAATAAGAATTGCTACTCGAAAATCAGAACTCGCTTTACGACAAGTCGATATTGTTAAAAGTTATTTTGGAGAAGATGTTCAAACTGAAACTATCAAAGTTACTACATCAGGGGACAAAATTTTAGATAAATCTTTATCTGACATTGGAGGTAAAGGTCTTTTTATTAAGGAATTAGAGTATTTTATTTTAAATGGATTTGCAGACATTGCTGTTCACTCAATGAAAGATATGGAAACAGATATTGCAAAAAATACTGAAATCTCAGCTGTTCTTCCAAGAGGTGATAGAAGTGATGTCTTGTTAGGAAATTATGATTCATTCGATAATTTGCCAGATAAAGCAATTGTGGGAACAAGTTCTGTAAGAAGAGCTGCTTTTGCTAAATATTATAGACCTGATTTAATCATAAAGTTTCTGAGAGGTAATGTTGAAACTCGAATTGAAAAGCTAAACTCTGGATTGTATGATGCAATTATATTAGCCAAAGCAGGTTTGGATAGGTTAAGTATTAACGTTGGTAACATAATTCCAAATGAAATTATTCCTCCAGCATCTTCTCAAGGGGTTATTGCAATTCAATCTACTATAAATGGTAATAGTGAATATCAAAAACAATTAAAGATGCTTTTAAATAAAATTAACGATGAAAGGGCTTTTTTTGAAACTTTAGCTGAAAGAAGTCTATTAAAAACTTTAGATGGATCTTGTAGATCTCCAATTTCAGCAAGCGCATATTTTACTGATAGTAAAGAATTGATATTGTATGGAGCAATTGCAACTTTAGATGGTAAGAAAGTAATTAAATCTAAAATTAAAGGATCGATTAAAAACGCAATTCAGTTAGGTAAAGAGTTAGGAAATGAAATTAAAGCTCAAACTAACGGTGACTTTTTATTTAAATAACTTCATTAAACAAGGAGTTGATGGATTAAAAAATCAAAAACAATAACTTTTGTACTTCGAGAGAAAAAAGACGCTGAAAGGAATTCACAATATCTAAATGATAATGGTTTTTTTTCAAAACCGTTTCCTATAACAACATTAAAATATGAACATTTTAAAAGCTTAAATATTTCTAAAAATGATTTTAATTATATTATTATAACAAGTCCTAAAGCATTAAAAATTCTTGAAAAGATAATTTTAGAAACAATAGGCAATTTCAATAAAGATATAAGAATTTTTTCTGTAGGATTTGAAACCACATATCAATTGAAAAAATTATCTTATACTAATATTTTACAAGCAAATAATAATTCTCAATCTCTACATAACTTAATTGTAATTAACACTAAAAAGGAAGATTATGGTTTATGGATTGCTGCTAAAAATAGAAGTATTGAATTTGAAAAAAATTTATTAAATAACAACAGAAAAATAGAAATTATCGAAGGTTATAGCACCCATCCAATTTTAGAATTACCAAAACCTTTGCAAACGGATTTAATTGAATATGATTTCTTAAATTTAGTCTTATTTTCGTCAAGAAATGTATCAATTACAAAACAAATTTTAGAAAATTACAATTTATTCAACATTGTTAAAAATAAAGCAACTTTATATGTTAATAGTGAAAATGTTGCTAAAAAAGCAGAGAGTTTAGGTTGGAAAAATATAAAAATTATCAAGAAAAATTTTACTAAAGAATTTTTAGATAATATAATTAAATTACCTTAGTCAACAGGGACATGACGATGATAAAAGCCAAAACTCATAAAGCTAAGAGTGATAAAGAGACAATCATCGATATGGAGCCAGTAAATGAAAAACAAAAAACAATTATTTTAAAAAATCCTATTTTTTTAATACCATTTATAACCGTCTTTTCGTTTATTATAATTTTAATTTGGTTAACAGTATATTATTTGCCAAATCATATTGAACAACAGTCAAATAAAATCATTCAACTAAACAATGAGATTGAGGCTTTAAAAGGTAAAGAAAATTTAAAAATTAATGAAATTATTACAGAAATTAAATTACTAAAAAATAAGCTTAATACTCTTGATTCCAATACTAGCGAAACAATAAATCTCGAAATTGAAAATCAAGGTAATTCATTATTAATGATAAAAGAAGAGCTAGATAAAATCTCAAATAAAATTAAAATTTTAGAAAACAAAACTAAAACAGCAAATAAAGAAATAGAACAAAATAATAATGCTGTTCAAGTTGAAAATTCTTACGAACTCATAAAGTTTTCACAAAATAATGAGAAATCTCAAAAAGAACTTATAAAAGAAGGCGAAATAATAATAGAGAAACTTCTCTCAAAAAAAGACTTTGGTTCATCTTCCAATTACGAGGAAGTTTTAAGTGAACAAACCTATTTGAATAGATTGAAAAATTATTTTGCAGGTTTTGTAAAGCTTAGAAAGTTTTCAGACAACACCACTCCTAGAGGATTAATTACAATGGCAGAAAAAGAACTTGAAAACAAAAAATTTAATAATTTTTTATCTATCATAAAGACACTTCCTGAGAATTGGAAAGAAACTATAAAAGACTCAATAAATAGGTTTGAAAGAGCATTAAATCAAAATTAAAAAAAGAGTGAATAAGTGATTTTAAAAATCTTAAAACTAATTATATTTATTTCCATCATATGGTATTTATCAGAGTTCTTTTCTGAGGATCCAGGAGTAACATCTATAAATTGGATGGAGTGGGGAATTCAAATACCTACAGACAGGTTTATTCTAATTATTATTTTATTTTCTGTAATTTTAATTTTTATTGACAGAATTTGGCTAGCTTTTTTGAATTTGCCAAAAGCGACATTAAGACGATTTGAAGCTAACAATAATAAAAAAGTCGAACAAAAATTAGTAAAGGCATTTTTATTAGCAAGTCATGGAGAATTAGAAACTGCAGCAAAAGAAGCTGCTTTAGTATCAAGGAATACCAAGGATAAAAACTTGGGTAAATTATTAAACACACACATTAATGTCTTTAACAAAATAAATAAAAACTCTAATGAAAATGAAAAATTATCAAAAAATTATTTTAAACAGCTTACTGATGAACCATCTACAGCATTTGTTGGTCATTTGGCACTTATGAGACAAGCAATATTTGATAAAAAAGATTTAAATGAAATTATTAATGAAGGTCTAAAGGCTCTTAAATTTGAACCTAAGTCAAAACAAATTCTAGAAGTTTTATTATTTTCATATGCAAAGCTGAAAGACATTTCAAATTCTCTTGTATATCTCAATAAATTAAAAAAACTGAATTATATCGAAGATAATATATACAAAAATATATCTGCGGATTTAAATTACTTAATGGCATTAGATTACTTAGAAGATGAAAAAAGTTATCTTGCTACCAATCATTTAAAAGAAGCCTTTAAGCAAAAACCAAGTCATATTGGGGTTTCTGTAAAGTTGTCAGGCCTGCTTAGAGGTATTGGTTCAAAGACAAAGTCAATCGATCAATTAGAAAAAACTTTTCTGTTAACTGCCAACCCAGATATTTTAGAAGAACTATCAAAAAAATGGAATTTAAAAACACCAGGATCTCGTGTTTCAAAAGCGATTAATCTTTTGAATAAAAAATCTTCCCAAGAAATTAACAATGATCTTAAAATAGAAGTGGCATGTTACGCTATTTCAGAGGAAATTTGGGGAGAGGCTGAAAAACTATTAAAAGATATTCCAGAGGAAAAACTTACAACAAAAGCATATCAAGGGTTGGCTGATATAGCTGGATCTCAAAACAATCCTGAAGTAGTTAAGAATTATCTTGAAAAAGCTGCAAACGCTAAAGAAGGATTTAATTATTTTTGTTATTCCTGTGGTAATAAAAATAATAATTGGGAATTACATTGCCCAAAATGTGATCAATTAAGTACTATTGATTGGATTAAAATAGAAAATAATCAAAATTTTGATGTTTTAAAAATATCATCAGATAATGGGTCTAATAGATTATCAAATAAAATACTCAATTGACATACTAACTAAATAAATAGAAAAGATAATTAAAATAAACCCAAAAAATAAAAAAATTATTTTTTGATTAACGATAATGTAGTTTTTTAATTTTGGAAGGTTAACTGAGTAAGAAACTAAAATATACCAGACTGTGTCAATTATTCCTGCTAATAATCCAATCCCAACTTTGTTATAGTCATTAAAGTCATTTTTTATAAACTGACTAAATACAGATGTAAAAAAAATTAGAATTTTAGGGTTTATTAAAGATGTTGTAAGTCCCCAAAAAAAACTATCTGTAACTTTTTTTGATATTATATAATTTTCGTTTATGTTTTTTTCATTTGTTTTAAAAAACATCATTTTATAACCAAAAAATATAAGAAATATTGCACCCATCAATTGAATGAATGGTATTATAGAGGGTAAATTTTTATCAATTAAACTTATGGTGAAAATAGAGATTAGGGCATAAATAAATATACCAAACCCATGCGCTAATGAAGCAATTATTCCTGACAAAAAGCCTCTAGTATTATTTATGTAAATAATTACTAAAACACTTGGTCCAGGTGTTGTTGCACCTGCTACACAAATAAGTGCAATAGACAACCATTCATAAATACCCATATTAAAACTTAAACCTTAAACTAAACTTTAAACTAAATTTTCAAACTTATTTTGTCTTAGTCCTTCATAAACTGTTATTGCCACGGAGTTACTTAGATTAAGACTTCTACTATTCATAATCATTGGTATCCTAAGCTTATTTGTAACTTTTATTTTATCTAAGATGTTATCAGGTAATCCGCTGGTTTCACTTCCAAATAAGAAGCAATCATTTCTTTTAAATTTTATTTTAGTAAAAGTTTTTTTAGCAAATTTGGTGAATGCATAAATTTCATTAAACTTTATTGAATTTAAACATAAATCAAAGCTATCATGTAAAAAAAAATCTGCATCTTTTTTATAATCTAGCCCCGCTCTTTTCAGTGAATTATTACTTAGATTAAAACCTAATGGTCTAATTAAATGTAATTGAGTGCCAGTATTAGCTGCTAACCTTATAATATTACCAGTATTAGGCGGGATTTCAGGATTATATAAAATTATATGAAACATTAAAATTTTCTAACTTAGTTTAATTTAGAGAACCTTCTAGAATATATTTCAGGATTCTTACAACTTGATATTGATCTTTTGCAACAGCAGATGCTGCCGCATCAACTTCTTTCAATGCATGTTGATGTTCATCATTATGGATTACAATTATAGATTTGTTTAAAGCTGCAGCAAAACCTGCATCAAAAGCTGCATTCCATTGTTTATATTTTTCTCCAAATTTAACAATAACAATATCAGCATCTTTAATTGCTTTTCTTGTTTTTATAGAGTTAATATTTGCACCTTTACTGTCTTTCCAGAAATTTTTTTCTTCTTGTCCTAATATTTCGACTCCACAATTATCAGATGCTTCATGATTTGTTATTGGTGAGGAAAAAGAAATATTTAAATTTTCATTTTTGCATAAATTGATTATTTCTTCACGCCAATCAGTGTGAATTTCTCCTGAAAGATAAATGTTCAACATCTTAAGCTCCCTTCTTGATATTGTTAGATAATAGTTTTGGTGCATGCTTCATGGTAATAGCCAAAGAAATGCTTGCAATCATAGCTAATATACACATTCCTAATAAAATAGAATTATAATTATGTCCAAAATCTAATAGCATGCCTACTATTGCTGGACCTAATGAAGTCCCAAACACCATTGTTGATGTTGATAAAGATCTAACAGATCCCAAATTTTTTGTTCCGTAGTAATTTGGCCAAAAAGTTCCCCCGATTGTCATTGCTAATCCTTGGGTCATTCCTAGAAAGGCAAGTCCAATCATTGCATGAAGATATATGTTACCGAAAGAAATTATTAACAATCCCAAGGACATTGGTAGTAAGTAGAATGGTAAAAGTTTTTCAACACCAAATTTGTCAAGTATCCAACCAGAGCATAACGTAGTGAAAATGGACATTGAAGTATAGAATGGGAATAGGGCAGTAAAAGAAATTAAAGACCAATCTTTAATTTCTGTTAAGTGAACCATATTAAAAAAGAAGGCAGTAGAAAAAATTGGAGGAATTAAAAAGGGGACTATTACAGCCCAAAATACCCAATGATTAAGAGCTTCTTTTCTCGTCCAATGCTTATTATGCATTCCTAATTGATTAGAAATATTTTCTTGTTTGCTATTAGGAATTCTTTCATTGGATAATAATTTCAATATTATTGGTAATAATAATACTAGAATAATCATCCCCACAATCCAACTATTTCTCCAGCCAATAATTGTGAACAAACTTACAAATATTACAGGGAAAATTGCTTCACCAATGGAAAATCCCATTATTGATAAAGATAGAGCTTTACCTTTGTTTTTCCCATACCATTTACCGATAGCCACTGCAGGTATGTGTATTAACATTCCTTGACCAAAAAATCTGAGACCAAAAATTATAAATGGAAGAAGCCAAACAATCTCAATAAAGGTCATGCTTAAGCAAAGGAGGCTTAAGCAAATAATTACAATTTTTATATTTGATGTAATTTTATATTTATCAATGTACCCCCCACAAACTAACATGGCCATAGCAGAAACTAATGTTCCTCCAGAATAGATGGCGCCCCAATCACCATGAGATAAATCAAATGCTTGTCTAATTTCACCAGCAAATAATGAGATAAAAAAAGTTTGTCCAAAACAGGAACTAAAATACAAAAGAGCTGTTGCTAACAACCACCTAGCATTTTCAATTATAAAATTCATAAGATACCAATCTAATCGTTAGCTAGATTTTATGATACTTAAACAAAGTTAAGGCAATAGTTTAAATTTTTAATTCACCAATTTCATGATTTTCTATATCAAGAAATGTATCAGTAGGGTTTCCAATTCTTCCATATCCATTCCAAACTTTAAACCCCAGTAATTCTTTTTGATAATCATTTAAATTTGAAAAAACATCTTTTTTAATACCTAAGGTAAAATTCTCTTGAGGCCTAAATTGTGGACCACAAAAAGTTATTAATAGCGCAAGCCTATTATCCTTTGTAATATTTGCACCTGTTCCGTGCCATACCCTACCATCAGTAATAATAGCACAACCAGGAGGGCCTTCAGCAGATATAACTTCTATATCTTTATCTAAAACTTTATCTGGATGACGTCCAAATAAATGAGATCCTGGGACAATACGCGTACCACCATTTTCTTTACTCATTCCATTTAGCATTATTAAAACATTAGTTACAGCTGGCCTTGAAATAAGTTCGTTGTTGTTACTAATATTTTCATTGATTTTGATATTAAATTTATTTCTTTTAATAGATCCTGGAGGCAGAAAATCATCATTTCGACTAACTGGGTCTGGAAACCACCATTGATCAGTATGAAGATCCATTGCAACGCCACCTGGCTTAGCAATATTTGCTCCAAAGCTTGAAACTAGGAATTCATCTCCAACAATTTCTTTTACGCAATCCACATAATTGTGTTTTGCTAAAATATCTAAAAATACTTTACCTTTATTTGGCAACATCCATACTCGTTGGTTTACTCCAGGAGCATCAGCATTATTATTGAAATCACCCCATTTCTTTTTTTCACTGCCATCCTCATATGCAAGATTTAATTCTTTTTCTGCATTAGCTTGTTCAATTAATCTTTCCATAGCCCTGCTATTTAGATCTGGTGGAATAGCGTTTTTAAGTAAACAATAACCCCATTTTTTTAAGTCAGTTTTTGCAGCCTGTATTGATTCTGTTGGCTTTGGATAATTAAGTTTCATGTTTATCCTCCCAATCTTACTTTATAAGGTTTAGATTAATTAGGGCCTCCTTGACTTTTTCTTTCTGATCATCGGTTGCAGGAGAGGTTGGTCTTCTGGCAAAGCCACTTTCAAGACCTTGAAAACTTTGAGCATATTTACATAAAGATGGCATATTATCTAAGCCAATTGCATCCCATAAAGGCATTAGTTTTTCATGAAGATCCTTTGCCGTTTCCCAATCTTGATCAATGACAGCGTCCCATAATTTAACAGATGGACCTGGGGCAGCAGTTAAAATCGCTGCAATTGATCCTGGGGCTCCCAATTTGTATGATAAGTAAAGTAGAGCATCAACAGCACTAAAAATCATATTTTTAGGGTTTGCTCTTCTAATTAGGTCAGCAAAAAGTTTCATATCACCGGCGCTTTGTTTTACCCCCAAAACTCCTGGGACTTCATCCATAATTCTTAAAAGTAAATCTGGTGATAAATAGCACCAAGGAACAACATTATAAATTAATATTGGTATCTGGCATTCATCATGTATCTCTCTAAAATGTCTGACCATTGCATCATCATCAGGCCTAAATAAATAGCTTGGTGGTGTTATTTGAAGGGCTGCAACGTTTAGAGACTTTACTGACTTACCTCTTACAATTACTTCAGATGTCGAATTCGCAATAATACCAGCAACCAAAGGGACCCTGCCATTTAAAGATGAAGCGGTTTCTGTCATTAGGGATAAATACTCTTCTCGACTTAAAGCATGACCTTCACCTGTGCTACCTCCAGCAGCTAAACCATGAACACCATTTTCAATTAACCAATCCACTTGTGGCTTTATCAAAGTAAGATCAATTTCTCCATTAGCCTTAAATGGAGTTGTAAAAGGTGCTATAATTCCTTTTAATGTAGTCATGCTTTTCTCCTTTAAAAAAATTCACTAGATTTTTTATTATAAATAAACTTTATTAAAAATATAAAGCTAAAAGAACACAACAAATCAGTATAGGAAAATATAGATCAATGATAATTGATAAAGAAACTGATATTTTTTTAAAAAATCGAATTAAAAATAATTCAAAATTACATCATTTATTAGATCCAGTACAATTAAGAACTGAACGTTTGAGACAGTTAAAGGAAGATAATTTAACACCTCCAAAAGTTTATGATGTAGAAAATTTAAAAATAAAAAACCGCTTTAACAAAGATGTTAAATTAAGATTTTATTTTCCAAATAACTTCAATAAAAAAACTAAAATTCCAATTATAGTTTTCTTTCATGGAGGTGGATTTGTCATGGGAGATTTAGATACTCATGACTTTACATGCAGATCAATTTGCTTAGCGTCTCAAATGATTGTTGTGGCTGTGGATTATAGTTTGTCTCCAGAACATAAGTTTCCCTATGCGGTAGAAGAGGTAAAGGATGTTCTAAATAGCCTTGTAAATTTTGAAAAAGAATTTTTTATTGATCTTAAAAATATTTTCGTATGTGGTGACAGCGCTGGTGGTAATTTGGCAACTGTTTTGAGTATTAACTCAAGGGATAAAAAAGTAATTCCGATAAGAGGTCAGTTGTTAGTATATCCTTGTGTCGATCTAACGCTAACGATGAGATCTATGGATGTTTTTCTAGAAGGCATGACTTTAACTTTTGATACTATGGACTATTTCGTTAAACATTATCTTAATTCAAGTAATGATGGAGTTAACTGGGAAGCATCACCGCTTTTTGCCAAGGATTTATATAATCTACCTGAAACATTTATCTTTGCGGCAGGATTGGATCCTTTGCTAGATGAAGGAATAGCTTACACAAGCAGATTAAAGGCCTTTGGCAATAAAGTGACTTATAAATTATATCCTGGTCAGATCCATGGTTTTTTGTCCAATTCTGCACATTTTCCTAAAGCTGCTGAATGTATAAAAGAAATAGGAAAGGCTGCTAATTCAATGGTATTGAATAAGAGAGGTTAAATGGAAAAAGTAATTATTTTTGGAGGATGTGGTTTTTTAGGAAGCTGGATAGTAAGAGCATTTTTAAAAAAGGGTTATAGTGTTTCAATTTTTGACTTAAAAATCAAAAAAGAATTAGTCAGCCTTGTTGTTGGTGAGGATATTAATAAAATCAAATTTATTAATGGTGATATAACAATTTATAATCAGGTCCAAGAAGCAACAAATAATATGGACCATGTTATAAATTTAGCTGGGTTAATGACCCCAGATTGTAGTTCAAACCCTATTTTAGGTGCCAAAGTAAATCTCCTCGGCTCAATTAATGTTTTTGAAGCTTTGAAAAAAAATAATATTAAGTTTTTAGTTTATGCAAGCAGTGCAGGTGTTTTTGGGCTAAAAGATCATTATAACCCATTTCCAGAAACTCATTACGGTGCATATAAGTTGGCGGTTGAGGGGGTTGCAAGGGCGTATTTTAATGAATCTGGAATTTCAAGTGTTGGAATTAGGCCATATGTAATTTATGGGCCAGGAAGAGAAGTTGGGGGAACTGCAGGAGTAACCTTAGCCTGCAAGGCGGCAAAACTAGGAGATAGTTACACTGTAAACTTTACAGGCAAGGCAGGTTTTGTTTATGTTCAAGATGTTGCGGATTTAGTTGAAATATCAATAGATCAAATTCCCTCAGGTGCATTAACTATTAATATAAACGGAATAACAACCGATGTTAGCCATTTTATAAATTTAATTAAAAAAAATATACCACTGGCGAGTATAGGTATCAAGGGCAATCCATTAAGTGTAGTAGATGAAATACGAGGAAATGAGCCCTCTAACATATTTAAAAAATTTAAGTATACTTCCCTTGAAGATGGGATTAAAAGGACAATCGATTTTTATTAAAACTTTGAAAGAAAAATTAATTATGCCTCTAAATATTTCTTCTAATGCAAAGGGCATATTATTTATTATTGCTGCTGTATCATGTTTGTCTGTAATGGATGGGGTTACAAGATACCTAACAGATTATTATAATGTAATAGCAATTAATATGTTTCGATATTTGTTTTTATTTCTATTTGTAATATCAATTAACAGTATAGGAAACAAAAGTGTTATTCTTGTTTCAAAAAGTAAGTTTAAACTCATCCAAATTTTGAGAGGTACTATTCTTGCTGTAGAGATGTGTTTTGCTCACTATCTTTTTTTAAAAATTGGTCTCATAGAGACACATGCTATTTTTGCAAGTTGTCCTCTAATAGTTGCGGCATTATCAGTAATTTTTTTAGGAGAAAAAGTAGGTTGGAGAAGGTGGAGTGCAATATTGATTGGCTTTATGGGTATCTTAATTATGCTACGGCCAGGTACTAAAGTCTTTGACCCTTTATCTCTAATAGCATTGGGGTGCGCAATTGCATTCGCTATTTATCAAATTTTAACAAGATATGTTTCTAGTGAAGATAGTCCTGACACTAGTCTTTTTTATACTGGTATTACAGGATTTGTAATATTAGGTTCTGTAGGGCCTTTCTTTTACACACTCGTTGATAACGCGCATTGGATATATTTGTTACTAGTTTGCATGCTCGGAGCTGGAGGGCATTTTTTGATGATAACTGCTTTCAAACATAGTGAGGCTTCAATATTACAGCCATTTACATATCTTCAGTTAGTTTTTGTTTCTATAATTGGTGTATTAATGTTTAATGAGAAATTGGAGAGTGAAATAGTCATAGGATCATTAATTGTAATTTCAGCAGGGCTATTCACTTTTTGGAGAGAATATATAAAAAACCAAATTAATGAGGGGATTAATTAATTGTCTAAACATAAATATAAAAATATTCTTTTAACCGGTGCAGCTGGGGCCTTAGGCAATCAACTAAGGGAAACATTATCTAAAGAATGTGATTCGCTTAAAATTTCTGACAAGGTAAATTTAGAAAAAAAATTTCATAATGAGAAAGTTGAAATTGCTGATCTTGCCTCAACAGAATCAATATTAAAATTAACAAAAGATATAGACTGCATAGTTCATATGGGTGGTCAAAGTATAGAAGGTTCTTGGGATAATGTTTTAAATTCAAACATTATAGGCATGTATAATCTATATGAGGCATGCAGAAAGAATAAAATTAAAAGAGTTATTTGGGCTAGTTCAGTTCATACAGTTGGTTTTTATCCAAGATCCGAAGTTATAGATAGTAAAGTAATGCCTAGAGCAGATAGCAATTATGGTTTGTCAAAGGTCTTTGGAGAGTCCTTGGCTCAGTATTATTGGGACAAATACAAAATAGAAACCGTATCAGTAAGAATTTACTCATGTGTTCCTGAGCCTAAAGATCATAGAATGCTCTCAACATGGTTAAGTTATGATGATTTGAGGAGCCTTATTATTGCGTGTATAAATTGTCCTAATGTACAACACTCTGTAATTTTTGGAGTATCAAATAACGATTCGGTGCTAATCGATAACAAATATGCCAAACACATTGGTTATAAGCCAAAAGATAATGCAGAAGAATTCAGAAGTTTAATTGAAAAAAAAGATGGATTTATTGCTTCTACAGATTCTTTAGTTACAACTCATGGTGGTTATTTTGCATCTTCAGGTCACTTTGATGATTAGATCAAGCATAAAATTGCAACCAAAATTTTAGTTTTTATAAAAAATTATTAATAATCAATAACTTGTAGGTATAATTCTCTTAATTTTAATTAACTAAAAAACAAGTGTTACTTTTAATTAAATTTGTCTGAAATTTAATCAAAATATATTTTCTAATTAGATTAGAACATAATTTAGGCAATATTAAAACTAAAGTCTGTCAAGCAAAAAAAAATAATTGAAATTTTATAAGTTTTTTCTTGCCTTTATTGAAATTATTAAGAAAGATATGAATCAGTTGAGAAACTAATGTTTCTTTTATTTTGGCTTTATTGAATTATTTTTTATAATTTCTTTACAGCCTATTACAATACTAGGGAGGAATTTCATGAAATTCAAATCAAGCCTATTTGTAGGCGCTGTAGCTTTAGCTGCAACTAGTTTAGTAGCTGTTTCAGCAAATGCTGACAAGCTACGTTGGAAAATGCAAAGCACGTGGGGTAGCCAGGTCGCAATTAATGGCGAAGCTGCTGTTTATTTTTCCAACAAAGTTAAGTCAATTTCAGGTGGCGACGTTCAGTTGAGATTTCACGAGCCAAACGCTCTTGTACCTTCATTAGAAGTTTGGGATGCTGTTAAGAATGGATCAGTAGATGCAGGTTATACAACACCTGGATACCATGCTGGTAAAATCCCTGCAGTTTCTTACTTCACAGCTGTTCCTTTTGGTCCAGGTGCTAGTGAGTACCATGGTTGGATGGAATATGGTGGAGGTCAGCAGTTGAAAGATAGAATTTATGGCGAGTATGGCCTTAAAGCTCTTAACTGCCTAACTCACGCTCCTGAGACATCAGGTTGGTTTAGAAAGAAAATCAACAATGTTGAAGAGTTGAAAGGTATGAAAATGCGTTTCTTCGGTCTTGGTGCTATGGTTATGAGTAAATTAGGAGTATCAACACAATTATTAGCAGGTGGTGATATTTATCCAGCACTTGAAAAAGGTGTTATTGATGCAACAGAATTTTCTATGCCTACTCATGACTTAAGTTATGGTTTCTATCAGTTAGCAAAATTTAACTATTTTCCAGGTTGGCATCAGCAAACATCAATTGGTGAGCTTCTAATGAGCACTAAAGGATGGGGTGGCCTAACTAAGACACAACAAGCAGTTATTAACACAGCATGTCGTGACACAATGTGGTGGGCTTTAGTTAGATCCGATGCTAAGCAGGTTCCTGCTATGGCAGAGCTTGAGAAAAAAGGTGTTACATTTGTGACTTGGCCTGACTCAGAAATTTCTAAGTTTAAGAGAGCTTGGGATGCTGTTGTTGAAGAGAAGTCAGCATCTGACCCTCTTTTCAAAGAAATTACTGCTAGCTATAACAAGTTCAGAGAAGACTACAGTATTTGGTCATCAAGAGCTTATCTAAAAGCTAAAAAGTACTAATTATATTACTTAATTTTAAGTACACTTGTTATTTATGCTAACAAGTGTACTTTTTTTTTGATAAATAAATTGAATTTTTGTATTTAATAAGTTAATTAAAATTACAAACGGTCTACTTTTCTGGGGGGAATAATGGCACTTACAGAGCAAAATATGGAAGGTCTAATTTCAGTTAGCGAAAAACTTCGTGAAATTGTAAATAGAGTTGGACGGGCTAGTACATGGTTGTTAGTACCCTTAGTGATAATTACAATGTGGGATGTGGTTGCCAGAAAATTGGTTTGGATACAAATTTGGATGGTGGCTAATTTTGGCTCTTTCTTTGAATCAACTTTAATGCAAGAAATGGAATGGCACCTTCATACAGTAGTTTTCTGTTTGGTTTTGGGTTATGGATATACTCACAACAGGCATGTAAGAGTGGATTTTCTAAGAGAAAATTTTAACTTTCGATCAAAGGCGAAAGTTGAATTTTATGGAAATATATTTTTTATGCTACCTTTCACACTTATTTGTGTATATTTTTCTTGGATTTATATGGTAGATTCATACATAATTAAAGAAGTATCCGCATCATTAGTTGGTTTAAGTAATAGATGGATTATAAAAACATTCCTGCCTATTGGATATTTCTTTTTATTCTTGGGTGGAATGTCTGTTATGATACAATTAATCGCTGTAATTTGGGGCGATAATAAAAAGAAACTTGATCTTATGGTACTTGATTATGATAAAAGTAAGTAAGATTAAAAAATTATTTACCAAGATTTCTACGAGATAAACAATGTGGTTTTCAAAAGTTCCAGGTTATATTTTTGATAAACAAAAAACACCGTACTTAACTGAAGCTAAGGAACTAAGTTTGGCTCAATCTCAATATGAGTTGACTGCTTACGGAGTGTTTGTTGGAACTATTTATGGAATTATTGGATTAGCCGCAATGTTATCAATATTTGAAGGTAATAATTGGATTTACTATATCTGGTTATTAGCTTCTGTTTCAGTAATTTATTCGATATTCAGCGTCATACGAAATTATGAATTATTTTCATCTTATATAATTTCTTTAGCTCCGTCTGTTATAGTATTATTCTGCTTCTACGAAGCAATTATAAAAAATTCATCTTTATTAACGATGACTATTTTTGTTTGTTTGCTTCTTCTCTCGCTTAAATATGGCTGGAGAATTTCAAGGATTGTTGCTTGGCAAAGATATACTGGAGAATATGAAAATTATAATTTTAAAAAAGAGAAAGCATAGGTGCAGTTATGGATTTTGTTGATATTATCATAGAATATCTCCCAATTTTTATGTTCCTTACGATGGGTGTACTATTATTTATTGGATATCCTGTTGGTTTCATACTTGGTGGTGTAGCTATAACTTACGGATTTATAGGTTATCTATTTGGAGTTTTCAAAATTGCAGAGTTTTTTAACTTTGTTCCTCGAATGTGGGGGTTTTCTGCAGAAAACCTAATATTAGTAGCCATACCAAGCTTTGTTTTTATGGGAACCATGATGGAAAGAAGTGGTATTGCTAATGACTTATTAAGAACAACACAGATTTTACTTAGAAAAGTTCCTGGTGGATTGGCTATGTCTGTGACAGTTATGGGTACCGTTTTGGCAGCTATGACTGGTATCATTGGCGCTTCAGTTACTATGATGACAGCACTAGCATTACCTACAATGTTAAAAAATAAATATAGCCATGCACTTTCTACTGGAGTAATTGCTGCATCAGGTACCCTAGGTATACTTATTCCTCCAAGTATTATGTTAATTATTATGGCTGACATTATGCAGGTTTCTGTCGGGAACTTGTTTATGGGAGCAGTTATTCCTGGATTAACATTGGCCTTAATGTATTTAATATTTATTTTTGTATGGTGTTCTATTGACCGAAATGTTGCGCCAGCCCTAAAAGAAGGTGATTTGGAATATGAAAAGGGTAAATTACCCCAAATGGTCTTAAAGGCATTTCTACCCCCAGTTGCATTGATTGTTCTTATCAAGGGTTCAATTCTGCTTGGATGGGCAACACCTAGTGAAGCTGGTGCAGTTGGAGCTTTTGGAGCAACTATATTAGCTATAATTGGAAATAAATTCACTATACCTATGTTAAGGAGCGTTTTGCATTCCTCTGGTCTGACTATTTCTATGGTCTTTATGATCATTTTAAGTGCTACATGTTTTGCGTATGTGTTTAGATCGCTTGGTGGAGACTATATTGTGGAGGAGCTCATCGAAAAGGCTGGTCTTGGATCCTGGGGTTTATTATTTCTTTTAATGGGAATGACATTTTTACTTGGATTTTTCTTAGATTGGGTTGAAATCACTTTAATTATTCTTCCAATATTCGCTCCACTTGTGGTTCTACTGGATTTTGGTGATCATGTTTCGCAATTAACTGGCCTTGACGGTCGTAAAGAAACTATGGTGTGGTTTTTAGTCTTGATGGCGATTAACCTTCAAACTTCATTTCTTACACCACCATTTGGTTTTGCCCTATTTTACTTAAAAGGAGTTGCTCCACCAGAAGTTGCTACATTAAGTATTTATAGAGGTGTTATACCTTTTGTTATTATACAGTTAATAGGTCTAGGCTTCGTTATATACCAGCCAGAAATGGCTTTGTGGCTGCCACGACTAATTTAGAAATTAACAAAACCCGCATCTTGATGCTGTTTTTTTAGGATCAATAAATGGATAAAATTGGGATCTGTGGCGCGGGTTTGATTGGAGCAAGCTGGGCAATAGGTTTTGCAAATGCTGGTTTTAAATGTTTTGTATATGACGCAAATCAAAATATTTTTGCAAAATTTAAGAAAACATCAAACAAATTAATTCAAGATTTACGTATAATTAATTCCGATATTGACGAAGTTAGGATAAATTCTAATATAAAACTTAACAGTAGTATTGAAGAAATTTGTAATGACACTGTGTTAGTCCAGGAAAGTGTAATAGAAGATTTAGAGATTAAAAAAAAAATTTTTGTACAATTAGATAAACTAACATCAGAAAATACTATAATTGCCTCATCATCATCTTACCTCTTAATTTCTAGAATTTCGGAACTTGTTAAACACAAGCATAGATGTATCAATGCTCATCCAGCGTTGCCACCCCATATTGTTCCATTTGTTGAAGTTGCTGGTGGGGAAAACACCGATTCAAAAATTATTAAACATGCTGTCTCAATATACAAAAAGGCCAAATATGCAGCTATAACCGTAAATAAAGAGGCAGAAGGTTTTGTCTTAAATAGATTGCAGGGTGCTCTTCTTAATGAAGCAGTTAGACTTCACGAAGGAGGGTTTGCTTCTATGGAAGATATAGATATAGCTTTAAAACATGCATTAGGTATAAGGTGGGCATTTATGGGTCCCTTTGAGATTATGGATTTAAATGCACCAGAGGGTATCAAAGATTCCTTTACTCGATATAGAAAGGGTATACAAAATTTAGCTAAGGAGCAAAATAGTGTTCCTGAATATTCAGAAGAATATTTAAATAAATTAGAAATGGATCAAAGAAAAAGATTATCTTATGATCAAAGAGATAATAGAGTAGAAAAAAGAAATAAAATGATTGCATTAATTAGAAAGCTTAAATCTGAATTAGGAGAGGATATTTAAATGGCTAAAAAAGTAATTATCAGCTGTGCAGTAACAGGAGCGATACATACACCTTCAATGTCAGAGTTTTTACCTGTGACAGCAGAAGAAGTTATTGAACATTCATTAGCAGCACATGAAGCTGGTGCTGCTGTCCTGCATTTGCATGCACGAGATGAGAATGATGGCCACCCAACTCAAGATCCGGAAGAATTTCAAAAATTTCTGCCAACCATTCACAACTCGTGTGATGCAGTGATAAACATTACAACTGGAGGTGGTCCACAAATGACAGTGGAAGAGAGAATGAAGCCTGCAATGCATTTTAAACCAGAACTTGCTTCCTTGAATATGGGATCAATGAATTTTGGACTTTTCCCAATGCTCAAAAGACATAATCAGTTAAAATATCCTTGGGAAAAAGAAATGCTTGAAAAAAGTAAGTATTCTCTTTTTAAAAATACTTTTGAAGATATTGAAAACATAATGACATTTGGTTATGAAAATGGAACTAAATTTGAGTTTGAATGTTATGATGTTGGTCACTTATATAATCTTCATTATTTTCATAGAGAAGGTATGTTAAAAGGTCCTTACTTTATTCAATTTGTTATGGGAATAATGGGTGGTATTGGTGCTGATGCTGACAATTTATTACATATGAAAAAAACAGCTGATAAATTATTTGGTGAAGTAGGTTATGAGTGGTCAGTTGTCGGTGCAGGAGCAACTCAAATGAGGATGAATGCAACTGGTGCTTCTTTAGGTTCTCATGTGCGTGTTGGTCTTGAAGATTCTCTATGGGACGGTCCTGGTAATTTAGCTAAAACAAATGCTGATCAAGTAAAAAGGGTAAGAGAAATCCTAGAAGGACTTTCACTGGAGATTGCATCACCTGATGAAGTAAGAGAAATGTTAGGGCTAAAAGGAAAAAATAATACTAACATAAATTAGAAAGTTAAAAATGAACTACGAAAAACTTCTTGAAGGTAAAAAAGCTCTTATAACAGCTGGAGCTGATGGGATTGGTTACGCAATAGCTAAAAGATTTGAAAAGGCAGGAGCTAAAGTCTTTGTATGTGATATCAATCCTGAAGCTGTGAACAAAGTCAATGATATTGATGATAATATTAAAGCAGTTGTATGTGACCTTAGGCAAACCCAATTGATCTCATCTATGGTTGAAGCTGGGTTTGATTACCTAAAAGAAATTGACATTATAGTGAATAATGCTGGGATTGCAGGAGAGACTGCTGGTGTTGGTGAGCAAACGCTAGGAGGTTGGCAAGAGTGTTTACAAGTTAATATTACAAGTCATTTTGAAACAATGAGACTAGTTGTTCCACGTATGAATAACGATGGATCAATTCTGTCGGTATCTTCTGTTGCTGGTAGAGTTGGCTTTGCTTACAGAATTCCGTACGCAGCTACAAAATGGGCGGTTATAGGCATGGTTAAGAGTTTAGCAATTGAATTAGGTCCCCGGGGTATAAGAGCAAACGCACTTTTACCAGGTATCGTTGAAGGCGAGAGACAAAACCGAGTTATTGACGCAAAGGCTAAAGTTAAAAAAGTATCTTTCGAAGTAATGAGAGACGAAATTTTATCTGGTGCGTCATTGAATAGATTTGTAACTCACGAAGATTTAGCAGAGCAAGCTCATTTCTTATGTAGCCCTCTTGGGAAAAATATTTCTGGTCAAGCTGTAAGTGTTTGTGGGAATATAGAAAAGGCCGGATAAGTTTATTTTATAATTTCATCTAATATTGGATATATATAAGTTTTAAATAAATCTGGGTTTTCTGACATAGGAAAATGACCCATTCCTGGTATTATAGTTGCTTTAGATCCCTTAATTCTTTTTGCTGTTTCTAGTGTCCGCTCAGGTGTACAAGAACAATCATATTCACCTGATAAAAGATATACTGGACATTTTGAAGTATCTATTAAATTTGAACGGTCATCAAAGTCTCCGTCATGCCAATAAAAATAAAGATCTCCTTTGAAAACGCCGGGCCCTCCTTGCATATAATGCCATAAAGTTTCATGTTTAAAATTATTTGGGCTCTGAGGTGCTATTTGTGAGGAAACAAATGCCGCTTGAACTAAACCACCATGCACATCTGGTCTGTGCAGCCAATCTAGATCATAATAAGGTTCAAGTTTGTCAGAACCTTCAAGTGCAATCACAGCTTTAAAGTAATCACAATGTTCTAGGGCAAGATGTAAGACTACTCTTCCACCCATTGAGCAACCCATTATAACTGGATCAATTAATTCATATTGCTTACAAAAAGACATTATTATTTCTTTGTAAAGATTTGTAGTTAGTTTATAGTCTTTCAATTCATAACCTTCTGGTGGGTTGGATTTCCCATGCCAAGGCAAATCAAAAACAATTACTCTATAATTATTTGTAATTCTTTTATCATTTAAAATATGTCGAAATTGTCTTCCATCAGACCCAGCTGTATGCAGGCATAATAGAGGTGTCCCCTGTCCTGCCTCCTCAACATAAATTCTATAATTGTCCTTCTTTAAATTTAAATTAAAATATCTGCCAATAATATCCTCAAAGTTTAAATCAGTCATGCATATCCCTATTAGAAGCTATTAGATCCTTGAAATATTGAAGGTTTTGTATAAATGGGGTTAGATCTCCATCTATATATATAATTTTTTTTGCAAGCATAGCAAAGATATCATGATAATCTCTTGGAGGTACTTTTAACCAATGTTTTTTCCAACTATCCCTTTGACCATAAATTTTAAAAGTTCCACTTTGTGTTAAAATTTCTCTTTCATTTATAGACAATACATTTCCACTTAGGATCTCAAATAAATAATCTTTTTCTCCAATACCAAATGTGAAAGTGATATTTAACCAACGACCATTTTCAATTAATCTTTTATTGGAATTTATGTTGTTTATCCAATTTTCGATTGATAGCATAACTATATTCTTTCCATTATGTAAAAATATAAATCTTTATAAATATTTTACAAAAGGAATCTTTGGTATAAGTTTATAATATAGGAGAAGAAATGTTTAACATTAATAATTTTTTACATTTAGACGCTCTAAAACCAGCAGTGGAATGGAAAGGTTTTCCAAAATACAATTTTGTAGGAGGGCATATTGATAGTGATAGTATCCCTGTGCAACCTATAAAGGACTCTCTCAATAAAATAATATTAAAAGAGGGAAAAACTCTAGCGAAATATGGACTAGAAAGTGGTCCTCAGGGCTTTTTACCATTAAGAAAATTTATATCAAATCAATTAAAAATTAGTTCAAAAATTAATTGTTCCGAAAGAGAGATATTAGTTCTTTCTGGTTCATTGCAAGCTTTAGATCTTGTAAACCAGACATTTCTTAGAAAAGGAGATACAGTAATAATTGAAGAGGAAAATTATGGAGGAACTATTTCAAGGCTGAGAAGACTTGGTGTAAACATGGTCGGAATACCTCTAGAAAAAGACGGAATGAATTTAAAAATCCTAGAGCAAGAGTTAAATGATCTTCAGAAAAAAGAAATAATCCCAAGATATATTTACACGATCCCAACAATTCAAAACCCTACTGGAACAGTAATGTCTGTTGCTAAAAGAAAGCAACTAATAAAATTATCAAAAAAATATCAAATACCAATTTTTGAAGATGATTGTTACGCAGATCTTCTTTTTGAAAAAGAAAGACCCCCTGCGATAAAGTCATTTGATAAAGAAGGATATGTTACTTACTGTGGATCTTTTTCTAAATCAATTGCACCTGCACTTAGAGTTGGTTATTTAATTGCCAATTGGGAAGTTTTATCAAGAATATTACCTTATAAAACTGATGCAGGTAGCGGATCATTAGAACAAATGGCACTGGCAGAGTTTTGTAAAGAAAATTTTAATTCACATGTCAAAACAATAAAAAATAAATTGCAAAAAAAATCAGAAGCTATATGCAATGCTTTGGACAAATATTTTGGTTCTTCTGCTGAATATAAAAAACCTGATGGTGGAATTTTTGTTTGGGTTGACATGCATAAAAAAGTAGATACATCTCGTCTTTACGAATTGGCATTAAAAGATGGTGTGGCTATAAATCCAGGAAATGAATGGTCAATTAACAAAAGTGGTAGACATAAAATGAGACTTTGCTTTGGTAATCCTTCAATTAAAGAAATTGATGAGGGCATTAAACGTTTGGCTATAATATGTAGAAAAGAATTTGGAATACCCACAAAGATTGCAAATTTATAAATTTTTGTGAATCTTTATTATATGTAAAATGGCTTTGGAAAAATTTTTAGGGTCCTCCTGAGGTACATTATGACCAATATTTGGAAGAATTTCATGTTTGAGATGATTTGAAAATTTTTGTTTAATTTTTGCAATATCAGATAATCCGGTCACGCCGTCATTATCACCGTCAATTGTTATGGCGGGCGCAGAAATAACAGGCTGTTTAGATAATTTCTTTTCTAATTTTTCAAACCTTTTGTCTCCACATACTAGCCCAAATCGATGCCGGTAACTATGAATGACTACTTCTACAAAATCAGGATTCTCAAAAGCATTAGCACTTAAATTATATAAATTATTATTAACATCCCAGGTTGGTGACCATGTTTTCCAAATAAATTTTATAAAATCATGACGTTGATTTAAAAGACCATTTCGTCCCCTTTCACTATGGAAAAAATATTGATACCACAATTTTTGTTCAGTTTCTGGTTTAACTGGTATTGATGACTTTTTTATGTCTTGAATATTGTAGCCGTTGCAGGAAACTATACCTAAACACTTATTTGGATATAGTGCAGCAACTATGCAAGCTGCCCTGCCGCCCCAATCATATCCTCCTAAAATTGCTTTATCTATTTTGAGTGCGTCCATAAGTTTTAACAAGTCAAATCCAAGTGCTGCTTGTTGACCTGAACGTAAGGTATCATTATGTAAAAAAATTGTGTGTCCATACCCTCTTAAGTAAGGAATAATTATTCTGCAGCTTGACATTAATAACGGGGCTACTTCTTTGTAAGCGTGAATATCGTATGGAAAGCCATGCAGAAGTATTACAGGTAAACCTTTTCTTGAACCTGCCTCAAAGTAGCTTACATTTAAATCTCCAGCATTTATATTTTTTAAATTCTTTATCAATTTTCAAACAACATAAATTATTAATAATTTATAGGTAAGGTATTTATTGTTTTAACTCTTCCTAGCGCAAAATTTGTTTCTATTGATGCAATACCTTTAACCTTTGTGAGTTCTTCTCTCATAAATATTTCATAGTTTTTTAAGTCAGTCGCAACAACTCTTAATAAATAATCTCTATTTCCAGTTACTAACCAACAATCCATAACAGCATCTAAAGATATTACTTCTTTTTCAAATGATTTTAAAATTTGATCAGTTTGATTCTCTAATCTAACAGATACAAAAGCAGTTACCGGATAACCATAAGCAATTTCATCAATTATAGCTGTATAACCAGCTATTAAACCTTTTTGCTCTAAGGTTTTTACTCTTCTTAAGCAAGGAGAAGGTGACAAGCCAACTTTTTCAGCTAACTCAAAATTTGTTAATTTTCCATTTTGCTGAAGATAAAAAATAATTTTTTGATCTATTTTATCAATATTGCTCAAAAAAATCCTATTTTAATATAATATTTTACTAATAGATTTATATTAGCAGATAATATTAATTTTAGAAGTATTTTTATAATATTTAGTCATTCATTCCATTTGAAAGATGCTAAAGTAAAAAAATGAATGATGTTGATATTTTAAAAAAAATTGAAAAGAAAGTGTTGTGGCTTGCTTGTTGGATGATTCATAATGCAAATCACATTAGAGAAAATCAAGATGGACTTAAAGTTGGTGGTCATCAAGCTAGTTCTGCTTCAATAGTTTCAATAATGACAGCTTTGTATTTTAGTATTTTAAGACCTGAAGACAGAGTTGCAGTTAAACCTCATGCAAGTCCAGTATTTCATGCTATTCAGTATTTATCTGGATTGCAAACTAAAGAAAAAATTCAAAATTTTAGAGGTTTTGGTGGCGCACAATCATACCCTTCTAGAACAAAAGATATAGACGATGTTGACATTTCAACTGGATCAGTAGGTTTGGGTGTTGCAATGACAAGTTTTATTTCTCTAATTCAGGATTATGTTGCAAGAAAAAAATTTTATAAAAATAAACCTCTAGGGAGAATGATTGCATTAGTTGGTGATGCAGAGCTTGATGAGGGTAATGTTTATGAATGTCTTCAAGAAGGTTGGAAACATGATTTAAGAAATGTTTGGTGGATAATTGATTATAATCGGCAGTCACTTGATGGTGTTGTTCATGAAGGACTTTCAGAGCGACTAAGCTCTGTTTTTTCAGCATTTGATTGGAACCTTGTGGTATTAAAATATGGAAAATTACAAGAGGAAGCATTTAAAGAGCCTGGTGGAAATAAATTAAAAAAATGGATTGATGATTGTCCTAATCAATTATATTCAGCTTTGATATTTGAAGGTGGTGAAGTTTTTAAAAAAAGAATCTTAGATGATATTGGCGATCAATCTGAGGTTTCAAAATTAATTAACAAAAGATCTGATTCTGATTTTTTAGAATTAATGTCAAATTTAGGTGGTCACTGTATTTCAACATTGTGTGAAGCATTTAACAATATAAAAGATGATAAACCTACTGCATTTATTGCATACACAATTAAAGGGTGGGGCACTCCATTAGCGGGCCATAAAGATAATCATGCTGGTCTTATGACGAAAGCTCAAATGAACGATTTTAAATCTAAATTAGAAATTAATGATGGTGAGGAATGGAATAATTTTTCTGATGAAAAAAAACATTTAAATATAGATGAATATATTAAAAACTTACCTTTTCAAAAAGCAGGTCATAGAAAATTTAGTGGAAATAAAGTAGTAATTGATGAACCTATTTTGATTAATGATAATAAAATATCTACTCAAAGTGCGTTTGGAAAAATTTTAGACTCTTATGCAAAAAACAATACTGAATTTACGCAAAGAATTG
This sequence comes from uncultured SAR116 cluster alpha proteobacterium, assembly GCA_902623995.1. Lineage (GTDB taxonomy): Bacteria > Pseudomonadota > Alphaproteobacteria > Puniceispirillales > Marisalimonadaceae > Marisalimonas. The sequence continues at coordinate 81,157 of CACNWE010000005.1, read as the reverse complement.
TAACCACATCACCCGATGTATCAGTTTCTACTAACCTTGGATCATGGATTAATAGGAGAGGATTGTTCAGTAGAAAAGATAATTCTGATATTTTTAAGGATAGGAAGATACCTTCAGCTCAAAAATGGATTTTTTCTCCAGATGGCCAGCATATAGAACTTGGTATAGCTGAAATGAATTTATTTATAATGCTTGGATCTGCTGGTCTTTCTCATGAGTTGTTTAATGAAAGACTTTTCCCTATAGGTACAGTTTATGATCCGTTTATAGCACGAGGTTTAGATGCCCTAAACTATGCCTGTTATCAAGATGCAAGATTTATAATTGTAGGAACTCCCTCTGGTGTCTCCCTAGCACCAGAGGGCGGCGCACATCAATCTATAGGAACTCCTTTAACTGGAATAAGTCAGCCAGGCTTATTAAGTTTTGAACCTGCTTTTGCAGATGAATTGTCAATTATTATGAACTATAGTTTCAATTATTTGCAAGATGAAAATGGTGGTTCAGTATATATCAGATTAAGCACTCGATCTATTGATCAACCATCTAGAGAATTAACTAAAGATTTACAAGATCAAATTTTGAAGGGAGGATATTGGTTAAAGCAACCTGGTTCAAATCCAGAAATCATATTAGCCTATCAAGGTGTTATAGCAGCAGAAGTTATTGAAGCAACTGCTAATTTAGGAGAAAAATTTAGAGATATTGGAGTCTTAGCTATTACGAGTTCAGATTTATTATTAAGTAACTGGAAAGATAAACATTTATCTACAAATCAAAATAAAACTGAATCTCTTATTGAAAATTTATTAAAAGATGTTCCAAGAGACACTAAAATTTTAACAGTAATTGATGGTCATCAATTAACATTATCTTGGTTAGGCTCTGTCCTTGGTCATAAAGTAATACCTCTTGGAGTTGATCGCTTTGGACAAACTGGAAATATAAAAGAACTTTTGACAGAGTTTACAATTGACTCTGGCAATATAAGTAACCTAGGCTTTAACTTAGCCTAAGTAATTCTTAATATTAAGATATACAGGACTTATATAGAAAGAAATAAAATGATGAGTAAGCCTGATAATTTAAGAAAGATTTTAAAAGAAAAACTTTTTATTCCAATACCGTCTTGTTTTGATGCTTTATCTGCTAAATTAATACAACAAGCAAATTTTGATGTAACCTTTATGTCAGGTTTTGCTGCGTCCGCCTCTAGGATAGGATCTCCAGATCTTGGGCTTATGACCTTCTCAGAAGTTTTTGACCAAGCAAATAATATTTGTAACGCAATTGATATACCGATGATCGTAGATGGAGACACAGGTTATGGGAATGCCATGAACGTTCGTAGAACATTGAAAGAATGTTCTAAGGCAGGTTGTGCTGGCATATTGATTGAAGATCAATTAGCGCCCAAGCGTTGTGGTCACACTCCAGGAAAGGATGTGGTAAATCGTGAGGAGGCATTTGATAGAATAAGGGCAGCTACTGATATGAGAAATGAAGGTTATGATATTTTAATTATGGCCAGAACAGATGCCAATCACACTCATGGTCTGAGTGAGGCAATATTAAGATCACAAAAATTTTATGAACTTGGGGCAGATATCATGTTTGTTGAAGCTCCAAAAAACAAAGAAGAAATGAGAACAATATGTAAAGAAATTCCTGGTGTTAAAATAGCTAACATTGTTGAGGGAGGTATTACACCAAATTTATCCATGAAAGAATTGACAGAAATTGGTTACAAACTTGCCGTTTATCCACTTACCGTTATGAGTTCAGCAATGAAAGCTATGACAAACTCATTAAATTTACTAATGAAAGATGAAGATAGATCTGAGTTATTACTAGATTTTAATGATTTAAGACATAAAATTGGATTTGATGATTATTATGAAATATCAAGCAAATACGAAACTTCTAGAAGAGGTTAGATATTTCAAATAGGGGAGTTTAGTTTATGAAATGTTATCAAGTTATCAACTTTGGAAAACCATTAGCACTTAGAGTTTATGAAAATCCTATTCCCAAGGGTAAGGAAATTCTAATCAAAATATTAGCATGTGGTGTCTGTCATAGTGATCTTCATCTTGCAGATGGATTTTTTGATCTAGGGGATGGTAAGAGAATCACTTTAGCTGATAGAGGAACGAAATTACCATTTACGCCAGGACACGAGATAACAGGTTCAGTTGTCGCCAAAGGTGAAGATGCAAAAGAAGTAAATATCGGGGATAGTGGGATTGTTTTCCCTTGGATCGGATGTGGAATATGTCAAGCATGCAAAGAAGGAAATGAAACATTATGTGAAGCTCCTAAATATTTAGGTGCTCGTCTGAATGGAGGTTACTCTGATCACATAATTGTACCAGATAGTAAATATCTTGTTTCTTATGGTGATATGGATCCTGCAGTGGCTGCTCCATATGCTTGTTCAGGTTTAACTGCTTTTAGTGCGTTAAAAAAAATACCTGATACTCATTCAGAAGATTGGATAATTATAATTGGAGCTGGTGGCGTTGGCATTAATGGTATTTTATTATCATCAGCAGTACATAAAGCAAAAATTTTGGTCATAGATAATAATAAGGAAAAAAGAGATAAAGCCATTGAAGCAGGCGCACATGCAGCATATGATCCTGACGAGGAAGAAAAAATTAGAAGTGTTATAGGAATTGGGGCATCAGCAGCCATTGATTTCGTTGGAATGCCAGAAACTTCAGATCTTGCATTGTCTCTAGTAAAAAAAGGTGGAATGGTAGTTGTAATTGGATTATATGGTGGTTCGCTAAAACTATCTCTTCCACTTGTCCCAATGAGGTCAATTACATTAAGAGGTTCATATGTTGGTGAACTTAGAGAGTTGAGAGAGCTTGTAGATATAATAAAATCAGGAAAAATCAAATTAATGCCAGTTAAGAGACAAGATTTATCTACAGCAAACCAAGCAATGTCTGATTTGCGAGCAGGAAAAGTTAATGGTAGAATAGTTTTAATTCCGAGTTAATCAGAATTACATCTAAGGTTATTAATGATGAGTGATAAGAAAAATATTGCTGAGGGTGACAATCATTCACATGATCATGCGCATTCACATTTACCATCTGATCCTGAATTAAGGGTAAAAGCTGTCGAGACTTTACTTTTAAACAAAGGATTAATAGACTCTAAAACTTTAGATGAATTGATTGATACTTATGAGAATCGAATAGGTCCTAAAAATGGTGCAAAAGTAGTAGCTAAAGCCTGGGTAGATCTAGAATATAAAAAAAGACTTTTGAATGATGCTACATCAGCAATTAGAGAATTAAGTTACCAAGGAAGACAGGGTGAAAATATGGTTGTTGTTGAAAACACACCTGAAACTCACAATGTAATAGTTTGTACATTATGTAGTTGTTATCCATGGCCAGTCCTTGGCATTCCCCCAACTTGGTATAAAAGTGACGAATATAGATCTAGAACAGTAAGAGAACCAAGGAAAGTTCTTTTAGAATTTGGTTTATCTTTAGATCCTAAAGTTAAAATTAAGGTATGGGACTCTACCGCAGAAATAAGATATTTGGTATTGCCAATGAGACCTAAAGGTACTGAACATATGGGTGAAAATGAACTTGCAGAGTTAGTTACTAGAAATTCAATGATAGGTACTGGATTGCCAAAGGAAATCAAATGAGCAGATTACATGATATGGGTGGCCGTTTTGGTGATGGATCAATTCCTGTACCAAGGAATGATGAAAATGAAGTTATTAATTTTGAACCAACTTTCAAGTATGAGTGGCATGCTAAGGCATGGGCAATTACTCTTGCTTCTGGAGCTCTAGGTGAATGGAATTTAGATATTAGTCGTCATTATAGAGAGTGTTTGCCACCAAAGGACTACATAAATTTTTCTTATTATGAAAAATGGTTGGCTGCCCTTGTTAATCTTCTAATAGATAAAGAACTGATTTCATTAAATGAATTAAAAGAATATGTTTCTGCAGCAAAAAACGGAACTTTAACAAAGTTTTCTGATAAAGACGTCAAACTTGATCATAGAACTTGGTTAGCTAAAGATGTTCAAAAAACACTAGGTTGGGGAGGTCCTTCTGTTAGAGACACCAATTTAAAACCTGTTTTTGATATAGGCGATAAGGTTATTACACAAAATTACAGTCCAAATAAAGATGTTAGTGGCGGTCATACACGATTACCAAAATATGCCATGGGAAGAGTTGGAGTAATTCATTCTTATAACAACAACCATGTTTTCCCTGACAAAAATGCGCATGGTTTTGGAGAGAACCCTTTACCATTATATACAGTGGAGTTTAAATCTTCAGAGTTGTGGGGAGAATTAGCTGAAAGTCAAAATGACAGTATATTTCTAGACTTGTGGGAACCATATTTAAAACTTTCACCAAATTAATTTTTAAAAAGATAAAGATGAAATCTGATTATAATTTACCATTCACGAATAGAACCGAAGATCAAATTGTTTTCCAAAATCCTTGGCATAGTCAATTATTTGTTATTACAGTTCAATTATCTGAGAAAGGATATTTTAGCTGGAAAGAATTTGTAGAAGTTTTTGGAGTTACCCTTAAAAAACAAAGAACACTCTCTAAAAATTTAGATGGTAGCAATGATTATTTTTCTTGTTGGTTAAACGCACTTGAAGAAATTTTGATTATTAAGAAAATAAGTGATCAAGATGCTTTGATATCATTAAAAGAAGACTGGACACAAGCTTATTTGTCTACACCTCATGGGAAACCGGTAAATATTAAAAACAGGAGTGTTTAAATGTCAATTAAATGTAAAGCTGCAGTTATTAGAAATAATAAATTAACTGAGCCATATAAGACCTCTAAGCCATTATCTATTGAGGAAATCAAAATATCACCTCCACTTGAAAATGAAGTTCTTGTGAAGGTTATGGGTGCAGGTCTTTGTCACTCTGATTTATCAGTTATTAATGGATCAAGAGTTATGCCACTACCATTAGTAATTGGTCATGAAGGTTCGGGTGAAGTGGTTGAGTTAGGAAGTGCTGTAAAAGACATAAAAGTTGGAGATCATGTTGCTTTTCAATTTTCACCTTCTTGTGGAAGATGTAGAAGATGTCTTGAAGGAAGACCTCAAGTATGTGAACTCGCAGCTGCAACAAAAGGCAAAGGTGATTTGATGTCAGGTGGAAGCAGATTGACAGATATGGAGGGCAATAGGCTTAATCACCATACTGGGATATCATGTATGTCTCAATATAATGTAGTTGATAGAGGATCAGTAGTTGTAATTGATAAAGCCTTTAATATTGAAGATGCAGCTCTTTTTGGGTGTGCTGTTATGACTGGTGTAGGAGCTGTGATTAATACAGCTAGAATAAGGCCTGGAGATTCAGTTGCTATTATTGGACTAGGAGGTGTAGGGCTAAATGGTATAATTGGGGCAAAATTGGCGGGAGCTGAAACTATAATTGCTATTGATATTGATCCATCAAAATTTAGTAGAGCAGAAGAACTTGGTGCAACACATTGTTTTGATAGTAGAAACAATGATATGGTTGAAGAAATAAGGGACTTAACAAATGGTGGTGTTGACTATGCTATTGATCTAGCTGGGGTAATACAAGCCATGAATACTGCTTATCAAATAATAAGATATGGAGGCTCTGTGGTTACTGCTGGTTTATCACCAATAAATACTCAATTTAGTTTTAATCATAGTGATTTAGTTGCACAAGAAAAATCAATTTTAGGAAGCTATATGGGCTCATGTGTTCCTGTAAGAGATGTACCTAGATTCCTAAACTTATATAAACAAGGTCGTTTACCAGTAGATAAGCTAATAGATGGGAAAATTACATTTGATAATTTAAATGAAGGTTTTGATAAATTGTCTAAGGGAGAAGTTGTTAGACAGATACTAATGCCAAATGCATAGCTTTTATATCATTTTCCAATTTTTATAAAATATACTTCTAGTATTTTTTAATAAAAAACCGACAGTTTTTAAAATCAGTTTAATTATATTGTCTAAATGAGAAGGCCTAATAATATCGATAAAAGCGCAAAATCTTAAATTATCTTCTTCGTTAAAGCTTTGATGTATTAATGTATCATCAAAGATAAACAATGGATCAGACTTCCACTTATGAATTCTACCATCAGCTTCAATAAAAGAACCTTCCTTTTTAACTTTATTAAAATTATACAAAATTCTATAAGTCATTCTTAGAGGACCAAAATGTCTAGACGTTGAAGTCTTCTCTCTAAAAAGTGAAACACCAATAGTTTTTATATATTTATATTCATTATTAAATTCTTCAATTGAATTATCCAGTTCATATCCATACCATTTATAAAATAACATTGTTCTATTATCATTTGGATTTTCTTTAAATCTCTTTGCGATTTCTTTAGAGTTTTTATCAAATAGCGAAATAACGTCATTGATTTCATTTTGATGACCTTGAGGAAGATCTTCAATGTTATAAGTATGAAGATTTCTATGCGACAAAAGATCAGATAAAAGATTTAATGGTGATAGTAAAAAGGTTAAAAAACCTTTACCTATGAAATATTCTTTAATTAATTTTAGATCCATTGTTTTGTGTCTAGAGACATCAATTAATCCACATAAAATCCAGAATGGAAATATTGTCCATATTCCAATATTTATAAAAAGAAAAACTGTACTTAAAATTATAGGTATAAGTAAAATTAATTTAAAGATAATATCCATTAAAAACTTTATTTATAGTTAGTATTAATAAATACATAATCTATAATTTTAAGGAATTTCTATCAACTTTTATTTAGATTGTTTGAGAAATAAAAATTTAATATTATTATAATAAATAACACTTTATGGGAATTAAAAAATGCCTAGCTTTGATATAGTAAGTAAAATAGACATGCCTTCAGTTCAAAATGGTTTAGAAGGGGTAAAAAAAGAAATTAGTACTAGATATGATTTTAAAGGAAGCATGTGTGAGGTAGAGCAGCAAGAAGATAAAATTATTATTAAAGCTGATGATGATTTGAAAAGAAAACAAGTTGAGGATCTTATTATTACTCACCTTACTAGAAAAAAAGTCGACACAGGCGCATTGGTATTTGAAAAACCAGAAGCTGCGTCAGGTAATTCCATTAGACAAATTGTATTAATCAAACAAGGTGTTGATAGAGAAGTAGCTCAAAAGATAATAAAGGTAATTAAATCCTCAAAAAGTAAAGTACAAACTTCTATTCAAGGCGATGAAGTAAGAGTATCTGGTAAAAAAAGAGATGATCTTCAAGCAGCAATTAAATTAATAAAAGAATTAAATATTAAGCACCCATTACAATATGAAAATTTCAGAGATTAGAATTTTATTATTTTTGCTCTATAATCTCTACTACCCCACGAAGATGAATTTACTGCAGTAAAAAATTCAAGTAAATGATTATTAAATAAATTTGGTTCTTCTAAATTGATTGTATGCCCTGTTTTTGGAACTATTAACAAACCTGCTGTCTTAATAGTCCTTTTCAAATATAGACCTACTTCAAGACACATATCATCTTCATCACCATTTATAATTAGAGTTGGACAAGTTATGCCACTTATTTCCTTTTCTAAAGAATATAAATTAGCTCTTTTATTTTGAACGCCCAATAAAGTATTGGCTGAGCCGACAGGATCATGTTTAATTAGTTGGTCATTAAATAGTTCCCAACCTTTTGGATCTTTATTTTGAAATTGGACTCTAGAAGGACCTAGAGCATATTCTGATCCAAATTTATCCATTCCCTCATTTAAAATAATTTTTGCACTATCTAAAGAAATATTTGAAAAATCTGCTTCTTTGTTGAAATTAGTTTTATTTATTGGTATGGCACCATATCCACAACCAGCAATTACTAGACTTAACACTCTATCTTCAGCATTTATCCCTAGATGAAGAGTTGCAAATCCACCCATAGATAAGCCAACGATATGAGCTTTCTCTATGTTTAGATTATCCATTATACTCAAAATATCACGCCATGCTCTTTCTTGACTATAACTGTTTTCATTTTCTGGAACTTCGGATGGTGGGTACCCTCTAGCACAAAATGATATACATTGATAAAATCTAGAAAAATAATTAATTTGTGGTTCCCAACTTCTGTAATCACCAGCAAATTCATGAACAAATATTATTGGTTCACCTTTGCCAGTTGATTCATAAAATAATCTTACATTATCATCAGTTTTTATAAATGACATTTAAAATTCCCCATTATAATCTAGTTAGGATATAATACTCAAAATCAATTCCAAATTTAGTTGGTCTTTTAATATGGATATTTATCACCATTTAGGTTCAGATTTTATAGCAATTTTAATTACATTAAAGTTAGCTATTGTAACTTGTTTTTTTCTCGCTTTAATAGGCACACCATTAGCATATTTTTTAGCATTTAAGTCAAAAAAGACCAAACCATTTATTGAAACAATTGTAACGCTACCACTTGTATTACCACCTACAGTTATTGGCTTTTATCTTATTATTTTTTTTAGTCCTGAAGCTGTATTAGGTAAAATTTTTATAATACTAACAGGAGAACAATTAATTTTTTCTTTTTACGGTTTAGTTCTGGCTTCTATAATTTATGCTCTTCCTTTTTGGGTTCAGCCTCTTCAAGCTTCATTTGAAAAAATAGGAAGAGATACTATTAGGACATCTTATAGTTTAGGGGCTGGTCCATTAGATACTTTTTTTAATGTGATAATACCCTTATGTAAAAGAGGATTTTTTACTTCTTTAATAATATCTTTTGCGCACACCTTAGGTGAATTTGGTATTGTTCTAATGGTTGGAGGTGGCATTCACGGTAAAACAAAAGTAATTGCTATTTCGATTTATGATCATGTAGAACAATTATCCTTTGGTAAAGCACATATTTTAGCAGGTGGAATGTTAATTTTATCATTTATTATATTATTGATTCTATTTTATTTTAACAAAAAAACAGTTGTAAGAGTTAAATAATGTCAAATTTGTCAGTTTTGTTAAATGGTAAAATTGGAAATTTATTTTTAAATTTTGAGCATCATTTTAAAAATGATGGTATAACTATTTTATATGGTCCAAATGGATCAGGAAAAACCACAATTATTTCTGCATTAGGTGGATTTATTAATAATTTAGAAACTAGAATTCTTTTTAACGGAAATGAACTTCACGATATAGATAAATATCCTCCTAATAAGAGGCCCTTTGGAATAATGTTTCAAAATCCAATATTATTTGAACACCTAAGTGTAGAAGAAAACCTTGATTTTGTTATAAAAAGGAATCAATTAAATATCCAAAATAAAAGTTTAATAAGTAAAAATTATTTAATTAATCAACTTGAATTGAATTCTTTTTTAAAAAGGTCACCTGAGAATTTGTCAGGAGGTGAAAAATTAAGAGTGGTTCTTGCTAGAACAATTTTAAAAAATCCTAATTATCTGCTTCTAGACGAGCCTATGTCAGATTTAGATATAAAATACAAAGCCAAGATATTAGTTTTTTTAAAAGATTTTAATAAAAAATTTAAAATACCAATTTTATATATTACCCACTCAATCGAAGAAATTTCACAAATTGGAGATCAAATCGTATTAATAAAAAATGGTAGGAAAATCGATAGTGGAAGTGTTTCAAATATCCTTAATAGAAGTTCATTTGTAGATCTGACAGGCAAATTTGAGTCAAGCTCCATTTTAGAAGGGATAGTTTCTCGGCATGATAAGAACTTACATATTACAACTCTTGATTTAAATGGACAAAAGCTTGTTGTTCCAGGTTTGCCAGGTAATTTAAATGATATAGTAAGAGTTAGAGTCAGGTCTAGGGATATACTTCTTTCATCTTCACGTTTAAAAGCACAAATAACTGAAAACGAATTGCAAGGTTTTATATCTTCGATTGAAATTGAAAAAAACTCAGCTTTCTCCGAATTAGTAATTGTGTTAAAAAATTTCAAAAATAATAGAAAAAAACAAAAACTTAGAGCAAGGATAACAACATATAATCTAAAAAATAAGAAATTATTATTACATGATAACGTATTTGTTTATGTCAGCTCGGTATCTATAGATCGACAAGCATATCAATCCAAATAGATTATTTAGACTCTTTCAATTATGACAGAACTGCCTTGACCAACACCAACGCACATCGTACATAATGCGTATTTCAAGTTTTTTTCTATTAATTCTTGAGTTGCTGTAAGAACTAATCTTGTTCCAGACATGCCAAGAGGATGACCAAGTGCTATTGCTCCACCATTAGGATTTACTCGATCATCGTCATCTTCAACACCAAGAGACCTCAAACTAGCCAAACCTTGTGCAGCAAATGCTTCGTTTATTTCAATAATATCAATATCTTTAATTTTAATCCCTGCTATTTTAAGGGCTTTTAAAGAAGCTGGAACTGGTCCAATACCCATAAACGCTGGCTCAACACCAGAACTAGCTGCCGAAATTATTCTTGCCTTAGCTGTTAAGTGATTTCGTTTAACTCCTTCTTCACTTGCAATTATCATCGCTGCTGCACCATCGTTAACGCCACTGGCATTTCCTGCAGTAACAGTACCATTATTTCTAAATGGTGTTGGAAGTGAAGAAAGTTTTTCGATTGATGTACTTCTAGGATGTTCGTCCTTATCAAATATGAATACTTCACCTTTTCTTTGAGGGATTTCTACGGGAGTAATTTCTTTAGCCAATCTTCCATTTTGAATTGCAGCAGAAGCCTTTATTTGACTGGAAAGAGCCATTTTGTCTTGGTCGTCTCTGCTAACTTGATATTTTTCTGCAATGTTTTCTGCTGTTTCTGGCATTGAATCTATACCATAATTAGCTTTCATTTTAGGGTTTACAAATCTCCAACCAATAGTTGTATCATAAATTTCCGCATTCCTAGAAAATGCTGTACTAGCTTTGGGCATTACAAAAGGAGCTCGGCTCATACTTTCTACACCTCCAGCAATAGTCATATCTGCCTCACTAGACTTAATCATGCGTGCTGCACTTGATATTGTTTCCATGCCTGAAGCACATAATCGATTGAGTGTTATACCTGGAACTGTATTTGGAAGATCTGCTAAAAGTAGAGCCATTCTTGCAATATTACGATTATCTTCGCCAGCTTGATTAGCATTACCATAGAAGACTTCTTCCAAATTCTCCCAATCAGTTTTGTTTAATTTTTTTTTCAGTGACGTAAGTGGTAAAGCTGCTAGGTCGTCAGTTCTTACTGATGATAAACTGCCACCAAATTTACCAATCGGTGTTCTTGTTCCTTCACAAATAAATGCTTCTGACATAAAATTTCTCCCAGATAAATAAATTATTCAAAATATGTATAAATAGGTAAATCATTTGGTTCCCATTTTTTGAATTTCTTCATTATAGATGAAAAGTCTTCACTATCAATGATTTGATTTATCCACTTGTTTAAAAAAATAAGATTTAATTTGTCAAACCATTCTTCATTAACATTTCTAAATTGTCTGATAAATGGAAATATAGCATAATCTAGGAAAGTAAGATGTTCGCAATTAAGTGATTTGTTTTTTTCAAGGTAAGAATTTAATTTTTCAAGAAAGCATAAATTTTTATCTCTATATAAAAATTGATCAAGCCTAGAAAATCTATTTGGATATTTATATTTATCTAAATTAGGTTTAAATCTATCTTCAAGATCATCTAAAAGTTTTACAATCTCATGATTTTTTAGTTTTCCTTTAGCAAGCCATTTACCTGGATCATTTTTATTTAAAGCCCAGTTAATTATATCCAAACTTTCTTCTAAAACTTCACCTGATTTTGTGATTAAAACTGGCACAGTCCCTTTTGGGGACGATTTTAAAAATTCAGTTGGTTTTTCTTGTAATTTAATTTCTCTAACTTCAACTAATATTTGAGATGATCTAATGGCAAATCTTGCCCTCATAGCATAAGGACATCTTCTAAAAGTATATAAAATAGGATATTTAAAATTTATTACCATTCTCGGATAACTTTAAATGACTTTTATATAATTTGAAATCCTTTTGTTTTTGAAATGATTTTAAATAAAAACTTACTTTTGGGGTTTTACATCTTCAGAACTATAGTATTCATCATTACCAATATGACCTTGTTTTGTAAGTTGATAAACGGTGTTCCAAAGTGATGGCGGATAATTTTGCCTAATATTTTTAATCATATGAAGTATATGCTTTTCTTCAAAAATATTTTCATTTTTTGACTTTCTAACTTTATCAAGTGGAAAGGGAACAATCTGCGCCATCTATATTTCTCCTGTAATATATTAGGAATTTGCAAATAGCTTGCCGATTTTAATTTTTAAATAAATAAATTTAATAATTTTTTTAAAATTAATGTATAAATATATAAATTAAAGGATAAATAATGACAGAATCTAAGTTTCCTCGATCGACTAAAATAGTTGCAACAATTGGTACAGCAACAAATGACCCAGAAATTATTAAAGAATTAATAAAAACAGGTGTAAATGTTTTTCGTTTAAATTTTAGTCATGGCAATCATGGAGACCACTTGAAAAGAATTACCTACATAAGATCAGCAGAAAAGGAAATGAATTCTAATGTTGCAATTCTAGCTGATCTTCAAGGACCAAAATTTAGAATTGGAGAAGTAAAAAATGAATCAAAAGTCATCAAGGGAAGTAATTATATTTTTGATAAAGATCCAGGAATTGGAGATTTTAAAAGGGTAAATTTACCACACGATGAAATTTTTAAAAGTTTGTCAATTTGCTCAAACATTCTCATGGACGATGGGAAGTTAAAATTTAAAGTGAAAGATATATCAAAAGATAAAATAATAACTGAAGTCGTTGTAGGAGGAGTTATTAAAAGTAATAAAGGCATAAACCTTCCAGATGTAATGCTTGATACAAGTCCCTTAACGTCCAAGGATATCGAAGATCTCAAATTTATATTAAATCAAGAAATTGATTGGATAGCTCTTTCTTTTGTTCAGAAATTAAAAGATGTAGAAGAAGTTAAAAAATATATTGGTGATAAAGCAGGTGTAATTGCAAAAATAGAAAAGCCATCTGCTTTAGAAGAATTAAACGAAATAATTGAATCTTGCGATGGTATAATGGTTGCAAGAGGTGATTTAGGAGTTGAATTACCGCCCGAAGAAGTTCCAGGTATACAAAAGGAAATTATTCTGAAATGTAGACAAGCAGGTAAGCCAGTTATTGTTGCTACACAAATGCTGGAATCTATGATTGAAACACCATCACCAACACGAGCAGAAGCGTCGGATGTTGCTACCGCTGTTTTTGATGGTGCAGATGCAGTTATGTTATCTGCAGAAACTGCTGTTGGTTCTTATCCTCTTGAAACAGTGAACATTATGGATAGAATAATTACATCTGCAGAAAATCATATCAAAATACATCCAGGTGATGGCCCACAAAATTTAAGAAGTGAAAACTTTATTTATAATGCTGTGTCGCGTTCTGCTGTGAGCTTGGCTGAATCAGTAAATGCAAAAGCTGTAGTTGCTTTTACAGCATCTGGAAATACGGCTTATAGAATGTCTAGAGAACGCTCAAATTTATTGTTAGTGGTTATGACACCTGAAATTAAAGTAAAAAGAAAACTATCACTTTTATGGGGAGCTTGTCCTTTTTTTAGTAAAGTTCAAGGCTATGAAGCAGCAATACAAGAGGCAAGAGAGATAATAAAAGTTAAAAATCTTGCAAAAGAAGGTGATACAATAGTAGTAGTTGCAGGTATGCCTTTTGGAATATCTGGTTCAACAAATTCAATTAGAGTTGTGGAAATTTAATTTTATTTTTTACCGATTTTAACTGATATCATTTTATCCGGATTGATAGGAGGTTCACCTGCTGCTAGGTTTTCAACTGCTTCCATGCCCGAGATTACTTTACCCCATACTGTATACTGACCTGTTAAATGACCACATCCATCAAAACATATGAAAAATTGGCTATCTCCACTGTCAGGGCTCATTGATCTGGCCATTCCAACAGTACCGTACTTATATTCGTAATCTGAGAACTCAGCTTTTAAATTCTTTCCAGATCCACCTGTACCATTGCCATCGGGATCACCTGTCTGAGCCATAAACCCCTCTATAACCCTATGAAATATAATCCCATCGTAAAACCCTTGCTTAACTAATTCTTTAATTCTTTTAACATGCTTAGGCGCGATTTTCGGTAAAGTCTCAATGACGACTTTACCTTTGGTTGTTTCAATCGTTATAAATTTACTTGAACTGGCAGTTGCTTTTTTTACAGGTTTTACCATTGTTACACACATTATCCCTAAAATAATAATAAATAATCTTTTGTACATAAATCACTCTTAAATTATAATATACGTATAAAGTTAGTGTAATTAAAATCAACTATTATTTTAAACAAGTGCATCGATTTGATCATCAGTAAGATTTCCAGGCACTATTGTAATGGGTACTCTGCACTCAGTGCTACCTTTATTAATTACATAGTTTATCAATGGGCCAGGATTCCCATGTTCTATTGAAACACCCAAAACTAATACTCTTATAGCTTTTTCTTTATCGATTAAATTAAAAAGTTCTTCATGAAGAATTCCTTTTCGAACAAATGTTCTAGGTTTCGGTGCCCCTAGCTTTTCGCAATATTCACTTAATTCTAGAAGTAGTTTTTTACTAGCTTGTTCAGCCTCTGCTTCCATAATTTCAGTAACTCCTCCCCAAAGCTGTCCTTCAATAGGTTCAATGCATCTAAATAATGCAACTTCTCCGCCAGCTGTTGCAGCTCTTCTTGCAGCATAATAAAGGGCTTGATGTAATTCCTTACTATCATCTGCTACAACTAAGAATAATCTATTTCTTGGTTTTGAAATTTGTGACTTCCTACTTATATTTTTATTAGTCATTAATTCCTCATCAAACTTTTCTAAAAATTAAATTAGATCCCCAACCAACTAAAACTGCCAACAAAACTGCAAAAATACCATATAATGTAGAATAATTTTGAGCTATATCATAAATTTCTGCACTAATACCTGATTTTGAAACCTTGATTGAATTAATTTGCTGTGACACAAGTTTACTGTTGCGATAATGTAAAATCTTAACTTCAAACCGACCAGTAATTACATTCGATGGTAATTCCAGATAAGATCTAAAAAGAGAATCTTTATTTAAACTTACAGAGTTTTCATTTATACTCCACAAATTTGATTTCAACATATTTCTTGTAAGTGCTTGTCTCCATTGTTTTTCATTTTCAACTTTAATACCTGGTTGAATCCTAATTTTTAAATTATTTAACCCAATTTCAGATATCTTTTGAGTTTTTTTATTAAGTATGTCATCAATTCTCCTATTAGATGAAATACTTAAATATTTAGGAGTATTTATATAGTTTACTTTTCTTGTATTTACCCAAACCCCTAGTATTTTTTCTTTTTTTTGAACCGTGACTAATCCTTTGGGTCCTTTAACAATTACAATTATATCATCACCTTTTTTACCATCATAGGCACCAAATAAAAGTATCTTAGCACCTTGAAAATCTGTTTCAATTTTAACATTTTCTTGTGATAAATCAGCAACTATTTGGTTTAGTGCAAATGTTTTAGATGTCAGAATTGATAATAAAAAAATTAGATTAATATGAAAAAAAAATTTCATTTGAGATTACCTACTAATTATAACTGAAAAAAGATCAGAAGGAATAGTAACTAAATCAATTAAAAGCTTTAAGCTTACTAAAATAATTATAGAAGATAATATCAACCTTAAATATTCGCCTTTTAAAATATTTGTAAACCTCGAGCCTATTTGGACTCCTATCACAGAACCTAACAATAATATTGTTGCAAGTACTATATCAACAGTTTGATTTTGAGATGCTTGTAAAATAGTTGTGTTTGCGGCAACAAAAATGATTTGAAATAGAGATGTGCCTACTACCAGAGATGTTGGCATACCTAAGAGATATATCATTGCTGGTACTATAATAAAACCACCACCAATACCCATCAAAGCAGCAAGGATACCGACTACAACCCCGATTAAAATAGGTAATAAAACTGAAATATATAATTTGGATTTCCTGAATCTAATCTTAAAAGGTAAACCGTGAAGCCAATTATGCTGATGAAGCTTACCTCTTGTAACTTTACCTTTTCGTGTTCGTAAGATTAATCTAAGTGACTCTGAAAACATCAAGGTTCCAATAAGAGTTAAAAAAATTATGTAGGATGATTTGATCACAAAGTCTAATTGTCCAATTTTACCTAAAAAATTGAATAAGATGACACCTATTGAAGAACCTACAATACCTCCAAGTAGTAAAACTGTGCCCATTTTAAAATCAACATTACTTCTTTTCCAATGAGACAAAACACCTGAAACTGAAGGCGCAACCAACTGGTTCGCAACAGAAGCTACGGCCACAGGGGGTGGTATACCTAAAAACATCATAAGTGGTGTTAAAAGAAATCCACCACCTACCCCAACGAGTCCCATTATAAGACCAAGAAAAGCTCCAATACCCAAAATTGCTAATGAATGTATTGGTTGTTCTGCTATAGGTAAATATAAATACATAAAACTTTCAATATTGTTTCTTAAATTATAATAATACATTATTAATATTTAAAAAATAATTATTTGAACATAAAATATGATAAAAAGTGTATCTAAAATTGATCTCGAAATATGTATTAATAAAGTTAGAAATGCAGGTGATAAAAAGCGATCAAATGATAAATATAATCAAGCAAGTGTTTTAGTATTATTTATTAATGATGAAATCAAAAAAAATAGTTCGATTTTAATGATTAAGAGAAGAGATAATTTAAGAAAACATGCAGGGCAAATAGCTTTCCCAGGTGGGAAAAAAGAAAAAAAAGATTTAAATTTAGAAGAAACAGCAAAAAGGGAAACTGAAGAAGAAATAAATGTTTCTAGTGAGAAATACAATATAATAGGAAGTTTCCCAAAATTTTTTACTGGGACAGGTTATGTTGTTACACCATTTCTTGGTATTATTAATTCCGATTCAAATTGGAAAAAAGCGTTAAAACCAAATCTAAGTGAGGTGGAACAAATTTTTTTCCCGCCTATTAATTATCTATTATCACCAAAATATCATTTAAGAGAAAAACCTCCAACTAAATCAAGCATGTCCATGACATGGAAAATTAACTATAATAATAAAAATATTTGGGGGTTAACAGCAAGGGTATTAGTAACTATATCTGCTGGTTTAGGTTTAAGGGAGTTTCCACCGTGCGACGATATTTAATTATTTTTTTAGCAATAATATTTTCTATAGGTCTTTTTTTCATAACAAAATATATTTTAAATAAATTGACAAAAAATAATCAAATTTTTTACTCCGCATTAGTAAGTATTATAGGTTTTTGTGTTTTTGTTTTATTATGTTTTATGTATTTAGAATTAGATTCTTTTGATCCAAGTTACTCTTATCAACCACCCTCAATAATTGATGGAAAAGTTAATGATGGTAATTTTTCTAAGTAATCAGGTGTTCGAATATAAAAAATAAGTTTATAAATTTTTTTAAGATAGATCAGAATATTGAAGCTATTTTTAATTTAGCTGACAGTATTGGTGTTAAAATTTGGATTGTTGGTGGGGCTTTAAGGGATTACCTTACTAATGAAAAAGTAACGGACATTGATTTTGTAATAAATGAAGATATAAAAAAATTTGCAAAAAAAATAACTAAAAATAACATTATTGTTAAGGACAATTATATAAGATATAAAACTATATCAATTATAATCAATAAAAAAGAATACCATATAACTACTTTCAGAAAGGATCTAATTTCTTATGGAAGATCTGCACTAGTTGATGTTGCTGCTAGTTTGAATGATGATGTCAAAAGAAGAGATTTTACTATTAATAGCTTGTATTTAGACTCTCAAGGAAATTTAACTGATTTTCTTAATGGAGAAAACGATCTAATTAAAAGAAAGCTTGTCTTCATAGGTAATCCAATAGAAAGAATTGAAGAAGATTATTTAAGAATTGTAAGATTTTGTCGTTTTTCTGGAAATTTTGAGAGTAAATTATCAAAAAATCTCAAAAAAGAAATTACTTTAAGAGTTCCCAAAATCATTAATTTATCAAACAAGAGAATTAGGGATGAGATCAATAAAATCTTATTAACTAAGAGTTGTTATAAATGTTTTTTAATGATGAAAAAACTAACTTTAGACAAATATCTTCTAATTAATAAAAATAATTATAACAGATATGAGATACCAACTGGATTTGTACTAAAAAACTTTGAAATAATTGATTTTATTAAATTAAACGGAATAACTTTGGTTCAAAACGAAAAATTAGATTTAATTTCTGTGATAATGATCCATTTGTATGGGGAACATTGTATTGACAAAATAATTAATAGGTTTGATTTAAATAAAAGAAAAATTAAGTTTTTAAATTTTATTAGACAAATAATAAATTTAAAAATTAAAATTAAAAATAATTTGGAGATACAAACACTTAGAGAAAAACATATATATATTTTTCAATTAATTTGGCAACTTAGGTGTGGTTTAAATTTAAAAAAACAAGGATTATTCTATAAAGATCGTATACCATTTAATTGGTATAAACTTGCTTTATTACATGTTTTGCCCTTAGAAAAAATAAAAGACATTGATTTGTTTGAAATAAATTGGCCTAAATTTCCATTAGTTAGAGAAAAAATAATGAAATCAAAGAAAAAATTTACATTTGATCAAGTCGAAAAAGCATTTTTCCAAGCTGAAGAGTTTTGGGTAAATAATAATTTTAAAAGTTCACAAGAAGAAATTTCAAATTTCTTAGAAAAAAGTTAAGAAGTTAATAGTATGTCTGTAAAAAATGAAATGATTAAAAATTTAAACGAAAAAGAATGTTTAGATAATTTTCAAACATTACAACACAAAAAGGAACTAGCAAGTTCTTGGTTCAAAGAGCTTCGTGATAAAATTTGTAACTCTTTTGAAGAAATTGAAAACAAAAAATTTAATAAAAAACAGCAAATAACCTTTGAACAAAATAAATGGGAAAGAGATGGAGGCGGTGGTGGAATTATATCAATAATGCGCGGTAACGTTTTTGAAAAGGTTGGTGTTAATATCTCAACTGTACATGGTGAATTTTCTAATGAGTTCAGACAACAAATACCTGGAGCAGAAGAGAATGGTTTATTCTGGGCATCAGGGATTTCTGTAGTATCTCATATGTGTAATCCACATGTTCCCGCTGCCCATATGAACACAAGGATGTTAGTAACAGGAAAAGGTAATAAAAAAAAAATTTGGTTTGGTGGGGGAGGTGATCTTACTCCTACTTTCAAGGACATAAAATTATCAAATATATTTCATCAAGAACTAAAAAAAACATGTGATAAATATGACTCATCTTATTATCCTAGTTTTAAGAGATGGTGTGATGAGTATTTTTATTTACCTCATAGAGGAGAGCCTCGTGGTGTGGGAGGAATTTTTCTTGATTACCTTTGCAACGAAGACTGGGAAAGAGACTTATCTTTCATAAAAGATATTGGTTTAACATTCCTAAACTCTTATTTAAAGATTATTAAAAGCAGCCGGAATAAAGAGTTTAACCAGCAAGACAGAGAGTTTCAGTTAATAAAAAGAGGTCGCTATGTGGAGTTTAACTTATTATACGACCGAGGCACAATTTTTGGGTTGAAAACTGGTGGAAATACTGAAGCCGTCTTAATGAGTTTGCCTCCAAAAGTAAGTTGGTATTAAATCCTAAAAAAAATTAATTCTTTTTTAGAATCATTTTAAAAAACACTGGAATTTTTTTTCTAGAATGTTATATAAATATTATATTCTTAAAGTGAGATAAATGTCCAACAATTCTAAGTCAAAAAAAAACAAAGAAGGTAAAAGAGATTTCTTAATAATTTCAACTTATGCTATGGCTGGCATTGGCGCTGCGTCAGTTGCTTGGCCTTTAATTGATCAAATGAATCCTGCTGCAGATACTTTGGCATTGGCATCTACTGAGGTGGATTTATCCTCGCTTGAAGAAGGTCAAGCAATAACTGTTACTTGGAGAGGAAAGCCTGTATTTGTTCGTCATAGAACACCTGAAGAGATTAAGTTGGCTAAAGAAGTTTCTTTAGATGAAATGAGACACCCTGAAACAGATGAGGAAAGAGTTCCTAACGAAAAATTTATTGTATTAGTAGGTGTTTGTACACATTTAGGATGTGTCCCACTTGGTCAAAAATCAGGTGATATAAAAGGACAGTATGGTGGATGGTTTTGTCCTTGTCATGGATCTCACTATGATCATTCAGGTAGAATTAGAAAAGGGCCAGCACCAACCAATCTAGAAGTTCCTTCATACAAGTTTTTGTCAGATAACATTATTAAAATTGGTTAATTTTTTATTTTAGGAGTAATAATTGTCAAAGTCTAAATTTAAAAACCCAGTAGTTAAATGGATTGATCATAGATTACCTGTGTTTTCTTTTATGGATCATGAACTTAATCATTATCCAACACCAAAAAATTTAAATTATTTTTGGAATTTTGGATCTCTAGCAGGTTTTGCTCTAGTAACTATGATAATTACTGGAATTGTTTTGTCCATGAATTATACAGCTCATGTTGATTACGCTTTTGATTCTGTTGAGAGAATTATGAGAGATGTCAATCATGGATGGCTCATAAGATATATTCATATGAATGGAGCTAGTTTTTTCTTTATTGTAGTTTATATCCATATTTTTCGAGGATTATATTATGGTTCATATAAAGCTCCTAGAGAACTTTTATGGATATTAGGCGTTTTAATACTTTTATTAATGATGGCTACAGCATTTATGGGATATGTTTTACCATGGGGACAAATGAGTTTCTGGGGCGCCACAGTTATTACAAACTTATTTTCAGCCATACCATTAGTTGGTGAGAATATTGTTACATGGTTATGGGGCGGTTTTTCTGTCGATAATTCTACTTTAAATAGATTCTTTTCACTTCACTTTGTTTTACCTTTTGTGATTGTTGGTGTTGTAATTCTTCATTTGGTTGCATTACATCGTTTTGGCTCTAATAATCCAATTGGTATTGATGTTAAGGGAACTCAAGATACAATTCCTTTTAGTCCTTATTATACCATTAAAGATTTGTTTGGTTTAAGTGTATTTTTATCTTTTTTTGCTGCAGCAGTATTTTTCTTTCCAAATTTTATGGGACATCCAGATAATTATATCGAAGCTAACCCAATGGTTACACCAGCTCATATCGTCCCTGAATGGTATTTTCTTCCTTTCTATGCAATTCTTAGAGCAATACCAGACAAGCTTGGAGGCGTGCTTTTTATGTTTAGTGCAATAGCTGTTTTATTTATTCTACCTTGGTTAGACAGGTCATCAGTTAGATCATCTCAATTTAGACCTATATATAAAATCTTCTTTTGGATATTATTAGTTGACTGCATTTTGTTAGGCTATTTAGGAGCCATGCCAGCTGAAGGTATATATGTAGTATTATCGAGAATAGCTACTGCTTACTATTTTTTCCACTTTTTAGTATTATTTCCATTATTACCTTACATAGAAAAAACTAAACCTCTTCCTCTCTCAATTTCTGAACCAATATTAGGTGGAGCAGCCACTGCTTCTGCATTTGCGACTAGGGAGAAAAAATAGATGATTAAATGCTCATCAAGTATTTTCTCTAAAAACATTTTAAGACCATTTCTGAGTGTTATAATAATTTGTATTTCAAGTGTATCTTTTGGTGCAGGTGAAAAAATAAATTATCCACAACTAAACTGGTCTTTTTCAGGCATTTTAGGAACTTTTGATAGAGCTTCTCAACAAAGAGGACTTCAAGTTTATAAAGAAGTTTGTTCAGGCTGTCATGGAATGAGACTTTTGGCATATAGAAATTTAAAAGCTATTGGTTACAATGAGGATGAGGTCAAAGCATTTGCATCAGAAAATAGTGTTAACACAATTAATGATGATGGTGAAGTTGTTGAAAGGCCAGCTAGGCCAAGTGATAAATTTGTATCTCCATATCCGAATGATAAAGCTGCACGAGCTGCAAATGGTGGAGCTTACCCACCAGATCTATCGTTAATAGTTAAAGCTAGACCTGATGGTGCCAATTACTTACATGCTCTTTTAACAGGCTACATAGACGCTCCTGCTGACAAAAAAGTACCTGATGGTATGTATTATAATAAGTATTATTCTGGAAACTTAATTGGCATGCCACAACCTCTTTACGAAGATGGTGTTGAATATGCTGATGGTACTAAAGCAACTCCTGATCAAATGGCTAAAGATGTTACAGCATTCCTTGCATGGGCTTCTGAACCTGAAATGGAAGATAGGAAGCGTTTAGGAGTTTCAGTAATGCTGTTTTTGTTGTTACTAACTGCTTTATCTTATTTTGCAATGAAGCAGATTTGGGCTCCTATTAAAAATCAATAATTTAAACTATATTTTCTTCTAGAAATTTTAATGTTCTATCAAGTGCGATTCTCGCAGAAGTCTTATTATATTGGCTTCTATGGTCACAATTAAAACCATGGTCAGCAGGATATGTGTATGTAAGAACTTCAGGTCTTTCTTGCTTAAAAATTTTAACATCATTTATTGGTATTCCTTTATCAAGTTCACCAAAATGAGTTAAAACATTACATTTTGGTATTAAATTTCTAAGTTTTGGAATATCTCCGCCATAATAGCAAACAGAAGCCGAAAGGTTAGAAGACTTACATCCAATTCTCCAAGATAAAGATCCACCCCAACAATAACCTATTACACCCACTTTCCCAGCTGAGGATACTACTGATATACTAGCTTCTACATCTTTTAGGGCATCATTATCACACATCTCCTTGAAATCTCTTCCTTTAGATACACCTTTTTCGTCATAATTTAAGGTTACATTTTTTTCAATTCTGTCAAACAATGAAGGTGCAACACAAAGATAACCTTTACCAGCGTATAAGTCCGTTACTTCTTTAATATGTCTGTTAACACCAAAAATTTCTTGTATAATTACAATTCCTGCTTTTGGTTTCCCCGAAGGTTGAGAAATATATGCTGAAAATTGATGATTATCCTTTGCTGTAACTTCTATAAGCTCATTCATAATTTAACTCCAATTAAACATTAAATCTAAAATGAAATACGTCTCCGTCTTTAACTACATAATCTGCACCTTCAACTCTCATGCGTCCAGCATCTTTTACTGCTTGTTCACTTTTGAAGTTTAAATAATCATTATAAGAAATTGTTTCTGCTCGAATAAATCCTTTTTGAAAATCTGTATGAATTATACCGGCAGCTTCTGGGGCTGTTGAATTATTTTTTATCGTCCATGCTCTAGTTTCTTTTGGACCAACTGTAAAAAATGTAATTAGATCAAGTAAGTTAAATCCAGTTCTAATTAATCTATTCAGTCCAGACTCTTCTAAATTTAAATCTTTAAGAAATTCGTTTTTTTCATTTTCTTCTAACATTGCAATTTCAGATTCTATAGAACCTGAAATTATTATGGAATCACAATTTTCATTTTTAGCCTTATCAAATATTTTTTTAGTAAAATCATTTCCATCGGAGGCATCATTTTCATCAACATTGCAGGCATAAAGAACAGGCTTTGATGTAAGTAGATTAAAAGTTTTTACTTTTTTTATTTCTTCATCAGTTAAATTAATTAAACGAATTGGCATACCGTCAGATAAAAATTTAAATAACTTTGTCATAAGATCTAAATCATTTCTAGCATTAGTCACATTAGACTTAGCTTTTTTAGACAAATTTTGAGTTTGACGTTCCAAACTTTCTAGATCAGCTAACATTAGTTCAGTGTCAATAATTTCAGTATCTCTTAAAGGATTTATACTATTTTCTACATGTGTTATATCTGAGTTTTCGAAGCATCTAACTACATGTATTATCGCATCAACTTCTCTTATATGGGATAAAAATTTATTTCCTAATCCTTCTCCTTTACTAGCACCACTTACTAGTCCAGCAATATCAACAAATTGCATCTGTGCAGGAATAACTTTTTGTGATTGAACTAATTTAGATAGTGCAGTTAACCTTTTATCTGGAACAGAAACAATACCAGAATTAGGTTCAATTGTACAAAAAGGGTAGTTAGAAGCTTCAGCTAATGAGGTTTCTGTAAGAGCATTGAATAATGTTGACTTTCCTACATTTGGTAAGCCTACAATTCCACATTTAAAACCCATTTGTTCACCTATTAATTTTTATCCAATAAATTACATTGATTTTTAATTAAGGATATAATCATTTCGGAAACATCAACAATTGTTTTATCAAGCCATTGTTTTTTTTCATCAGATGTGAAGTCAGAAAGAACCCAATTAGATATATTTTCATCAATATTTTCTTTGAATATTCTTGAAGGCCTTGATACCCCAATTCTAATTCTATTATAGTTTTTACCAATAAGTTTATCTATACTCTTCAAACCATTGTGTCCATTATGCCCGCCACCTTTTTTTACTTTGATACGCCCTTGATCGAGATCTATTTCATCATGGATTACATAGATATTATTTATATCAATATTATAGAAGTCTTTTATTTTTTTTAGAGCAATGCCCGAATCATTCATGAATGTGGTTGGTTTAAGTAAAAACAGAATATTTTTATTCAATTCTGATTTAGAAAATTCAGAACTAAATTTTTTTGAGAAATCTGGAAAATTATATAATTCTCTAATATTGTCTAAGATTTTATATCCAATATTATGTCTGTTGTTTTTATAAAAAATTCCAGGATTTCCTAAACCAACTATTAGAAACATCTCAAAAGTTAAAACTTGCTTTTTATTAATGTAATTTTAACTATCACTTTCATCCTTTTTGTCATCTTCATCGGCCTTATCGGTTGTTTCGGTCTCTTCTTCTTCTTCAGAATCACCTAAACCACCTCTTGGTGCGGCAATAGTAGCAACAGTAAAATCTCTATCTGTTATGGTTGGAGTGCAGCCATTAGGAAGTTCAATTGCGCTAATATGAATAGTATGTCCAACATTAAGGCCTTCTAAATCTACTGTTATTTTTTCAGGAATAGAAATAGCAGGACAGTTCAACTCCACCTGAGGTCTAACAACGTTCAGAACACCACCTAACTTCAAACCAGTACATTTGTCTTCATTTAGGAACTCAACATTAATACCAACAGCAACTGTAGCATTTTTAGTAACTCTTAGAAAGTCAACATGCTCAGCCTCTTCTGAAACTGGGTGTTGTTGAATATCCCGAGGTAATACAAAATAAGTTTCGTTATCAACTTCAATATTCATTAATTGACTAAATATACCAGGTTTATGCATTAACTGACGCCATTTGTTGGCATCTAATGTTATAGTTATTGGTGATTGTTTATTACCATAAATAACTGCAGGAACTAGACCTGCACGCCTTGCTGCTCTGGCAGACCCCTTACCAACCTGACTTCGAGCTTCAGCCTTAATATCAATAGTTTGCATTAATTATCTCCTTTAAAGTTTCTTTTGCCTCCAGGGGTGCGAAAGAATAAAGCATACATAACCTTTAAATAAAAAAAATTAAAGTAAATAATATAAAATTTATTCAAAAAGACTGGAAACAGATTGTTCCATATGAACTCTACGAATTGCCTCACCAATTATAGGAGCAATAGAAATTTGCCTTATGTTACTTGACATATTTACTGCCTCAGTTGCTTTAATTGAGTTAGTTGTTACAAGAGAACTCAGAGGAGAATTCGAGATATTACTTACTGCAGAACCAGACAGTACACCATGTGTAACATAAGCATCTACACTAATTGCACCTACATCGATAAGCGCTTGAGCAGCATTGCAGATTGTACCTCCTGAATCAATTATGTCATCCACTATTATACAGTGATGATTAGACACATCACCAATAATATTCATAACTTCAGACGAACCAGGTTTTTCTCTTCTTTTATCAATTATAGCTAAATTTGCATTAATTCGTCTTGCATATGCCCTAGCCCTTACAACACCACCTACATCTGGAGATACTATAACTACAGGTTTGTTCTTATATTTTTCTTCTATATCTTTTACAAAAACTGGAGCTGCAAATAGATTATCAGTAGGAATATCAAAAAAACCTTGTATTTGACCTGCATGCAGGTCCATTGTAAGAATTCTATCAGCACCCGCTTTAGTTATTAGGTTTGCGACTAATTTGGCAGAAATAGGTGTTCTTGGACCAGATTTTCTATCTTGTCTAGCATATCCATAATATGGAATAACTGCTGTGATTCTTCTTGCACTTGCTCTTCTAAGTGCGTCTAAAGCAACTAGTAATTCCATCAAATTGTCATTTGCTGGGTAAGAAGTGGATTGTACAACAAACATATCCTCGCCTCTTACATTTTCTTGAACTTCAACAAAGACTTCCATATCAGAAAATCTTTTAACTTCTGCATTTACAAGATTTGTATTAAGTGTTTTTGAAATACTTTCTGCTAAATTAATATTTGAGTTGCAAGATAGTATTTTCATAAAATATTTCCCAAGGTATTTTAAGCTATTTAATAGCAGTCTAGTTAAAGTTATAGCAAGGAAAAATTATCTTTATTTATATAAATATTAAAACACATAAACCTAAAGTCATTATAATCGAAAAAATTATTAAATGTGGCATTTCACTAACCAATTAACCCTATTACAGAAATGTGTCTTCCAGTTTTTCCTTGTTCAGGAAAATTTTTATGACTAGATTTTCTATGACTAAAGAACAAATTAGATTTTTTGTAAGTGTTGATATGAATATCTCCAAAATTATTAACTTTAGAAAATTTTAAACTTTCTTTTATTAGCAAAGGTAGATCAAATAGATATTCATCTTCATTAACTTTAGTCAATATAGAATGATTTTTTTTGTAAAATTCAGTTTTTTTTACTATTAGTGCTACATCTTTTTTAATTTCATAAGAGTCTTTATGTATTGTGGGACCTATTATGGAAATAATATCATTTCTTTTTGCGCCTAAATTTTCCATGCTACTAATTGTGGCTTCTATAATTCCATTTATTGTTCCTCGCCAACCTGCATGACAGGCACCAATTATTTTAGAAATCTTATCATAAAATAAAATTGGTGCACAATCAGCGCCTAAAATTGATAACCCAATACCTTTTAATTTTGTAACTAATCCATCTGCTGCAATATTACTGATTTGATCATCTTTACTATTAACTAAAAAAACTCTAGATGAATGTATTTGATTTAATCTAATTAATTTTTGTAATTTTAATTCATTACAAACTAATTTTAAATTTTTTTTAACATCACTCTCGTTGTCCTCAACATTGAAACTACAATTGAGTGAATTGTAAGGTGATTTAGAGTAACCACCGTTTCTTGTGAAAAATCCATAGGTGATATCACTGAATTCTAATTTAGGATGAAGTATTTTTTTTATGCTCATTCTTAATTTTTTCTTTACATAAAGTTAAATATAAATCAATGGACTATTTTTTTATTATAAAAAATAATCATGAAATACAAACCAGTAACTATCATTGGTAGGGATAAAATTTGTCCCATCGAAAAGTTAAAATAAATTAATCCAATGTGACCATCAGGTTCCCTAAAATACTCTATAAAGAACCTAAAAATTCCGTAGAAAAATATAAATGAGGCAGTCAAAAAGCCCTTTCTTTCAAAAAAATAAGATTTTTTCATTAATAAAATCATAATTAAAAACAAGATTAATCCTTCAAAAACAGCCTCATATAATTGACTAGGGTGCCTAGGAAGATTTCCGCCATTTGGAAATATAATTCCAAAATCATGGTCGGTAACCCTTCCAAAAAGTTCTCCATTTACAAAATTTGCTATTCTCCCAAAAAAAAGTCCAATTGGGGCAACGATCGAAATAATGTCAGAGAACATAATAACTGGAATTTTAGAAGTTTTACTTGAATAAATGACAGCCAGCACGACACCTATAAAACCTCCATGAAACGACATTCCTCCATTCCATATTTTAATAATTTCTATTAAATTATAAAAATAATATTCAGGATTGTAGAATATAATATAACCTAACCTTCCACCTAATATAATACCTATTATACAGTTACTAATTAATTCGCTAATTATTTTATTACTAATTTGAATATTTTTTATTTTAATAATTTTCAAAATAAAATACCAACTAGATAAAATGCCTGCAACATAAGAAAGTGCATACCAACTAATTTTGATAAACCCAAAATCTATAGCTATCGGATTAATATTTGGAAATTGAAACATTAAAGCAACTTTAATATAATTTTTAAAAATTGTAAAAATATCTTATAATAAACGTACATTCATTACTTTAAGGAAAATAAATGAAAAATAGTAAATTTTTTTTTAAAGATACAGCGTCAATTATTACAGGAGCGCTATCAACTTTTGCCGATTTAAAAACTGAAATTGACAACATTATAAAAAGTAGATTTGAAAAATTTATTAATTCACAAGGTATTGTTAATCGTGAAGACTTTGAAGCTCTTGTTGACAGACACGAAAAGTTAAATTCTGAATTTATTTTGTTAAAAACAAAGTTAGAAAATAAAAGTGCAAAAAAAGTTCTTACAAATAAGAAAAAGTAACTTTTAATTTATGATAATCAATATATAGTATATAATTTAAGCAAATTAACCAAATTTTACTATATATAGTTTTTATGACAGATGAATTAAAAAAAATAATTTTTTCTCCATTAATTTCAAATGTCTTTAATTCACATAACTGGATAATTAATGAAGATTCAAAACATAATTTTCATTCTTATTTTGTGGGTGAGATAGCAGATTATTATTTGAATATCTATAATGATGAAGATAAAATTTATTTTCAATTTACCCTGGATATAGAAATTCCTAAAAAAATAACAAATGAATTGTTGATGTTAATTAATATTGCAAATCAAAATTTAAAAGAGGGTTTTTTTGTTTTTGACTTCAAATTTTGGAAAATTAAATATAATTTAATTTCACCTTACTATTTAAAAATAGAGGGAAAGCCCATTCATGATTTTTTAAAAATAAAGTTAGATTTAACAAAAAGTTTATTTCATAATTTTGTTTCTGGTATTCATAGTTTAGTTTATGGAGAAAAAACTGATAGTGCTTCTTTAGAATTATTATTTTTGAAGAATGAGGGTTATGCATAAAAATTTTAAAATTTCAATATGAGCAAAAACTAACTAGGAATGTTATGAAAAACTTACTTTTATTTGGTTATGGTAAAATGGGCTCGTCTATTGCTAGAGGATGGAAACTTAAAGAACTAGATTTTAATATTTTTATAATTGAAAAAGATGTCTCCCAAAGAAAACTTGCTAAAAAGGACGGTTTTAATTCTTACGAAAATATTGAGCATTTAAATAAAACAAAAAAATTAAAAATTATTGATATTATTTTTCTTGCGGTTAAACCTCAGCAAATGGAAGAAACTGTTATAAGCTTTTCGGATTTTAATCTGGATAAATCAGTTTTCGTTTCTATTGCAGCCGGGTTATCATTTTCTTGGTTCAGAAATAAAATCAATAAAGATATTAAAATAGTCAGAGCAATGCCAAATTTACCAGCATCTATTGGATTTGGTGTAACTGGTTATTGTAAAAGTAAAAATCTAAGTGAAGAGGAAGATAAAGATGTTAGAGCATTGTTAACAGCTTTCAGTAAGACAATTTATTTAAATAATGAAAGTCTGATTGATAATGTCACTGCGATATCAGGTTCTGGGCCAGGTTATATTTTTTATTTAATTGAAGTTCTGTCACAAATAGGTATTGATCAAGGGTTCACAAAAAAAGACGCAAAAATTTTGGCTAAAGAAACATTGATTGGATCTGCGAGATTGATTGAAGCTTCTAATATTGATCCAAAAATATTAAAGGAAAACGTAACTAGTTCTGGAGGAACTACTGAGGCAGGGCTATTAGTACTTCAATCAAAAAAAAATGGGTTATACCCTTTGCTTAAATCAACGATTAATTATGCTATAAAAAGGGCTAAAGAGCTAAATTTTGATGGATAAATATATTTTATGAATTTAGATAATGAAAATTTAGAATGGAAATTGTGTAAAGCTTATTTTTCGATTTTAGAAATGAGCAAGACATCAAAAATAAGTTTAGAAAAACTTTGTGTAGAAGCCAAAACTTCTAAAGAAGAAGTGGAGAAAATAGTTCCGAATAATTCAATTGATTATAGAATTTTATTCTTAAAAATTCTTATATCAAAACTCGATAAAGAGGCATTAGCTGAACTTCAATTAGATATAGCCGATGACACTATTTCAAGCACGTACGATAAAATTTTAGAGGGTTTGTCATTAAGGTTTGAAAAATATCTTCAATATAAACAATCTTTGAAGATTTTAAGTGGTAATACTAAACAAAGAATCAAAGTTTTTTTAGAGGTTTTTAGAGAAAATTACAATTTTACGTCTAATCTTTTAACTTTAATTGAAAAAGACCAAAATTGTGTAATAAAAAATTTAAAATCTTTAGCTTTAAATATTGTTTTCACAAAAAGTCTTGAAATTTTCTTTAATGATGAGAATAAAGATATAGACGCAGTAATAAGATATTTAGACAAATATTTAAGCGATATGGAAGATATAGGTCTTTTTATGGGTATTATAGAGAAATGATTATAATGGTAATAAAAGTCTAACTCTTAATCCGCCTAAAGGGCTATCCTCTAAAATTAATTCACCTCCATGGTTTAATGCAGAATTTTTAGCTATAGACAACCCTAGTCCGGTTCCGCCCGTTTTTATATTTCTTGAGTTTTCTAATCTAGTAAATGGCAACACTACCTCTTCTCTTTTATCTCTTGGTATACCTGGACCATTATCGTCAATGATTACTTCACTATGATCATCAAAGATTTGTATTTGAGCATTTGCTTTGCCTGCATACCTAATTGCATTTGTAAATAAATTTATTAATGCTCTTCTAATTGATTGAACTTGTATTGGGAAGATAGGGATATTGTCTGTTGGAACAGAAATAGTTATTTTTTCTCCTGAAGGATCAGATGTTTTGGCTGCTTGCTGAAGTAATTTAAATAAACTTGCGTCAACCATTTGCTCTTCTCTTTCATTTCTTGCAAATTCTAAATACCCATCAATCATATCTTCTAATTCAATTAATTCTTTTTCAAAATCATCTTTTATTTCTTTTTTATTATCCATGATTGCCAATTGAAGTCTCATCCTAGTTATAGGAGTTTTTAAATCATGACTAACGCCTGCAAGTAACGAAGTTTTTTCAGAAATTTGTTTATTAATTCTATGTCTCATCGCTTGAAATGCCCTACCCGCTATTCTGACTTCAGTTGCACCTTCTATATTATAGTTATCTACTTCTCTACCATAACCAATTTGTCTGGCTGCATTTGCTAATCTTAAAATCGGCCTTACTTGTCCCCTTAAAAAAATTATAGCTATAGAAAAAAGAATTACTGAAGCACCAACGGACCACATTATGAATGTGATTCCAGTGGGTACAAATAAACGCTTATTATCAATATGCATTCTAACAATTCCGTTTGCTAATTGTATATCAACGTAAAATTGACTTGAATTTTCAATAGATGATAAATAGAAAGGTTCTTTGATTCGTTCTTGAAGGGAGTTTCGAAAATTTTTAAATTTTGCATTAAATGATTGATTTGGTTTTAAAATACCGCCTTCTAACCAATAAAAAATAATATCAAAATATTGTCTGGCCCTAACTGCAGATAAAGCCCTTTGGTCTTTTGAGGGTTCTTTTCCTAATTCGTCAATTAACAAGCCTAGATCTTTAGACAAATTTTTGGCCATATGTCTAGATACCCAATCCCAATGCCTTTCATAAAAAATTGAAACAGAAATGATCTGCACAATAATTATTGGAACAAGAATAATTGCTAACATTCTGCCAAAAAGGCTCTTTGGTGTAATGTCGCGTAATCTCATGGTCTAAACTTTTCTATTAATCATTATTATCTTCTTCATGGGTTTGTAACATCCAGCCAATTCCACGAACTGTTTGCAAATAAACAGGGTATCTTTGATCAATTTCAATTTTTCTTCTTATTCTCGCTATAGCAACATCGATTGATCTAGTTTCGATATTACCGCCAAGAGAGTTATTAATATCATCTCGAGAAAAGGGTTTGTTTGGTGATTTACAAAAGCAATTTAATAACTTTTGTTCAGATGTTGTTAAATGAACAGATATGTTGTTTTTATATAAGTTAAGAGACTTATGATTGAATGAAAATGGACCAAATCTAGTATTTTCCTGATTTTCAGAACTTTTTATGTTTGTAGTAAATCTTTTCAGTATATTTTGAATTCTAAGTAACAATTCTCTAGGTTCAAAAGGCTTCGTCATATAATCATCTGCACCATATTCAAGACCATCAAGTCTATCTTCAGGGCTTGACATAGCTGTTAGCATTAAAGTCGGTATAGAATTTGTTTGTCTAATTTCTTTTAAAAAATCTAATCCGTTTTGACCTGGCATCATGATGTCAATTACCAATAAATCAAAAATTAAACTTTCCATAATTTTTTTTGCTTGATTAGTATTTTCTACATCCGAAACTTTAAAATCATTATTTTCTAAAAATTGTTTAAGTAACAGTCTAATTTTTTCATCATCATCGATAATTAAAATATGAACATTATTTTTTTTAAACTCTTTATCACGCATATTTAAAATTAAATCAGATTTGCTTGATGAAAATTAATAATATTAAATTAATCATATTAAATCTAAAATTACTAAACAACTTATTTAATTACAAATCCTATCTCTTAATATTTGATTATTTAAAAATAATGTGGATTATATGTATTAACTAATTTTGGAGGTTTTTTTTGAATAACTTATCTTTTGACAATCGTGAAGGCTATATTTGGTATAATGGAAATTTAATTGAATGGAAAAATGCTAATGTTCACGTGTTAAATCATGGTTTACATTATGCAAGTTGTGTTTTTGAAGGTGAAAGAGCATATAGAGGTAAAATTTTCGAAACAATAAAACATACGGAAAGACTTTTTAATTCAGCGAAATCTCTTGATATGGACATACCTTTTTCTCAAAAAGAATTATTAGTAGCCAAAGATACTTTATTAGAAAAAAACTTACTTTCAGACGCTTATGTTAGACCAATAGTGTGGAGAGGCAGTGAAATGATGGCTGTTTCTGCACAAGCTACAAAAATAAATGTAGCTATTGCTGTTTGGGACTGGCCAAGCTATTTTGATCCTGAACAAAAAATGCAAGGGATAAAATTGGACATTGCTAAATGGAGGCGTCCAAGCCCAGATTGTGGTCCTGTTCTTGCTAAGGCTGCTGGATTATATATGATATGTACCCTATCTAAACATGAAGCAGAGGCAAAAGGCTATAGTGATGCCCTTATGCTAGATTATAGGGGACAAGTAGCTGAGGCCACTGGCGCAAATATATTCTTTAAAATGCCTGATGGTAAACTACACACCCCAATTGCAGATTGCTTTCTAGATGGTATTACTAGAAGAACTGTTATGAAACTTGCTAAAGACAATGGGATTGAAATCATTGAACGCAAGATAATGCCTGAGGAAATGGATAAAGCAGAGGAATGTTTTTTAACTGGTACTGCTGCTGAAGTAACACCCGTTCAATCTATCGGTAACTTCAAATTTAAACCTGGTGAATATTGTCTTAAATTGACAAAAGCTTATTCCGATTTAGTCAATGGAATATAAATAAAAATTTATTTCTTCCATTTTTTTAATGCTTGATTATCAGATTGATTAAAGTTTACCCAATTTTTTTTATTATTATTTTCTTCTAACTTCCAAAATGGAGCTTTAGTCTTTAGCCAATCCATTATAAAATTACATCCATCAAAAGCGTTCTGTCTATGTTTAGAAGAAACACCTACAAAAACTATTTGATCAGAGGGTTTTAATTCACCTACTCTGTGTATTACAGTCACACCTGTTAATTCCCATCTTTTATAACTATCAACAATTATTTTTTCTATTTCGGCTTCTGTCATTCCAGGATAATGTTCTAATGTCATTGAATTGATAATTTGATTATTTTTTTCGTCATGACCTCGTACTACTCCAACGAAGTTAACTATCGCACCTGTATTATTTTGATGTAGGATTTTTGTTTCTTCTGATATATCAAAATCTTCATCTTGTATTTTAATTTTTATCATCGTAGGATTTTTACTCATTTAACCTCCTGTAACTGGAGGAAAAAAAGCAATTTCGTCAATATTGCTGATGCTAGTATCAAAAGATGAATATGTTTTGTTAACAGCAACTTTAATTAGTTCTTTTTTTTCAAATATTAAATTATATTTTTCATCTATTTCATTCAAATAGTTAATAAGTTCATTAACATTATTTATATGCCTCGGTAATTCAAGTTGTTCTTCAGATTTACCTATATGTTCTTTAATCCATGAAAAGTATTTTATAACCATAATTTATTCTCTATCAATTTCTATATTAAAAAATTTCATTATTTTAATAATATATTGCAGGCCTGTTATAAAGGTAATTATTCCAGCCATCCAAAATAGAATATATGAAATTAAACCTAAAATATCCATACTGTAAAAAAAGGTATTGGATCTCCAAACTAAAAAACTTCCACATGCTATTAGTTGGATAGTTGTCTTCCATTTTGCTAAAG
Source organism: uncultured SAR116 cluster alpha proteobacterium (assembly GCA_902623995.1). Lineage (GTDB taxonomy): Bacteria > Pseudomonadota > Alphaproteobacteria > Puniceispirillales > Marisalimonadaceae > Marisalimonas. Next base: position 46,351 of record CACNWE010000005.1, on the reverse strand, counting down.
AGGTTACCTCTAACGAAATTTTGTAAGAAGATATACTTTCTCTCAAACCTGAGACTAAAATTTCTCTTAAAACTATTAAAAGTGCTGGTATGAAAGCATAATAATAATCTAACATGTTTTCTGAAGCTAGGGCAAAAATTACCCCAATTACCAATAATTTGTCTGCTACTGGATCTAAGATTTTACCAAAATTAGATGTTACTTTATATTTTCTAGCAAAAAATCCATCAAAATAATCACTAATACCCGCTAAAAACAATATTGGGATAGCTATTAAGGCCCCAATTTCACCGCCATACATGATTATTAAAGGAAGTACAACGGCTGCCAAACTTCTGAATAAGGTTAAAAAGTTAGGTATTATTATTAATATAGAATTATTTTGCTTCATAAATTAACCTTAACGAGATTTTTAAGTTAAGACTATCTTTAAAACAAAATAGATTTTTAAAAAATTTATTTTAGTTAAAAAAATTAAATATTTTTTGAGCTGTTGACTTATTTATTCCCTCAACTTTTAACAAATCACTAATACTTGCAGTTCCTACGGCTTTTGCAGAACCAAATTCCTCCAAAAGAAATTTTTTTCTGTTTGCTCCAATACCATCAATTTCATCAAGTGGATTTTTGAAAATATTTTTTTTACTTTTTATCCTATGACCTGCTATTGCGTATCTATGAACTTCATCTCTTAATTTTTGAAGAAAGAATAATGTAGGATCATCTTTATTAAATCTAAAACTATCAGAAGATTTTGTATAAAAATTCTCTCTACCTGCATCTCTTTTGACACCCTTTGAAATTGCTAAAACTTCAATATTATTAATTTGCAATTCTTTAAGCACATTTAAAACTATGTTTAAATGTCCTTTGCCACCATCAATGATTATTAAATCAGGAAATCCAGATGAGTTTTTTCCAATGAACCTTCGTCTAATTACTTCCTTCATCATCAAATAATCATTGTTATTTCCAAACTCAGCACTAATTTGTTTTGATAAGTTTTTGTACTCTGTCAAAATGTTATATCTTCTATATAAAGATTTTAAAAAACCATCTTCATTAAAAGCTATCATTGCTCCTACAGGTGATTTTCCTTGATTATGTGAGTTATCATAAACTTCTAATTTTCTGATAGAATTTTTAAAATTAAATGTTCGTTGCAAACTTTTAAGATTATTTTTATTTGAAGATTTTTCATAAATTTTTCTATTTAAATTTTCTTCCGCATTTTTAAGTGTTGATTTAATAATTTCTAATTTTTTTCCTCTTTGAGGTAGCTGAATTTTAACTTTTATTTTATGTTTTTTATGCAAAAGCTCTTCAATTAGATTTTTATCTTTAGGATTCAAATTAACTAGAATATTTTCAGGGGGGATATTTTTATCATAAAATTGACATACAAAGGCATGCATAATCTCTTCTTCTAAAACATCAGCACCATTTTTACCTGGACTAGGAAAATATGATTTTGATCCATAATTACAACCACTTCTAATTATTGTCATCTGAATTACAACTTTATTTTCAATTTTTCGTAACACAAGAAAGTCAACATCATTAATATTTGGTATATTAATATTTTGACTTGCATTTACTTCTGTGAGAGCTTTTATTCTATTTCTAAAAATTGCAGCTGCTTCGAAATTTTGTTTATCAGATGCATCATACATTTTCTTTATTAAATCTTGTTTTATTGACTTTGAGTTTCCATGAAGGAATTTTTTTGCTTCGTTAAGACAGTCTCGATAATCTTCTTTAGATATTAAATTTACACATGGAGCACTACATCTTTTTATTTGAAATTGTAAACAAGGACGAGTTCTAGATTTAAAAATATTATCATTGCAAGTTCTTAAAAGAAAAATTTTCTGCAATGTTTCTATTGTTTTTTGAACAGTTTTTTTTGAGACGAAAGGACCAAAATATTCGCCTTTAATATTTCTTTGCCCTCTATGTGCAGATAACTGAGGAAAAGAATGAGATAAATTAAATAAAATTGAACTGAAACTTTTGTCGTCTTTTAGTAATATATTAAATATAGGTTCAAATTTTTTAATTAAATTAGATTCTAGGAGTAATGCTTCTATTTCTGAAGATGTTACAATTATCTCTAATTTAATTGTATTTGAAACCATATAACTTAATCTTGAGTTAAGTCTTTTTGGTTGAGTATAAAATTTAATTCTATTGTTTAAATTTTTTGCTTTTCCTATGTACAAATATTCACTATTTTCTCCAATCATTTGATAAATTCCAGATTTGTTTGGAATTGTCAAAAGCTCATTTTTAATTATTTCAATCCCTTTACTTAGAGACGCTTTATTATTTTTAATCATTTAAAAATTTTCGTTTTTGATTAATTACATTTCAAATAATTTGATTTATTTCTTTTTATAATATGAACTCGTTTTAAAATTTGTATTAGGAATTGCCATTAAACCTAATTCTTTTTGTTGTAATTTTTTTATCTCATCTCGTATTCTTGCTGCTTCTTCAAATTCAAGATTGCTAGCTGCTTGCTCCATTTCGTTTTGGAGATCTTGAATTGATTCTTTTAAATTTTTTCCTATATTTTTTTTGTTTTTATTATCTTTATCATCATCATTATCACTTAGGTCTGCTAATATGTCAGAAATTTTGCTAATAACTGTTTTAGGAGTGATATTATTTTTTAAATTGTAACTTATTTGTTTTTTTCTTCTTCTATCAGTTTCGTCTATTGCGTATTGCATTGAACCTGTAATGTTATCAGCATATAGAATTACTTTTCCTTCAACATGTCTTGCAGCACGACCAATAGTTTGTATCAATGAAGTTTTTGATCTTAAATAACCTTCTTTATCAGCGTCCAAAATTGCTACTAATGCACACTCAGGGATATCTAACCCTTCTCTCAAAAGATTTATTCCAATCAAAACATCAAAAACACCTAGCCTTAAATCTCTTATTATTTCAATACGTTCTAAAGTGTCTACATCAGAGTGAATATATCTGACTTTTAAACCTGCCTCAAACATATACTCACTCAAAGCTTCAGCCATTTTTTTTGTTAAGGTAGTAACTAATACTCTATTTCCTTTTTTTGATTGTTCCTTTGTTTCGTAAATAAGATCATCAACTTGAGTTTTTGTTGGTCTAATTAAAATTTCGGGGTCTACCAGGCCAGTTGGTCTCAGAGATTGTTCAACAAAAACACCGTTTGTTTTATTTAATTCCCATTCCCCAGGGGTGGCCGAAACATGAATAGTATTGGGTCTAAATGCTTCCCATTCCTCAAACTTTAAAGGTCTATTGTCCAAACAAGAAGGTAATCTAAAACCATATTCAGCTAAAGTTGATTTTCTTCTAAAGTCTCCTTTATACATAGCTCCTATCTGACTAACTGTGATATGACTTTCGTCAGTAAAAACAAGGGCATCATCTGGTAAATATTCAAAAAGTGTAGGTGGAGGCTCCCCAGGATTTCTTCCTGAGAGGTATCTACTGTAGTTTTCTATTCCTGGACAAGTTCCAGCGGCCAACATCATTTCAAGATCAAAATTTGTTCTTTGTTCTAAGCGCTGTGCTTCCACCAATTTATTACTTTTATATAAAATTTCTAGATGACATTTTAATTCTTCTTTAATAGATTTAATAGCTTCGTTTAATGTTGGTCTAGGTGTGACATAGTGCGAATTAGCATAAATTTTTATCGACTTTAATGATGTAAGTTTTTCGCCTGTTAGAGCATCTATTTCAAATAATTCTTCAATTTCATCTCCAAATAGAGTTATTCTCCAGGCTACAGTTTCTAAGTGTGCAGGAAAAATTTCAACTATGTCACCTCTAACTCTAAATGTGCCTCTTACAAATGACATATCATTTCTTGTATATTGAAGTTCAGTAAATTGTCTTAGCAATGTTTGTCTAGGAATTTGTTGACCTTTTTTTAATTCAATTGTCATTTTTGAATATGTTTCAACTGAACCGATACCATAAATACATGATACAGAAGCAACTATTATTACATCCTTTCTTTCAAGAAGAGCCCTTGTAGCAGAATGACGCATGCGATCAATTTGATCATTAATACTAGATTCTTTTTCAATGTATGTATCAGATCTAGGAACATAAGCTTCTGGCTGATAATAGTCATAATATGAAACAAAGTATTCAACTGCATTATTTGGAAAAAAATCTTTCATCTCTGCGTATAATTGTGCGGCCAATGTTTTATTAGGTGCCATTATCAATGAAGGTCTATTTAGTGAATTAATAATGTTTGCCATTGTAAATGTTTTACCAGAACCAGTTACCCCCAATAATACTTGATCTTTTTCATCATTTTGAATTCCAGAAACCAATTCTTTTATAGCCTCTGGCTGATCTCCTGTAGGTGTAAAGCTTGAATTTAAACTAAAAATGGATTTAGAGGGTGTAATTGTATTATTTTCAATTTTTTCAATTTTATTCATATCAATAAATTTTGTGATTAGATATTTGAAGTAATTATATATTAAATAATAACTAATTAATTAATAAAAAAGATGTTAGTCTCAAATAAATTGTAGTAAAGCTAAATGGTTATAATATATTTTGGAGTAGTTAAATGACTTTTATTTCTGACAGTTTAAATAGGATTAAACCTTCTGCAACAATGGTTATAACTGCAAAAGCTACTCAACTTAAAAGAGAGGGGAAAAAGGTCATTGGTTTATCATCTGGAGAACCTGATTTTGATACACCTCAACATGTTAAGCAAGCCGCCATTGATGCAATTAATAGCGGATATACAAAGTATACCAATATAGAAGGTATCCCAGAATTAAGACAATCAATTGTAGAAAAATTCAAAAAAGATAATGATTTAAATTATGATGTAAGTAACGTCATTGTTGGAACTGGTGGAAAACAAATTTTGTTTAATGCTTTGATGAGTTCTTTAAATAAAGACGATGAAGTAATAATTCCAGCCCCTTATTGGGTTTCCTATCCTGATATGACATTATTAGCGGGTGGTAAACCAATATTTGTAGATTGTTCTTCAGAAACTAATTTTAAACTTACTGGTGAAGCTCTAGATAAGGTAATAACCAAAAATAGTAAATGGCTAATACTGAATAGTCCGTCTAATCCAACCGGATCGTGTTACTCTATAAGTGAACTAGAAGAGATCGCAAATATAGTTAGAAAACATGAAAATTTATATGTAATGACAGACGATATTTATGAATATATTGTATATGATAACTTTAAATTTTATACTTTGGCGCAAGTTGCACCAGATTTAAAAGATAGAATTTTAACGGTAAATGGTGTTTCTAAAAGTTATTGCATGACTGGTTGGAGAATTGGTTATGCAGCAGGACCATCATTACTTATCAAAGCAATGATTAAGATCCAAGGTCAATCAACTTCTAATCCATCATCAATCTCACAGTATGCAGCATTAGCTGGTATAAGTGGTAGTAAAGAATTCTTAGATCCTTGTTTAAATGCCTTTGATGAAAGGAGACATCACGTCGTTGACAAACTTAATAGTATAGATGGTATTTCTTGCATTTTACCTGAAGGAGCGTTTTATGCTTACCCTAACGTGTCAGGTTTAATAGGCAAGAAAACACAAAATGGAAAAATCCTCAACAATGATGCTGAAATTGTAGAATGGCTTTTAGAGTCCGCCGAAGTTGCTGCAGTACCTGGGGTAGCTTTTGGTCTAGAACCATATTTTAGAGTGTCTTACGCAACCAGTTTAGAAGTTTTAAAAGAAGCAATGAACAGAATCGAAAAAGCTGTTTTAACTCTTTCTTAAACAATGAAGGTTTAAAATGGCATTTTATAATATAAAGAAAGTTTGGAAATTAAAAGATAATAATGTTACTCCAGAAAACTTTTATAATACTAGAAGAGATTTTTTAAAAAAATTAGGTGCAGGCTCATTATTTATACCTGGTACATCTTTTATATCTTGTCCTGCTTATAGTTCGTTTTATCCTCCTGAAGTGAATAAGTCTTATACAATCAGCAAACCCCTAACTCCAGAAAGTTTAGCAACAACTTATACAAATTTTTATGAGTTTGGATCAAGTAAAAATATTTGGAGAAGAGCCTCTATGCTAAAGACTGAACCCTGGTCAATAACTATCGATGGGTTGGTAGATAATCCAATGGTTATTGACGTAAATGATTTAATAAAAAAACTTGGTGGTATTGAAGAGAGGGTTTATCGATTTAGATGTGTTGAAGCTTGGTCTATGACAGTGCCATGGGCGGGTTTCCCTTTAAATAAAATTTTATCACTAGTTGAGCCAAAAAAAGACGCAAAATTTTTAAAATTTGAAACTTTTTATGATCCTGAAATTGCGCCAGGTCAAAAACAAAAATGGTATCCATGGCCATATCAAGAAGGTATTACAATCGAGGAAGCTAAAAATGAACTAAGTTTTTTAGCTACTGGGATATATGGGAAAAAGTTGCCAAATCAAAATGGTGCTCCTTTACGTCTTGTCTTGCCATGGAAATATGGTTTTAAGTCAATAAAATCAATTGTAAAGATAAGTTTCTTGGCTGAAAGGCCTATTGGTTTATGGGAAAAACTTGCTCCAAATGAGTATGGTTTTTGGGCAAATGTTAATCCTAAAGTTTCTCATCCTAGATGGTCTCAAGAAACAGAACAGCAGTTGGGCATTGAAGGGAGAATACCTACTGTTAAATATAATGGTTATGAAGAGCAAGTATCCTACTTGTACAAAGGATTAGAAAAAACTTTGCAGGATCAACTCTTTAGATAAACATGGTTTGGTTTATAAATGATAAATAAAGCCAAAGTTGCAAATAATCATTTTAATTTAGGTGACTCCTTTTATCATATTGCCACACCAGCAAAGTTTCCTCGTCACATTTTAAGATTTAGAAATGATAGAGCTGCTAAATTACTTGACTTAGACCAATTAAACGATAATGAGTGGATTAAATATTTTGGTAAATTTGAGAAACTTCCCGGGTGTCTTCATAAGCCATTAGCATTAAAATATCATGGTCATCAATTTGGTTATTATAATCCTGACTTAGGTGATGGAAGAGGGTTTCTGCTAGCACAAATTTTAGATAAAAATAATATTTTATGGGATTTAGGAACAAAAGGATCTGGACAAACAAAATATAGTAGAGGAGGGGATGGTAGACTTACTTTAAAAGGGGCAGTTAGAGAATTATTAGCAACTGAATTTTTGACTGCTTTAGGTGTGTCCACGAGTCAAACTTTTTCCATTATTGAAACTGCGGAAGAATTGCAAAGAAATGATGAACCCTCTCCAACAAGATCAGCTGTTCTTGTCAGAAGAAGCAATAGTCATATAAGAATAGGTACATTTCAAAGATTAAAATATCTAAATGATTATGAAAACATTGAACTATTATTAAAGTACCTTAGTAAAAATTATTTTACTAATATCAAACCTAATAAATGTATTAAAACTTTAGCTGAAGATATATTCTTAGAAAGTGTTAAAAGAATAGCAGAATCAATTGGTAGAATTATTGCTTCAGGTTTTGTCCATGGAGTTTTAAATACTGATAATTTCAATGTCACTGGAGAAGTATTTGATTATGGCCCTTGGAGATTTATAGAATTTGCAAATACTTCTTTCACAGCTGCTTATTTTGATAATGATGGAAGATATTCTTTTGGGAGACAACCTGAGGCTGCTTTATGGGCACTCACTCAGTTAGGAAAAAGTTTAGACGAATTTATAGATGAAAAAAAAATTATCGAAATTTTACACGAATTTTCTAAACATTTTCATAAATCATTGAGAAAACATTTTTGTTGGAGAATGGGAATACAAGATATTGATAGTAAAAATCTTAGTGAAATAATGACAATATTATTAAAAGAAAGTAAAAAAAATAAGATTGATTACGCTGATATGTTCTACGATTTCTTTGGAGGTAGGAATTCAATTATAGATTGCATTAAAACTAATTATGGTAAAAAATATAAAATCAATGAATTTTCAAAAATCGTTGATATTTTAAAAGTAACTCTTCCAGCAAAAGGTGTTATAGAAAAAAAACATCAGTTAGATAATAACAGACAAAATTTGTTAATTGAAGAAGTTGAACATATTTGGAGAGAAATTGATCAAAATGATAATTGGGAATTACTTTATCATAAGATAAATAATATCAGAAAACTTGGTCATTTACTTGAATCCGAAAAACTTGTTTACTTGTGATATAGTAATTTTGTTTGTTTGTAGTTTATTTTTTTCAAATTTAAATAAATCACCATAAAAGTCTTGTACAATATTTAATTCTTTGAGATTGGATATAAAAAATGAAATTTTTCTGTTTTCCTTTGAAAAGTGAAAAATAAATAAAGGTTTTGAAAGCGTTGCTAATTCTGAAATCATGTTAACACTGTCGCTTGTGACAATAGTGTAATCAATTATTTCTAATATTTTTGGATAAAGGTTATTTTCATATGAAGAAAGTATCCTAAAGTCTCTTAAATGTTTTGAAAAAGTGGATTTCAATATTTTAATTGCTTTATTTGGTGTTCTTCTTGACACGGTCACTATTAATTCTGCATTTAAGTTTTTAACTCCTTGTATAACCTTAGTACTTAACTCGAAATACTCGCTATTATCTGGTTTTTGTTTTTTGCTATTACCTCCAACCATTAATAAAACTGTATTTTTTTTAGTTTTTATTTTATTTAAATTTGGTTCTTTGAATTTTTTGATATCTTTTTCTTCAAAAAAACAAAGAGCACCCTTTGTTTGAATTACATTTTTACCTTTTATCCTGTCATGTTCTGGAATTAATAATAAATCGAAATTGTTAAGTGATAATTTAGGATTTTGGATATGTATATTTTTAACTTTGTTCTTTAAAATAGATTTTATGGCAATGGATGTACCAGCCATCCTTCTACCAGTGGTAATAATAATTGAGGGTGGAATATCTGTATCTAATTTTTGCCGTAAAAAATTTGGAATATAGAATTTTCCTAGCATAGGAAATATTTTTAAAAAATGTGGAGGATTATAATTAATTAATTTAAAATTAGCATTTAACATTTTTGCTAAAGCAATTGACTGATTTTCCATACCTTTGGTGCTGTCTGATAGTATCCAAGTTTCATTTTTACTTTTTGTCTTTATCTTTTTTCCTTTTATGTACTCTGAAATATAAAAAATATTTTTCTTGAAATAAAATTGTTTATTTTAGGGCTATATATTAATATTATTACAAATTTTATTATAAAGAAGTATTGATTAAATGAAAAATGAAAAAAACAAATTAGATAATATTGATTTAAAAATACTGAATGAGTTACAAATGAATGGTGATATAACTAATGTAAAGCTTGCTAATAAATTAAAGATTTCTCCTCCATCCTGTTTAAGAAGAGTTAAATCATTAGAACAGAAAAATTTGATACTTGGTTATAATGCTATCGTCAACCCAGAATTGTTAGGTTACAAGGTTACAGTTTTTGCTTATGTAGGGCTTGAAAGTCAAGCCGAAAATGATCTAAAGACATTTGAAAGTTATATATCTAACTTCCCTGAGGTTAGGGAGTGTCATATGCTAGTTGGAGAAGTTGATTTTCTATTAAAAATAGTTGCAAAAGATTGGGATGACTTTCAATCTTTTTTAACAAAAAATCTTACCCAGGCTCCAAAAGTAACTAATGTCAAAACTTCGTTAAATATAAGGAGCGTTAAAAAATTACCAGGTATACCCTTTGAAACTATGATTTAGGAACCTCGATAGTTATAATTTCATAATTTTTTTTGCCACCTGGAGTTGTAACAGCTACTGACATCCCTACTTCTTTTCCTATCAGAGCTCTTGCTATTGGTGAAGCGACAGATATCAAACCATCCTTTAAGTTTGCCTCGTAAGGTCCTACAATTTGATAAATTGTTTCTTGGTCATTTTCTTCATCCACTATTTTAACTTTAGTACCAAAAGTAACAGTTTCACCTGAAAGTCTAGTTAGATCAATTACTTCTGCTCTGCTAGTTACATCTTCAAGTTCAGTAATACGACCTTCTATAAATGCTTGTTTTTCCTTTGCGGCATGATATTCAGCGTTCTCTTTTAAATCACCATGTTCTCTTGCAACAGAGATTGCTTGTATTACTTGAGGCCTTTCAATTTTCTTTAAATCATCTAATTCTAGCTTAATTTTTTTTAATCCTGAAAATGTAAAAGGTACTTTATCCATAAATATGATTCCATTAATTATAATAATTTAATATAATACAGAAATATATTTTATTCAAAATATGATTGGAGAGATTTGATGTTTAATGTTAAATTTTTCAATGCTTTTATAGCAAGAGTTGCTGCATTCGCGCCTTGAATAGTAGTGTAATAAGGTATTTTATTTGAAAGTGCAGTTTGTCTTAAAGAAAAACTATCTTTAATTGAATTTCTTCCTTCTGCTGTATTTATCACAAGTTGAATCTCTTTAGATAACATTGCATCCACTGCGTTTGGTCTACCTTCAATAACTTTTTTTATATACTGAGTTTCTATTTTATTATCATTTAAATACTTTGCGGTTCCCAAGGTTGCGCATATTGTAAAACCTAAATTTTTAAGATTTTTAGCAATAGGCACTACACTATTTTTATCGTCATCTTTTATTGAGATGAATACTTTACCTTCTAAAGGTAAATTTATACCTGCCCCAAGTTGGCTTTTCGCAAAAGCTTCTCCAAAAGTTAAACCTATTCCCATTACTTCACCAGTAGATTTCATTTCTGGACCCAGTATTACATCAGTACCAGGAAATCTTGCGAAAGGAAAAACTGCTTCTTTAACGGAAATATGATTAATTTGTCTACGTGACAATTTAAAATCAGATAATTTTTTTCCAATCATTATTTGTGATGCAATTTTGACAAGTGGAACTCCAGTAGATTTAGCAACAAAAGGTATTGTTCTACTTCCACGAGGATTAACTTCTAATATAAATATTTTTTTATTTTGAATTGCAAATTGTATATTAATGAAGCCTATAACATTTAAAGATTTTGCAAGTTTTTTAGTTTGTGAAGTTATTTCATTTACTATTATTTTATCAATCGTTTGTGGAGGAAGAGCACACGCAGAATCTCCAGAATGAATACCTGCCTCTTCTATGTGTTCCATTATACCTGCAATAAAGGTCTCATTACCATCAGAAATAGCATCGACGTCAACTTCTATTGCATTTTTTAAAAAACTGTCAATCAAAACTGGATTATAACCAGAAACCTTTACTGCTTCATTAATATATGTTTGTAATTGCTCTTGGTTATGTATTATTTCCATTGCACGACCACCAAGAACGTAACTAGGTCTTATTACAACGGGGAAACCAATTTTTTTTGTTATCTTAGAGGCTTCATCTTTACTACTGGCGACGTCATTTAGGGGTTGATTTAATTTCAAGCTCTGTAGTAATTCTTTAAAACTTTTTCTATCTTCAGCTAAATCTATTGCTTTAACTGATGTTCCTAAAATTTTAACACCAGATTTTTCTAAACTTGTAGCAATCTTAAGTGGAGTTTGTCCTCCTAATTGAACAATCACACCAATTACTTTGCCATTTTGGTTTTCTTTTTCAATAATAGAAAGAACATCTTCGTGATTAAGGGGTTCAAAGTATAATTTTTCTGAAGTATCATAATCAGTTGAAACAGTCTCAGGATTGCAATTAATCATTATTGTTTCAAACCCTATTTCAGATAAACTATAAGCTGCGTGAACACAGCAATAGTCAAACTCTATACCTTGTCCAATTCTATTAGGCCCACCTCCCAGAATAACAACTTTGTTTTTATTTGACGGGAAAACTTCACATTCATTATTATTATTCTGTTCATAAGTACTGTAAAGATACGCGGTTTCAGAAAAAAATTCAGCTGCACATGTATCAACTCTTTTATAAGATGGAAAGACACCAAATTTTGATCTAAGTTTATAAATTTTTTGAATACTAATTTGAGTTATTTCAGAAATACGTTTATCAGAAAAACCCATAGATTTGATATTTCTTAAAAACATTTCATCCATAATATAATTACTAGTTTTTAAATGTTCTTCAACCTGAACAATACCTAAAATCTGTTCTAAAAACCATTTATCCCAGCCAGTAATGTTAGAAATTTCTTCAATTGAAATTTTATTTCTAAACGCAGTTGCTATTCTCAATATTCTTTCTGGAACCTGCTCAGCTAACCAGCCAGAAATATTGTCTTTGTTATCTAAATTTTCATTTTGAACTGGAAAATAAACATCATTGAGTCCAGACAAACCTGTTTCAAGAGATCTTAAAACTTTTTGAAGAGACTCCTGAAAAGATCTTCCAATAGCCATTGCCTCTCCAACTGATTTCATAGAGGTAGATAAGAGATTATTTGATCCAGGAAATTTTTCAAAAGTAAAGCGAGGAATTTTTGTAACAATATAATCTATTGTAGGTTCAAAACTAGCAGGTGTGGATTTTGTAATATCGTTTTGTAATTCATCTAATGTATATCCAATAGCAAGTTTTGCAGCAACTTTAGCTATTGGGAAACCGGTCGCTTTTGACGCTAACGCAGAAGATCTACTTACTCTTGGGTTCATTTCAATTACAATTAATCTTCCATTTTTTGGATTAAGGGCAAATTGTACATTTGAACCTCCAGTATCAACCCCAATTTCTCTTAAAACAGCAATACTTGCATTACGCATCTTCTGATATTCTTTGTCTGTTAAAGTCAACGCTGGTGCTACTGTAATAGAATCACCTGTATGAACACCCATTGGATCAATATTTTCAATAGAACATATTATTATACAGTTATCTGCATTATCTCTTACTACTTCCATTTCATATTCTTTCCACCCTAAAAGTGACTCTTCAATAAGTACTTCAGTAGTTGGAGATAATTTTAATCCGTTAGTTACAATTTCAAGAAATTCTTCTTTGTTATAAGCTATGCCACCACCTTCACCTCCAAGAGTAAAAGATGGCCTTATTATTGCTGGCAAACCAACAAAATCTAATGCAGAAATAGCTTGATCAATATTTTTTGCAATTTGAGCTTTTGCAGACTCTAAACCAATTTTTTTCATACTTTCTTTAAATAATTCTCGGTCTTCTGCTTTATTTATTGAATCAGGTTTTGCACCAATGATTTCAATATCGTGTTTTTTTAAGATTCCAGAATTGTATAGATCTAACGTTGCGTTAAGAGCTGTTTGACCTCCCATGGTTGGTAGAATTGCATCAGGGCTTTCAATTTCAATGATTTTTTCTATGGTATTTTTCTCTATTGGTTCAATGTATGTCGAATCAGCCATAATGGGATCAGTCATAATGGTGGCAGGATTAGAGTTTATTAGTATTACTCTAATCCCCTCTTCTTTAAGTGCCTTACAAGCTTGTGCTCCAGAGTAATCAAATTCACAAGCTTGTCCAATTACAATAGGACCAGCACCAATTATTAAAATTGATTTAATATCTTTACGTTTTGGCATTTTTTGATTCTTTAATTAATTTTAAAAATTCATTGAACAAGTAAGATGACTCGGTGGGTCCAGGAGAAGCTTCTGGATGGTACTGAACTGAAAAAATCGGTAATGATTTATGTCTTATACCCTCTATTGAGTTGTCAAATAAAGAAGTATGGGTTACTTCTAAACAATTTGGTAGCGATTCTAAGTCTATTTGATATCCATGGTTTTGACTGGTAATCTCAACTTTATTTTTAAATATATTTTTGACAGGATGATTTGCTCCCCTATGACCTTGAAGCATTTTATTTGTTTTAGCTCCAAACGATAGTCCAATTAATTGATGACCAATACATATTCCAAAAACAGGAATTTTAAGTTGAAATAAAGCAATTAATAGTTTTCTACATTTTATTTCTGTTGCTGATGGATCTCCAGGACCGTTTGATAAAAAAATACCATCTGGCTTGAAATTATTTATCTCCTCAATAGTAGCATTTTCTGAGAAAACATTAACTTCTGCATTTAAGTTAACAAGGTGTCTCAATATATTTTGTTTTACACCAAAATCTATAACAGCAATTTTGGGTTTGAATTTTTTTAAATTATACACCTTTGATAATATTAATTCGTGTACACCTTCAGTATACTTGTATTGTTTTTTTGTAGTTATGGATGATGAAAGATTTAATCCATCCATTTTTGGATGCTCTTCAAGTTTGTTTTTCAACTCTTCAATTTTAAAATTTCCAGTCTTATTGTAACATATCATTGCGTTACAGCTTTTATGTTTTCGAATTATTTTTGTTAGCAACCTAGTGTCAATACCAGAAATACCTGGAATGTCATTTTTCTTTAACCAGTCATCAAAACTGATTTCTGATCGCCAATTAGATTCGTTAGTTGGGTGTTGCCTAACAACAATACCTGCAATAGAATTTAAATTTCCTTCATCATCAAATTTGTTTGACCCTATGTTACCAATATGGGGGAAAGTAAAAGTAATGATTTGTCCGGTATAAGACGGATCAGTGATTATTTCTTGATAGCCAGAAATGGAAGTGTTGAAGCATATTTCACCTAAGCATTCTTTTTTAGAACCAAAAGATCTACCTAAAAAATATGAACCATTTTCTAGAATTAATATACTATCTAATGTATATTTTTTGTTAATTGAATTAAGATTAAAAGGTACATAACCACTATCTTTAAACTTATTATTAACATTATTCATTACACACCTTTAGAATTCTAAAAAACTGATTTTGAAAATAAATATTTATTGTATTTTGGGGATTTAAAAAGAAGTGATTTTTAAACAAAAATTTCATCAAGATTTAATTAGATTGTATTGGTATTTTCGTCAATAAAATTTAAAATTATTTGATTAAAATTTTATAGATTATGTTATCAATTTTCTTAAAATTAGACTTGGTGAACATATATCAACAAATGTTATTAGGAAAAATAAATGAATATTAGAGAAAAAGTTTCAAAAAATTTAAAAGATGCAATGATTAAAAAAGACACAAACTTAATTAGAACTCTACGATTGATAATTGCCGCTGTAAAAGATAGAGACATAATATCTAAAAGCAAAGGACAAGATTTGGAAGTAGGCGATAAAGAAATTATTCTCTTACTTCAATCTATGATTAAACAAAGAAATGGATCAATTGAGTTGTATCTAAAAGGCAATAGAGTTGATTTAGCAAAAAAAGAAGAAGATGAAATTAAGATAATTTCAAATTTTCTTCCAAGCCAACTCTCAAAACAAGAGATTGATGAGGTAATTATGAAAACTATTAAATCATCTAAAGTTAGTTCTATTAAGGATATTGGGATAGTAATAAAAACTATAAAAGAACAATATGATGGAAGAATGGATTTTGGTTACGTAAGCAAAGTTGTCAAAGAAAAACTCACTAACTTATAATATTTATTTGAAGTGGTAAGTAAGAAAAATTATGGATTTAAAAGAAGAAATTAAAAATTCTATTAAACTTTCTGAAGTTATAGGTAAAAGTTTATCTCTGAAAAAACGTGATAATAATAATTATTTAGCTCTTTGTCCATTTCACAAGGAAAAGACACCTTCTTTTAATATATCGGATGATAAAGGTTTTTATCATTGTTTTGGGTGTGGAAAAAATGGTGATGTATTTAATTATATAATGGAGACAGAAAATTTATCTTTTGTAGAGGCATTGAAAAAATTAGCGGATCAAGCTGGCATAAATACTAGAAAACAAAATTATTTTGTAGATCCTAAAACTACAAATCATTTTAACCTTCTAAAAAGAGTTTCTGATTCTTACATCAAAAATCTAAATGCTCCATTGGGTGAAAAAGCAAAAAATTATTTAAAAAAAAGAGGTTTTAATGAATCAATTATAAACAATTTTAACTTGGGATATGCTGGTAACTTAAAATCTAACCAGCACTTAGTATCTACTTTGTTAAAAGAAGGTTTTTCTGTAAATGATTTTATTGAAGTAGGTTTGGTAAAAAAAACTGACACTGAAAATTTAGTATTTTTCTTTCAACAAAGAATCATGTTTCCTATTTTAAATAACTCTGGGAAAGTAATTGCGTTTGGAGGTAGAATTTTAGGAGATGGACAGCCAAAATATTTAAATTCTCCTGAAACCTCTTTGTTTCTAAAAAGTAGGCAGCTATTTGGGATTTTCAATGCTAAAAAATCCTTGTATAAAAAACGCTTCATAATATGTGAGGGTTATACAGATGTTATTTGTCTTCATTCACATGGGTATCCTGCTGTTGCTTCTCTCGGGACAACATTGACAGATAATCAAATAGAAATAATTTTTAATTTAGTTGATGAAGCGTTTTTGGTTTTTGACGGTGATAGTGCTGGTAAAAATGCTACTGAAAGAGTTTTCCAAAAATATTTTCCAAAACTAAAGCTTAAAAAAAAATTAAAATTTGTATTTTTGCCGGATAAACTTGACCCAGAAGAATTCATAAAGAATTATGGGTTGGAAGAATTTGAAACACTTTTGGACAAAGCGATTGGAGCTTTTGAGATGCTATGGTCTCAGAGTTTAAATCTGATAAGAAAAAATGAACCTGAGAGTTATGCATCCTCATGGAATTTCTTAAGAAAAAAAGTGAATATTATTGAAAATACCAATATTAAATTAGCCTATAGTGATGAAATAGAAAAAAGAATAAGGTTATTCAGAGAACAAAACAAAAATATTAATCTTCAAAAAAATAATTTCCAACGCAATACTCAAAAATTATTTTCAACAAAAAAAAATATGCCTAAGACAGGAGTTGAAATAAAGATAGGAGCTATTATATATATAATGCTAATATATCCAAGAATATGCGTATTATTTGATGAAAAAATATCTTTACTTAATTTTAGAGACAGAAATTTAAACAAATTTAAAAACTCAATATTAAATTTTGTTAATCACTTTCCTGAAATAAGTTCTAAAGATTTGCAACTACAAATGAGTAATAAAGGTTTTACTGTTCAAATTAATAATTTTATGCAAAGTAAATATCCTACAAGATTGAATTTAGATCTTAATCATTTAAACGATGAAAATATGAGTACTATATTTGAAGAATTATTAAGTTTATTAAATTTTAAAAATATTTAGCATTAATTTTATGTAAATTTGAATTTTTTATAGTGAGTTTGTTTATGCTAGCCAAAAATGCAGATAAAAATATAAACTCTAAATTAGGTAATGACAGTCCTATTTTAGATCTTAACAATTCGGCCATCAAATCTCTTATTAAAAAAGGGAAACTGAATGGTTTTGTAACTCTTGACGAGCTTAATCTAGCACTTCCACCTGGTGAGTACAATTCTGAACAAATAGAAGATATTCACTCAGCTATTAATGATATGGGTTTTAATATCGTTGATCAGCAAGAAGAAATCTCTTTAGAAGAACCAGATGATAAAAACTCAGGAAATTTATCTGACGAAGAAGGTGCAAGATCCGACGATCCAGTTAGAATGTATCTTAAAGAAATGGGCTCTGTAGAACTCTTATCCAGAGAAGGTGAAATTTCCATAGCAAAAAGGATAGAGGCAGGAAGAGAGTTAATGATAGGAGGTATTTATGAATCTCCTTTAGCAATGAGAGCTTTCCTTAAATGGAGAGATGAAGTAGATGATGGAACTATGTTATTGAGAGATATAATTGATTTAGAAACAACTTATTCTCGCATAAATGGTGGTGCTAATGAACCAGTCTTAGCTAGTGAGAGTATAGATAATTACAAATTTAGTAATTTAAACAAATCTAATACCACACAAAACTCAGATTTCCAAAAAAATGATGAAATAAAAAATGATGTTACTCATAAAGATAAAGACGTTGAAGATAATGAGGAAGAGAATGACGATGACAGTGATGACGACAATGATGATATAAACCTCTCATTAGTAGCAATGGAAGCAGAGATTAAAGACCAAATTTTGGGTATGATTGATGAAGTTGCAAAAACATTCAAAGAAATTTCAACTCTCAGCGAAAGACGAATAGCAAGGTTAAGAAAAGGTGAGCCTTTTGTAGCTCGGTCTGAAAAAAGATTATCGGAGCTTAGAATAGTCCTCATTGAACAAATGGAAAAAATTTATATCAATAATAATAGACAGGAAGAATTAATTGATCAGATGTATGGTCTTAACAGACAAATCACAAATATAGAAGGATCTTTGTTAAGGCTTGCTGAAAACTCAGGTGTAAAGAGAAAAGATTTTATTGATAGCTGGGTAGGTAATGAAATAAATCATAATTGGGCAATTAAGCCAGGAAAATCAAAATCATGGGAAAAATTTACTGAGTGTCATAATGATGAAATTGTTAGAATATGTGATCAGGTTTTTGATTTTGTAAATAATGTCAATATGCCAGTTCAAGAATATAAAAAAATTATTCAAATTATTCAAAGAGGTGAAAGAGAAGCAGCCCGTGCAAAGAAAGAGATGGTTGAAGCAAATTTACGATTAGTTATATCTATTGCAAAAAAATACACTAATAGGGGATTGCAGTTTTTAGACTTAATACAAGAAGGAAATATAGGTTTAATGAAAGCTGTTGATAAGTTTGAGTATAGAAGAGGTTACAAATTTTCAACTTATGCTACTTGGTGGATCAGACAGGCTATTACTAGATCTATTGCTGATCAAGCTAGAACTATTAGAATACCAGTTCATATGATAGAAACTATTAATAAACTTGTTAGAACATCAAGACAAATGCTCCACGAAATTGGAAGAGAGCCTACACCTGAAGAGTTGTCAGAAAAAATTTCAATGCCCCTTGATAAAGTTAGAAAGGTTTTAAAGATTGCGAAAGAGCCAATTTCTCTCGAAACTCCAGTTGGTGACGAGGATGATAGCCATCTTGGGGATTTTATTGAAGACAAAATGGCAGTTCAGCCACTTGAGGCTGCAATTCATGCCAATTTGAGAGAAACCACGACACGCATTTTAGCAAGTTTAACACCAAGGGAAGAAAGGGTTTTGAGAATGCGTTTTGGTATTGGTATGAATACTGATCATACCTTGGAAGAAGTTGGGCAACAATTCAGTGTTACACGTGAACGTATTAGACAGATAGAGGCTAAGGCTTTGCGAAAGCTTAAGCATCCAACAAGATCAAGAAAATTAAGGTCATTTCTAGAAAATTAAGTGTTAAACTTTGTATACTAGCGCTTTACATACCTAACTTGTACTAGTATAAACTCTTAACTATTTAATATAGGCCTGTAGCTCAACTGGTTAGAGCCCTCCGCTCATAACGGAGTGGTTGGGGGTTCAAGTCCCTCCAGGCCTACCATAATCTAAAATGCTTTGTTAAATTTACCTAAATATAATTTTTCTTTGAAATTCTATTGTATTATAGTCAGTATTAAAGTGACATGAAATTATAGGATTTAATTTGAAAAAAAAATATGAAGAACTAAGAAGTTGTAGATGGTTTGCGCCTAATGATGTTAGATCTTTTGGTCATAGATCTAGAGCTATGCAAATGGGATTGAATAAGGATGATTGGGAAAATAAAGCTGTAATTGGTATTATTAACACTTGGTCTGATATTCAACCATGTCACATGCATTTCAAACAAAGAGTTGAAGATGTAAAAAAAGGGATTTATCAATCTGGTGGTTTTCCAATCGAGCTTCCAGCAATTTCACTTGCCGAGATGTATGTAAAACCTACTACAATGTTATATAGAAACTTGTTATCAATGGAAGTTGAAGAGCTTATAAGATCACATCCTATTGATGGGGTTGTGTTGATGGGAGGGTGTGATAAAACTACTCCTGCTTTGACAATGGGTGCAATAACTCTTAATTTACCAACAATATTTTTACCAGCTGGACCTATGCTAAGGGGTAATTACAAAGGCAAATTTTTAGGAAGTGGATCAGATGGTTGGAAATATTGGGATGAATTAAGAGCAGGAAATATTTCTCAAAAAGACTGGGAAGAAGTTGAGACAGGTATTGCTCGATCATATGGACACTGCATGACAATGGGAACAGCAAGTACAATGACTGCCATAGCAGAAGCAATGGGTCTATGTCTGCCAGGTGCAAGCTCTATTCCAGCCGCTGATTCTAATCATATCAGAATGTCCACAAATGTAGGAAAAAGAATTGTTGAAATGGTTTGGGAAGATTTAACACCAAAAAAAATTATAACAGAAAAGTCTGTTGATAATGCTGTTACAGTCGCAATGGCGATGGGTTGTTCTACTAATGCCATAATTCATTTGATAGCCATGTCCAGGAGAGCTGGTATTCGTTTAACAATGGATGATCTAGACAAAAAGAGTAGAATAATTCCATTATTAGCAAACATAAGACCTTCAGGAAAAGATTATTTAATGGAAGATTTCTTTTATGCAGGTGGCATTTTATCTCTAATGAATTCCTTAGCAGATAAACTTAATTTAGAGGAAATAACTGTAACAGGCTCTAAATTAAGTGATATAATAGAAGGTAAAGAAACACTTAATATAGATATAATTCGTTCTCTGGATAATCCAATTTATGAGGAAGGCTCATTGGCTGTTTTAAAAGGTAATTTAGCTCCAGACGGTTGTGTTATTAAACCAGCTGCTTGTGATAAAAAATTTTTAAAACATAAAGGGCCAGCTTTAGTTTTTGATAGCTATCCAGATATGAAAAAAATTATCGATAGTGACGAATTAGAGGTAACTGAAAATCACGTATTAGTTTTAAGAAATGTTGGCCCTGTTGGTGGCCCTGGAATGCCAGAGTGGGGCATGATGCCAATACCTAAAAAACTTCTTAAAAAAGGGGTGCGTGACATGGTTAGAATTTCTGATGCAAGGATGAGTGGAACTAGTTATGGTGCTTGCATTCTTCATGTTGCTCCAGAAAGTTATGTGGGTGGTCCATTGTCGTTGTTAGAAACAGGAGATATTATAGAGATAAATGTGGACTTAAGGTCAATAAACATGCTTGTAGATGAAAAGACTTTACTACAAAGAAAAAAGAAAGTTAAAAAAAATTATCCAAAAGCAGGTAGAGGATGGTTATGGATGTATAGTAATCATGTTCGCCAAGCAAATGAGGGTTGTGATTTTGACTTTTTAGAAGCAGATTTTGGAATTTCAGCAAAAGAGCCCGATATATTTTAGAGATTAAGAATGTTATCAAATGAATTAAAAAAAACTTTTTCTAACGCAAGTGTAGCAACAATTTGTACTGCTTTATTCAAAAAAGGACTTAAAAATCAATTTATTCAAGGAGTTTCCCCACTAAATACAAAATTACCGAATATGGTGGGATTAGCTTATACAGTAAGATATATTCCAGCAAGGGAAGATCTAAATAGTATTGAGGTATTTAAAAATCCAAAACATCCGCAAAGGTTAGCTATTGAAGAATGTCCTAAAGATTATGTCTTAATTTTTGATAGCAGAAAAGATCCAAGAGCTGCATCAGCAGGTGCCATACTAGTTACAAGATTAATGGTTAGAGGATGTGCAGGTGTAGTAACAGATGGTGGGTTTAGAGACTCAGACGAAATAAAAAATTTGAATATTCCAGCTTACCATAATAGACCATCATCTCCAACTAATCTTACTTTGCATCAAGCCATAGATATTAACACTCCTATTGGTTGTGGAGATGTTGCTATTTGGCCAAATGATTTAATTGTTGGAGACAAAGAGGGTGTTGTCGTGGTACCTAACGAGAACATTAAAGAAATTTCTGATGAGGTTAAATCTATGACAATATATGAAGATTATGTGATAGATAAGGTTCAAAAAGGAGCAACTATCAGAGGCTTATATCCATTAACCGATGAAAACGAAAAAAAAATTTTTGAAGATTGGTTAAGGACTAAAAATAGTGATTAGGTTTTATATGAGGTTTATATGGATAAAAAACATATTAACATAAATGCTTCAAAAGCATTGCTTCTAAATGATGTGGATAACATTGTTATTGCAATAAACAATATGGAAGCCTATCAACACTTAGATGATTTTGATATTACATTAGATGCTCCGATACTTTCAGGACAAAAAATTGCTAGACTAGATATTGCTAAAGATAGTCCGATTTATAAATATGGTACAATTATAGGTTTTGCTGATACAGATTTATTAAAAGGTCAAGTTTTAACAAATTCAAATGTTGTGTTTAAAGAATTTGGACGAGAACATGAATATTGCTCTAAGTATGTGCCAACCAGATTTGTAAATTCTTCAAGTGAAAGAACATTTTCAGGTTTTAAAAGATCAGATGGACGCGTAGGAACTAGAAATTTTATTGCAGTTGTGTCAACAGTTAATTGTTCTGCAACTGTTGTACATGAAATTGCATCTTATTTTACCCCTGAAAAACTTACTAATTATCCTAATGTAGACGGCGTAGCCGCTTTCAGTCATTCAACTGGATGCGGTATGGAATTGTCAGGTGAACCTATGAATTTGTTAAATAGAACATTAGGTGGATATATAAGTCACCCAAATGTTGCTTCATCTTTAGTTGTTGGTCTTGGTTGTGAAAGGTGTCAGGTTGGAGGTTTGTTTTCACATCAGGGACTTTCAGAAAATAAAAATTTAAAAACTTTAGTAATGCAAGAAAATGGTGGTACTACTGCAACAATTAAAGAAGGAATTAAAATTGTAGAGAGCATGCTAGAAAAGGCGAATGGAATCTTTAGAGAAGAAGTCCCATTATCTAATCTTATGGTAGGACTTCAGTGTGGAGGATCGGATGCTTTTTCTTCTATTTCTGCTAATCCCTCCTTGGGGAAAGCTGTTGATATACTCGTTAGTCATGGAGGTACTGCTATTTTATCAGAAACACCTGAAATATATGGCGTTGAGAATACTTTAACCGCAAGAGCTGTAAATTCTTTGGTAGCAGAAAAATTATTGGACCGTGTAAATTGGTGGAAGAATGTTTACGCAGTAGGTCGAGACGTACAAATAAATGGAATAGTTAGCCCAGGAAATCAAAAAGGAGGTCTTGCAAATATTTTAGAAAAATCCTTAGGATCAGCTATGAAAGGTGGAACAACAGGTTTAATGGAAGTATATAATTATGCAGACAGAATCAATGAAAAGGGGTTTGTTTTTATGGACACACCCGGGTTTGATCCTGTTTCAGCAACTGGTCAGATTGCAGGTGGGGCAAATCTAATAGCATTTACTACGGGTAGAGGCTCATGTTTTGGTGCAAAACCAACTCCTTCAATAAAATTAGCAACTAATTCTTCTCTTTATAAAAAAATGTATGAAGATATGGATATAAATTGTGGTTTAGTTATTGACGGAAATAAAGATATCGAAGAAATGGGCAAAATAATTTTTGAAGAATTTATTTCTTTTGCTTCTGGTAAAAAAACAAAAAGTGAAATTTTAAATCTTGGTCGTCATGAATTTGCACCTTGGCAAATTGGTATAACAGGTTAGTTTTTCATATAAAATTTTAAAAGATAGACTCTTATTGATGAAGCAAGCGAAGTTTTTCTATTAGAGTCAATCTTTGATACTAAAGATTCTACGGAACACTTTTGTTCTTTAGTGATAATTTTTAAGGCATCCCAAAATTCTTTTTCTAAAGATAGAGATGTTCTATGTTTTTTTATTGTTATAGATTTTTTTATTAACATTTTTTTTTATTTGAAAAAGTGCTACTAATTCAACATGTGCGGAAAATAGAAATTGATCAATTGGTTGCACCCATTTTAATTCATAATTACTTCCAATCAATATTTTAGAATCTCTTACAAAGGTATTAACATTACAAGAAATGCTTATTATTATTGGTACATTTGATGTTGCAATATTTATAAATTGCAAATTTGCACCAGAACGTGGTGGATCAACAATTATCACATCATATTTACGGAGTTCATCTGATGTCAAAGGAAAATATTTTAAATCTCTTTCTTTTATTTTGACTCTATTACTAAAACCTTCTTTTCGGCTTGCAATATCTAGACCTTTTAAAGATTTATTATCTAATTCAAATGCATCTATCTTATAATCTTTTTTCAATAACGGTAAAGTTATCGTACCACTTCCACAAAAAAGTTCACAAATCAGTTTTGCTTTTTTATTTTCATTTAAGCCTCTCATTACACTCTCAATAATAGCATTTTCGCCCTCTTCAGTTGCTTGAAGAAATCCGCCTGGAGGGGGGAAAAGAATTGATGAAAAAGACTTGTTAGATAAACTTGAAATATCTTTTTTAAATAATAGCTCGTTAGTATTATCTTTTAATATTCTGTGAAATCTAATAACTGAATTTTTTGAAATAGCCTCAATAAAGATGTTTAATTTAAGGTAATCTATTTTTTCTATTCCATCGATGAGAAGATCTATCCCTTTGTCTAGAAGATTTGCGTAAATATTAATCTCATCACCTACACCAAGTAGTTTATGTAATGGTTTTTCTAAATCATGAATTAATTTTTCGAGTTCTGGTTTAATAATAATACATTTTTCTATTTTTGAAATAAATTTACTTCTGTATTCATTAAATCCAATAATTGTATTTGATTTATTTTTTTTTGCTTTGAATTTAGTATGTCTCCGACTTTTTATTGAAGATGTTTTTATTGTTCTAATAATTGTTTTTGGTGATATTTTTAATATTGGAAGAGAAACTTTACTAACTTTCCAACTAGAATAATCTTCAAAATTCCAATGCTGAAGTAAACATCCACCACATTGAAAAAAATGTTCACATATAGGATTAATTCTTTTTGATGATGGTGATTTTATTTCAACTAAATCTGCTCTAATACCTACATTGGTGGAACTAATTGGTTTAACAATAACTATTTCATCAGGTAAAGTAAAAGGGATAAAAAAAGTGTAAAAACTTTTAATATAGCTGATTTCAGTAGTTAATTTAGAAACCCCTTCACCTCTAGATCCAATATATTTGATTGTTAAAAGTTTGTTGTCTATATTTTTTTGTAATTTTTCAAGCTTATTCATTTTAATATTTTAGAACATTGCCATAAAATTTTACCACTTATATTCAAAAAA
Source organism: uncultured SAR116 cluster alpha proteobacterium (assembly GCA_902623995.1). Lineage (GTDB taxonomy): Bacteria > Pseudomonadota > Alphaproteobacteria > Puniceispirillales > Marisalimonadaceae > Marisalimonas. The sequence continues at coordinate 21,320 of CACNWE010000005.1, read as the reverse complement.
TTTGAATCGATTTGAAATGGAGAAAAATTATTTAAATATGGTTTCACACTTAATTTACCTTTACTAAACTTACTTAATTCAATAGTAGCTAGAAAGTAATTTTTTTTATCATTTAGTAAATAAATATCTGGTTGTATGAATTTTTTTATACTAATATCTACAATAGTGGTTATATGATTGTTCGATATAGAAGTTTGAAAATAATGTAAATTTTCTACATTAAAAAATTCTAAGCCAATTAACAGTTCTTTCGAAAATGATATTTGATTAATATTATCAATTTTATTTTCTATATTTTTAATTATAAAAAATTGTTCTTGTGAAGAAAGATCTTTTAACCAATTTGGTATCAACTCATTTACATCCACATCAAGTATTTCAGCTAACATGAATCTATACTCTTCAGGAAGAACTTTTGGAGTCCCCCTATAAAGATATTGTTGCAAATAAGCATCGTTTTTTTTTATATTTCTTGATAAATCACGAAGATTATAGTTCTTTTTTTTTATTAATTTTTTAATTTTGTCTCTGATATCGTCATTATCAGCATTAGTATTATTATTTATTTCTTCTGTATTAATCATCCTTTTATTTTGATCTTTCAATACTTTCATTTGCTAAGCCGATTAAATGATTTTTAATTTCTGTATTTGGTAATTTTTCAAGACTATTTATAGCTAAAGAAATAAACTCTTCAGTTTTCTTTTTACATTCATTAAAAATATTATATTTATTAAATATATCAATCGCAATACTGAGATCATTATCTTCTTGATTTAATTCTTTTAAAGTCTTTATCCAAAATTGTTTTTCTTTGGGATTACTTTTTTGCCAAGCCAAAATAATAGGTAATGTAGTTTTTCCTAATTTAAAATCATCTCCCAAGTTTTTTCCCATTTTATTAGGTGAGTTATTAAAATCCATAAGATCATCTACAATTTGAAAAGCTAATCCTAAATTGAAACCATAATCGTAAGAAGCATTTTGTTGCTCAATATTTCCTCCAGAGATTATAACACCACTTTTACATGAAGCTCCAAACAATTCAGCTGTTTTTTTGCCAATAACCTCAAAATAATCTAATTGACTGGTTTCCGGTTTATTTGCGATTTGCATTTGCTGAAACTCACCCTGGGTTATTTTGCATGATGCACTCGCTAAGCATGATAAAGCCTCTATTGATTCAGTTTCCACCATCAGTTCGAAAGATTGCGCAAACAAAAAATCTCCAGCTAAAACACTAAATTCGTTACCCCAAATTATATTAGCAGTTTTTTTTCCTCTCCTTAAATTTGATTCATCTACCACATCATCATGTAATAAAGTAGCAGTGTGAATAAATTCTACAGCTGCTGCCAATAATATTGGTTTTTTTGAGTAATCATTAAATTGTGCTGCCATAGCTAATGTTAAAAGTGGACGCAATCTCTTGCCAGAGGCATTTATTAGGTGCTTACCAATATCACTTATAAGAGGAATTGACTTATTAAGTCTACTTATTATCTCCTGATTTACGGCTTCTAAGTTTTTATCTAATGCTTGCTTTAGTTGCAAAATGCGTTTCTCAGAATTTTTGGTATTTAGTTTATTCATTGCATTTTCCAGAGATAGTTTATTATATTATAACTTGCTTATTATATATATAAAACACTTATATATTTTAAATTAAGGATTATTTATGTTTTCCAAGGATATAACTGTTGACAAAATTTTAAGAGGTAAAGTCACAGTAATACAGCTGAAAAAAGGTTTTAGATATGGATTTGAAGCAGTATTTCTAGCATCATTTGTAAATGGATACTTAAAAAAGTTTAAGAAAAAAAAAATTTCACTGGCAGATGTAGGATCTGGGGTGGGCACAATTAGTTTAATTATTGCTTATCTAAATGACGAAATTGATATTACTGCTATAGAAAATAATGATAACTATTTAGAGCTTGCAAATGAAAATATTGTAATAAATAATTTTCAAAAAAAAATTAATGTGACTAAAGGAGATATATTTAATATTGATAATCACTTGATAAATAGATTTGATATTGTAGTAACCAATCCACCATTTTACGGTAAACAACAAAAAAAATCAGAAAATGCACTTGATGATTATGCTAAAAGAATAATTAATTATGAAAGTTGGATAGAAAACTCACTTAAACTACTTAAAGAAAAAGGTATGATTTTCCTTATCTTTCCAACTGGACTTCTTGAAAAATCATTAAAAATCCTTAGTAAAAAAACTGGATCTTTTAAAATTTTTCCAATTTGGTCTAATCAAAAAGAATCTTCAAAGAGACTGATACTTTTAGCTAAAAAAGGTGGTGCCAGTCCCACTGAATTAATGTCTGGGGTAAGATTATTGACTAAACAAGGAAAGGCTACCAAAAAAGCAAGAACATATGGTGACAGCGGAATATTTAATTTTTTATAAACAATTTATTTAAGTAATTTAATAAATGTTGTATTAACTTAAGAATTAAAAATAATAGTAGAAAAAGTGTAGGAGTTTAAATGAGTTTTCTTTCTTTGTTTAGAAAGTCAAAAAATGTTTCATCTATATCCTTAAGTGGAATAATTGCTCCAAATATGGGCAGAAGAAAAGGCTTAAATTTATATGAACTTGATAAAATTATTGAGCAAGCCTTTTCAGTAAAAAATTTGAAAGCTGTTGCATTACAGATAAACTCTCCAGGTGGATCGCCTGTCCAATCTGAGATGATATCTAAGCGTATAAGAGAATTTTCAGAAAATAAAAACATACCTGTCTTGGCATTTGTTGAAGATGTGGCTGCTTCTGGTGGTTATTGGCTCGCATGTTCAGCTGATGAGATTTTTGCTAGCAAGGCATCAATAATTGGATCTATTGGTGTTGTCTCATCAGGCTTTGGATTTGACAAAGCTATCAAAAAAATTGGTGTGGATCGCCGTCTTTATACATCTGGAGAAAATAAGGCAATTCTAGACCCATTTTTACCTGAAAATAAAGATGATATTAAAAGGTTAAAAGATATACAAAAAGAATTACATAATCAGTTTATATCATTTGTTAAGTCAAGACGTGGAAGTAAAATCACAAATAAAAACAAGGACTTATTTACAGGAGCGTTTTGGTCTGGCGAAAAAAGCCTTGAACTAGGATTAATAGACGATATTGGCGAAATGAAATCTGTATTAAAACAGAGGTTTGGTGAAAATGTAAAAATTAAAGAGTTTGCACCCAAGAAGAAACTTTTTGGTTTAAGTAATTTATTTTCAGGGGCCATAGATATCTTTATAAATAAAATTGAAGAAAGAATTAGTTTTAAAAAATTTGGATTATAAAATGATGCTTTCAGTAGGTAAAATTTTTTGGCTTATTATAATATTAATTGCAGTCTGGTATTTATTCAAAATAATTGAAAAAAGAAAACTTAACATTGTCAAAAACAATCAAAAAAAAGAAAATGAAGATATAAATAAAAAAGGTATAGATGCGTTTAAATGTGATGTTTGTGGATTGTGGAGTACTGGAAAAAAGTGTAATAATAAAGAGTGTACAAATTCTTAGTAAATACAAAATTTCATTTTTAAAGCTTTATGTCTTTAATATTATAACTAGCTTAAAATAAATAAATTATATGAGTGTAAATAATTCGTTTCAAAAAATTATTACTAGTCTTCAATCATTTTGGATTGATCAAGGTTGTGTTCTATTACAACCATATGATTTAGAAGTAGGAGCAGGTACATTCCATCCTGCAACAGTGCTACGAGTTTTGGGTCCAGATCCAATTTGGAAGGCAGCATATGTTCAACCTTGCCGAAGACCAACTGATGGAAGATATGGTGAAAATCCTAATAGGCTTCAGCACTATTATCAATTTCAGGTTATTATTCAACCATCTCCTGAAGATATACAAAATTTATATTTAGAAAGTTTAAAATTCATTGGTCTTAATCCTAACGACCATGACATTAGATTTGTAGAAGATGATTGGGAAAGTCCAACTCTTGGCGCTGCAGGTTTGGGTTGGGAAATTTGGTGTGATGGAATGGAAATTAGTCAATTTACGTACTTCCAACAAGTAGGTGGTATTGAGGTAAAACCTGTTGCAAGTGAAATTACTTATGGCCTTGAAAGATTAGCTATGTTTATTCAAAAAATTGAAAACGTTTATGATTTAGATTGGGATGGTATCGATAAAAAAAAAGGCGGCAAAACATATGGTGATATTTTTTTACAGCAAGAAAAAGAATTTTCTAAATATAATTTTGAAAAATCTCAAACTTCCTCTTTATTTAAGCAGTTCAATGATGCTGAAACTGAGTGCAAAAATTTATTAAATGATAAGAAAAATTTTTTAGCTCTACCTGCGTATCATCAATGTATAAAAGCAAGTCATCTTTTCAATTTATTAGATGCAAGAGGCGTTATTTCTGTTTCAGAAAGACAATCATACATCTTAAGAGTTAGAAACATGGCTAGATCTTCTTGTCTTGCTTGGATGGGTAAATTAAATGAATAATATGGAAAAAAGTAGAGGCAATTTACTTTTAGAGTTTTTTTCTGAGGAAATACCCGCAAGGATGCAATTAAACTCTGAAATACAATTACAAAATTTGTTCGTGAAGTCCCTAACAAAAAGAGATATAGCGTTTGAAAGTTTTAAAACTTTCAGTAGTCCAAGACACTTATCAATTATAATTAAAAGTATTGAGTTAGAGCAAAAAGATCAAGAAATAGAAAAGAGGGGACCGAGATTTGATGCTAATCAAAAAGCGATTGATGGTTATCTAAAATCTAATCAATTAAAAATAGATGAAACTATTATAAAAGAAACAAATAATGGGAAATTTTATTTTCATTCTCAAAAGATCAAGGGTCAAAAAACTTATGAAATTTTGCCAGATATAATTAATGAAATAGTCAATGGCTTTGTTTGGCCTAAAAGTCAAAGATGGGCAAATACAGACTTAAAGTGGGCAAGACCTCTTAGAAATATTGTTTTGCTTCTTAATAATGATGTTGTTAAAGGTGAGGTTGAAATAGGAAAAAATGTTTTTTTAAAATTTACTAATTCTACTTTTGCTCATAGATATCTTGATAAAAAGATTGTTATTAATAAGATAGAAAATTATGAACAATTATTAGAAGAAAATTTTGTAATTTTAGACAGAAATAAAAGATTAGAAAAAATTATCAATGACGCAACATATTTACTTGATAAGGAAAAATTAAAATTAGTTAATGATAAGTCCTTACTCGAAGAAGTTGTAGGTCTTGTTGAGTATCCTAATGTTCTTATTGGTTCAATTAGCAAAGAATTTATGAAACTGCCAAGAGAAGTGTTATCAACAGCAATGCGTGTGCATCAAAAGTATTTTTCAATCACAGACAAAGAAAATAATTTAGAGTCAAAATTTTTATTTGTTGCCAATAGCATTAAGGAAAAAGACAGGGATTTTAGAGTTATTGAAGGAAATGAGAGGGTTTTAAAAGCTCGCTTATCTGATGCCAGTTATTTTTTTGAAAATGATATTTCAAATACATTTGAAAATTGGAATAAAAAACTCAAACATGTTTTGTTTTATGAATCTTTAGGATCATTGCATGATAAGATTATACGAATGGCCAACATTTCTCAAATTTTTGCTAAAGGGTTTGGGGTTAAATCAGAATTAGCCAAACAAGCAGCCATTTTATCTAAGGCAGATCTTGTCTCAGAAATGGTTATGGAATTTCCAGAACTTCAAGGAATAATGGGTGGGTACTATGCTAAAATAAAAAATGAACATGAAGAAGTTACAAAAGCTATTTTTGAACATTACAAACCTAAGGGTGTTTCTGATGATTTACCAGAAACAAAACTTGGATCTTTATTATCAATGATTGATAAGATTGATACTTTGGTAGGTTTCTTTTCTATTGGTAAGAAACCTACTGGATCTAAAGATCCTTTTGCTCTTAGAAGAAACAGTCTTTCAATTGTTCAAATCTTCATTAATTTTAAATTTAATCTGTCATTAAATGAACTCCTTGAACCATCATTAAAAGAATATAGTTGTTCTTCACAATCAATAAAACAAAACTTAATTGATTTTATGATTGATAAATTAAAATACGTATTTTCTAATACAAGCAACAGAATGGATGTAGTTAATTCAGTCTTAAATACAAAAATCATTAATGATATACCAATAAAAATAATTTTAAGTAGAACTAATAGTATTATTAAATTCACGAAAAATAATGATTTTAAAATTTTTCTAGCAAATTATAAAAGAATTAATAATATTCTTAAAAGTGAAAAATTTTCAAATGATGCCGTTTTGCAGGTAAATACAAAAGTTTTTGACACCATTGAAGAACAAAATATTTACAATTTATCTAATACTTTTTCAAAAGAAATTATAAAAAAAGGTGTTTGTGAAAAATCTCAGGATATTTTGATAACATATTTAATTAAAATGAATGCATCAATCTCGTTATTTTTTGATAATGTGATTGTTAATCACAATGATTCTAAAGTAAGGGTTAATAGATTAAACTTATTGAAAAACTTTCATAATTCTATATCAAAATTTTCAAAATTTGAGTTAATAGAAAATTAATCAGTTTTGACACCCAATCCTGAAAACCTTTTATTAAATCTAGCAACTTGACCACCAGAATCTAGTATTCTATGTTGGCCTGTCCATGCAGGATGAGATTTAGGATCGATATCTAACTTAAGAGTATCTCCAGCATTTCCCATGGTAGATCGTGTTTTATATTTACTACCATCTGTCATTATTACTGTTATTTCATGATAATCTGGGTGAATATCTTTTTTCATATTAAACTCATCTATTTTAATTTTGACAATATTTACAATTAAAATTATTTTATTTCAAGTTATTTAATAATTTTAATTCGTTTTAAAAATTTTTTTTCAAATGTCCAAAAATATTGAAACTCCCCAAAAATTGAAGCAATTACTATCAAAATTATTTGATAAATAGGAATTATAATTAGAATTCTAAAGAATATATATAGAGGATAATTATTGAATATATTTTTTAGATCTAAAGCTACCATGATGGGAGATGAAATCCAAAGTGAAAAAGAACCACTCAAGCCAAATACAAAAAAAATTATAAGTAAATGAGCTTTAGATTTTGCTTCAAATTTTTTAATTAAGTTTTGGATCATTTTTTTTATTTAATTTTTGTGTTTTGTGTAATTTTCATTTCTATTCTTCTATTTTTCATTCTAGCAGATTTAGTATTTTTAACATCAATTGGTTGAAAACTTCCATACCCTGAAGCAGATAATCTACTAGGTTCAATGCCTTGTTTAATCAAATATCTTAATACTGATAACGCTCTTTTTGTTGATAACTCCCAATTATCTATGTAAGTTTGTCCTGCTTTCACTGGCAAACTATCAGTGTGACCCTCAATTTGTAAAATCCAATCTATGTCTGTAGGAAATGATTTTTCAATTTCCATTAGAGTTGCTGCAAGCTTTTGCATTTCTAGTTGTCCTTCCACACCAAGTTCATCAGAACCAACAGTAAAAAGAACTTCTGATTGAAATACAAATCTGTCTCCAACTACTCTAATTTCTCTTCTGCCTTTTACAAGTTCTCTTACTCTTCCAAAAAAATCAGACTTAAATTTTTCTAGTTCTTCTACTCTTCTTGCTAGAGCAGAGTTTACATCTTTCCCTAAATTTAAAGTTTTAACTTTTTCTTTTTTATCTTTTGCTTTGTATGCTGATAGCAAAGTTTGTAACTGTGCCAGTTTATTTTTTAAATTTAATGTTGTAGAAATAAGTTGATTAATCTCTTCTTTGTTTGCTTTTAAAATATTGTCTTTACTCTGAATTTCCAAATTTTTTGTATTTACTTGATTTCCTAGGTCAGACAATTCATTTCTTAATTTAGATGTGTTTTTGATTTTTTCTTTAAGAGCATTTTTTAATTCATTAATGTCACTTTCGTTTAAGGCAATAATATTTTTCACTCCTCTGATTTCATCCTGATATTGTTTTGTTAATTTTCTTTCTTTACTTAGGTCATCTTTAATTGCCACAATTTTTTCTTCTAAAACCGATAGCTGTGCAGTAAGCTCAGTTGTTGTGTCTCTTTCTAATGACAATAACTCGCTGAGCTCAGTTAAATTGTTTTTTAATTTTATTAGAGCTTCATCTTGCCCACTCATTTTTTTGGATATAAAAAATTGTGAAATCACAAAAATCATTAATACAAATATTATGACCATTAAAAGACTGGACAAAGCATCGACAAAACCAGGCCATGTGTAATCTAATTGTTTTTTTCTAATTCTATTCTGTATCATTAAAAATCTCTTAAAAAATCTTATATCTTATTTGTTATTTATTTTGATAATTGATTTCTCTAAATTAGATAATTGTTTTGAAATAGACCTTAACTCAATAGTTAAATTAGATTGAATTTCAGAAATTTTCCCAGTATTGTCTTCCCCTAAATTTTTTAATATGGACGTAATAGTCACTAAATAATCTTTGATTGATCTATCCTCATCAAGTTTTTCAACTAATCTATTTAATACAATAGTAAGTTCATTAATATTTTCTGAAATTCTTATCCTATCATTTTCATTTTGGTTTGCCCTTTTCGCTACTATTGCAAGACTTTCAACAGCAGCTTCACTTAGGCCAGAGTTTCCTAACTCATTCGTAGTAAAAATAGCCATTTGAGACAACCAATCTTCTAGTTCATTGAAAAATCTATTACTAGCTTGACCAACTTGAAGATCAAGAAAGCCCAATATTAAAGATCCAGCTAGACCAAATAAAGAAGACGAAAAAGCAGTAGACATTCCATCAAGTGGTGCGCTTAAACCTTTTTGAATTTCCATAAATAGAGCGTTTCCTTCGTTTGGAATATTGCCATTATTAAAGTCGATAGTATTAATTACACCTGATACTGAAGAAATTGTTTGTAACAAACCCCAAAATGTTCCCAGCAATCCTAAAAAAACTAGTAAACCTATCATGTATCGTAATATTTCTCTACTTTCATCTAATCTTGATGAAACACCTTCTAAAATTGTACCAAGAGAATTTGCAGATAAAGAAGGATTCTCACTTCTGTCATCAGACAAGACAGCAGCAACTGGTGCAAGGAGAGTTGGTTTAATCTTTAGTGCTACATTAGCTGGCATTAAACTATCTTTTCTTTTAATAAATTTAAGCCATTTAGCTTCTTTACTTAAACGGACTGTTTGACGAAAAGAGAAAATTGTTCCTAAAATAAATGTACTGATTATTACACTATTTAGCAGGACGTTTCCTTCAAAAGCATTTTTTAAAGGTTCAAATAAAAGGGTTATAAGTACTGCAACTACGACTAACAAGAATAACATTCTAAAAGCATATTTATTTGGATCTGTCATTTCTACACCCTTTATAATAGTTTAATCAAAGTATGTATTATTAAACATTAAAACATGACTTTTTCATGACAAATAAAAAAACTATCAATAATATTAGTACTTTTGATTTATTTTTTTTAAAACTTCTTTATGTAATATTGGGTTAGCACCTATCAAAAATTTACTTTGGGCGTCATAAGCATTAATGTATTTTAAATTTGTTAAATAACCTCCAGCTTCTTTTATAAGAAGTTCTCCACATGCAATTTGATTTTTATTAAGTTTACTAACAAATAAACAATCAATTTTACCAGATGCTAACCATGCAAAATTTAGTGCTGACGAACCAAATGAACGCGTAACAGAATCAGACTGATAAGACAAAAGATTAACTTTTTCAAAACAATTCATTAAAGAATTTTTTTCATTCATTGTATTTTCATTAAATATTGAAAATATACACGATTTTAACTTATTTCTTTTTGAAACCCTTATTCTTCTGTCATTTTGAAAAGAGCCTTTACCTTTTTCAGCAAAATAAAATTCATCTCTAATTGGATCAAAAATAACAGTAGATAAAATTTCATTATTAAGCTCGACTGCAACAGAAATTGCAAAATGTGGTAATCCATGTAAAAAATTAAATCTCCCATTTAATGGATCTACTATCCAATAATGTTTATCCTTAACATGACCTAATTCATTATTTAACTTAATCCCCCATTCAGGTCTTGATTTTGTCAAATCATTTAAAAGAGATTTATAAATTTTTTTCTCAGTTTTCGAAACAAATTGTTCCAATGAATCGGGAGAGACTTGTAAATTTTCTATTTCTCCAAAATCTCTTAACATATTTTTCGTTACCTTATTTAAGGATTGAAAAATAACGTTTATAATTGGTGATTTGTTACTCATTATCACTCCAAATCAGAAAAAAATAAAAAATACAAATTAATTTAAATTTTTGCTTTTTCTATATATGAACAATCAGAAGGTCTTACAACTATTTTTGTGCCAACTTCAATGTGTCCAGGAACCATAACTTTTACACCATTTTTTAAAATTGCAGGTTTGAATGATGAAGATACAGTTTGACCCTTAATAACAGCATCAGCCTCAATAATTTCTTCAATACAACTATCCGGCATAATAACTGAAACAGGCTTATCATTATATATATTTATAATAACATTCATACCATCTTGTAAAAAAGCTGACTGGTCTCCAATCATATCAATATTTACACTTAACTGTTCAAAAGTATCACTATTCATGAATATAAGATTTTGTTCTTCCTTATATAAAAATGTGTGTGGAGTTTCTTCAAGTATAACTTTTTCTACACTTTCAGATGATCTAAAACGCTCATTTAGTTTAGAATTATTTTTTAAATTTCTCAATTCTATCTGAGCAAAAGCACCACCTTTTCCAGGTTTAACATGACTAGTTTTAGTCACTACCCATAATTCATTTTTATGTTCGATAACATTGCCAGGTTTAATTGTATTTCCATTAACTTTCAAATCACTTTCCTTTATAAATTTCTATAATTTGGTTCAAAAGTGCTAGTGCTTCGCTATATGGTCTTTGAAAAGAATTTCTTCCAATAATCGATCCACTCGCACCACCTAAATATAATTCTCTAATTTCTGCTAAAAGGCTTTCTTTATTTTTAGATGAACCACCTGAAAAAACTACAAGTCTCTTTCCATTAAAACATGATTGAACAACGTGGTTTATTCTTTCATTTAGAGAAGAAATTGGGATGTTTTCTGATAGATAAACTTTTTTAGCTTCATCTTGTTCTATAAAAGAAGTTGGAGGTTTTACCTTAATAATATGTGCTCCGACCAGAGCTGCCATATGGGCGGCATAAGAAACAATATCTATAGCAGTTTCTCCTTCTTTACTTATATTTCCACCTCTAGGATAACTCCATACTACGACTGCTAGACCTGCATCTTTTGCTTCGACAGCCATATCTTGTATATCAGATATCATATCTAAGGCCATCTCCGATCCTGGATAAATAGTAAAGCCAACTGCTGAACATCCTAATCTAATAGCTTCACTCACTGAACCAGTTAAAGCTTGCGTTGGAGCAGTTTTCTCGTTTGATAAAGAGTTTGAACTATTCACTTTCATAATTAAAGGAATTTGACCTGCGAAAGTATCAGCTCCAGCCTCTAGCATACCTAATGGTGCAGCGAAAGCTGAAAGTCCTGCGTCAATCGCTAGTTTAAAGTGATAATGAGGATCGTATGCTGGAGCATTTTTGGCAAATGATCTAGCTGGGCCATGTTCAAATCCTTGATCCACAGGAAGTATCACTAACTTTCCAGTTCCACCTAACTTTCCAGACGTTAGAATTCTGGCTAAATTTGCTTTTACTCCCGGATTATCACTTTCATAATAACTTAATATTCTCTTAACATTTCTTGTAAATTTCATATTGAATTTTCTCCGAATTTTAACAGATAAATATCAAAATCTATAAATAATATTTAGTATCTATAAATTTAAATTTTATGAATTACAATATAATTTGTCCATTATAGGTTAGATCTGTTATTATATTTATTTATTAAAATGCAATTAAATGTTGAGTAAATATTTATGGAAATTGATGAGACAAGCGCTATAGAACTTAAAAAAATTAGAGATTTACAGGCGTCTTTTGATAAAAGCATGAAAGTACTAGAAAGCCATATAGCAGAAAGTATTACTAATAAAGAAAAACTTGATTCTATTAAAAGAGATTTAAAAGAAGCTAATGAAAAATTTCTTGAAGCTGAAAGATGTTTGGAAGATTTTAAAGTTGATATACAAAATCCTACAGAGCAGGACAATAAAGTAAAGTAAGTTATGAAATGAAAGTATAGTAAGGTATGAAATGTCAGAAGCTGTAACTGTTAAAATTGAAATTAATGGAGTTGTTTATCCAGTTTCTTGTATAGCCGGAGAAGAGGATAGACTTATAGAATCAGCAAAAGAGGTAAATACAGTCATCGCAAGTTTATCTAGTGTTTCGAAAACAATAGGTGAGACAAGACTGTTAGCAATGACATCCTTAATTTTAGCTGACAAATTAATCGAAAAAGAAAATACCAAAGATGTAAAAAACAATATGAATGAACTTGTCAATTGGCTAGAAAAAAATACTGAAAGAATGAATAAAGTTGCAAAATTACTTGAAAATAAATAGATTTGAACTGTGGAGGCTGGATCTTACGTTAGGAACTTTAATCCTTGGGGCCATAAGTATTCTTAGGGGGCCGTCACTGTTTTAGCTTTGGTTAAATTAAATGGCACCCACCTGTTTATCAGGCAACATAGGATAATTTATCCAACGATTATTTGGCTTTCACATCAAAATTAGAGCTTTAAATGAAAAATAAACTTAGAATTGTTGCAAAAAAAAAAGAATTAATTTTAATCTAGGATTAAAGGCAAAAGAAATTTTACAAAATAAAATTCATATTTGTTTAAACGAAATTTTTCTCAATAATAAAAATATTCATACTGCAAGTTTATACTTCCCAATAAATAATGAGATTTCCCCTTTTGATTTTATTAATTATTTACAAAAAAAAAATGTAACACTCTCTTTACCCTTAATAGACAAAAAAAAAAATTCTTTGATTTTCAAGAAATGGATACCTACAGACCAATTAACTCAAGGTCCACTTGGTACAATGGAACCTTTAAAAACGAAGAAATCTATCTTACCACAAATATTAGTAGTTCCAATGCTTTCATTTGATAGGCAATTGTTTAGACTAGGCTATGGTGGTGGGTATTACGATAGATCAATTTATATTTTAAAAAAATACTTTCAAAAAGAAAAAAAATTTTTTATTACAATCGGACTTGCTTATAGCATTCAAGAAGAAAAAAAAATACCTAGAGAAAAGCATGATATAAGTATGGATTATATTATTACAGAAAACGAAGTGTTATCCAATGTTAATTAATAAAAATTAAAGAAGGTTTTATGAGAGTTTTATTTGTTGGAGACATAGTAGGAAGAAAAGCAAGACATTTTGCTCAAAAGAAAATTGTAGAATTGAAGGATCAACTACAACTTGATGCTGTAATTGTTAATGTAGAAAATGCGGCTGGTGGATTTGGTGTTACTCCATCTATATGTGATGATTTCTTTTCAGCTGGTGCTGATGTTCTGACAACTGGGAATCATATTTGGGATAAAAGAGAAATAATATCTTATATATCTAAAAGTGAGAGATTACTTCGTCCTTTAAATATGATCAAAGGAACACCCGGATTAGGAATGACTATCATCAAAGTGCATGCAGGAACCGTTGGTGTTGCAAATATAATGACTAATTTATTTATGACCAAAACTGATCCTGTATTCGAAAAAATTCCAGATATTGTCAAATATCTAAAATTAAATCAAAATGTTAATTTTTCATTAGTTGACGTACATGGTGAAGCTTCATCTGAAAAAATGGCAATAGCTAACGCACTTGATGGAGAAGTATCTGCAGTGGTTGGAACTCATACGCATGTACCTACTGCTGATCACCAAATTTTAGAAAAAGGAACAGCTTACATAACAGATGTTGGTATGAGTGGAGATTATAATTCTATAATTGGAATGAATAAACAGGAAGCTATTAATAAGTTTTTATATCCAAATAACAAAAAAACTAGACTTGAAGTATCATCTGGGGAGCCAACTTTATGTGCTGTTGTAATTGAAACAAATATTAATGGTTTGAGTAAATCAATAAATCCTCTTAGATTAGGTGGCAAGTTAGAACAAATATTTTTAAAAACCTAATCTTTTATTTTATTGGAGTTATTTAAATGGCAGGTCACTCGAAATTTAAAAATATTATGCATCGTAAAGGAGCTCAAGATGCAAAGCGTGCAAAAAATTTTGCTAGACTTACAAAAGAATTACAAGTAGCTGTTCGGGGAGGTACAGATCCATCAAGTAATCCAAGGTTAAGATCTGCTTTGTCTGCATGTAGATCGGTAAATATGCCAAAAGATAATATCGAAAGAGTAATGAAAAAAGCAGAAATTGGCCAATCATCAAATCTTGAAGAAATTAGATATGAAGGTTATGCAAACGGTGGAATTGCATTAATTGTTGATGCAGTAACAGATAATCGAAATAGAACAGCAGCAGAAGTAAGATCGTCTTTTACAAAATATGGTGGAACTTTGGGTGAAACTGGTTCAGTTTCTTTTATGTTTAACAATATTGGTCAAATTATTTATAATAAAAATATAAAAAGCGATGAAGATATTTTTGAAATAGCAATCGAAGTAGGAGCAGATGATGTTAATTCTGACGAAAATAATCATGAAATTTTTACATCTGTTAATGAGTTTAATAATGTTCGTGAAAAGCTTGAAAAATTATTAGGCATGCCTGAGCAAGCTGAAATTATATGGCAACCAGTAAATTTTGTAAAAATAGATGATGAAAATAAAGCCACATCAATTTTAAAGCTCCTAGAAACTCTTGACAATTGTGATGATGTTCAAGGAGTTTATAGTAATTTTGATATTGAAGATGAAATAATAAATAAGATTAAGTTATAAAAGGTTTTAATTTGAGAGTTATAGGTGTAGATCCTGGTTTAAGGCATACAGGGTGGGGTGTGGTTGAGTTTAAACATAATAAAGTCTTTCATATTGAAGATGGATCTATATCACCTTCAACCAAACTTGATGATGGGCAAAGATTACTTGAAATAAAAAACCAATTACTAAAAATAATTAATCAATATAATCCTAACATGTCTGTGATTGAAAAAATTTTTGTTGGATCTGGATCAATCAGTAGTTTAAAGCTAGGAATGGCAAGAGGTGCATCTATGATAGCGTTAGCCGAGGCAGGATTAAGTGTAAATGAGTTATCCCCTAAGTTTGTAAAGAAAACAGTAACCGGTTATGGAAATGCATCTAAAGAACAGATTGTATCAATGATTGAAAAATTATTAAATATTGTTCCCAAAAATGAAGACAGTTCAGATGCCTTGGCAATTGCAATTTCTAGTCAACATACCAGTTATAATAATAACTTTTCTTTATCAAATGAAAGTAATGGATTTAATGAGGCAATTGCAAAAGCATTGCTTAAAGAAGAAAATAAATAATTATTCAATTTTTATCAGTTAAGGAAAGAAATGATAGCGTCTCTTTCAGGTACATTAAAGTCAATCTCAAAATCGGAAATTGTCCTAGAAGTAAATAGTGTTGGATATCTTCTTAATGTTTCTTCCAAAGTGATATCTTCTTTAGGTGATATTGGCTCAAAGTTGTCTATGTTCACTGATTTACAAGTTAAAGATGATAAAATTATAATGTATGGTTTTTTTAATCAAATTGACCAGACTATTTTTAGGTTATTACAATCTGTTCAAGGAGTTGGACCAAAAGCAGCCCTCTCTATTCTTTCCGCTCTCACTGTAGAAGAATTAATCTTAGCGATTTCCTCAGGTGATAAAGCTATGATTTCAAGAGCGGAAGGAGTTGGTTCAAAGGTTGCTAGTAGGATAACAACAGAATTGTTAGAAAAAGTTTCTAATCTTAATCTCATCAATATAGATCAAAATATAAATATTGCTAAAAGTTCCCAAGAAAATTTAAATTTTGTAAATGAAACAAATCTTGGTGATACTCAAGTTGTTGAAGATGCCATTTCTGCTCTTGTTAATCTTGGCTTCACAAGAAGTGAAGTCTTTTCAATAGTAATGAAAATAAAAAAAGAATTTACTTTGAAACAAAAAAGTAAAGACTTTACTGTTGGCAATATTATCCCTTTAGCGTTAAATGCTCTAACTCAGGAGACTAAATGATTAGTGATGATGAAATAGATGAAAGGTTAGTAAACTCAGGTATCATTGATAATATTGAATCTAGTGATATTAGCCTTAGGCCTAGACGCATTTCTGAATTTATTGGTCAACCACAAGTTCAAAAAAATTTATCAACTTTCATTGCAGCAGCTGGTTCTCGTAAAGAAGCAATGGATCATGTACTTTTATTCGGTCCTCCAGGACTAGGTAAAACTACGCTTGCACAGATAATTTCTATTGAACTTGGCGTAGGCTTTAGAGCCACGTCTGGTCCAATTATAAATAAAGCTGGTGATTTAGCAGCTTTGTTGACAAATTTAAAGCCTAAGGATGTTTTATTCATAGATGAAATACATAGACTTTCTCCAAATATTGAAGAAATTTTATATCCAGCTATGGAAGATTTGCAATTAGATTTGATTATAGGCGAGGGACCTTCTGCAAGAACTATTAAAATTGATTTACCTCCCTTTACATTAGTTGGTGCAACTACTCGTTCTGGCCTTTTAACAACCCCGTTAAGAGATAGGTTTGGTATCCAAGTTAGAATGGAATATTATAATCCAAATGATTTAGTTAAAATTTTGCTAAAACAGTCTGAAAAGTTAGACGTCGATTTGCATGAAAGTGGTGCTTATGAGATTGCTAGAAGATCTAGAGGCACTCCTAGAGTTGCTGGAAGATTATTGAGAAGGGTAAGAGATATTCTTTCCGTTTCTAAAACAAAAATTATTGACAATAAATTCGCAGAAAATGCTTTATCTCAACTGGATGTTGATTCATCAGGTTTAGATGCGATTGATAGAAAATATTTAAAAATAATTATAGAAAAATATCAAGGTGGACCTGTGGGTTTAGATACTTTATCTGCAACTTTATCAGAACAAAAAGACATGATTGAAGAAGTAATTGAACCATACTTATTACAGCGAGGATTAATTCAACGATCCTCTAGAGGTAGATTTGTGTCAGCTTCAGGATGGAGACATTTAGGTTTAAACCCTCCTGAAAATGCAATAGAGCAAATTGATCTAACAGATACATCTAAAAACTAAATTTATGAAATTAATGTTAAATAATAATCTTCAAAATCTTGACGGAATAATTAAATGCAATGAACATTACTATTATCTTAAAATATATTATGAAGACACAGATGCTGGTCAGATTGTGTATCATACTAATTATTTAAAATATTTTGAAAGAGCACGTACTTCTTTATTAAATTTATTGAACATAGATCAAGTAGATTTAAGAAAAAATTACAACATAAATTTAGTTGTAAGAAAAGCGGATTTAATGTGGCACAAACCAGCACTATTTAATGATATAATTTTAATAAAAAGTTGCCTTAAATATGCCAAAAATACCAGTATAACATTATTACAAGAAGCTTTTCGTTTTTGTGAGATAGATGAAAAAAATGAATTACTTGTATCGGGTATGATTCAAATTGTAGCAATAAATAAACAATTTAAAGTAAAAAGAATTAATAAAATTTTGAAGAATAAATTTTTTCAAAATAAGTGAATTAATTTTGTGAGGTTTTTAAAATGAATCCAGACGTAAAAACACAAGTAATATCAACTGGACCGGATTTAACTATATTAGGACTTTTTTTCCAAGCTGATCCTTTTGTAAAAGGTGTTATGTTCCTTCTTATTTTTGCATCAATATGGTGTTGGGCAATTATAATTAATAAATATGCGCTTTTGAGAAATGAAAGAAAATTATCAATGGAATTTGAAGATATTTTTTGGTCAGGCGTAAATTTAGATGATTTATACAAAGAATATTCTGAAAATATAAATAATTCTCATGTAAGAGTTTTTATAAGTGGCATGAGAGAATTTAATAAAATTAGTCAAAGACACAGCTTGTCTAGCATGAAATTAAATGATTTTTTCCAAAGAATAAATAATTCTATGCACATTTCTATTAGTAGAGAAATTGAAAGATTAGAAAAAGGTATGAGTTTTCTTGGTTCAATTGGTTCTGTAGCCCCTTTTATTGGCTTGTTGGGTACTGTTTGGGGTATAGTTAATGCGTTTCAATCGATAGCTATTAGCAATAATACAAGTCTTGCTGTTGTTGCACCTGGAATAGCTGAAGCTCTATTTGCTACAGCCTTAGGTTTACTAGCCGCAATACCAGCTGTTGCTGCATATAATAAATTTTCAAATGATTTAGAAAAATTATCTAATAATTTAGAGTACTTTTCTATTGAATTTTCAAATGTTTTGTTACGTCAAGTCGAAGAAAACTAAATGCATAATCGTATAAATAACAAAACGCATAAAAAAAATAGAGTTATTAGTCAGATTAATGTAACTCCGTTTGTTGATGTTATGTTAGTTTTATTAATAGTTTTTATGATTACTGCACCATTATTAACTGTAGGAGTTTCTGTAGATCTACCCAAAACTAAAGCTTCACAATTAAGCTCTAGAGGTGATCCGATTATAATCAGTATTAAAAAAAATGGGGAGTTATATATTCAAGAAAGAGAAATTGATACTCTTCAATTATTACCCAGACTTAGAGCTATTTCTTCTGGAAACAAAAATCTTAGGATATATGTTAGGGGTGACAAAAATGTTCCATATGGTTTTGTCTTAAAAACAATTGCAAAAATTAAAAGTTCTGGTTTTAAGAGGGTTGCCTTAGTAGCTAAGTTACAAGAAGGTTAAGGTTATGATAAGGTCAACTTTTATTTCTTTTGGATTACACTCTTTTCTTCTCACTTTAGCTTATTTTGGACTGCCTGCCTTAAAAACTAATGAACCTATTGAATTACCAATTGATATAGTAGAAGACACACCAATTAGTTCTAAAACTTCTTTAAAGTTTGGTGAGGCAAAAGAAAAAAAAAATAAAAAAATAAATAAAAATATTGAGAAAGAAGAAAAAATTAAGAAAATTCCATCACCACCTCCACCAGTGCCAACCAAAAAAGTATTAGAAAAAAAGAATTTAGCTTTAAAAAAAGAAAGAGACATTAGAGAAATTGCTACATTAGTCAAAAAAAAACCAAAAATTGAGATAAAAAAGAAAAATAAGCTAGAACCTCCAAAGACTGTAAAAAAACCTGAAAAAATTAAAAACAAACAAAAAGAGAATTTAGCAAAAGGTATACTTAAAACATTAACAAAACCTCAAATTAAACAAGAAAAGATAAAAAAAGATAAAAAAAATACTAACCAAGAAGTTTTAAAAAAAATTAAAACTATAGTTGGTAATTCTAACAGACAAGTTCAACAAACAGAAATAAGATTGAGCCAAACAGATATTAATCGTATACAGATGCATGTAACAAAATATTTTAACCTTTCTTACTCCGCTACTGAGGTTAAAATAATCATCCCCTTAAAAATCAGTGCTAATACTGACGGAACCATAAAAAGTGCAAGAATTCTTGACAAATCTTCATATAAAAAAGATAAATTTTATAGAGCAGCAGCAGATGCAGCAAGACGAGCAGTTCTAGATAGTTCGCCTTTACCTCTTCCAAAAGGAAAAGAAAAAAAATTTCAAAACTTTATTTTCGATTTTAATACATCTTTCATTAGTAATTATTAATTGAATTTTCTTTCTTTTGCCATAATCCTGCCTCATAAGATAACTAGTCATTTAGTTATAAATAAAAAATTGAGGTTAATTTTGTTTAAAAGTTTTAAGTTACTAGTTTATATGATAATAGTCATTTCTATTTCATTTTTTTCTTTACAAGCTTTTTCGGAAGATCTGAGGATTAAAATTAATTCTGGTCAAGTTGAACCACTGCCAATAGCTATAGCTAATTTCACAGGTGAAGAGGGTGATACAAGTAAAATTGGAATGCAAATTTCAACAGTTGTTTCAAATAATTTAGTTGGTTCTGGACAGTTTAAGTCTATTGAAAGTGCTGCTTTTATAGCACCTCCAACTAATCCGTCAGTGAGGCCTAATTTTACTGATTGGACACCTTTAGGCATAAAGGCATTAATTACTGGTTCAGTTAAAAATATTAATGACCAACAAATTGAAGTTGAATTCAGATTGTGGGATGTAATTGCCGAAACAGACCTAATAGGTTTAAGGTTATCGGTAAATTCCAAAGCATGGCGAAGGGTAGCACATATCATTTCTGATGAAATCTTTGAAAGATTATCAGGAGATAGTGGTTACTTTGATACAAGAATAGTTTACGTAGCTGAATCAGGTCCTCAAAACAAACGCATTAAAAGACTTGCTATAATGGATCAAGATGGAGAAAATCATCAGTTCCTGACAGACGGTAGTTTTTTGGTGCTTACGCCAAGATTTTCTCCTACTACACAAGAAATCACATATCTTGCATATTTTAAAAATGAGCCAAGAGTTTATATTTTTAATTTAGAGACAGGGCAGCAAGAATTGTTAGGATCCTTTCCAGGAATGACATTCGCCCCTCGATTTTCGCCCTCTGGTGAAAAGATCATCATGAGCTTAGCCGAAAAAGGCGTTACAGATATCTACACTATGGATTTAAATAATCAAGAAGTAATAAGACTTACTAATAGTCCATCCATAGACACATCTCCAAGTTTCTCTCCAGATGGAAAAAAAATTATATTTAACTCCGATCGTGGGGGGACACAACAACTATATATAATGGATTCAAATGGAAGAAATGTAAAAAGAATTTCATTTGGTAAAGGTAGGTATGCAACTCCTGTCTGGGCACCAAAAGGAGAACTCATTGCATTTACTAAAATTCTTAAAAATAAATTTTATATAGGCGTAATGTCACCGGACGGAACCGGAGAAAGATTATTGGCAAAAGGATATTTAGTTGAAGGACCAACTTGGGCACCTAATGGAAGGGTGCTTATGTATTTTAAACAAGAAGCTCCAGTTGATGATGGAAAAAGTGCTAGCGTAAATTTATTTAAAATTGATATTACAGGATTTAGAGAAACTAGAATTGTTACACCTAGTGACGGCTCTGATCCTGCTTGGTCACCATTATTACCTAATTAGAAACCAGAGATTAAAAAAAGTTGTATTTTAAATGTAATTAGGGTAGTGTCATCGAAATTATTTTATATATAATATCAATTAATTTTAGGTTTTAAGGAGTTT
>CACNWE010000004.1 GCA_902623995.1 uncultured SAR116 cluster alpha proteobacterium | reverse complement strand
AGATGAACTTCACCATATGGGGTGGAACGCATGTTCATCATGTCATGATGATAATAGTATTAGTAGGAAATACTTAATTGTTCCTGGCGTTAGATCTAATAATATTTATGTTGTTGATACTGCAACAAATCCAAAAGCACCCAACTTATATAGAGTTATTCAAGGTTCAGAAATTAAGTCCAAAACCAATTTATCAGGACCTCACACTGTTCATTGTTTAGGTACGGAAATAATCATCTCTTTTCTAGGAGATGCTAAAGGTGAGGCTCCAGGAGGTTATCTACATTTAAACAAAGATTTTGAAATTATAGGACGCTGGGAAAATTCGATGGGAGATATACCATTTAGTTATGATTTTTGGTATCAGCCACGCCATAATGTAATGGTTAGTTCAGAATGGGCGGCTCCAAACACATTTATGCCAGGTTTTGATCTTGAAGAAGTTGGCCATCTTAAATATGGAAGAAGATTACATATTTGGGATTTTAAGAAAAAAAAGCCAATTCAAACAATGTATTTAGGAGAAGATGGCCTAATACCTTTAGAAGTGAAATTTTTACATAACCCAAATAGTAGTCATGGATTTTGTGGTGCAGCCTTAAGCGCAAATGTTATACATTTTTGGAAGTCTGAAAATGGAAATTGGGAATGGGAAAAGATTATAGACATTGACAATAAGCCTCATTCAGATTGGCCTATTCCAATACCAGGAGTAATGTCAGCTCTTCTAGTGTCAATGGATGATAAATATCTTTATATTAATAATTGGCTTCATGGTGATATGAGACAATATAATATTACAGATCCACATAACCCAGTTTTAACTGGTCAAGTTTGGATGGGTGGTCTGTTGGGTAAAGCGCCAATAGTAAATGGTGTTAAAGTTGCTGGGGGTCCACAGATGTATCAATTATCTTTAGATGGGAAAAGGATGTATGTAACTACATCACTTTTTTCAACTTGGGATAACCAATTTTATCCAGAAATTAGAACCAAAGGTGGTGTAATGCTAATGATCGACTGTGATGTGGAAAATGGTGGTATGAAAATTAATAAAGATTTTGTTATAAACTTTGGTGATGAACCAAATGGTCCAAGTCGTTGTCACGAAAGTCGTTACCCAGGGGGTGACTGTACAAGTGATATTTGGCTATGAAGAAAATTACAATAGCCAATCGTAATAACAGCACATATGAGGTCAAAGGTAATAGACCTTTATTATTAGAATTACGCGCACTTGGTCTTGACTTACCATATGGTTGTCAATATGGAGGATGTATTACGTGTGCTGCCAAATTAATTAAAGGTAAAGTTGACCAAAAAGCCCAAGTTGCACTTAATAATAGGCAAATCAATGATGGTTATGTAATATTATGTGTGGCAAGAGCTAAATCAAATTGTACTTTTGACATAGGAGTGGAAAGTCATGATAAATTATATCGTAATCCATTTATCGATCCACTAGCGCCACACGAATTAAAATCTGATATTGCAACTGTCAGGGTAACTAAAGATGACTAATATGAATCATGACGAACCGTATAAAGACAATTATCTTCAAGATATTTTAAGCTCTGTAAAGACTATCGCAATGGTTGGAGCAAGTCCTGATAAAACAAAATTTAGCTATGGGGTTCTAAGGGTGTTGCATGAAACAGGCTATAATATGATACCAGTAAACCCAAAACCTGGATTAAAAGAAATAAGAGGTTTAAAGGTTTTCCCAAATTTAAAAAAAATTAATCAGCCAGTAGACATGGTTGAAGTATTTCGAAGATCAGAAGATTTATATAGTATAGCTGAAGAAGCAATTGAGATTGGTGCAAAAGTTTTATGGGGTCAAATTGGTGTTGTTAATTATGAAGCGGCTCGTCTCGCTGAAAACGCAGGTTTAAAAGTTGTTATGAATCGTTGTCCCAAAATTGAATTGTTCCGTCCATTTTGGAAACCACGACTAGATCTTAAATTATAATGATTTTCTAAAATCATGTTAAATTATTTAGTGATATTTTTTTGTAACAGAAATAAATGATTTCCGTGAATCAAGTGTATCTTTGTTTACTTTAATAATATTTTTTTTGCGAAGTTTTTTTAAAGATCTAAAAAACGTTGCTCTTGGATGTTGACAACTGTCTAAAATATTTTGAAGGCTAATTTGTTTTTTTTGACCAAGAAGATACAAAATTGATTGAAATACATCACGTTACGTTAAAGATAGTTGGTCTAGCCCAAATTTCTTTTCTTCTTGTCTTAGAAGCGCCCATAATTTTGACAAAGTTAGATTTTTTTCTAACATGCCACACCTCCCGAATTATTCTTATGGTATATTTTTAGGCAAATTCCCACAATGTAAAAATATGAGCATGTTAAATAATTTTATTTTACTGACAAATTAATAATTTAATATGAAGATGAATTTTATAAAAATTTAAGATTCAATTGGATTATAAATGCATTTTTTATTATAAATAATATTTACTTTTGTTAATAAAATTAAACTTAAATTGTGGAAGAATATTATATGAAGGGTAAGGATAAAACTAATCTGTCAATTGGTTTCATTGGTGCAGGCAATATGGGGTTGCCAATGCTAAAAAATTTAGTCAAGCAGGGTTATGATGTCAAGGTATATGATATTAATCCAAAGATTACAAAAAGATTAGAAAAAGAAAAAATTAAAGCTGTAAACAATTTAAGAGCTATAGCGAATAATAATTTTATAATTTCTATTCTGCCAGACACAAATGATGTTGAAAGTGTTTTTAACGATCGTACAGGAATAAATACTTATTTAAAACCTGGCACAACAGTAATAGATATGAGTACAATTTCATCATCATCTGCAATAGAAATAGGTAAACTTTTACAAAAAGCGCAAGTTGAGTTTTTAGATGCTCCAGTAAGTGGGGGTGTTAAAGGAGCCCAGAATGCAAATTTGTCAATTATGGTAGGGGGTAAGAAAGATACTTTTAAAAAATCTCTAAATATACTCAGTTGTTTCGGGAAAAATGTAATTTATGCTGGAAAATCTGGTATGGGCCAAATTTTTAAAATGTGTAATCAAATTATGGTTGGCTCACATATTCAAGCTATGTGTGAGGCATTTGCTCTATGCAAATCTAAGGGAGGTAATTTAAATCTTTTAAGAGAAACTCTTATGGGTGGATCAGCTAATTCATGGATGTTAGAAAATCTAGGTAATCAAGTAATTGATAAAAATGATCAAGCAGGGTTTAGAATAGATTTACAATTAAAAGATTTAAGATTAGCAAGTGAAGCTGCCTTTGAGAGTGGTGTACCCTTACCAGGCTTGTCTCTAGTTCAAACTCTTTATTTAGGATCACGAGCTCATAATGAAGGAAAAAATGGAAATCAATCTTTGTTTAAAACTTATGACAGAATGACAAACCAAAAGTAAGTATTTTTTAAAAATTATTTGCCTTCAAAAATTCTAATATCTCTGTCTGCACCACCATCGAGGGCTTTTAATGCTAGTTGATAGTCATAACCATAATAAAAATCTTTTGCTTTCTCCAGACTCTCAAATTCAACTAACACAGTTTGTTCAGATACTCCATTTTCGTGAGCATCTACATCATTAGTGCTAGCTAAAATTTTACCATTACTTTTTAAAATGGCAGGTCCAGCAAGATTAAGATATGCTTGTCTCTTTTCAGGATCCGCTGGTGAGCGGTGGGCACTTAAAAAATAACCTTTAGGCATAAATCCTCCTTTAAAGCTTATTATTACAATATGTACTTTTTTTTAAATTATTAAACATTATAATAAATTTATAAAAAAGGTAATTAAAGTGAAAGATAAAAGTTTAGAAAAATCACTACAAAGAGCTAATTCAGGTGGAACTCATAAATTTTTAAATACGAAATTTTTGAATTTAGAGGATGGCTTTTATAAATATGAACTTGAATTTTCAAAACAATGTTTAAATCCATTTAACTCTGTTCAAGGTGGAATGATTGCAAGTGCAATAGATGAAATTACATCCATAAGTGTAAATATTTTAACAAAAGACGAATATTTACCTAGCTCAACAGATATTCATATAACTTTTCATAGACCATTATTTGAAGGGAAAGTATTTGGTAGTGCTAAAATTATTAAATTAGGTAAACAGATAGTTTCTATAGAAGGTAGATTATATTCTTCTTCAGGTAAGATAGCTGCTACAGGTTTACACACAGCTCTTTTAGTTAAGACAACAGATATTGATAATAACTAAAAGAGCACTTATATGATCAAAAAGGAGAATTTACCCACCAAAATTTGCATTGTTTGCAAAAAATCATTCGCATGGAGAAAAAAATGGCAAAAAGTTTGGGACGAAGTTAAGTATTGTAGTGAAAAATGCAGAAGAAACAGGATCAAGATGAAATGAAAACAAATGATAATGGTTATGATGTCAATAGTATTATTGAAATGGCATGGTGCGATAAAACAAGTTTTGACTCTATTAAGTTACAAACTAATTTAAGTGAAAAAGAAGTTATAAAAATAATGAGGTCAAGTTTAAAAAAAACGACTTTTCAAGTTTGGAGAGAAAGAGTCTACGGCCGTAAAGCTAAACATGCAAAGATCTGAAGTACTAATAGTGTGGTTCAAGAGAGACTTGAGAATTGCGGACCACAAACCATTATTTGAAGCTTCAAAAACTTTAAAACCTATTTTACCAATCTATATAGTTGAAGATGAATATTGGAAACAACCTTTTTCTAATAAAAGACATTGGTGTTTTATTCATGACAGTTTGTTAGTGCTAAGAAACGAACTAAAAAAAATTGGCCAATCTTTAATTTTACGCACAGGATCTGTTATAGATGTATTTAATGAGTTATTAACCCAATTTAGTATTAGTTCTATATATGCCCATGAAGAAACAGGAAACAAATGGACTTATGATAGGGATATAAATGTAAAAAATTGGTGTAAAGAAAATAATGTTTCGTTAATAGAACATCCCACTAACGGTATAGTTAGAAATCTGAAAAATCGGGATGATTGGTCAAAAATTAGAAATCTCAGAATGAAAGAGAATTTGACTCCTACACCTATCTCTTTAGTTCCTATTGAAGGAATTAAAGTTGGAGCCATACCTAAAAAAGATAGCCCTATTTTTAAAAATGATTTTATAGGTAAAGTTCAAAAAGGCGGCAGAGATGAAGCTCTTAAAATAATAAAGAGTTTTATTGATGATAGAAGTAAAAATTATTTATTTAATATTTCTAAACCAGGAGTATCTGAAAAAACATGCTCTCGAATTTCTCCTCATTTGACATGGGGGACTATATCTTCAAAAGAAATAATAAAACTATTGAATTTAAAAAAAAATAACTCCCTACAAAATAATAAAAAAATTTATAATAAAAACTTAAATGCAATTAAATCTCGACTCTCTTGGAGGTGCCATTTTATTCAAAAATTAGAAACTCAACCTTCAATAGAATTTTCTTGTATGCATCCTTTTTATAATGAATTGAGAATGGATGATATGAATTTAGAATATTATAAAGCATGGAAAGAGGGGCTGACGGGCTATCCTTTTATAGATGCTTGCATGAGAAGTTTAAATTACAATGGATGGATTACCTTCAGAATGAGGGCAATGTTGGTAAGTTTTGCAAGTTATGATCTTTGGCTTGATTGGAGAAAAACGGGACACCATTTAGCTCAGAACTTTACAGATTATGAGCCAGGAATTCATTATAGTCAATTGCAAATGCAATCTGGAGTAACTGGTATAAACACATTAAGGATATATAACCCAATAAAGCAATCAATAGATCATGACGTTAAAGGCGAATTTATAAAAAAATGGGTTTGTGAACTTAAAAATGTTCCGGAAATGTGGGTTCATGAGCCCTGGAAAATGGATCTAAAGACACAGGAAAATGTTAATTGTTTAATTGGAAAAGATTATCCTAAACCAATTGTTGATCATGCTACTGCAATAAGAGATGCAAAAACAAAACTATCATCTATCTTTAAAAAAGAGGGATATAGAAAAAACTCAAACATGGTTTTTAAAAATTTAGGAAGTAGAACAAGAAAAAAATCAACAAAAAGAAACAATCAACTTCAACTTATATAGTTTTAACTTTTCTTAGTTTTAACAGGTTTTTTTCTTTTTGGGTAACAAGTTGTGCATATTTTACAAATTGTCCCGTCACAACCCCATGAAGAACAAAATTCACGCCCATAAAATATTATTTGTAAATGAAGCTTATTCCATTTTTCTTTCGGAAATAATCGTTTCAAATCATTCTCGGTTGTTTTAACATTTTTTCCGCTAGTTAAACCCCATCTTTGAGCAAGCCTATGAATGTGTGTATCTACTGGAAAAGCTGGTATGCCAAATCCTTGAGATACAACTACACTTGCTGTTTTGTGCCCAACACCTGGCAATTTCTCCAATTCAACCAAATCCTTGGGAACAATACCATCAAATTTACTAACGAGAATTTTAGAAAGATTTGAAATAGCTTTGGATTTTTGTGGAGCAAGTCCACATGGTCTTATAATTTTGTAAATTTTTTCAACAGGAATTTTTTCCATATCAAAAGGATTGTTGGCAATTTTGAATAATGAGGGAGTTACTTTATTGACACGTTCATCTGTACATTGTGCACTAAGCAATACTGCAACTAAAAGCTCAAAAACATTTTTATTGTTAAGTGGAACTGGCGTGCTTGGATATGTTTGTTCCAAAAACTCCACTATAAATTTTGCTCGTTCAGATTTTAACAAATTTTAATTCTCAAAATTTTGGGTTTATAATTTTTAAAATTATAATTATATATCAGTTTTGTTGATTATAAAAAGTTTATAATAAATGTTATGAAAAAATGGCAAATATTTAAACAAGGTGTTCTTGAAGAGCTACCAATACAATTAGGTGTATTCCCCTTTGGAATTATATATGGAGTTATGGCTATTGAAAGTGGTCTAACTTTCTTTCAAGCTCTGCTGATGTCCTCAATTATTTTTGGAGGAGCTAGCCAGATAGCATTTGTCCAACTTCTATCAAATTCTACTCCATTTGGAGTTATAGTTACAACTGTGGGAGCAATAAATTCAAGGCATCTATTGTATAGTATTTCAATGGTAGAATATTTAAATAAATTATCTGTAAGTTGGCGAGTGATGCTTGCTTATTTAATCACTGACGAAGCTTATGCTGTTTCAATTAGAAAATTTATTAACCACTCAGAAAACCCTATACTTCACTATCATCTATTAGGTTCTGGAATCACGTTATTTGTATCTTGGCAAATTTCTACATTATTTGGTGTTTTAATAGGTAATGATTTACCAGAATTTTTGGATTTACAATTCATTATTCCACTTACCTTTATTGCCATAATTGTTCCAATGGTTAAATCCAAACCAACTCTTATTACAGTAATTACGGCAGGAATTTCAGCGCTTATTTTTAAAAATTTAGATATAAATTTCTGGATAATTTTATCAGGACTTTTTGGTATTGTAGCAGGAATATTTATAAGTAGATTGGATAAAAAATTATGACTTGGTTATTAATTATTTTATGTGGTGTATTAACTTTTTTGATAAGATTTATTCCTCTTTCAGGTATAATTTCGAGTGATTTACCAGTATTTGTGAAACAGTCATTCAAATATATTCCTTTAGCAGTTTTAACTCCTATTATAGTCAGTGACTTATCAATTATTGAAAATAAGAGTTTATTTTTAATTGACAATTTTAAATTATATGCTGCTTTTATAGCAATTTTAGTTGCATTAATTTGGAATAATGTTCTTGTCACAATATCTATAGGCATGGCAAGTTTTTTAATAATGTCTAATTTTTAAAACCTAATTACTTGAAGGATTAATTTATGAATAAAAATATCTTAGGGGTAAATGGCTGTGCAAAAGATTGCCATGAAGCGGCTGTTAAGGGCGGTTGGTGGCATGATGCTGAAGGTAGAAAAAAAGATAGAAATGTCGGAGAATTATTATGTTTAATACATTCAGAAATTAGCGAGGCTATGGAAGGTGCAAGAAAAGGATTAATGGATAATCATTTAAAACACAAATCAATGATGGAGGTTGAACTTGCTGATGCTGTCATTAGAATATTTGACCTAGCTGAATCGAGGAGTTTTAATTTAGGTGAAACAATTTACGAAAAATTAGAGTACAATAAATCACGACCGGATCATAAACTTGGTAACCGCCTTCAGAAAGGTGGCAAAAAATTTTAGTAAATATTTATTTAACTGTAAAATAATATAAAATTAAAAATGAATACACAAATTTCAAATATAATGTCACTGGATGATCATGTAATAAAAATTAATTTAGCCAAAAATAAAGTCAAAAATAGTATATTTGAAATGGCTGTAGCAATTTCGAATGCATTGAATCAATTAGAAAATAGTCAAGTTGAGTTAGCTCAAAAACTTGGGATGTCTAGAGGTACTCTTTCAAAATGGCATTCAATTGGTTCTAACAATAATATAATGGAAATAAGAGAATTAGCTCCACCGTCTTTTGATTCTTTATATCAATTAAGTGTTCTAGACAATCAGTATCATAAATACTATGGAGATGAAGAGGGAAGTAAAAAGTTTGTACAACTTTTTAAAAACAAAATCGTAACAGCATCATCTCAAAGAAATGATATTAATAAAATTATAAAATTACATAAACAAAAACTTAATTCTCGAAATATTGAGACAAAAGTTTTAGACCATCCAAAATTTAATTCAGAAATTAAGCTAGAAATTTTAGTAAAATCAAAATTACATTTTAATACAATTATTATTTTTCCATCAGATAATCAGATTAATAAGTGGAAAAATCTTTCCTTACAAGAGAATATTAATTTTGATTACCCTATTCGTAGTTTAGAAGGCATAAATAAAAATATTTTTCAACAATGCTTAATGAAAGTTAAGGCCAAATATATTGATATTTCTATAAATTGCTTGAATTCATGGGGATACTAATACGAGAAGATAATGGTTCCAAAACAACCAAGAAGTGGTTTAGTAGCTTTGTCATCTGAATTTGTAGTGCTTGCTGGAACAAAAGGATTGTTTAAGAAAAATAGATTAACTATAAAATCAGATAAAAGTGCTGATTTAATAGATTATGCAAAAAAAACTGGAAATGAGCCATTCTTATTCATAGGTGAAGTTATCAATGAAAAACATTGGATGTATTGCATTAATTAAAGTCATTATATTAATTATAGACAAATAAGTTCCCAAATTAATAAAATATACTTATAGTTTTATAATGATACCTATTAAAGTTTTAGTACCATCAGGAGTTCTGGGTTTAGGTTTTGATTTAGAAGCTCTAAAACATGGCATAAAAAATAATCCCGATATAATTAGTATTGATGGAGGCTCTACAGATAGCGGTCCATTTTCTCTAGGTTCGGGAACATCAAAGTATTCACGTTCTGCTATAAAAGCAGAGTGGAAAAGTTTTATGATTGCCAGAGAAAAAGCAAATGTGCCACTAGTTATTGGTTCTTGTGGTACTTGTGGAACTAATGGAATGGTTGATTGGATGGAGAATATTACAATTGAATTAGCTGAAGAGTTAAATCAACATTTAAAAATTGCAAAATTATATTGCGATCAAGAAAAAAATTATATTAAAGAAAGTTATAAATTAAATAAAATTCTTTCTTTAAATCCTGCCCCTAAGCTTAATAATACAGTAATTGACGAAATGACAAATATAGTCGCGCTTGCAGGTGCTGAACAAATACAAGAGTGCATCAATACAAGGGCTGATATTATACTTGCAGGCAGAACTACTGATACTGCAATTATTTCTGCTTTGCCATTAATGAAAGGGGCTAATCCAGGTTCTTCTTGGCATGGTGCTAAAATTGCTGAATGTGGTGCCCTATGTTCTACAAACCCTACAACTGGAGTTGTCATGGTAGAATTTGATAAAGATGGATTTACTGTAGAGCCAATGTCTAAAAATGCATTCTGTACTTCTGAAACAGTTGCTGCACACATGCTTTATGAAAATGCCGATCCTTACATTTTACATGAACCAGGTGGGTATATGGATGTGACTTACTCAAATTATTATAATATTGATAAAAAAAAGGTCCGAGTTGAGGGAGCAACTTGGAATTCATCAAAAAACTACTGTGTTAAATTGAAGGAGCTAGAGTTTCAGGATACCAAACTTCTTTGTTAGTATTATTAAGAGATAATAATTATG
Source organism: uncultured SAR116 cluster alpha proteobacterium (assembly GCA_902623995.1). Taxonomy (GTDB): domain Bacteria; phylum Pseudomonadota; class Alphaproteobacteria; order Puniceispirillales; family Marisalimonadaceae; genus Marisalimonas. Next base: position 156,410 of record CACNWE010000004.1, on the reverse strand, counting down.
TAAAAAAAATAAAAAAATGGACAGATAAGCTATCAAAATTCTTAAAAAAAGAAATTAAGAAAAGAATGGATATAGCATCTTCAGAATATTCACTTGAATTCAGACATATAGGCCTCAATTCAATTCTGGGAGAGCTAGAAAAAAATCTAGGAAGTCCCGTTGAAATAGGTGTTTTGTGCCTAATCACATCAAAAAATAAAATATCTACCGAAATAGCAAAATTAATAAATCCATTTTTATTACATTTTCCGCTTTCCGCTTATGCAGAACTTCCAACTTTTGCATTTCCATTTTCTCCAGTTCATTCGGATAGGGGATGCGTTTATGAATTTGCAATGAACCATATTTTAGAATTGGATGACCCAATGGATGCATTTCAAATTAAAATTTCAGAGATATAATTTGTCAATTTTAGGTGCAAAAGTAAAAAAATAAGATCCAAGAATGCAGGACCTTTTTGGATAACTATTGATGTATTTTGTGGAGATAAAAAGGTATATAAATATGTTTGCAATAAATTAAAAAATTCAAAAATTTCAAGTTTACTTATGATTAGTGAACAAGATTTGAAGAGATTTGAGATTGAAAATTTAAATGTAATTAAATTTTCTTTTCCTAGGAAGATAATACAAGGAGACATTTTTGATAGAGACATGCATGGTGCACAACTAGCAGTTCTACTCTCTGAAATGAAGTTCTAATTTTATTAACTTATTAAGATTTTTCGACTGTTATCCAATGACCAGCGTTTTCTAATAAAATCACTTCATTTACAAAATCAATTAATAAGAAACAAACAATGTTTAGAATTGTTTTTTATGAATTTAATCTTGCTTATATTGTTTTACAAATTGTACATTATAATTTTATGCATTATTATCTTCTACTTCAATTATTATAATATGGGTTTGAAATTTAAATCAAAATAATTATATATATCTAAATAATTGAGAGGAAAAAAATGTTTATACCAAAATTCTCTGTTTTAACAGTATTCTTATATTTATTAGTTTCAAATTTTGCTTATGCAGAAAATTATACCATTGATATGTTAAATAAGCTTGGAAAAGAAAAAATGGTTTATTCTGAAAAAGTTATTTCTATTAAAGTAAATGACGAAGTAACTTGGAAGTCAGTAGATAAAGGTCACAATGTAGAATTTATTGGCATGCCAGTAGGGGTATCTAAATTCAAATCAAAAATAAGTAAAGATGCTAATTATAAATTTACTAAACCTGGCGTATATTTATATCAATGTACTCCACATAAAGCCATGGGAATGATAGGTTTGGTTATTGTTGGAGATGATAAAAGTAACTTAGACAAAATTAAAAAAGCAAAAGTTTATGGTAAATCAAAAAAATTATTAAAAACACTTTTGAAGTCTATAAGCTAATTTTGACTTATTTATACTTATAAAATATTATAAATATCTACTAAAAAAATCGCCTACGTAATTGCGATATTAGAACTTGGTTAACTAGATTTATATTAGGAGATAAACAATGACTAACTGTTTTCATCTAGCAATACCTGCTGGAAATATTAAAACTGCATTAAAATTTTATTGTGATATATTAGGTTGTCAAACTGGAAATCAGGAAGAGGGTCGTTGGATTGATATTAATTTTTGGGGAAATGAATTAACATTACACGAAACCAAGTCAAAACAATTTAGAGAAAGACACGATGTTGATATGGGTGACGTTTGTGTACCTCATTTTGGAGTGCATCTTGAAGAAAATGATTTTGAAGAGGTAAAAAAAAGAATAGAAGCAAGTGATATAGATTATTTTGATAAACCGTATAGAAGGTTTATAGGTTCTAAGTTTGAACAAGAAACTTTTTTTGTAGAAGATCCAAATGGAAATGTTCTTGAAATTAAAACAATGTCTAACCCTGAGGTTTTATTTGAAACAGCATCATAGTTATATGAAAATTGTAAATTGTGAATTAAAATCTGGATTTGATGAACCATTCAACACAACTATAATTTGGTAATTTGTTTAGATTAATTTTAAAAACTTTTATATGTCCACACTTAAAAAAATATTTAGATATCCAATAAAAGGTCTGTCTGGCGAAAATTTAAACGAAATTTTATTAGAAAAAAATCAAGTTTTGCCTGGAGACCGTGAGTATGCATTTGCAAGATCGCATATAGAGTTTGATGAAATTAATCCAGTATATTTAAGAAAAACTAATTTTTTAGCTCTAGTTAAAGAAGATAAATTAGCTAAATTAAATACAAAGTTTATTAGCAAATCAAAAAGACTAATTATTAAAGTTGATAAAAAAATAGTTCTAGACGAAATGCTTGTCAATGAAACAAACATTTACAATGTTGAAGTTTTTTTTCAAAAATTCTTAAATTTAGGTGACAATAATAAACCAAAGTTAGTCAAGGGAAGAAAAAACGAAAATACTAAAAACCTTAAACATTCCTTTTCCGATCTTCCAGAAAAGGCCATTTCTATAATTAATCTTAACACAATCGTTGATTTTGAAAAAAAAATAGGAAAAAAAATTGCCGCATCTAGATTTAGAGCAAATTTATTGATTGATGATATAAATCCTTGGAAAGAATTTGATTGGGTTGGTAAGAAAATTAAAATTGGCGAAAGTGTTTTAGAAGTTTTTAAAAGAACTCAAAGATGTGCAGCAACAAATGTAAATCCTGAAAATGCTATTAGAGACATCAATATACCCAATGAAATTAATTCTTATTTTGGTCATCTAGATTTGGGAGTTTATGCAAAGGTTAAAAAAACTGGAATTATTTCAGTTAATGATGAGTTACATTTAAATTAAATTTTTTTTAAGGGGCATAAAATCAGTTCCATTCAAGAGAAAAATAAATTTAAAGAAATGGGTTTCTTTAAATTTTGGTGCTACTCTACGGTATTTTTTTTAACCTTTCCATTTTCGCTTTTGTTTTGTTTGCTTTTTTATGGATTCAAAGAAACAAAACAATTCATTACAGTATTAATTAAAGATTATGTACAAACAATTTTAGTAATTATTATTTTGTCATTATCAATATTAATATTTTTTATTTACTATGTAATCTCACTATTTAATTGACTTAATGTGTTTCTTAATTAAAAAAATAAAAATAGTTGTAACTGTATTATATATTTCGATTTTTTTTGTGATTTTGCCTTATAAAAATCTGATTGCAACAGAAATCCATGTAGGTGTTGCTTCAAACTTTTTAATACCTATGAATTTTATAAAAAAAACCTTTGAAAATAAAAATAATATCAAGGTTTTTCTTTCAAGTGGTTCTAGTGGTAGTTTATACTCTCAGGTCATAAATGGAGCTCCTTTAGATATTTTTCTATCAGCTGATCAAGAACTTCCAAAAAAACTTGAGAATACTTCCAAAGGAATTAAAGGAACAAGATTTACTTACGCAATTGGAAAATTACTCTTGTTTAGCACAAACAAGGATCTCTTTGATTTTACATTTCCAAATGTAATTTTATCGCAAAAAATTAAATATATTGGTTTAGGTAATCCAAAATATGTACCCTATGGTATGGCTGCTAAGCAAGTATTAAAATCTCTTAAAATTTTTAATGTAATAGAAAAAAAACTTGTTTTAAGTAAAAATGTTAATCAAGTTTTTCTTATGAATTATTTTGGGAATTTAGATATAGGTTTTATAGCCAAATCTGATTTTATTGTTAAAAATAAAAAAGGTAAAATTTGGGATATTCCTCAAAATTTATACTCTCCTATAAAACAAGATGTTATTTTACTAAAAAATGGAAATAAAAAATCAGAGGCAAGAATGTTTTTAAAATTTTTATCCTCAGAAAGAGTAAAAAATAAATTAGTTAGTTTTGGGTATATTGTTAATTAAGTTTTCTCAAATTATTAATTTTTTGAATTATAGAGGCTTCATTTTCACCCCAGGATATTGTTCCTCTAAAATTTCCTAATTCATCAATCATGAATACCGTTGCAGTATGGTTTAAAGTATAATTATTATTTGAAGTTTTGACAGTTTCATAAAAAACTCCCCAATTCTCTGCAAATTTTTTTATTTCTCTTTTATCACCTGTCACACCAATAATATTACCATCAAAATATTGGATATAATCTTTAAGATGTTTTTTATTATCTCTTTTTGGGTCCAAGGTAACAAAAATTATATTTATTGCATCTACGTTTGATGTTGTTTCTCTAGTAATTTCTGATAAATCAGCCAATGTAGTTGGGCAAATTTCAGGACAATTTGTAAACCCAAAAAATAACAATGAGGGTTTATTTTTTAGAGTGCTGTTCTTAAAAGGTTTTCCATAATGATCAATTAAATGGACTTTATCAATTATCTCTGATATTTTTTGTGGAGCATTTTTACGTGACAGATATTCCGCAAACATAAATGTCAAAATCAAAATAACGATGAAAGAAATAATTATTGATAAAAGTAAGATTAATTTTTTTCTTGCCAAATTCATTAGATATCAGTCTGTAATTTTAAATCACATCTTATTACATTTTTTAAAAGTTTGTCATTTTATAATTGATATACAGTAAGACAAAAGACTACTAATAATTTGATTTTCCCTAGCTAAAAAAGGGAGTGACCATGCAATTACCATAATAGCTACACCCCAAAATACAAATAATAATAAATTTTTTCTATTCATTTTTTTTAATTTTTAGTAAGTTTATTTAAAAATATAATAAGATATTTTTCTATAATTTTAAATTTTTTGTACTAATTTAATTTCAATATGGAAAGTTTGATGAAATTTTTTTATTCTATATTTTTTTTATTGTGTTTCTTATCAAATAGTTATGCTCTTGAATACTCATGCATAGACAAAAAACATGGTCATTTGTCTAAAATGACTGTAGAGGGTGAAACGGTAAGATACGAAGATCAAAAGGGTGAGCCAGTAGAATATAAAATTGTAGAAAATTCAAAAATAGTTTTAATGGCCATCAGCGATATATCAACTAAAGAAAATCCAATATTAAACTACGTTTTTATAATTAAAGACAAATCATTAGCATTCAATGCTAATTTAAGATCAATTAACAATAACTATAATGAAATTTTTACTAAAAATATAATTTTAAAATGTATTGGAAATAATGAATAGAAAAATCAGTTACTATTGATTTATTTCAAAATTATCTCCAAAATCATTTAATTGGAAAGTTAGATTGAATAAATTAATTAAAATATCAAAAAACTCCATATTTAAAGGATCTTACTCAGGATCAGATGATATAGAGCTTTTGGGTAGATTTGACGGTACTTTATTCGTAAAAAACTTATTTATAAAAAAAACTGGTGTATTTAATGGAGCAGTATCTGCTGAAAAAATTTTTGTTGAGGGTATAATTAATGCTGATATTGAAACCGAAACTTTACATTTAAAAGCAACAGGGATAATAGATGGCGATGTTTTTTATAGAAATATTATTATAGACTCGGGTGGCATATTAAAATCTCAAATGGTACAAAACATGTCTAAAATAAATAACTTAGTTGAGTTAAATAAAAAATTAAAATAATGGACTTATTAAATAAAGAACAAATTTCTATAAATGATTTTACGAAATTGAGTATTGTTTTAGGAACTATTTTAGATGCCTCAAAGAATACAAAAGCAATAAAACCAGCATATATTTTAAAAATTGATTTTGGCGAAGCTATTGGTATAAAACAAACATCAGCTCAGATAACTAATTATTCGTTAGAAGAACTAATTGATAGACAGGTGGTAGCTGTATGCAACTTACCTTCAAAAAAAATTGCAGGTTTTACCTCTGAAGTTCTTGTACTTGGTGCAATCTCTGGCAAGGATGTTCATTTACTAAGTCCTGATGTCAAACTCGAAAACGGTACATTAATTGGCTGAATTATCAAATGATATTCCATATTTGCAGGGTATCATACCTAGTTTGCACACACCATTTAATAAAAAAAATAAAATTGACATACCTTGTTTAAGAAAATTAATTGACCATACTATTGCAACTGGATGTGCTGGTATGCTTGTTGGTGCAGTCGCTGGGGAAAATTCAAGTCTCAGTTTTGATGAAAAAAATATTTTATTGAATGAATGTGTAACTTACAATAGAAATAGAATTCCAATTATTGTAAGTTGCACTGCTAAAAATCAGATGGAAAGAGTTTCTTTGTCTAAAAATGCAAAGGAATTGGGTGCTGATTGGATATTATGTCAAGCACCTGAAAATATTTTTGGCAGCGAATTGGTACAATGTTTCAATGAAATTGCTGAAGTTGGGCCTGATAATCTTATGATACAAGATTTATCATGGACAGATTATGGAATGAGCGACGAAGATATAATTTTATTATATAAAAACGTAAATAAATTTAAAAGTTTGAAAATTGAGGTCCTTAATTCAGGTCCAAAATATACAAGAGTTTTAGATATAACCGATCATAAGTTACACCTGAGTGGCGGATGGGCAATTATGGGCATGATTGAAGCCTTGAATAGGGGAGTTCATGCTCTAATTCCTTCAACAATGGAGATAATTTATAACAAAATTTATGCTTTATATTTAGAAAATAAAATAGAAGATTCGAGAAAATTATTTTCTCAAATTTTACCAATTTTATCATTCACACATCAGCATATAGATATATCTATTAAATTTTCAAAAATATTGCGTGTAAAAGAAGGAATTTTTAATACAAATTATTGTAGACAGCCAGTTAAGGACTTTGATCAATTTCAAATTGAAGAAGCTACATTACATATAAAAAAAGTATTAGATCTACAAAACTCGTTAAATAATAATTAAACATTTTTTTTATGAGTCGTTATTAGAAATTGAAAGTAATTATTATATATTCCTCCTTATTTAAATAGAGACCTAAGTGTCTCTATTTTTTTTCTTGTTATTAATTTTTTTAGTTAATATATAAAAACATAAACTTTATCTCTTATATAGAGTCCTTTTAATGCAAAATAATGTTCTTTATGGAATTAGCCTTATGGTTATTACAACATTTATGTTTTCAAGCATGGATGGATTTTCCAGATATCTTGCTGAGAATAATAATGTATTCACACTTGTGACAATGCGTTATTGGTTTATTGCTTTAGTTATTATAATTTCATGTTTATTTATTAAAAATCCAATATCAGAAATTTTAAAAACAAATCAACCATACATTCAATTTTCTAGAGGGGTAATACTTTCGTTAAATAATTGCTTAGTTGTTTACACATTCACTTTATTAGGTCTAGTTGAAACTCATGCAATTATAGCATGTTACCCATTGATTGTTGCTGGTTTGTCAGTTCCTTTTTTAGGAGAAAAGTTTGGATGGAGGAGATGGTTAGCAATATTTATAGGATTTATTGGGGTAATTATAATTTTAAGACCAACCACAAATGTTATTTCAGAAGGATCTGTTTTTGCAATCATTGGTGCAATCATGTTTGCAGTTTATCTTATCTTAACACGATATGTTTCAAAATCAGATACTTCAATAACGAGTTTTTTCTGGACAGGTATTGGTGGTACCGTAACAATGAGTATAATAAGTCTTTTCATATGGGATAATATTCTTAGAGAGGATTATTTGTGGCTGTTTATTATGTGTCTTTTAAGTGCAATCTCACATTTTATGATGGTCAAAACACTTCAAGTAGCTGAGGCTTCAGTTGTACAACCATTTTCGTATCTTCAGTTAGTATTCGGATCAATTATTGGCGTTACAATTTTTTCTGAAAGTATAGATTTGATGATTATTTTGGGTTCACTAATAGTTATTGGTTCAGGATTATTTACGACCTGGCGGGAATATAAATTAAAAGATAAAATTTGATATTTAATCTTATTTGAAAAATGTTATGTTAAATTGATTCATTAAATTTTATTTAGGATTTATAATGTCAGGTAGATTTAATGGTAAGACCTCAGATAAGTTTCCTTTACCAAAAAAAATGAAAGCATGGGTCCTAGGAGACCCCAATGAACTGATGTTAATTGACAAGCCTATTGTTATGCCTGGTAAAGCAGAAGTTTTAGTAAAAATTGATGCAGTAGCTATCTGCGCAACAGATCTTGATGTGATAAGTCATGGTCCGCCAGCTTTGATAGAAGGTGGTTTACCATTTAATAAAAACTTTACTCCTGGACACGAGTACATGGGTAGAGTTGTAGCATTAGGACCATCAGTAGATGAATTTAAAATTGGTGATAGGGTGACTGTAGAAATTCATTCTGGTTGTGGTCAATGCAAAAGATGTAGGATGGGAATGTATACTTCATGCCATAACTATGGTCTAAATTATGGAAATTTAAATAAAGGTCACAGAGCAAACGGATTTACAACAGATGGTGGATTTAAACAATATGCTATAAATAATGTAAATACACTTATAAAAGTTCCAGATAGTATGTCAGATGAAGAAGCAACCTTAGTAGTTACAGCAGGAACTACAATGTATGGTCTTACAGAATTAGGAGGATTAGTAGCTGGGGAAAGTTTAGTTGTAATTGGCCCTGGTCCAATTGGATTATTAGGTGTTGCAGTAGCAAAAGCTCTAGGTGCAGGACCAGTAATATTAATTGGAACTAGAGAAAGTAGACTTAAAATAGGAAGACAGCTTGGTGCAGATTTTACGCTTAATGTTAAGAATGAAAAAGATATTGTTCAAAGTGTAAAAAAAATAGTTGGAGAAAAAGGTTGTGATTATGTCATTGAGTGTGCAGGAACAAAAGAAGCTTTGAATGATGCAATTATGATGACAAATAGAGGAGGTAAAATATGCCTTGCTGCGTTCCCTCACAAACCAGTTCAAATTAACATTCCACATATGGTTATAAATAATATTTATATGTTTGGAATAAGAGGTGAGGGTAAAAGTGCTACACACAGAGCTATGCAATTTATGAAAGAAAAAAGATTTAATGCAAAACTAGTACACACTCATACTTTCAATTTATCAGAACTACCTACTGCTTTAAAATATGCAAGAGAAAGAATAGATGATGCAATAAAAATAGTAATCAAACCGTGGGGGTAATAATATTTTAATTTTTAGAGTTATATAGGAGGAAATAATGTGGGCTGTGACAAGATCAATCAAGTTTCAAAATAAATTGGCAAAAGAGGCTATAATAAATGCCCTAAAAAGTAGAAGCAAAGATATGTTTCAAGATGGAGACATGATAATTAGAGCTTTTACAAATGTTACCGAAAACTCAATAGAGATATTTCATCTTTTCAAAGATAAGGAATACGTAAACAAACAAAGGGCTGGGTGGACTAATCAATTTTGGCAAGATATTCGAGAAATGGGAGGAACAGTCTCATTTACAGAAGGAGAATGTGAGGTTGAATACTCTCCTAGAATTGATTTAAAAGATTTTAGTAAAATAGAATAAATATAAATTTTTTTGGCATATAATTTGCAAAGCTCACTATGAAGGGAATAGCTTTTTAAAATCTCCACGATTATCCTAAATAAGGTAAATAATTAAAGCTATTCCCAACTTATTCTTGCACCACTTTACCTATGAATGGTAAATGTCGATTATCTTGTGCGTAATCAATTCCATAACCAACAACAAACTCGTCTGGAATATCAAAGCCTACCCATTTAGTTTCAATATCAGTTTCCCGTCGCGAAAATTTATTTAATAAGCAACATACTTCTAAACTTTTAGGTCTCCTACTTTTTAGTAACTTGATTACTTGGTTAAGAGTGTGTCCTGTATCAATAATATCCTCTACTAATAGTACATCTAAGTTCTTAATATCGGTATTTAAATCTGTCAAAATTCTAATATTGTTTGAAGATTGCATTGAGTTTCCATAACTAGAGGCAGTCATAAAATCAACTTCAACAGGTATTTTAAGCTCTCTTACTAAATCAGCAATAAATACAAAAGACCCTCTCAATAATCCAACGACTAAAAGTTTTTTTGTCTCCTTGTAGAAAAGGTTGACATCTTTGCCCAATTCAATAATGCGTTTCTTTATTTCTTTTTCGGAAATTAATGTAACTACAGAATAATGTATGATATTTTTGTTCATTATTATTGCTCATGAAAACTTTATTAAAACAAAATATACTTTATGATAATAATTGATATAAGAAAATAAAAATTATTCATTTGACAGGAGTGAAAATTGTTAACATTGGTGGCTGCGGCAATATTAAGTTTTATGATTTTTTTTCCATTAGTGGTAGCTACTTCTGTATTTAAAGTCTTGGATGAAAAACAGTCATCTAAATTTCTTAGAATTTTTTTTCCAAAATATTATCTTTATGGTTTTGTTCTGAGCGCAATCGGTCTAACCCTTTCAACATATTATGACAATAAATTATCCATGTTAATTTTTTTACTTATTATGGTTGGATTTGTTTTCTCAAGGCAAGTCTTAATGCCCATCATTAATAAATCGAAAGATTTGGGAGATGAAAGTAAGTTTAACAAATTACATAAATTATCAGTGTTTATAAATCTTCTACAGATAATTGGAAGTATTGTTTTGTTAGTGACCTATTTAAAATAATTATTAATTGAGGATTAATCATTATGAGGACAAATGTTGTAATAATTGGAGGTGGTCCGTCAGGTTTGTTATTGTCAAGACTTTTGTCTATTGACGGCATTAATAATGTAGTTTTAGAAAAACAATCAGAAGAACATGTTACTGGTAGAATTAGAGCTGGAGTTTTGGAAAGTGGAACAATTGAAATGCTTAAAAAAGCTGGTGTTTCGAATAGGCTTGAAAGAGAAGGTTTTAAACATGACGGTATACAACTATCATTTAAAAATCATGGTTTTAGAATTAATTTAAAAAAACTAACTAATAAACATGTAACGGTTTATGGGCAAACAGAGGTAACTAAGGATTTATATAGCATAGTAAAAAAAGAAAACGGCGAAATAATAAATAATGCTGAGGATGTTTTACCTCAAGCTGTTAATACAGAAACTCCATTTGTAACTTTCAAAAAAAATGGTAATGAAAAGAAAATTATGTGTGATTGGATCGCTGGTTGTGATGGTTTTCATGGAGTAAGTAGAAGCATTATACCAAAATCAATACTTAAAAATTATGAAAGAATATATCCGTTTGGTTGGTTAGGGATTTTATCAGAAACGCCACCAGTAAGTGATGAATTAATATACGCAAATCATGGTAATGGTTTTGCACTAGCGTCCATGAGAAACAAAAAATTGAGTAGATATTACATACAAACTCCAATAACTGAAAAAATTGAGCACTGGACAGATGAAAAATTTTGGGATGAACTAAAAAAGAGACTTCCAACTGAAGCTGCAGACACAATTATAACAGGAGATTCTATCGAAAAATCTATTGCTCCACTGCGTTCATTTGTTTGTGAGCCTATGAGTTGGGAAAAATTATTCTTAGTTGGTGACGCTGCTCATATAGTGCCTCCAACTGGAGCCAAAGGTCTAAATTTAGCTGTTTCAGATGTATATTATTTACATAACGCTTTAAAAAAATATTACCAATTTAATACAAATGATGATTTAAAAATGTATTCGCACAATGCCTTATCAAGAGTTTGGAAAGCTATAAGATTTAGCTGGTGGATGACAACAACTTTTCATAAATTTCCGGAACAGTCTTCTTTTGATCAACGAATACAAGACTCTGAAATAGAATATCTAGAAAATTCAGTTGCATCTCAAAGAGTTTTAGCAGAAAATTACGTTGGTTTACCTTATTAACCTTAATCATAAATAATTTGGTAAATTTGGGAAAAAGTATGAATGTTAAATCACTAATTAGAAGAAATTATAAAAAACAACCAGAAGTAGATTTTCCTGATTATAAATCTAGTATTTTTAGAGCTCCTAAAAATAAAAAAATTTCTTTTCCATCCTCAGATAGTGAAATTTTAGGGCCGATCTTTAACAAAAATATTATTGGTGAACTAGACAACAATTTAACCTTAAATTTTTCTAAAAATAAAAATTCTCCTCTTGGTCATAAAATTATTGTCTATGGAAATGTATCTGATCAATTTTCTAATCCAATCGAAGGAGCACTTATAGAAATTTGGCAAGCTAACTCAGCTGGTAAATATTTACACAATAATGATAAAAATATAGCACCAATTGATCCTAATTTTGCTGGTTGTGGAAGGTGTTTGACTACATCAAGTGGTTATTATGAATTTTTAACTATTCAACCTGGACCATATCCTTATCCAAATCGAGGAATTGAGTGGAGACCAATGCATATTCATTTTTCTATATTTGGCAAAAGTTTTGGACAAAGATTAATAACGCAAATGTATTTTGAGGGCGATCCTCTCATAAAACATTGCCCAATGGTTAATTCTATTGCAGATGAAAAAGCAAAAAAAAGTTTAATTGGGGCATTGGATACCTCTAGATCAAATACACAAAATCTATTAGCTTATAAGTTTAATATTGTTTTAAGGGGAATTCAACAAACATATTTTGAAAATAGAAGAGAAGGCCTTTGATTTGAGTACTTCAAAAGAAATCCTTGATGAAACACCTTTTCAAACTGCAGGCCCTTTTCTTCATATAGGTTGTATGCCTAATGCAATTAAAATTGAAAAACTTTATCAAAACGATTTAGGGAAAATACCATTTAAGAATAAAAATGAAAGCGAATTAATAACTATTGAAGGTTCTGTTTTTGACGGTAATGGTGTTGCTTTAGATGATGTCATGCTAGAAACTTGGCAGTGTGATGAAAAAGGAGAATTCAAAGAAGAAAGTGGGTTTGCTCGGTTTATTCCAAATAATTTGACAAAAAAGTTTATATTGAAAACCGTTAAACCTGGATCATTTAAGGGATTTGACGGAAAAATTCATAGCCCACATATTTCATTATCTATTTCCTCAAGAGGCCTTAATATGACACTTAATACTCGAATATATTTTGAAGGTGATGAATTGAAAAATGATCCACTTCTATCTATAATAAATAATTGTAATGTAAATTGTTTAATTGCCAAAAAAATTTCTAAGCATAGTTATTTATTTGATATATTTTTACAAGGTGAAGAAGAAACAATATTTTTAGATATTTAAAATTTAAATTTATGGTGGAGAAGTTAATTGGGTAGATCAAATTTTATGATGAATTATTATAAAAATTATAAAGAAGAATTAGAGGTTATTGAAGAAAAAAGCAAAACTTTTAAGCCTAAACCATGGTGGGCTTATTTATTATTTTATTGTTACTTGATATTTTATGGATACATTTTTTGGATGGAGCCATTAGATATTCCCGTGTAATTTTTTTACTTTTTCTTCAGGAGGAGTATTAGATGCAAGACAATGGTAAGTCAGCAATTTGGGAACCTGGTGAAGTAATATATGAAGCTGGAAACGAAGCTTCTGAGGCATATTTAATTTTAGAAGGATATGTGAATATTGAAACCAAAGATGGCTTGAAACTCAATAGGCTTGGCATGGGAGAAATATTTGGTGAAACTTCTATTTTACTCAACGTTCCCAGAACAGTTACTGCTAAAGTTTGTGCGCAAAAGTTAGTAGCAAAAAAAATACCCAAGTCATATTTTACAAAAATGATTAAATCTAATGTCGTATTAAGTGCATTAATTAGAAAAACTCAGATAAGACTTTTAGACTCGAATAGACAAAGTAATGAATTAGCAAATGAAATGTCTAATCTTTTAGACCAATTTGATTCAAATAACCCGCCTAAGAAAAACGTTCTTGAAGAAAGAATGAAAAAAATTAGGACTAAAATTAATCAAATAAAAAATACCATTGATGATTAACAACTAATTCAAATTGAATTCTTTATAATTGTTATTTTTAATGGTGTCACACACTTCAGTATATCTTGGAAGACCTCCTGCATAAGGCATAAAAACTCTTGGCTTACCAGGAATGTTTGCTCCTAAATACCAAGAATGTTTTACAGTGGGTAAAAGTGTTTTATTGGCTACTGAATTTACCTCCGCACCCCATTTCTCAGCAGAATTTGTATTAGCTTCAATTGTTGAATAATCCTTTTTATTCATAAATTTTATGCAATCTCTAATCCATTCTACATGTTGTTCAATAGCCATCGGCATATTTGTTAAAACTGATGGACTACCTGGCCCTGTAATTGTAAACAAATTTGGAAATCCAGGAACTTGAATACCTAAAAAAGTTTTTGGCCCTTCTTTCCATGCATCCTTTAGTTTTAAATTATTCTTTCCAGTTATGTTCATGTTTAACAATGGTCCGGTCATCGCGTCATAGCCAGTTGCAAAAACAATTATATCTAATTCGAAATGATTATTTTTGGTTTTAATTCCAGTTTTGTCTATTTTTTCAATAGGATCACTACGAAGATCAACTAAATTGATGTTATCCCTGTTAAAAGTTTCAAAATAATTACTGTCTATGGGTGGACGTTTCCCAGCATAAGGGTGGTCAATATCTGACAATATTGAAGCAAACTTTTTATTTGAAACAGTTTCTCTTATTTTCTTTTTTATAAAATCAGAGGCTGTTTTATTAGCATCAATATTAGTTACTAAATCGTTAAATACTGCCCTAAACTGAAGTCCTCCTATCTCCCAGGCCTTTTCATAAATTTCATTTAATTCTTCTTCATCTACATCAGAAACTTTACGATTACTTATTTCAAAAGGATGAGCATTAGGTGTACGTTTAACTAGTTTTTTGTAAATATTTGAATTTTCTTTTACATGTTTTTTAAATTCTGATGTTAAAGGTTTATTTCTTGCAGGAATACTGTAGTTAGCAGTTCTTTGGAAAACAGTTAAATATTTTGCTTCTTCAGCAATAACAGGAACAGCTTGAATACCAGTAGATCCAGTTCCAATTTGGCCAACATTTTTACCAACAAATGAAACACCATTTTTAGGCCAGTTCCCAGTGTGGTAGTAATTTCCCTCAAAATTTTCTAATCCTTGTATATTTGGAATATTAGCATTTGACAAACAACCAACTGCAGAAATAAGAAACTTAGCATTAAACTCTATTTTTTCATTAGAAACTACTTTCCATTTTTTTTCATTATTATTAAAAGTTGCACTAGTAACTTTTTGTTGAAAAAGAATATCTTTTTTGAGATCAAATTTATTAGCAACAAAATTCATATATCTTCTAATTTCAGCATGCCCTGGATATCTTTCTGACCATGTCCACTCTTTTAATAATTCATCGGAAAAATAATAAGAATAGGCATGACTTTCTGTATCACATCTAGCACCTGGGTATCGGTTCCAATACCAAGTACCACCTACATCATCTCCTGTTTCTAAAACTACACAATTAAGATTAAGTTGGTCACGAAGACAGATCAATTGGTATAATCCTGAGAAACCAGCCCCTACGATTATGGCGTCATAATCTTTATTGTTTATTTTTTTTTGGTTCATTAAAAAGTCTCTTGTAATTCTTTTAATATGTTAAAAGAAAAAAATATGAACAGTCAAGACAACTTAGTGTATAAATAGTTTATTTAATAATTTTGGTTATATGATGGATCCTGTTACTCAAGGGGCATTCGGCGCAATTTTTGCTCAAACAATGTCTAATAAGAAAAAAATTTTAGTAGGATCAATAGTAGGTTGCCTTGCCGGTTTAGCACCTGATTTAGACATTTTTATTAGATCTGCCTCGGATCCTCTATTAAAATTAGAATATCATAGACAATTCACACACTCCATAATCTTCATACCTATTGGTGCTCTAATTGTAACTTTGTTTTCAAGAATACTTTTCAGAAAATATTTAAGTTGGGGTGAAACGTATCTGTTTAGTTTCTTTGGTTATGCTACACACGGTTTATTAGACGCTTGTACAAGTTATGGGACGCAGCTTTTTTGGCCATTTTCTGATGAAAGAATTTCTTGGAATTATGTATCGGTAGTTGATCCTTTTTTAAGTGTTCCTCTAATTTTAGCTATTATTTTTTCAATAATTATGAAAAATAAATATATCACCCTTTTTGGTATTTTTTATATTTTCATTTATCTTACCTTTGGTGCTTTTCAAGAAAATCGTGCAGAATACGTTGGAAAATTAATTGCCAATTTTAGAGGTCATGAAAGTAACAATATGACTGTAAAACCTAGTCTAGGAAATTTATTTTTATGGAAAACAATCTACGAGGATAATGATTTTTACTATGTTGATGCAGTAAGATTATTTTCTAAAGCAGAGTACTGCCAAGGAACAAAAATTAAGAAACTTAATCTTTCAATTGATTTTTCGGATCTTAATAAAAAAAGCCAACAATACAAAGATATTAAAAGATTTGATTGGTTCTCTCAAGGTTATCTTGGAAAAGGAATTGATAAAAATATAATAACAGATGTTAGATATTCAGCGGTTCCTAATGAGGTTGATGGTTTGTGGGGAATTAGGATAAATCCAAATAAACCTCATTCTGAACATATAGACTGGGTTGTAAATAGAAGTAATTATGCTGAAAAATGGAAGAGATTCTATGATTTACTCTTAGGAAAAAATTGCAGAGATTTAATTAATTAAAGTTAATCTTATTTAATTCGTTTAGATTTTTTGATTTAAAAATATTTGTTATGAAATTATATAGTTTTTCTATCTCACTGGACTTTACATTTGCAAATTTTAAATTAGCTTCAAATTTTTTTATAACTTCAGTTCTGCTAATAGGATCTCGTCTGCCACCTCTCAAACATTCTTGTGAAGAGTAATAAGTTGTTCCATCTTTCATAATTATTTTTATTTTACCACTATAATTTTTTGGATACTCATCTTTTGGATTAATTTCATAATTCACTTTAGCTGCTAGTTTTGTCACTTCCAAATTTTTAAAACATTTTTCAGTGAACTCATTCAAGCCTGCAGATCCATTAATTAATCCTATCGAAATACAATATGGAACGGAAAATTTTGCACCATAAGGAGTGGAAGGATTTTGTTTTTCCTTTAATGGCTCCCATAATCTGTGCACTGTTCCTTCACCTACACTAGCAATTACTTTATCTATGTTCTCAACATTACCAATTTTACTTTTTAATTTTATAGCACAATCAATAAAAGGTTGTGCCATAGTTCCACAAGCATATGGCTTTAAAGCAAGGTTTTTTGTTTCCCATCTGTATCCCAAATCTGAGGTTATGTGCGAAAAATCTGGTTCAATATTATTCTTAGCAAAACTATTAAATACACCGTGTTGACCTTCAAATACTGTTCTTGGACCTAAAAATCCAGATTTAGCAAAATTGGCAGATTGCCATCCACACCCAGCTGCCCATCCAGGATGAAGACGTTTTGTAGATGTGCCTTCGGCAAGATACTCTATAATTCCGGAAGCCATACTTCCCACAATACCTAATCCTGAACTCATTTCATTTATGGTATTCCCAAGCATAGACGAAACACCAATTGATGAACCAAAAGCACCAAAAATTGCTGTGGGATGAAAACCTTGTCTGTGAACTGCAGTAGGTGCAACTAAAGCTAGTCTACATATCAGTTCTGATCCTACAACCAAACCTTTTAAAAACTTTTGTCCGTCTAAATTTTTGGCCTGTGCTGAAGATAAAATTGCAGGTACCATTACTGAACCCACGTGAACAGGTGTTCCTTCAAAAGTATCATCAAAATCTTCACCATGGATTGCTGTTCCATTGATTATAGACGCATTGAACGGATTTACCTTTTTATCGTGGCCAACTAATGTGCAATTTCCATGTTCTTCAAGCGCATTAATGAGACTTTTTATGTATGGCTCATATTTAGCGGAAACCATAAGTCCAAAAGAATCTATTATAATAAGTTGTAATTTATTCACAACTTCTTCTGGTATATCATTTATGTTAAGGTTGTGAACCCAATCTGAAAATTTTTCAGCGACAGAAGTTTCAATATTATTCATTTACTACATCTAATAAAATTATTTTTTTGAAAAGTACTTTGTCCAAAATGGAGATGATAAACTTAAGAATGTCAGCACAAAAAATAATAAGACAACAGGACTTTCTAATAATGCAAAGAAGTTATTGTCATGAATAATCATCGATTGAGAAAAGCTTTCCTCAACTAATTTTCCAAGGATTAATCCCATAACAAGAGGAGCTGCTGAAAAACCATGTCGATCCATAAAATAACCTACTAGACCAGCAGTTAGCATTACCCAGACATCAAACATTGACGATGCGAAAGAATAAGAGCCAATCATTGAAAAGATAAAAACTGCTGGCCAAAGAAGTTTCTTAGGGATGAAAGCTACCAAAGAAAAAAATTTGGCACCAACTAAACCTATAAATAAAAATCCTAAGTTAGCAATTAACATGGCGCCAAAAATTGCATATACAAATTCTGGTGTTTCACTAATTAGATAAGGACCAGGTCTAAAACCATGCATAATTAATGCAGCCAATATAAGAGCTGTTGATCCACTTCCAGGTATTCCCAGTGCAAGTGTAGGAACCATAGCTCCACCTGCAGCTGCATTATTAGCAGCCTCCGGCCCAACTATACCTTCAGGTGAGCCTTTACCAAATTTATCTTTATCTTTAGACCACCGTCTAGCTTCATTATAACCAATTATTGCTGCAACTGTAGAACCTTCAGCTGGAAGTATCCCAATAAAGGTTCCAATCCCTGATGATCTTAAGATTGTATATTTAAGTTTTTTTAACTCAAATAGAGACGGTAATCTAAGAGCTTTAGCTTGTATTCTTTCAACAACTGCATTTAGTTTTTCAGATTGCTTGAAGAGTTCACTTACAGCGAACAAACCAATAAGAACGGGAACGAAATGAATGCCTTCTTCAAGGTCTGGAATGTCAAATGTAAATCTTTCTACACCAGTAGTTAGATGTATACCTATTGTACCTATTAATACACCTACAAGACCTGAAATAAGATTTCTTAGGGAAGACTTTCCGCTCATAGATGCAAGCATAGAAAGAGCAAATACGGCAAGCCCAAAATATTCTGCAGGTCCAAATTCTAAAGCAAGTTTTGCTAGAAGTGGAGCTGCGAATATAAAAATTATTAAACTAAAAATACCACCAAAAACACTAGAAACAGCAGCTAAACCAAGAGCCCTTCCTGGTTCCCCATTTTTTGCCATTGGATATCCATCCAAAGCAGTTGCGACAGCAGGTGGAGCACCTGGTGCATTAATTAGAATAGCAGTAATTGATCCACCAAAAGTACCAGCGCAATATAATGCAGCCATCATAGCAATTGCAGCAACAGGATCTAGAGAAATTGTAAAAGGGATTAGAAGAGCGATTGCCATAGGAGAGCTTAAACCTGGCAAGGCTCCAACCAAAACACCTATTAACACGCCTGACAAAATTAAGAGGATATTCTGAAATTCTAGTAATAACCCTATGCCTTTAACGATATCTTCCAAATTTTGATCCTCTCTAATTTTTTATAAGATCTAATAATCCTGGTTCAAAATGAACTCCAAGAATTACATTAAATAGAACTATTACGAATAATGGAAATCCAACAACATAAGAAATTAATACTTTTAATCTTCTTTCTCCCCAATATAACGGTAATGATATACTTACAGCAATAATTGTTAGAGCAGCACCTAGAATTTGTGAAGAAGCTATAATTGCTGTCAAAATGACCATAGTTCCAATAGTTGAAATCTCTACAGGGTTTTTCCTTGAAGAATCTATATTCTTCCCGCTTTTCTTCAAAAATATATGTTCAAAGGGTATTATTAAAACCATCCCGAGAATAATTATGAGTAAAATTTGAGGAAACATTTCTGGCGGAATATTATTTGAAAATAAGTCAGGGACTTTTTCAAATTTAGTCGTTTCAAACCACAAAAAAGCAATAATTAAAGTTAAAATAATTGCAATTATTGTATCACTTTTGTTTAATAATGCACCCAACGAATTGGATGCATTTTCTTTATTCTTCATATCTTAAAGAACCTAAAAATTTATTTTATTAAACCAAGTTCTTTAAGAGCAGATGCTGCAACTTTATATTCAGCTTTTAGTTGTTTGTCCCAAACTTTTGTTCCAGCAACGCTTCCTTCAACTGTTAAACCCGCTCCAGCAAGGTAACTAGCAAAGACGTCGTGTTTCATTGCTTTAACCATAGCTTTTGAAATCTGATCTATAATTGGCTGCGGAGTAGATGCTAATACAGCATAACCTCTAGTTGTTGAGCACTTTGCCTTTATTCCTTTTTCATAAGTAGTAGGAACATTTGGATAGTCTTTAAGTCTGTCTTCAGCCATTACAGCAAGAGCTTTAAAGCTTCCATCAGCAACTTGATTTGCAGCCTCACTCACATTAGGCAATGTAGCGTCAATTTTGCCTGCCATAAGTGCTTGTACCATTTGCGCACCTGATCCAAATGGCACAACTTTAAACTTAATTCCAGCCTCTTTTGCGAACTGTGCCAAACCTATATGTTCAGTTCCCCCAATCTGAGCAACACCCCAGTTTAATGGAGCTTTTTTTGAAGCAGCTACAAGCTCTTCTAGAGTATTAAACTTTCCTTTTCCTGATACAGTAATGAAGGTTGGGTCATCCATTGCTCTTGCAACTCCTACTATGTCGTCAATCTTCATGTTAGACTTACCTCTAGCCATTGTGTAGAGATGAGATTGTGTTAAAGCCATGATTGTATAACCGTCGGCAGGCTTAGTTAAAACATAGTTTTGAGCTTTTGCTCCAGATCCACCTCTTTTGGCTACAATAGATATATCAGTTTTTAAATTTCTTCTTGTTCTAATAGATACCATTCTTGCAGTAGTATCAGTTCCCCCACCATATTTAGCATGTATTACTAACTCTATCGGCTTACTAGGATATTTGTCAGCACTAGCAATAGAAACCAAACCAACGGTACTAATTCCTGCAATAGCAACAACACCTAAACCGGCCTTAACAATACTTCTTCTAAAAGAATTTCCAAGTTGTGTCATATTTTCCTCCCGATTTCATAACATTTGTTATTCTGCTACTGATTTTTAAATAAATCAACATAACTCTAACATTTTATGATTACTACGCTGTAATTTCCATTTCTCCTTTTATTTGAGTTCGGTGCATTACTCTTCTTGTGTTAGGATCAAAAGCATCTCTTCTGTGAAGTACGTTCAAATTTTTCCACATCAATAAATCTCCTTTTTCCCATTTTTGTGTCCAGGTAAACTTCTCTTGTGTTGCGTGTTCCCAAATTTCGTTTAATAAATTTTCACTCTCTTCTAGCTCTAAACCGATTATATATGCGTGAGGTCTTCGTCCAAGAAAAAGTAGTTTCTTATTAGTATTTTTATCTGTGATTACCATTGGATGTCTTGCCCCTGGAGTTTCAGATGGATTATCTACTTCTGAATACCCTTTTCTTAGCATTCCAGCACTATTATGAGCAGAATCATGTATCAAGATTTTATCATCAATTTTTTCCTTAAGTTTATTTGGTAATTCATTATACGCTAGGGCCATATTTGCAAAGTGGGTATTACCTTGATTTTCAGGTACTTCAAGGGCATATAAAATTCCAGCCTTTGGAGGTAGTTGTAGGTATGTCATATCTGCATGCCAGACTGCTTCACCATCTCCTAAATTACCAATAGGAGCACCTTGTTCATTTTTAACATTAGAAATTACATTAATTTCAGGAAATTCTGGTAAAAAGGTTATGCCATATGGATTAGGGCCAGGAGGGTCGAGTTCACCAAAATATTTACTAAAATTTATTAATTTATGATCATCTAAATTTTGTTTTTTAAATACTAAGACGAGCCTTTCATCCCAAGATTGATTTATGAAATTAATTTGATCTTGAGTTATTTTATTACTGATGTCCAAATCTACAATCTCTCCACCCAAGCTCTTAACACTATTAATTAATTTCATTCCTTTTTTCCTATTTAATTTATTTGTAAATTTCCTCTTTATTAATACTGTATTTTTCTAATTTATCTCTGTCAATTTCAAGATTCCAATTCTCAGATATCAATAGAAAACCATTCGTAAATTTTAGGGGATTTGACAAAATTCTTGCTTTTGGATCAATTTTTAAAAAACCGTTATATTCTCCAGCATTGTCAATTAGGTTTTTTGCAATTCTAGCTTCCATCCAACAATTAATTTCAGTACCAAGTCCGTCACCAAGTACAATTTTTAATCCTAATTTATGCGCATATTTTATGGCTTCAGTTAATTTTGTAATAGATAAAAATCTTTTCAACTTAAGTTTGCATAATCCTACGCCTTTTAATTTAGAAGCTTTTTCAATATCTTTAATACTACAAATAGGTTCGTCCAACATTATTGGGATGCGTGATAGTTTAGCGACCGCAGCGTTTGCATCCCAATCATTAGCATCACAAGGCTGCTCAAATAATTCTATGAAATCAGGCTTTAACCCCTGAACAAATTTACAACCGTCTTTTTTTGTGTACCCCCTATTAGCGTCTATTCTTAGGGTAGCTCTGCCATTCAAATAAGTTTGTATATTATTTATTTTTTTAATATCTGCATTAACGTCCTTTCCAACCTTAATTTTTATTGTTGTAAATCCTTGCTCGATCACTTTGTCCAATTCATCTTTTATTTCAGATTCTTCCTCTGCATTAAATGAAGTCAATAATTTAAGTTTTAGAGAACTCTTATTATTTAAAATATTATTTTTTTCTAGCATCTCGATTGCTGTATAGATTGCACTTGAAGCAACAATACTTATAGGGGAATTAGATAAAATGATTTCTTTTGCTTCGTATAATTTTTTATTTAAAATTAATTTTGATATAACTCTGACAAATGTCCATCCACCGTCTCTAGTTTCACTGCTGGAACCAGGTGATATGTGCTGTTCGCCCCATCCCTCATTACCTTGATCATCTACAATATGAATCAACAACGGTTCAAAAGAATAGAAAGTATTATAGGATAATTTATAAGGCTTTATTAGAGGAACATCTAGTCTGTAAATTGTAACTTTTGAAACAATATTATCTCTTATAACCATAAAGAACTCTCATAATTTTTAATAAAATATTAACAACAAGAAAAAATTATATAAGATATAATTTTAACGTTAACTTATTATAAAGGAGTGCTAATGCCAATTTATAGTTTAGGTGAAAAAAAACCTCAATTACCTGAAAATAACCTATATTGGGTTGCACCAGATGCACATGTTATAGGAAACGTTATTTTAGGGAAAGATGTTGGTGTATGGTTTGGATCAGTTTTAAGAGGTGATAATGACGTTATTAAGATTGGTGAAGAAACAAATATACAAGAAAACACTATAATTCACGTTGATCCTGAATGTCCTGTCACCATAGGTAATAATTGTACGATTGGACATAATGCAATCATACACGGTTGTACAATAGGTAATAATTCTTTAGTTGGAATGGGTGCAACAATTCTAAATAATGCTAAAATAGGCAACAATTGTCTTGTAGGCGCTGGTGCCCTTGTTACTGAAAATAAAGAATTTCCGGATGGTTGGTTAATTGTAGGCTCACCAGCTAAAGCTGTAAGAGAACTGAGTCAAGAGATGATTGAAAATATGACAAGATCTTCAAAGCATTACGTAGCAAACTTTAAAAAGTTTGCAGAAGAAATGAGAGAAATTAAATAATCTTGTCGTCTTTAAAACCTTCAATTTCATCTTTAGTATATCCTAGACCAGACAATATCTCAGTATTGTGTTCACCGAGTTTAGGTGCTCTTTTTATGTTAGCAGGTGTTTTGGAAAATTTCCAAGGAGTACCGTGTACTTTCATATTTTTGTTTAGTTCTGGGTACCATACTTCTGTTACATAATTGTTTTCTTTTATATTTGGATCATTAGATGCTTCAAGCATTGTATTAACATGGGTAGATATCATGTCAGCTTTTCTCAACACTGATATCCAATTATCTCTGGTATCAGTTGAGAATAATTCAGCAAGTTTATCCAAAATTTCAGTTTTCTTTTTTTCAGATTCAAACGCTAAACCAAGATCAATGAGACCATTTTCTGTCAAAACATCAAAAAAGTTAAGGGCTTTCATTGCTTCCCGCCAGTCATCTGGATCAAGCTGGAGTGCGAAAGGCTTACCATTAATATCGTTAAAACATGCTGCAATACCCGGCCTTTCTCTTGTTCCATTAATTCTAGCTCCAGTAATTGGTGGCCTGTTGCTCCACATTGCTGTAGTCATAGTCCAACCAAGAAGTCTGAAAGCACTCCCAACTAAAGAAGTTTCTAACTTTTGACCTTTTCCTGTTTTTTGAGCATTTATATATGCCGCTAAAATTCCTCCAAAAGTTAGTATTGCACAACTTTCATCTGCAACTGAGGCTACTCCTGTTCTTAAATTATTTCCAGGAATTGAATATGCTTCAGCTATTCCACTTAAAGCTTGTCCTACCGCGTCGGTTCCTGGTAAGTGTCCGTCTGGGGCATCAGGCCCATAAGCAGAAATAGAAGCATAAACTATTTTAGGATTAATTTTGCTAAGAGTATCATAATCAAAATTAAGTTTTTCAGCAACGCCTGGTCTAAAATTTTGACCAAACACATCGGCATCCTTTATTAAACTGTGAAGTATTTTTTGTCCTTTTTCTGATTTAAGATTGAGAGTTAAACTTTTAACTCCTCTGTTATTAGTCTCAAAAAATGATCCAAACTCTCCTTCTAAAAAACCTGAGTTACGATTGTTATCACCTTTACCTGGTGTTTCAATTTTAATTACTTCAGCACCAAGATCTGCCATTAACATGTAGGGAACAGTTCCAGCTTGTGCTGTTGAACATGCAACTATTTTTAACCCAGAAAGAGCACCATTTATTTCACTCATTTTGACCTCTAATTTTCCTCTAATTTCGGCATATTATATCTATCTTCTGGGTTAAGCCAACCTTTGAAGTTTGGTTTTCTTTTTTCTGCAAAGGCTCTTCTACTTTCCATTCTATCCTCAGTATCGCCGTGAAGATGTAGCTTTTCAGCAAGGTCTGCAATATTAGAGTTTATTTTTGGTGCCATATGCTTCATCATATAAAGTGTGTTTACTCTTGCAGCAGGAGGGAGTGATAGCAGATGTTCTGCCATTGAATAAGCCTCACTCATAAGATCTTTAGATTCCACTAAGCGATTAATGAAACCAACTTGATGCATCCTTTCAGCAGAAATTCTATATCCAAAAGCCATTTCAGTTGCAACGGGATGTGGGAGGTTGCCATAATGTCCATGATTATAACCGCCAAGAAGCCATCTTTTTGCTTCTGACATTTCAAAAATTGCTTCTTTTACAGCAATCCTAAGATCTGTTCTCTCAACTAACATAAATCCACCACCCATTGCATATCCATTTACTGCTGCTATGACTGGCTTTTGAAGAGCACCAGTCTGAAATGGGTCAACTAAGTTTTCTTCTACAAATTCTTTTGGGGATCCTGGGATGCCTCTGTCAATAGACTCTTTCATATCTTCGCCTGCACAAAACCCTCTTCCAGTTCCTGTCAAAATTGCTACTTCTAAATCTTTATCTTCATGATATCTATTGAACGCTTCTGCCATACCTTTTCTTATAACAGTGCTTAAAGCATTTAATCTTTCTGGACGATTTAATCTGATAGTAATTATTTGGCCATTAATTTCAGTTTCAACAAAACTCATAGAGATGCTCCTAATATCTAAATCCTTGAAAACTAATTTATATACTAAAAAATCTTGCAAGTCATGGATATTAAATCATAATAAATTTTACATTTAAAAAGTATTGTTTGGGGGACAAAATGAAAACTAGAGCTGCAGTTGCTGTAGAGGCGGGAAAACCGCTTGAAATTATGGATGTGGATTTAGAAGGGCCTCGTTCCGGAGAAGT
Organism: uncultured SAR116 cluster alpha proteobacterium; assembly: GCA_902623995.1. GTDB lineage: Bacteria > Pseudomonadota > Alphaproteobacteria > Puniceispirillales > Marisalimonadaceae > Marisalimonas. The sequence goes on along the minus strand of CACNWE010000004.1, from coordinate 130,573 downwards.
TCTGGTAGAAATAAAAGCAACAGGTATATGCCACACCGATGAGTTCACACTTTCTGGGGATGATCCTGAAGGACTTTTCCCAGCAATATTAGGGCACGAAGGAGCAGGAGTTGTAAGAGAAGTGGGTAAAGGCGTAACATCTCTTAAAGAAGGTGATCATGTAATTCCTCTTTATACACCGGAATGCAGAGAGTGTGAGTATTGTTTGCATCCGAAAACTAATTTATGTCAGGCCATAAGAGTTACCCAAGGTAAGGGAGTAATGCCTGATGGCACTAGTAGATTTTCGATAAATGGGAAACCCATATTGCATTATATGGGAACATCTACTTTTTCAAATTACACAGTAGTTCCTGAAATTGCGCTTGCTAAAGTAAATAAAAAAGCTCCTTTTGATAAAATTTGTTATATCGGATGCGGTGTAACTACAGGTATTGGAGCCGTTATCAATACAGCAAAGGCAACTGCAGGTTGTAACGCAGTAGTTTTTGGCTTAGGTGGTATTGGTCTTAATGTTATTCAAGGTTTGAGAATGATAGGAGCAAACATGATTGTTGGTGTCGACATGAATACTAAAAAAGAATCATGGGGAAAAAAGTTCGGTATGACACACTTCGTAAATCCATCAGAGATAGAAGGTGACTTGGTAAATTACTTGGTTGATCTTACAGGTGGTGGCGCTGACTATTCTTTTGAATGTATTGGGAATGTGAATGTAATGAGACAAGCTTTAGAGTGTGCACATAAAGGTTGGGGAGAAAGTATAATTATTGGTGTCGCTGGGGCGGGGCAAGAAATTAAAACTAGACCTTTCCAACTAGTTACAGGTAGAAGCTGGAAAGGTACTGCTTTTGGAGGAGCAAGGGGGAGAACCGACGTCCCTAAAATTGTGGAATGGTATCTTCAAGGAAAAATTGATATTGATCCAATGATCACTCATAACTTAAAATTAGAAGATATTAACAAAGGTTTTGATTTGATGCATGCTGGTGAATCAATAAGATCAGTCGTAGTTTTTTAATGAAAAATATATCTGAAGTATTTTCATTTGAGGGTAAACAATTAGTCTGTAGTCATCAGTCTCTGGTTAATAATTGTGAAATGACTTTTGCAGTTTTTATACCTCCCAAAATAAAAAACCCTCCAGTCTTGTGGTATCTATCTGGTTTGACTTGTAGTCACTTAAACGTCATGGAAAAAGGTGAGTATAGAAAAAAAGCTGCTGAATTAGGCATGGCAATTATCTGTCCTGACACTAGTCCAAGGGGCGAAGATATACCCGACGAAAAAGACAATTGGCAATTTGGCACTGGAGCTGGTTTTTATCTGGATGCAACGGAACCGCCCTATGACAAAAACTATAATATGTATAGTTATATAATTGATGAACTTCCAGGTGTTATTGAAAAAAATTTTGATATTGATTTGTCTAGACAAAGTATTTTTGGTCACTCAATGGGTGGACACGGAGCTATTGTAATGGCTCTAAGAAATCCAAAGAAGTTTAAAAGTTGTTCAGCATTTGCTCCAATTGTCGAACCATCATCAGCTAGTTGGTCTGGTGAAGCCTTTAAAAAATTTATTGGTTTAGACAAAAGTAATTGGCAAAAGTATGATAGCGTAGCTTTAGTTAAAAATGGCTATTATTTCCCTGAAATTCTTGTTGACCAAGGAGATGCCGATAGCTTTTTACAAGAGGGGTTAAGGCCATGGCTATTAGAAGATGCATGTAAAAACACAAATATTAATTTAAAACTTAGAATGCAACCAAATTACGATCATTCATATTATTTTATTTCTACCTTTATGGCAGATCATTTAAATTGGCATAGAGAGAGAATCTAAAATTATTTTTGTGGAATAGAATAAGTAAGTGAAGCGTGAGCAACAGGCTCGTTAATATCTTCTGAATAAATTAAAACATCGCCTACACTTAAAGTTTTTCCTAATTTTAAAATTCTGGCTTTACTAGTCAAATTTTTCTCATTCGGTTTTCTTAAAAAGTTTATTGAACAATTAGTTGTAACAGTAAGACTTTTAGGTCCTATAATACTTAAAGTTGCTAAATAAAAAGTTACATCTGCTAATAAAAACATTGTTGGGCCTGAAACTGTTGCCCCTGGTCTCAAATGTTCCTCAGTAATATACATTAACATTGAAAAAGACTGATCACTTACATTTAATATCTTAAAGTTTTTGCTTACTTGAGGAAATTCTTTATTTAAAAATTTATCAAGGCTTTCTTTTGTCATCAATTGTTGCATTATATTAAGGTAACTTTCTATTTTCTAAAAGTCTCTGTGCCATAGTAGGAGCCGCTCCTAAGTAATTAGATGGATCTATAATTTTTAACAATTCTTGCTCATTAAAAAAGTTAGAAATTTCTTTATTTTTTAATAACGTATCTATAAATGATATGTTGTTTTTGATTGATTCTCTACAACAGTCATAAACTAAGTCGTGTGCAATTTGTCTTCCCATCTTGGGTGCGAGGGCCATCATAACAGACTCTGCAACAATTAACCCATTGGTTTTATAAATATTTTCTTTCATTTTTTTAGGTGAAACTTCTAAACCTTCTAAAAGATACTTAGCTGAGTTGAAAGACGAAGAAGCAATCAAAAAGGCGTTAGGTATTGCATGCCATTCTACATGCCATTGACCTGTGGCTCTTTCATGATCAAGGACCATTGCATCTAGCATAGAAGAATGATGTTCTCTTAGTAGTTTTGAACAAGCGAGCATTACTTCAGAAGAAATAGGATTTCTTTTTTGAGGCATTGTTGAAGAAGAGCCCCGTCCGTGAAGATATGGTTCAGCCACTTCTTGTGTTTCTGTTTGCATCATTAACATCACATCATAGGCTATTTTACCAAGTGATGCGGTGACCATTGCAAGCCAACCAGTTACTTCACAAAAATTATCTCTAATTGAATGCCAACTAACGTCAGGTACATTTAGATCCAATTCTTCTGCAAGAGTTGACTGTGTCTTAAGACCATCATATTCTCCTAAAGAAGCAAGTGTTCCTGCTGCTCCAAAAAATGAAACATTGAAAATACGTTTCTTTATTTCTTCCAGTCTTTTGTGATGCCTATCTATACCAGATAACCAAGTAGATGCCTTGTACCCAAAAGATATAGGTAAAGCATGTTGCAAATGTGTTCTACCAGCCATCGGTGTTTTAATGTGATATTCAACAATTTTTTCTAAAGCATCTGAAATTGACTTTAGGTCTTTAGATAATAATTCAAGACCCTTTCTAATTTGAAGGATATCTGCTGTGTCCATAATATCTTGTGTTGTAGCGCCCCAATGACAAAATTGTCCAAAGTTGCCTTCAACTTTTTCACTTAGTTGTTCTACTAGTGGAAGAATTGGATATCCAACTATAGATGTCCTTTTTTCAAGTTTCTTCCAATCAATTATATCTACTTTTGCTGCTTGGGTTATTTTTTCTCCAGCTTCTTTTGGTATAATATTCAACTTTGATTGTGATCTTGCTAAAGCCGCCTCTACATCTAAATAAAGTTGTGCAGTACTCTCGTCAGAAAATAAGAAATGCATTTCTTTAGTACCAAACATTTCTCCCCATATTTTTGAATTTGTAACTAATGCAGGCATTTATATATCCTATGATTTAATTTTGATACCAAGATGCAGTTCTTTTCTCAAGAAAACTATTTAGACCCTCTTTTGCTTCATTAGTCATCCTTTTTTGAGAATGTTCAAAAACAAGTTCGTCAAATTTTTCATCTGACAACATTAAACCACTTTCAATTAAAGTTCTTCTTTTTGTTGCTTCCAATGCATCTGGAGCGCACATTAACAAGTCCTCAATAACAGGTTGAACAGCATTTTCAAGCTCACCCGTTTTGCAAACTTGGTGAACTAAACCTATTTCCTTGGCCTGACTAGAGCTAAAACGCTCACATGTAAGAGCATATCTTCTAACGTTTCTAACGCCAATACTGGCGTTTAAATGAGGTATTATTATTCCTGCCATTACACCCCATCTAGCTTCAGAAATAGAAAAAATAGCGTCTTCACTAGCTATTACTATATCAGCTGCTGCGGCAATTCCAGTCCCACCTCCAAAGCATCCTCCATGGATCAAGGCTATTGTTGGCTTAGGGAACTTTGTAAGACCTTGAATCGCTGAAGCTGTTTTTCTTGAAACCTCAATATTTTCTTTTTGACTAAGTTTACCAATTTCTTTAAGCCATTGTAAGTCAGCTCCTGCTTGAAAATGTTTTCCATTGCCTTTAATGAGCACTATTCTTACAGAATTATTTTTATATAAAGATTCAAAGCTTTTGATTAATTCAATGATCATATCACCATTGTATGCATTATTTCTCTCTGGACGGTTTAAAATAACTTCAGCAATTCCTCTTTCATTTACGCTTGTTAATACAATATTTTTACTCATTATTGATCCTTCTATTTTTATCACTTGAAATACAATTTCAATTTACAAGATCTAGTGCAGTTATTGATGCATCTTGAATTGAGAATGCCCTAAGTCTTATAAAGGCATTAAATTTATTTTGTAAAATTTCACCAATTCTTTTTAAACATTTATCTCTTTTGTCAATATTTCTAGTCTCTTTATCTCTAAACTTCAATTCACCAAATATTTTATAATTTGAGCAAATTATTTTACTTTTAACCCATATAATTTGACAGTTGTTTTTTTCAGCCTCTAACTCTTCTTGGATAATATCTATTATACTTTTTTCTATTGCTTTAACTGTAGAAATTTCAAAAATATTTTCTAAGGTTTCATCTACATGTAAAATTAAAGAAGGCATTTCAAAGATCCTATCATTAAATATTTTATTAATTGATATTAATATAATTTTTATATTTAATAGTTTCAAATATTCTTAAAAATAAAGGTTCGGTAAATGGAAAATGAAGCGCTTGATATTAATCATTTAAATAAATGGTTAGGTAATATAGAGACTGTAACAGATTACCTTACACCAATTGTTGAACAGAGGTACAGAGCAACATTAAATATTGATCCAGGCGATCCCAAAATTGGAGAGGATGCAACCTCTGGTTTGCATTGGATGTTAGGTTGGGATTTAAAAAAAAATGACGAACTTGGTGTGGATTCTCATCCAGCTAGAGGTGATTTTTTGCCTCCAGTCCCACTTCCAAGAAGAATGTGGGCAGGGAGTCAGATCAAAGTAATAAAACCTTTAAGAGTAGGTGATAAAGTAATAAAAAAATCTAAGGTTGCTGACATAAAACTAAAGGAAGGTAGGACAGGACAGCTTTGTTTTGTTACTGCAGAGTATGAATTTTTAGTTAATGAAGAGGTAAGATTGCATGAACTTCATAATATTGTTTATAGAGATGTAACTAAAGCAGGTGGTGGTTCTGGTGTGTCAGACAAAATACCTGAAGATGCAGACTATACAGAAACTATTTTTATGCATCCAACAATATTGTTCCGTTATTCAGCGATTGGTTTTGTAGGTCATAGAATACATTATGATTATCCATATACTAAAAATGAAGAGAACTATCCTGATTTAATTGTTCATGGTCCCTTGCAAGCTACTTTTTTATTAAGGGCAGCTGAAAAGCTTAAAGGCAAGACTGTAACATCATTTAGTCATAAAGTTATGGCCCCTGTTTTTGCAAATAGTGATTATATAATTGGCGCAAAGGAAAATACTGATGGAAGCGTTAGTTGTTGGGGTGCCGTAGAGGGTTCAGGAATGACCATGCAAGCTGAAGCACATTTTGAATAGTTTTAGGGAAAGGATAGATTATGTCGATTACAAAATTATTTGGTAGTTATGGATTTAATAGTACACTAGACAGTTTTAATGATGAAATGAAGTTTTTTGCAAAGATGTCTATTCTAGACTGGTGTGGAGTAGCCTATGCAGCAAAACAAGAACCAGTTTCGAAAATAGTTTCTGAAATGGTTAAAGAAGAAAATGGCGTTAATCAAGCACGAGTGATTTCAACTGGATACAACGTTTCATCAAGAGGCGCAGCTTTAGCTAATGGAGCTACTGGTCATGCATTAGATTATGATGACACTCACTTTCTTTTTGTTGGCCATCCAACTTCAAGTGCATTACCAACTGCTTTAGCCTTAGGCGAAGAATTAGAATTATCTATAGAAGATTTATTACTTGCTTATATGTCTGGAGTTGAAGTCTCTACTAGAATTGGTCATATCTTAGGCTATTCTCATTATAATGCAGGGTTCCATCAAACTGCTACAAGTGGATCATTTGGTGCGACAATTGTTGCATCAAAATTACTAAATTTGAGCGAGGATCAGACAATAAATGCGCTTGGTTTGGTTTCAACGAGAGCATCTGGAATTAAATCCCAATTTGGTACTATGGGTAAACCGTATCACGCAGGAATGGCTGCATCAAATGGTATTGAGGCTGCCAAATTATCTAAACTTGGGTTTGTGTCAAGAGAAGATGGTATTGAGTGTGATCAAGGTTTTTTTAAAACTCATGGTTGGGATAAAAAAACTCCTACAAGAGCTGTAGAAAACTTAGGAACAGACTTCCTGTTTCCTGAAATTAAGTATAAATTTCATGCCTGTTGTCATGGTCTACATTCTTTCCTAGAAGCACTTGAGGAATTAAAACAAGAAAACAACTTTAATCCTGAATCAATTGAAGAGATTGCAATTGAAACTAATCCTTCTTGGCTCAAAGTGTGTAATATTCAAGAACCTAAAACTGGTTTGGAATCAAAATTTTCTTATAAATTAACAGCAGCCATGTCAATTTATGGCAAAGACACAGCCGACTTAGGGACGTACAACGATGATATTTGTTTTGATGAAAAAATAAAAAATGTTAGGGACAAGGTAAGAATCATACCTAATGACAAATTAACAAATACTCAGTCTTCAATTTCTATTAAAGATGGAACTAAAGATATAAAAAATAAACATGATTTATCAGACAAGATTGATCAAAATATCTTGGAAAATAAAATTGTTAACAAATCTGTGTCATTGCTATCAAAAAATAAATCTCATGAAATTTCTACAATTTTAAACTCGCCCTCTGAAAGTAAAGTTTCTTCTTTAGTAGATTGCTTGGTTATCTAATGGAAAGGGAAAATTCCGGAAAGGATTTAGAAGGTTTATTAGTCGTAACAGTTGAGCAAGCTGTGGCAGCCCCCTATACATCGTGCAGACTGGCAGATGCAGGTGCCAGAGTTATAAAAATTGAAAGACCTGAAGGTGATTTTGCCAGAAACTATGATAGCAATGCACTTGGAAATAGCGCTTATTTTGTTTGGTTGAATAGAGGGAAGGAGTCAATTGCTTTAGATCTTAAAAACAGTGAGGATTTTAAAATTTTTGAGAATATTATTTCAAAATCCGATATTTTAATCCAAAATTTAGCACCAGGCGCATTTGACCGCCTTGGTTTAAATTTAGATGAATTAAGAAAAAAATATCCATCTTTAATTACATGTTCTATTTCTGGATTTGGAGACGAAGGACCATATAAAAACCAAAAAGCTTATGATATGTTAATTCAAGCTGAAACTGGTGTTATTGATATAACTGGTCTTCCAGATAAAGCTGGCGTTGATGGAAGAGCAAAGGTTGGCCCATCAGTCTGTGATATATCCGCAGGGATGACAGCTTATCAAGCAATTTTGCAAGCACTTATAAAAAGAAGTATAAGTGGAAAAGGCAGACATATATCAGTTTCTATGTTTAATTCGCTCGCAGATTGGATGAACCCTTTCTACCTTGGTTATGTTTATAATAAAAAAATTCCAAAAAGAAATGGAATGAACCACCCAATAATCGTTCCCTATGGTGCATATAATTGTAAAGATAATTTGACTATTTTAATTGCTATACAAAATGATAGAGAATGGGTGAGATTTTGTGAAATTGTATTAGATGACGAAACCATGGTTAATGACGCTCGATTTAAAACTAACTCAGATCGTGCCACTAATCGAGAATTAACAGAAAAAATTATTCAAGATAAATTTATTACTTTTAAACGTGAGGAGTTAATTGAAAAACTTGAAGAAGCGAGCGTTGCTTACGGAAGAATATCTGACATGGAACAATTAAAAAACCATCCTCAAAACAATTTTTTAGAAATTGAAACTAAAAATGGAAAAGTTAAAGTCTTAGGTCCAGGTGCAATACATGACAACGTTATACCAGAAGTAAATAAAATGCCTGAATTAGATGAGCATGGAAAAAAAATTAGAGCTGAATTTAATTCTTAAAAAAATAGGAGATAAATTTGAGAAGTATTTTATTTTTACCAACGGATAAAATTGAGAGGTTGCCCAAGGCTATAGGATCTGGAGCTGATAAAGTTATTTTCGATTTAGAAGATGGTTTGGCCCACGAAAATAAAGCTATTGGAAGATCCAATTTTGCTGATCTAGCAAATAGAAATTACGAAGGTCAAGTAGATAAACTTTTATTACGTATTAATGCTTTAGATACTAAAGAATACCAACATGATATAACAATGTTAAGGTCTTTACCTTCTCTTCCGTACTCTATTGCCATTCCTAAAATAGAGTCTGCTGATGAATGTAGAACTTTCTTAAAGGACCTTGGAACCAATATATTAATTTTACCTCAAATTGAAACGCCGCGTGGTATTGCAACTATTGAAAGTTGGGATTGTTCAAACTTAGAGTTTTCTGGAATTGGATTTGGGTCAGCTGACTATTGTGCATCGACCGGTGGTGATATGGGTAAAGCTAGTTTAGCATATGGAAGGGGTAAAATAATTAATGCTGCTGCATTATACAACACTATTGCTCTTGACGGTGTCTGGCTAGATTTCAGAGATCCTGATGGATGCAGAGAAGAGACATTATATGTCAAAACTATGGGTTTCAAAGGACGTTTTGCCATACATCCAGATCAGATTAAACCTATTCATGATGCTTACAGACCTACAGCAGAAGAATTGGAATGGGCAAAAGGAGTTTTAGAGGAAGCAAAAACAGCAGGTTCTGGTGCTTTCAAATTTCAAGGTAAAATGGTTGATGCACCAGTGTTAGCTGTTGCAAGACTGATTATATCAAGGGAGGATTAAATGGATGAAAATTCATACGGAATTAAAAAAATAGGACCTCAAAGGTATAGAGAAGATCCAGGTAGATATTTTGAAGATTTTCAAGTGGGAGATGTATATGAGCATTGGCCTGGTAGGACAGTAAGCGAAGCTGACAACATATGGTTTACAAATTTAACAATGAACACTCACCCAATCCACTTTGATGCAAATTATGCTTCTAAATCTGAGTTTGGAAAATATTTGGTAAATTCTGCATTTACTCTAGCCCTTGTAACAGGGATGTGTGTAAGTGGTACTAGTCAAAAAGCAATAGCCAACTTGGGTTGGGAAGAAATAAAAATACCTGCACCAGTGTTTGTTGGTGATACATTATATTCTGAAACTGAAGTTTTAGATAAAAGAGAATCAAAATCAAGACCTACACAAGGAATTATTAAGGTAAGACATATTGGTAAAAATCAAGACAAAGTTGTTGTAATGGATATGGTAAGATCTTTCCTGGTTGCAAAACGTGGGCATAGTGTGGTTGACGAAATTATTAAAGAAGCAGCTAATTAGAGAATAATAAAATGGATTTACCTTTATCAGGTGTCAGAGTAATTGCTTTTGAGCAATATGGGGCGGGACCATTTGGCACTCAATATTTAGCTGATTTAGGAGCAGAGGTAATTAAAATTGAACCAGCAGGTACAAGTGGTGATTATTTAAGAGCAATTGGTCCTTATTTTATCGATGGTGAAGACAGAAATTCAGCTTCAAGTATTTTTTTTCAAGCTCTTAATAGAAATAAAAAAAGCATAACTTTAGATATACTGTCTAATGATGGAAAAATTATTCTGCAAAAATTAATTGAGAATGCTGAGGCAGTTTCTAACAATTTAAGAGGAGATGTTCCTGAAAAACTTGGGATAACTTATGATCAGCTTAAGAAATTTAACAAAGCAATTGTCTCAGCGCATTGTTCTGCTTATGGCAGAGAGGGGCCAAGAAAAAATTGGCCAGGATATGATTATCTTATGCAAGCAGAGGCTGGTTATTTTTCACTTACAGGTGAGCCTGACGGTCCTCCATCAAGATTCGGACTTTCAATCGTAGATTATATGTCTGGACTTACTATGTCATTTGGGCTCGTAAGTGCGATATTGTCTGCCAGGGCTACAGGTGTTGGAAGAGATGTAGATGTTAATTTATTTGATACGGCCATGTTTAATCAAAGTTATATGGCGGCTTGGACACTCAACACTGATTTTAAAAGTGAAAGATTAGACAGGTCTGCTCATCCAATTTTAGTTCCATGTCAATTGTATAAAACTAAAGATGGTTGGATTTACATAATGTGTAATAAGGAAAGTTTTTGGCCTGTTCTGTGTAAAAAACTAGGTAGGGAGGATCTAATTGACAATTCAAAGTTTGTTGACTTTTCATCTAGGCAAAAACATAGAGATGAAATAACTAGAATTCTTGATGAAGAATTAATGAAAAAAAATACCTCTGAATGGCTGAACGAGTTTGGAGGAGTTGTTCCAGCAGCTCCAATTTTAAATTTAAAAGAGTCTTTAGAAAATCCATTTTTAAAAGATAGAAAAAATATCCAAAAATTAAAAACAAAAAGGGGGGTTGATATCAGTTTATTGAAAACACCTGTTCATGTTTCAGATAGCAAATTTCAAGATAAAACTGCCCCAGAACTAGGCGAAGATACATATGATATACTTAAAGAGATAGGTTTTACTGGTGAACAAATAAGCACTTTCAAGAACAAAGGCATAATCTAAACAGAATTACATAACATATTAACTAATTAATTGGTTTTATTGCAATTAAGGGTTTACCTGAAAAGCATATCGTTATAGTTTGTGATTCTAAATATTTGGAGGAAATTTAATGAAATTAAATAAATTATCATTGTTAGGTGCAGCTGGCGCTGTTGCTCTAACTTTTGCAGCTGGAACCAATTTAGCTTTAGCTGATGGACATGCTGTAAAACCTATTAAGATGCGTTGGGCATCTGACCATTCTGGTCCGCCACATCCTGCAGCTATTGCAGAAATGTTTTTTGCAGAGCAGGTTGAGAAAAAAATTCCTGGAAGTAAAGTTCAGATTTATTGGGCTAAGTCACTTTATAATGTTCCAAAAGGAACTCAAGCTCTTACAAAAGGTAATCTTGAGATGATGACTGGTCAATTTGGTAAAACTTCAAGTGTTGAGCCATATGCTAATACTATTGTTGGTGCTGGAAAATTAACATCACCTGGTGCTATTAATGGCCTTGATGGAACAAAAACTTTTGCTCAATTAAAGAAAGTTTTTAATGACAAGCATGGGATAACTATTTTTGGTTCTGGACATCTAAGTATGTACATGGGTGCAGGTGCTGTTAAAAGTAGAATGTTAGTTCCTGCTGATTTTGCCGGTAAGAAGGTTAGAAGTATGGGACCAGCTGAAAATGCATTGTTAGGAGCTTTAGGTGCAAACCCTACCACAATGGCTTTTGGCGATGTTCCGCCAGCTCTTCAAACAGGTGTTATTGATGGATTGCTAACTAGTTTAGGTGGATTTAATGCTACTAAGGAACAAGCTCCATATTTCACAGTTGCTGGAATTAATGGTATTGTTGGTGATTACTATTGGATTGGTGCATCAAATAAATGGTGGGCAACTCTTGATAAAAAACAACAAGCAGCTCTAACTGATATTATTATGAATGACTTTATTCCTTATCAAAAGGCTATTAACTTTTGTAATGATAAAAGATTAGTTGATAAGTTTAAAGTAACTGATAAAAGTGCGCCTGGAATATATGTGATGAGCCCTGCAGAAGCTGGAGTTCTTCAAGCCAAAGAAGGTGGTGCAACTAATAACTGGATTAAGTCTAAGGTTGATGCAACTGGAGACAAAATGGTTGACCAGTTCACTGCTGAAGCAAAAGCTTTAGTTGCAGCTAATCCAATGGGATCAAGTGCTTTAGAAAAGACTGATTGTACAGCGTTTGCTTCCGACTTTGCTAAATTCGCAAAAGGAACAGCTTTATACAAGAAAAAGTCAAGAAAATAAATCAATCAACAAAGGCCTGACTAATGTCAGGCCTTTTTTATTTAGTTGATTATCATGGATAATTTTTACAAAATCTCAAACAAAATTCAATCTTCCATCACTGCTATATTAGGTAGGTGTTCTGCTTTTCTAATGATAGCTGTTACACTCTTTGCGTTAGCTGAAATTATTAGAAGATATATTTTTGGTGTTGTTTTTGAATGGGGTCAAGATGCTGTTATTTACATGATGGTATCTTCAGTTGCCTTCTACATTTGTGTAACACAGATCAATAGGAATCATCTTGTAATGAGTGCTGTCTTACAACTTTTAAATACAAAAGGTTTTCACAGAACAGTAGGTTTTTGTAAAATTTTTGTTTCTCTCTTTGTTTCTGTATTCACTGGTTCTTTAACATATACTGCGTATTCAACGGTTGAATATTCAATACAAATTGGTGAAAGAACTGAGAGTTTATTTTTCTTTATGTGGCCTTTTTATTTTATATTGGCTCTGGGTATGGGATTAATGTCTTTAGTAGCCTTTCTTCAATTTATTGAAGATATACATAGTTATATAAAGGGTGACCATTTTACTGCAGAAGTTGAAGCTGCTACTGATGTTTAATTCTAATAATACAGGAAATGTATAATGTGGGCTTTAGGAGGATCTTTATTTAGTCTATTATTTGCTGGTGCTCCAATAGGTATAGCTCTTGCTGGTGCTACAGGTCTTCTTGTACTGTTTGACGATTTTTTAACATATAGCACCTTGTTTGAAGCTTTTTTTAGTTTTCTTACTAAATATACATTAGTAGCTATTCCATTTTTTATTTTTGCTGGTTTTTTAATGGAAAAAACTGGTTTAGTTGCAAGTCTTTTTAAATTTGCTGACTCAATAGTAGGATGGGTTCCAGGTGGCTTTGCTTATGCAACATTGCTTGCAGCTGTTTTATTTGGAGCAATTTCTGGTTCATCCACAGCAATGGCTGCTGCAATGAGTGTTATAGCTTATCCAGAATTAATTAAAAGAGGTTATCCAAAATGGATGGCAGCAGGAGTTATTGCCTCCGCAGGTGGAATAGCACTTCTTATTCCACCAAGTATAACTTTGATTCTGTTTGGTGTCATAACAGAAATGTCGATAGTTGATTTGTTTTTCGCAGGTATAATTCCTGGATTGATGTTGGCTATGAGTGATGCAGTTATAATTGTTAGTGTATCTCTTTTTATTAAATTACCTCGAGGAAAATTTGATTTATGTGAAGTTTGGAGGTGTTTTAAAGAAGCTCTACCCGCTTTATTAATGCCTATAATTATATTAGGTGGTTTATATGGAGGTTTATTCACTCCTACTGAAGCAGGTGCTGCCGCTGCTAGTTATGCCCTTTTTTATGGATTAATCTTTAAAAGAAAAACATTTGCGAAAGAATTAATGCCAACAACTCTAAGAACTATGAACCTAACTGCAGTTGTGTTTTTTCTATTGGGTTGTGTTGGAATCTTCCAATTTTATCTTGCAAATATGGGTTGGCCTCAAATGATTGCTGAATGGGCTGGTGAATTGGGTCTGAGTAAAACAGGATTTTTATTTGCACTTATGGGATCGTTATTGTTTTTATCCATGTTTCTAACAGGTGTAGCAATTTTAGTCTTAACAGTACCTATATATTTCCCTGTTGCATTGGCTCTTGGTGTAGATCCTATTCATTTAGGAATTTTAACAGCATTATGCATAGAAATAGGAAGTGTTATCCCACCCGTTGGTTTAAATTTGTTTGCTGTTAGTGGAGTAACTGGCTTACCAGTTACAACCGTTATAAAAGGATCATTTCCTTTCTGTATTTCTGACACAGTTGTATTAATCATAGTGCTTCTATTTCCAGCTTTAGCACTTACACTTCCAGAACTATTAGTTGAATCTCACTTTAATTAAAGTTCTAAGAAGGCTTTTGCATAATTTAAAAGTTGATCGTCTTCTCCAAACCTGGCAACAAGTTGGCATCCAATTGGTAATTCTTGTTTACCCTTAAATAGGGGTAGGGTAATACATGGATTTCCGTTTAAAGACCAAGTTGTATTAAATATCGGTGATCCTGTATATTCTAATCCTTTTAATGCTTCGCCAGGGGCACTAGGAGTAATTATTAAATCAGTCTTGTCAAATACAGCGTCTATTTGATTTTTTAAAATTGACAAGTCTTTTAAAGCTAAGTGGTAATTTTTATTACTCACTTGATATCCATCATTAAGTCTGCCGTTCTTTAATTGGTCACTTAATTGGTCATAATAATTGAATCTTTCGTGAGATATTGATCTTTTAAATTCATATCCACTTATATCTAAATGAAGTTCATCAGATTTTGAAATAAGGTTATCAATTTCTAAATCAACTACATTTAATTTATCTGAACGGAGTAAATTAAGAAAATGCTCAAAAGCTTCCTTTGTAGAATCATCACTTTTATCCCAGTGTGGTGTTCTAACAAATCCAATTTTAATTTTGCTTAAATCTACTTTTTGTATTGATACTAAATCTTCTTCGAGAAGGATTGATCGAAAAAGTGCAATATCTTCTACTGACCTAGACATCAATCCTAAAGTATCGATTGATGGAGAATTTGGTAGAATGCCTGATTTATCAAAATCACCATAAGATGGTTTATACCCAATAACTCCACAGTAAGCAGCAGGTCTTATTACCGACCCAGTAGTTTGGGTGCCAAAACAAACAGGTGCCATCATAGATGCTACAGCTGCAGCCGATCCAGAACTTGAGCCTCCAGGTGTGAAATCTTTATTATGTGGGTTTGTTGTTAATCCAGGAGCTCTATGTCCTAGTTCAGTAGATACAGTTTTGCCAATAAAAATACATCCTGATTGTTTTGCAACGGATACCGAAGCAGCATCTCTCATAGGAACATTGTTTTGATAAAAATTAGTTCCAAATCCAGTAGGTGTATTACTTGCATCAATTATATCTTTAATTCCAAATGGAATTCCAAGTTGTGATTTATCATTTTCATTATCTAACTGCTTTGCTTTTTCTAGGGCTCTATCTTCATCCAAGTATACCCAAGCTTTTACAAGATCTTCTTTTTCACGTATTCTTTCGAAACAACTTTGTACCCACTCATACCTTGATAACTTATTGTTACCAATCAGTTTAATTGCATCCGTTGCAGTTAATTCAAAAGGATTTGTCATGGTATTTTCTCATATGATTTTAATAACGATATCTTAATGATTATTTTTTAGTTTTGTAAAATGAAATTTTAGTTTAACCTTTTCAATATGTTTTGGGAGAAATAAATGGAAAATATGACTGAAAAGTTTGCTGAGTTTTGTACCGAAATTAGATACGAAAATTTATCCTCAGACGTTATAAAAAGAACAAAATTGTTAATTCTTGATACTGTTGGAATAATAATACGAGCAAGACATGATGCAGAATCAACTGCTAGTTTAGTCGCAGCAATCGACAGATTAGAAATGAGTAATGGAAGTTGCCAAGTTTTTTCAGATAAAAATAGTTACTCTCCAAGTGCAGCTGCTCTACTTAATGGAACTTTAGCTCATTCTCTTGATTTCGATGACACTCATGCTGAAGCCTCTTTACATTCCAGTGCCCCAATACTTTCTGCCGCCTTGGCTGCAGCACAAATGAATAAATCATCAGGACAAGAGTTAATAACAGCATGTGTTGCTGGTTATGAAATACAAATAAGACTAGGATTAGCTGGAGGCTCGTCAGCACATTATAAAAAAGGATTTCATCCAACGGCAACATGTGGTGTGTTTGGTGCCGTAGCTTCAGCTGGCTATCTTATGGGCTTGACCAAAGATCAATTTGTTTCTGCATTTGGAATAGCCCTAAGTCAATCAGCTGGATCTATGCAATTTTTAACAGATGGTGCTTGGACAAAAAGATCGCATGTAGGACAAGCTGCACAGAACGGTCTAAATTGTGCAACAATGGCGGCGGAAGGTTTTAAAGGTCCTTCTAAAGCTTTTGAGGGTCAGTGGGGTTATCTACATGCATATGCTTCAGGAGGAGACACAAAAAAAGCATTAGACGGTTTAGGAAATAAATTTGAAACACTTAACTTGGGAGTAAAACCTTATCCTTCTTGTAGATATAGTCATGCAGCAATTGATGGTATAATAGATCTAAAAAAAGAATTAGATTTTTCCATTAATGATTTAGATGATATTGATATTGGCCTGTCCGAAACAGCATTGAATATAATTGGTTATCCTTTAGAGGATAAACAAAATCCCAAAAGTATTGTTGATGGGCAATTTTCAATGCCTTTTTGTGCTGCTGTAGCTGCTAAAAGTGGTGGATTAAAGTGGGATGATTATAAAGATCACTTAAATAACAGTGATACATTAGCGCTGTGTAACAAAATAAAAGTAAATCCTGATAAAGATGCTGAGAAGTGTTGTCCAGAATTTATGAGTGCAAAGGTAAAAATGGTGGTAAAAGGAAAGACTTATGAAAAGTTTGTAAAGATTCCAAAAGGAGAACCAGAAAACTTTATGAAAGATGAAGAGTTTATATCAAAGTTTAAAGGTTTAACAGAACCGTATTTATCAAATGAAAGAGTTAACCAGTTGACAGATTTAATGCTTAAAATTGATCAAGCAAATAATGTCAATTCAATATTTGAGTATAGTCAGATAGATTTATAATCATTAATTTAGGAGATATTAATGAATGAACATAAAATAATTGAAGTCGAAAATGAAAAACCAGACTCTGAAGATAATTTAATAATAGAATCTGTAAATAAATTCTTAGAAAAAGATGTAAAGCCATATGTAAAAGAATTTGAGTCACAAGATAAATATCCACAAGATATTGCTGATAAAATGGCAGCTTTAGGTCTCTTTGGTGCTACAATTTCTCCTGAGTATGGTGGTTTAGGTTTGTCAGCAGTTACTTACTCAAAAATTGTAGAAAATGTGTCAGCCGTGTGGATGTCAGTTTCTGGTATTTTTAACTCTCATCTTATAATGTGTGCTGCTGTAGAAAGATTTGGTACTGAAGAGATGAAAAAATATTATCTTCCTAAGTTTGCAACTGGAGAGATAAGAGGCGGTATCGCACTTACTGAACCAGACTGTGGTACTGACCTTCAATCGATAAAAACCAAAGCAAAAAAAGTTGGGAACGAATATATTATTGATGGTACAAAAACATGGATTACAAACTCAGTTCAAGGAACTATTTTAGCTGTTTTAGTAAAAACGAATACTGAAATTCAACCAGCCCATAAAGGTATGAGTTTAATTCTCGTTGAAAAGAAAGATGGATTTGTATCAAGAAAACTCAAAAAATTGGGTTACAGGGGAATTGATACAGGAGAAGTTCAACTTGAAAATGTAAAAGTACCAACTTCTAACTTGATTGGTGAAATAGAAGGAAAAGGGCTCAAACAAATTTTGGCGGGCCTTGAATTAGGAAGAATCAATGTAGCTGCACGTGGCGTCGGTGTGGCTAGAGCCTCCCTCGAAGATTCAATAGAATATGCAAAAATAAGGAAGACATTTGGAAAACCAATTAGTGAACACCAAGCAATTCAAATTAAATTAGCTGAGATGGCAACGAAACTTGAAGCTTCTAGATTATTAACTGAACAAGCTGCAAAGGCATATGATTCTGGTAATAGATCAGATTTACAAGCAGGAATGGCAAAGCTTTTTGCTACTGAAACGGCTTTGTTTAACTCTACAGAAGCAATGAGGATTCATGGCGGATTTGGGTATTCGCCGGAGTATAATATTGAGAGATATTATAGGGATGCTCCTTTGTTGGCTATTGGTGAGGGAACTAATGAGCTTCAAAAATTGATAATAGCTAAGCAACTTGTGTCTGAAGATTAAAATATCTAAGATATAAATATTCCAACGCTAAAGAAGAGCACTCCTATTGCTAAACCAAAAATTGGTTTTTTTGGGAAAAATAAAAATACAATTATACCAATTAAAAAAGGTGCTATTCTTTCAATCAATTCAGTTTCGGCCAACGCTCCTGTTGGGAAAATTATGATTCTAGTCATTAAAGCTGTCGTCATAGCAAATGCAATAGCATTGATCCATTTTGCAAAAAAACTATCTTTTTGTATTTTACTAGATAAAACCACTCCTAAAAATCTCCAAACAAAAATACCTGAACTAGCGACTAAAAGCATTATCCAAGGGATTATTTCAGGTATAATTATTGAATTCTCATACATTAATTTTATCCTTATTCAAAAGATAACTGATCATCAAGCCAACGGAACCGCCAACTAATCCTGCAACAATCAAACTCCAATCACCAATATATGGAAATAAAAGGGGCCCGATAATCCCTCCAGTAACAACCGCTAATCTGTAATAAATTTCAATAGCTCTTAGCATTAAGATTGTTAAATATAATGGCATTATAAATACGGGAATAGAAACAATATCATTAGGTAAAAAATCATATAATTTGTAACCAATAATTGTTGTAGTTGAATTAAATATTACCAATGCCAAACTAAGACCCTGAAAAAATTTAAATAAATCTTTTTCGTCTATTTCATTTTTTACTTTGGTTAACTCAGCCCAACCAGTGGGACTAATGAGGTGAGCCCAAAATAATTTTGTAATAAAAGATAATTTATGTTTGTGAATATTCATTAATGTAAGGCCAGATAAGACTAAAAAAAATTGTCTCATGTTAGCCAATAAAACAGTAGTAAATAGCAAGAATATTGGTGTGCCTATTGAAAAAAGAGACACAAAAATAACCATACCAGGCATGCTCCATAAAATTAAAACTGAACCTAAACAAAGATATAGATCTAGTCCAGCTTCTGCAGCAAAAACACCATATCCAAACATTGCTGAGCTCATTCCTATGCCAGGGAAACCAAAGCCAGTAAAAATACCTTTTTTAAAAGGGGTATATTTTCTTTTCATAGACAAATTTTTCTTATCTAAACTTTTGCTACAAGATCAATCTCAACTGAAGCACCTACAGCAAGTCCAGTTACACCAATACATGTTCTAGCAGGCAGTTTGTCTTCATTGAAATAGGATTTATAAATTTTATTTACTTTGTCGAAGTCTTGGAAGTTAACTAAATACACTCTTACGAAAGTTACTCTCTCGAGAGAAGAGCCACAATTATCTAAAACACTAATTAGATTTTTCATAACTTGATGAGTTTGCTTTTCAACATCATTACTGACTAGTACGTCAGGATTTTCTGGCAATGTTGGCATTTGTCCAGTAATAAAAATAAATTCACCAGCTTTAACAGCATGACTAAAGGGGCCAACTCTTTTAGGTCCGTTTTCAAATACTAAATGTTCTATGTCCAATCGATTACTCCAATAAAGATTAATGTTGTCAAAAAGGTTAATTCAAATAAACTTTGCATTAACAGGGGGATTTTTCAATGAGATTTAAAGACAAAACTGTGTTTATTACTGGAGCAGCAGGTGGGATTGGTCGTCAAACAGGTTTAAGTTTTGCAAAAGAAGGTGCAAATGTAGCTGTCTCAGATTTAGATTTTGATATGGCTAGCAGGGTGGCTAAAGAAATAAAATCTGCAGGTGGTAATGCTGAGCCATTTAAATTAGATGTAACAAATCAAAATGAAACTATTGAAAACATGAAAAATGCATATGAACATTTTGGCAGTTTAGATATTGCATTTTGTAATGCAGGTATAAGAGAAATTGTCTCTCCGTTAGAATTGTCTATTGAAGAATGGAGAAAGGTTATTGATATAAACGTTACTGGAGTTTTTATAACTGCACAAACATTTGCAAAGCACTGCATCGAAAAAAAAATAAAGGGTAATATTGTAATTACTTCCTCGACTTTAAGCGTAACTTCTGCGCCTAATAGGTGTGCTTATACTGCCTCTAAACATGCTACTGCCGGAATAACTAAGCAACTAGCAGTAGATCTAGCGAAGTATGATATTAGAGTAAATGCTATTGGACCAGGTGTTATTAGAACTCCATTAACAGAAAGATATTTTCAAGATGAAGAAGCTTCTCAAAAAGTAAGGAACTTGCACGCCATGAAACGTTGGGGAGAACCTAAAGAAATTTCTAGTGCAGTTTTATATCTTGCAAGTGACGAAGCAAGTTTTTGTACTGGAACAAATTTAATCGTAGATGGGGGATGGACAGCTGGAAAAGACTGGTAGCTAACTAATTTTATTTAAGACTGGATGTAGGTATTTTAGAAATTCTTTTGGATTTTCACTCATTGGAAAATGACCTACATTTTTCATTTTGATCATTTCGATACCAATAGTGTCAGCTAGAGATTTTGTTTCCTCTGGTGTTGCTGAGTAGTCATATTCACCAGTTAATAAATAAATTGGACATTTTGAATTATCAATTTTTTTAATTTCATTGCCAATATTTCCATCGAACTTATAAAAAAATAAATCTCCTTTAAAAATTCCAGGTCCACCTTGCATATAATGCCACATTGTTTCGAATTTATCACTTTCAGGACTTGTTGGTGCCATCAAGCCATAAGCAATGCCTCCGCAAACTTCTCCTCCATGTACATCTTGTCTATGTAACCAACTGATATCGTAATAAGGATCCAAATGACCAGCACTTTGAAGCCCAATTAATGCTCTAAATTTATCTGGAAAATTTATTGCTAAATGAAGAATAATTCTTCCGCCTATAGAACACCCCATTACAACAGGCTTTACTAATTCCAAGCCATTTATAAAGCTCATAATTTGAGAAATATAAAAGTCCGTTGATAGTTTATAATTTCCAACTTTAGCATTTTCGGGTGGCGAGGATTTTCCATGCCAAGGCATATCAAATACAATAACCCTAAACTTTTCTAATATTTTTTTATCATTCAAAAGAGCTCTATATTGTCTACCATCAGATCCCGCAGTATGTAGGCAAACTAAAGGAATTCCCTGACCGGCTTCTTCCCAATATATCCTATAGTCAATACCATTAATTTTAAATTTTCCATATTGACCAGAAATAGGTTCTTTTTCAATTTTCATTTTTACTCTCCGCTGGTCTTAGGGAGGCCAGAAGTAATTTGAAGTATAGTAAGTGAGACATTAAAGGATAGAGATCCCCTTCAAATTTCAAAACTTTTCTTCGAAGCATTGCAATAATATCATGAGACCCCGGTTCAGGAATATGTTGTAAAAATTTTATCCACTCGTTCTTAGGTGCAGTTAATTTAAAGACATAGCTTGGCATTACAAAAGGTCCTTCTTCTACATTTTTTACAACGCCTTTTTCAATATTTACTAAATACTCGTTCTCTATTGTACTAATCATAAAACTTGTGTTTAGATATTGAGCCATAATAGAAAGTTGGTTTCGCTTTTCATTGTCATCGATTAAAGATTTAAACATAAAATTCTCAAAATAATTTCTGTAAAGTTTTACATAAAATTAAATTATTACCAATTAGATTTTTAATTTGATATGTTAATTAAAAGTAAGATTGGAGGGTCTTGTGAACGGAGCAGAAAGTTTAGTTGGTACTTTATTAGAAGGTAATGTTGACGTCTGTTTTACTAATCCTGGAACATCAGAAATGCATTTCGTTGCAGCTTTAGATAAATATCAAAATATGCGAAGCGTTTTATGTCTTTTTGAGGGATGTGCTACTGGTGCTGCTGACGGTTACTTTAGAATGAGAAGGTCGCCAGCTTCAACTTTATTACATTTAGGTCCTGGATTAGCAAATGGCCTTGCAAACCTACATAATGCAAAAAAAGCTAATTCAGGAATTGTTAATATAGTAGGCGAGCACGCTCTTGATCATATAAAATTAAATGCTCCGTTAACTTCGGATATTGAAGGAATAGCAAGTCCAGTCTCCCATTGGGTAAAAACAAGTAAATCTTCAAAAGAGATTGCGAAGGATGGTGCTGAAGCTATTAGACATGCAAATGTAAAACCTGGGAAAATTGCAACTTTAATCTTGCCTGGTGATACCGCATGGAATGAAGGCAATAAAATTGAGTCGATTGAGTTAAATATGAAATCTAAGATAGTTTCTTCTAAAATAATAGACGAAGCAATTTTAGAACTTCAAGATGCAAAGAACCCTCTAATACTTGTTGGTGGTCAGGCTTTAGAAGAAAACAACCTTATTAAATTGGCAAAAGTAGCGGACAAAATAGGCTGTCCAATTAAAACTGACTGGTTTAATGCTCGTTTAGATAAAGGTGCGGGGAGAATCAATTCTGTAAGAATACCATATGTTGTTGATAAAGCAGTTGAAGTTCTTAAAGACTTTGACACCATTATAATAATAGGAGCTAGACGACCAGTCGCTTTTTTTGCATATCCAAATAAGCCTGGAGTCTTAACACAAGATTCTACTAAATTTTTTGAATTAGCTTCTATATCAGATGATATTACAACAGTTGTCGAAGAGTTATCAGATAGGATTGGAATATCAAATAATACTCCTAATACTATTTCAAAACTTGATATCCCAGACATTCCTAAAGGTCCAATTAACCCAATGTCATTGGGAATGGTATTAGGTGCATTAATCCCAGAAAATGCAATCATAGTTGATGAATCTGTAACTACTGGAAGAGAATTTTTTTATCAAACTTCAGGATCACAACCACATACATGGCTGAATAACTGTGGAGGGTCTATAGGATTTGGAATGCCTGTAGCAATTGGAGCGGCAATATCATCTCCAGATCAAAAAGTTATTTCATTAGAAGGTGATGGAAGTGCCATGTATACCGTCCAGTCTTTATGGACTATGGCAAGAGAAAATTTAGATATAGTTGTATTAATTTTTGCAAACCAAAGTTACAAGATCCTTCAAGGAGAATTAACAAATGTAGGTGTTGATAACCCAGGAAAATCAGCAATGGAAATGTTGTCTTTAAAAGATCCAGCATTAGATTGGGTCTCTATATCAAAGGGCATGGGAGTTGACGCTGTTAAAGTTGATAATATTGAAGATTTAGTAAAATATTTTAAACATGGACTTAAAGAAAAAGGCCCATTTCTAATTGAAGTTTTGATTTAAATATTTTTAATGTAATAAATTTGAAATAAACATTATTTACAAAGACATAGTTTTGAGAATTCATCTGGTTTGAATTGATGAGATTAAGTTAGATTTGCCAAATGAAACTCAAAACCTCAAATTCTGAGGTTAGATTGTCTTTAAATAAAATCACAAAAAAATTAATTAATAATCAAAATGACAGATATTTTGACAGAGAAATTAGCTGGTTATCTTTTAATGAGAGAGTTTTACTACAAGTATATGATAAGACAATTCCTTATGGTGAAAGACTTAGATTTGTAACAATTTCTTCAGAAAATTTAGATGAATTTTATATGGTTCGAATAGCTGGTCTACATCAGCTTATAAGTCAAGGTTTCAATACAGTTCCTGAAACTGGGATGAGGGCAGATGAATTATTAAAAACAGTACTTAATGCTTCCAAAGATTTAAAAAATAAACAGCAAAGATGTTTGAATTATTTATTAAATGAAAAGGAAGATTGTGATGTTTCAATTTTGTTTGATAATAAATGGACTAAAAACGAATTAGAATGGCTTAAAGAATATTATGAACAAAATATTCTACCTCTTTTAACTCCTACCACTTTAGACCCTGCACACCCTTTTCCTTTTATCCAAAATAAAGGTAAATGTGTATTAATGGAGATGAAAGATACAAAAAACAAAAATATAAATTGTGTAGTTTTACTTCCTGATAATGTAGATAGATTTATAAGATTACCTGGTGAGCATCAGAGATATGCTATGCTGGAGACCTTAGTTACAAAGTTTGTTCATTTAATTTATCCTGAATATAAATTATTAAAATCAGGCATGTTTAGAGTGATAAGAGATGCCGAAATTGAAATAGATGATGAAGCAGATGACTTAATAGGGCAATTTGAAACTGCAATTAAAGCCAGAAAAAGAGGTGGTATTGTATCCTTAACCTTTTCTCACGATTTATCTAAATCTGCTCAAAAACTCTTAACCAGGCAATTAAATATCCCTGACGATCATATATATGTTGCGCAAGGATTTGTTGGGATCAATGACTTTACGGAAATAATAAATAATCTTCCCAAACAAAATTTATTTAAACCGTACAAACCTAGAATGCCACAAAGAATATTAGACTTTAAAGGAGATTGCTTTTCGGCAATTAAAAATAAAGAGATAATTGTTCATCACCCTTACGAAAGTTTTGATGTAGTTTTAAGTTTGCTCCAACAGGCAGCTATTGATAAAAATGTTTTGACGATACGACAAACGTTATACAGGACTTCACCTGACTCTCCTATCGTGCAAGCATTGGTATCCGCTGCTGAATCAGGAAAATCTGTTATTGCAGTAATTGAGCTGAAAGCTCGATTTGATGAAGAAAATAATGTCCAACTAGCTAGAGTATTAGAACAAGCTGGTGCGCAAGTTGCTTACGGCCTAGTTGATTTAAAAGTACATGCAAAATTATCTCTAATAACAAAAAAAGAGGGTAAAAAATTAGTTTCTTATGCTCATTGTGGAACTGGTAATTATCATCCACATACTGCTAAAATTTATACTGACTTTTCGTTATTCACTATCGATAAAAATATTTGTGAGGATGCTAGATCAGTCTTTAATTTTCTTACCAGTCATGTTCAACCAAAACAATTAAATAAGATGATCATTTCACCCAACTCTTCTTATGATTGGTTAATTGAGAAAATTAATAATGAAACACAAAATGCTAAAGATGGTTTTGAAAGTGGAATTTGGATTAAATGTAATGCGATTGTAGATCAAAAAATAATTGAAAAATTCTATGAAGCATCTAATGCAGGGGTAAAAATTCACTTGATGGTTAGGGGTATTTGCTGCCTACGCCCTAATGTTAAAGGAATGTCTGAAAACATTACAGTAACTGCAATTATAGGAAGATTTCTTGAACATGGGAGAATTTATGTTTTTGCGAATAAAGGAAAATTTCAGTCTGAAAGTAATTTAGTTTATATAGCATCTGCTGATATAATGCCTCGTAATCTATACCATAGAGTTGAAGCTTTTATACCTTTAGAAAATAAAACAGTTCGAAGTCAAATCCTAGATCAAGTATTACCGGCTTTAATAAATGACACAAAAAACACTTGGAAATTAAATAAAAATGGAGAATACTCCAAAAAAAAATATAAGGACAAAACATTTTGTGCGCACACTTATTTTATGAAAAACCCAAGTTTATCAGGTCAGGGAAGCTTAGCTAAAATATAAATATGAATGAAGTAGCTTTAAGTTTTTATAGGAAGATAAATAAAGGTAAATTAGCAATAATCGATATTGGTTCTAATTCTATTAGACTTGTTATATATCCTCAAAATGGTAAATATCCTTTTCCGTTATTTAATGAAAGAGTAAATTGTAAACTCGGTGAGGGTCTATCATTGAGCAAAAATATTTCCAGTCAATCAATTTCAAAAGCTTTGTCAGCTATAAAGCGTTTTGCATATATAATAAAAACTATGTCTGTAAAACATCAGTTAATTATAGCAACTGCAGCTGTTAGAAAAGCCAAAAATGCAAAAGAATTTTTACGTCCTGCAGAAAAACTTCTTAATCATAATATTAAAATCTTGTCTGCTAAAGAGGAGGCTGATTATGCCTGTTTAGGAGTTCTTAGCAACATAAAAGTTGATAAAGGGCTTATAGCAGATTTAGGAGGAGGAAGTTTAGAACTTATTCTTATTCAAGATGGAAAAAAGATAAAATCAACGAGTATTGATATTGGACACTTATCTCAGATTACTAGTGAAGAAATCAGAAAAGAAATTAATAAAGTTGAATGGCTGAATAAATCTAAAGATCTTACATTGTTTGGAACAGGTGGAAGTTTTAGAGCTCTAGGATCTGCCTATATAAAGAATTATAATTATCCACTCTCATTATTGCATGGATTAAAATTCAATATCGAAAGAGGGATTATTCTTTTGGATCAAATGTCAGATGAAAACAAAGAAGTATTAGGTATACCTCCTGGTAGAACAGATACTATTTCAACTGCAGCAAAGATAATAACTCACCTGATTTTATCATCAAATGTAAAAAATATTATGATTAGTGGAACAAGTATAAGAGATGGATTGATAGCAGAATTAAATAAAGAAAATAGGATCAATCCAGATAAAGTTGCTTACTATAATGTACTTGCAAAAAACCAAAGATTTAATGGCATGCAAACTAAAATAAAAAAAATATTTGGTCCTATATTTGAAAAAATTGCAGATAAAGATCTTGAAAGGGTATTTAAAATTAGTACTAATCTTTCAGATATTTCTTGGGACGAACAGCCAGATATGAGAGGTAATATTGCCGCAAACAAAATCTTATCACTACCAGTAAGAGATTTAACTCATGTTGAGAGGGTATGGATGGCCAAAGTTGTTTATCACAGATATATTGGTACTAAAGATAAACAACAAATTGATAAAAGAATAACCAATTTACTTTCAGAAAAGCAAAAAATTTCATCGTATGCTATAGGTTTAGGATTAAGATTTATATATAATTTTAGCGCAGGATTACCAAAAAATTTGGATAATATTAAATTTAAGATTAAGAAAAATAAATTAACTTGTAAAATAAAATCTGAAGCCAAAGCTCTCATGGATAAAGAAAATGAACGAAGATTTAAAAATTTTGCTAATGCCTGTAATTTAAATTATGAGATTATTTTCTAATAATTCTTAATGTGATTTTTAATTTTATAAAAAGGTAGAGAAAAGATGAGTTTTATATCAGCACAATTACCTGATAATGAAGAAAGAAGAGCAGAAGCAGTTGAGAGAACTGGTCTAATAGATTCCAATCAAGCAAGCCTATTTAATATTTACTGTGAATTGGCTAAAGAAATAACTGGTTATGAAGCTGTTTTATTTCAATTGTTTGATAGTAAAGAAAGATGTTATTTAGCAGAAATTCAGCCTGAACAAGAAAAAACACAAAATTTAAGTAGACGCAGACCTAAAGATGGAAGTGTTTGTGCTCATGTTTTACTAGATACTAAACCATTAGTTGCCTTTGATGTTACAAAACATGAAATAACCAAAACTCACAGTAATGAAAAGGGTGTAAAAAGTTACATAGGTTTTCCTATTATAGACCAAAACAATTACGCACTTGGTATAGTTTGCATGATGACTTTTTCCAAAATAATAGAGTTGTCTCAAGATAAAATTGATTTAGTAGAAAAACTAATAAAAAAAGCTGCTCACCAGATAGATGTAATGACTGATCAAAAACTATTAACTTCTGATAGATTGATAAATGCTATAGAAATTTTTTATCAAGAAACAGGTTTAAGCGATATAATAATATTTAAAAATTTTATTCATGCTTGCAATAAAATGGAAATATCAAAAGATTTTGAAGAAATACTCTCTGATAATGGATTATTGAAAATTAATGAAAATTTAAAGTTAGAAGTTACAGAAAAAGGAAAAATAATCCAAGATAAAATGGGGTTACACACAAAGATAATGAAAAACATTAAACTTGAAGGCAAACAAGCTAATGACCTTTTAGAAATGTTAGATGAATTGTAATTAGTAGGTAGATCATGTACGCAAAAGTCTTTCAATATAAATTTCCATCAGTTACTGAAGCTAAAGTTGCGGCTTCTTTTTGTTCGGATAATCTTGGAAAAAAAATTACTAAATATCATTTTCAATCTTTGAATATAATGATCGGTAAAGAAGGTGATTTATCAATTTTTATAAAATTTAATACTATTGATAAATTAAAAAAATTTGAACAAGAGTCTAGTGAGTTTATTCAAGAACTTAAACAAACTTTTGTGTTTAAAGAAAATCAATATGCAGGTGTTTTTGTTTATAATTATGAGTCTGAAGCAACATCAGCTCTAATAAAAATGACTACTCCTGTTTAATATAATTTAATAATCTTAGTGATGGTTTTATTAATTATTGAGAAAAAGAGAACTTTACCTGACGAACATTTATTACTTTATTTATCACTCTGTAATCGTTATCAGGCTTCAAACACAAAAAACCCAAAAACCGAAGTCTTTGAGGGTGATCCAAGGCATTGACTTTATTGATATAGTTGGTTGCGGGAGTAGGATTTGAACCTACGACCTTCAGGTTATGAGCCTGACATTTTTGCCCCATTTTGCCTGTATATATAGGTTTTTGTTTGCAGTTAGCCACATAGTTAGACACTTATAATCAATTTTGATCACAGTATTTAACCTGTCATTTTTAATCAAATTTCACTAATAAGATGTAAAGTTAATTTAATATAAATGTAAAATTTATTTAATGATTAATTATTAATATAATATTTTTATGAGGCGAAAACATGAATTTTGAAACTATAAAAGCGGCTTTCATAAAACATTATGAAGGTGACTTGCAACCATTTATTGAACTTTTTTCAAAAGATTTACACTGTGAGTCCATACATAAATCAAGTATGGGCAATAAAGTTAAAAGCTACGATGAATTTGTAAATATGGTTAAAGACGTGAAATGGGTAAGTGAACCTATAATTCAATGCGTATTAGAAACACCCAACACTGTTGTTAAGACAGTAGATGGATTTGATCCTAATTTTACATATCTTGAAATTGATAACATTCAAGATGGTAAAATAGTCAAACATATTTATGGGAAAGTTCCAAAATAAATCATTGAATTTTAAAATAATTAAAAATCCTTTTATAAAATTTAAAAATGAGATTATTGAACTTCCAATTTTGATTAGAAAGATTAAAACTATGAAAACAAAAATATCCATAATTAGATTCAGACCTAAACCTGAATGTTTTGACGAATTTTTAACAAATGTAAAAGAACGTTCGAAAGAAAGGGCATTGTCAAAACCGCCTACTCATTATTTAATGACTACGTCGGATGAAGTGATAGCTATAGTTTTAAGAACAGAAACTGAGTTATCTGAAAGCTCAACCAGAGGTGTTAATTGGTTAGATACTCAAAGACATCTTCTTTTAGAGTATAACGAAGAAGATAGACACTCAATTCCCTTGACTGGAAATCTAGTCGAATACTAGTTTTTGAGGATAGTTGCAGTTGCGTATGCAGCAAATAAGATTGAAAAGCCTAAATAAGGCATAATATTTAAAAAATTAGCCGAAATAAATTCCAAGTTTTGGATGCAAGGTGTTTTGATACCCAAATACATACAATAAAGATTAAAAAATTTAAAATCCAAATTTTTGTTTCTTAACTCTAAAATTAAATTACTTCAAATAATATAATTAATTACGGCCATTAAAATTCTTCTTTAAAATTATTTGGTCAGAAATTTAAAATTATTCCTGACCAAATAAAATAGGATAAAATTTAATAATCTAATTATTAATTTCATAGAGACCAATTGTACCTGTCATTTCATATGCAACAGCAAGTAGAGGTTTTCCGGTAGGACTAACACTTGACGGGATAAATTCTAATCCCTCGGGAGAATTGTGATTTTCATTAGGCATTATATAACTCACCATATGTGGGTCAGATGGCAGCGTAATGTCATATGTAAAGATAGCGTTATTTCTCTCCATTCCTATAAATGCGTATGTTCTTCCATTAATCTTGCCTATTGCAAGAGCCTCAGGCTCTGGACCTTTGTCATCTGAACGATCATCAATTTTGGTAGGACCATTAGCATTAAACATTTCTGGAGAACGCTTCGAAATTATGTTTTCGAATGCGTTTCCACTGTCAAAAACTAGAGTCCCATCATCTTTCCAAATGGAAAATGATCTTCCGCCATAGGCATATATTATATCATGATCTCCATCGCCGTCAGTTTCACCAAGTGTTTTTGTGGTTTTTAAGCGTCCAAGGTTTTCTTTCTTTTGTAACTCATTAGCATTTGGAAACATAGTTTTATCAAGTTTTAATTTGCCAACGCGAGTTTCCTCAGAAAAACCATCGTAGTCTTTAGCGTCACCTTCATTTGCTGTAACTAAATATGTGCTTCCTTTTGTCTCATAGGATACGATTGCATCTGGCTGATACATCATCAAAACTGGCCATCGTTTCATATTTATTCCACCATCCTTATTTGATACATCATGAGAAGTTCTAGATACGTTTTTGAACCCAAGTCCACTCACATTAATAACCTTTGCAGAAGCTATATCAATTGTAGCTATGGCATTGTTTTCTTGAAGAGTTGCATAAGCCTTTTTACCGTCTGGAGCAAATGTTATATATTCTGGTTCAGCATCTTCTGCAAAACTTGAACCTGGTTTAATAATCCTTGCACCTGCTGGCATTTTAATATTATTAAGCGTTATCTGCTTAACATTTGCATTTTGTACACCGCTAGACAAATCTATAAGTGTAAAACTACCTTCTGGATCAATTTTGTAATCATCAGAGGGTTCACCTTCATTAGCAGTTAATAAATATCTACCATCAGGTGAGAATGCAATATTATCAGGCAAAGCTCCAGTTTTATACTCGGCCAATTTTTCCCCATTATTATTGAATATTTGAACATTACCTGGGGCATCTGCTTTTTTTTCTTTTATCGACGCTGCAATTAAATCTTTATGAACCGCTACTGCTGTAACATTACCACCTGACAAATCAAAAGGTGCTATTTTTTTTAAATTGAAAGGATCACTTATTGAAATTCTTTCTATAGTGCCAGTTTCAGAAGCTGTAACTAAAAGACTTTTAGATTGGGAGTGATAACGTATCATTTCTGCGTAACCTTCACCTTTTCCAATTTGAAAGGATGATATTTGATTAATTTCCATGGCCTTTGTAGAAATTGAACTTGTAAGTATAATAACTGAAGAAGTTACTAAAATTTTTAACATATTTTTATCAAACATAAATTTCTCCATTTTTAATATGAATATGCCTAACTTTTTTTACTGAATTGTTATTTTAATATTACAATTTAATGAAGTTTAAATTGAGCTAAGATTACGCAGTAGTATAGTTAGTAATTTTAAGTCTATTTGAAATATTTTTCTTTAAATTTTAAAGCAACGGAAACTAGTAATATTAGTATAGGCACTTCAACAAGAGGACCAATAACAGTTGCGAAAGCCTCTTTTGATGCAAGGCCAAAAGTGGCAATTGAAACTGCAATAGCTAATTCAAAATTATTTGAAGCTGCTGTGAATGATAAAGAAGTA
The DNA here is from genome assembly GCA_902623995.1 of uncultured SAR116 cluster alpha proteobacterium. Taxonomy (GTDB): domain Bacteria; phylum Pseudomonadota; class Alphaproteobacteria; order Puniceispirillales; family Marisalimonadaceae; genus Marisalimonas. The sequence goes on along the minus strand of CACNWE010000004.1, from coordinate 99,264 downwards.
GCCGTTGGATAATTAATATTTGCAAACCTGCTGATACCAAAACTAATAAAAAACATAATTAGAAAATATATGACTAGAGGAATTGATATTGTTAAAACATCCAAAGGCAGTTTCAAAATTTCATTTCCTTTTAGAGTAAACATAATAATTATTGTAAATAACAGCGCAATTAAAGTAATAGGACTTATTCTAGGAAGAAAATTGTTCACGTACCATTCTTCACCATATCTTTTAACTAATAATGATCTTGTTACAAAACCTGCTAAAAATGGAATACCAAGATAAATTAGAACAATTTTGGAGATGTATAATATGGAGATATCAATAATTTGTCCACCATATCCAAAAAATTCCGGCAAAATTTTTAAAAAAAACCACGCATAAGGCGCGAAGAATATAATTTGAAAAATTGAATTAAAGGCAACTAATCCTGCTACATACTCTGAACTTCCTCTAGCCAACTCATTCCAAACAAGAACCATTGCTATACATCTAGCTAGACCAATTAGTATGACACCAGTCATATATTCAGGCTTATCAGAAAGAAAAGTAAGAGCTAAAAAAAACATTAATGCAGGGCCTATTATCCAATTTTGAAATAAAGACAAAGCTAAGACTTTCTTATCTTTAAAAACTTCAATTATTTTTTCATATTTTACTTTTGCTAAAGGTGGATACATCATTAAAATAAGCCCTATTGCAATAGGAATATTTGTATTACTGTAAGTTATTGAATCAAGAAATTTAGGCATATTTAGAAAAACATTACCAATAACTATACCTATAATCATTGCAAGAAAAATCCATAAAGTTAGGTATTTATCTAAAAATGATAGATTTAATTTTTTATGTTTTGGATACATCTTTTATTTAAGCAACTTCTCGACCACTTGCCCATACTTTTCTAATGATTGGTAAATCCTTTTTAATACTTAATCTTACCAAATCTGCTTTTAAACCTTCTTTAATCATTCCTCTATCATTTAAGCCTGTAACTTTACAGGGGTTAGCAGTTACTGCAGCGATACTTTTGGGTAAATTATTAGATTTTATGCCCCACATTATCGCTGCCATCATCAATGATGAAGGCACGTAATCAGAACTTAAAATATCTAGAAGGTCTTTATCAATAAGTGATTGAGCTGAAACATTACCTGAATGAGATCCTCCTCTTACTAAATTTGGTGCTCCCATTATTATTTTTATGTTACTGCTTTTACACTTTGTTGCTGCTTCAAGAGTGGTTGGAAACTCAGCTAAATTTATACCTTGTGAACAACTCTCTTCCACATCAGAAATTGTAGTATCATCATGACTAGCCAATACTGCATTTAATCTTTTACTAAATTTTATTGTTTCAATTTTATGTTTTTTACCAAACATTTTTTGAAGATCTTTTAAGTATGAAAAGTGTTGTTGAATTTGTGATTCCGAAAGACCAAATTTACCTGATAAATAAACTTTGAACTGTGAAACATCACGAAACTGTCTTTGGCCTGGTGTGTGATCCATCAGACTAACTATTTTTACCTTATCCTGATCGTTGAATTCTTCTAACTCCTGAATTAAATTTTCTGAACATATTTCAGCTCTTAGATGAATAAAATGATCAATCTTAAAAGATTTGTCTTTTGATAAGTTATTGATAGAGGTGGCTGTTTCTCTTGCATATTTGTCATATCTATGCACACCATCTCTGTTAATAGATCCTACTCTTAAAGCATCGAAAACAGTTGTAATACCTGCAGATGCTAATTCTCCATCGTGAGCTGTAAGAGCATTATTTATAGGCCAATTTACACCAGGTCTTGGTTTGAGATGCCTTTCTAAATTATCTGTGTGTAGTTCAACTAAACCTGGTATTAAATAATCTTCATTGCAATCTATAGATCTAGGTATATAGCTTTTTCCTTTATTGACCCTTTTAATAAACCCATCTTTTAATTGAATACTTCCCAAAAAGACTTCGTCTTCAGTTACAATATTAACATTATTTAAAATGACATCAGACAACATGAAATCCTTAAATTTCCATACATATGACTCTAATATTACAGTTTTTTTAAAAGTTAAAATATATTAATTAAATTGAAACAAAACTATAATATGTAAATCTCATGGAAGAATATTATAAAAGATATGCAATATATTATGCACCTTTAGAAAATTCAGAGCTAGATGTGTTTGGTAAATGTTGGTTAGGTTGGGATCCTTATAAAGGTTTAGAAATTACTAAGTCAGATCTTTCAAGTTCACCCAATTTACAGAAATTTTCTAGATTTGTACTTGCACCAAAACAATATGGATTTCATGGCACAATAAAAGCTCCATTTAGATTAAAGGATGGGTATACCTTTAATGATCTTGAAAATAAAGTTTGTGAAATATCAAAACAAATACATAGTTTTCATTTAGACGAACTAATTATTAAAAAATTAGGTAATTTCATCGCATTAATTCCTACTAATAATCTCAAAGTAAATGAAGTATCTAATAAATTTGTAAAGGGATTAGATTATTTAAGAGATGAGCTTTCTGAAGATGAGTTAAAAAAAAGAAATCCTGAAAAATTAACCCCAAATCAAAAAAAAATGCTCTATAAGTGGGGTTATCCTTACGTATTTAATGAATTCAAATTTCACTTAACTCTTACCAGTAAATTAAATATTGAGGAAATTGATGGCGTGTTTAAATCTCTTCAAAACATTTTAAAACAAGTTAATTTAAGTAAGATAAACTTTAATAATATTTGTATTTTTGGACAAAAGAGTGATGAAAAATTTTATTTTATTAAAAGATTTAAATTTAATAATTTAAAGCATTAATTAAGTTATTTACGCCTGTTTCTAAATCAATGTCATTTTTAACATAGATTGTATCCGAAGGTAATTTTCCAACTTCTCTATTAAGTCTTTTTTTAATATCATCCTTACTTTCTCTATTTCTTGATATAAGACGGCTTTCAATAGCTTTTTTGGAAGCAATAATGCAAATAATCTTTGCATCAGGATAACTTTCCCTAATTTGCTTCAAAGCGAGTCTTGATCCATTAAAAATTACATTAACACCTTTTTTCAATTCATCTTCAATATCTTTTGGAATACCATATGATAAAGAATGTGCTTGCCAGCTTATTGCAAAAAAACCATCTTTAACCTTATTTTGAAAATCAGTATTTGATATAGCGATATGGTCTTCATTATTTTTATCGAGGGTTCTGGTAATATACCTTTTTACAAAGTAAAAATTTTCCAGCCTAGCTTTTATTTCATTTAATAAAGTATCTTTACCTACCCCAGAAGCTCCTACAATCACAAATAAATTGCCATTAGTTTTTTTCATTAATTCATAAATTTTCTAAATTGACTTCTCTTGTAGCAACTTTGTTTCTAGCTGTTTCATCATGAAATATTCCTATTATAGCTGAACCATTTAGCTTAGCTTTTTCTATTAAATCTAATACAACATTTTTATTATTTTGGTCCAGACTTGCAGTTGGTTCATCTAAAAGTAAATACGGATAATTATGAATAAAACCCCTAGCAATATTTACTCTTTGTTGTTCACCTCCTGAGAAAGTTAAGGGAGATAAGTTCCACAAATTTTTTGGAATATTAAGTCTTTCTAATATTTCTTGAGCTTTTTTTAATGCAATTTTTTTTTCACATCCAATCTCAAGCAAGGGTTCTATTACAACATCTATTGTTGGCACTCTAGGTACAACTCTCAAAAATTGACTAACATACCCCAATTTATTCTTTCTTAGTGTTAAAATATCTCTAGGTGATGATTTTCTAATATTAATATCTGAAATAATAACATCACCTTTACTTATCACATAACTTCCATAGATTAATTTTAATAAAGTAGATTTACCTGTGCCAGAGTTACCAGTAAGTGCAACAACCTCACCTTTATTAACTCTGAAGTTTATATTTTTAAATACATTTATGTTTGTATCGTTTTGATTATAAAGTTGGAATGATTTGTTTAAATTTTTAATTTGTATCATTTTACACCTGTAATACTGAACTAACTAATAATTGCGAATATTTATGCTGTGGATCATCTAAAACCTGATCACACAAACCAGCTTCTATTACATTTCCATTTTGCATTACAATTATACGATCAGCTAAAAGTCTAACTACTGCAAGATCGTGTGTAACTATTACTGCAGCAATGCCAAGTTCTCTTACAAGGTTTCTTAATAAATCCAAGATTTTAGCTTGTACAGATACATCCAAACCTCCAGTAGGTTCATCCATAAAAATCAATCTTGGTCTAGTTACAAGATTTCTTGCAATTTGAAGTCTTTGTTGCATTCCTCCAGAAAAAGTACTTGGCTTATCATCAATTCTGCTAACATCAATTTCAACTTTTTCTAGCCAATTTGCAGCAATTTCTCTAATTTCACCATAATTTCTATGACCAATTGCCATTAATCTTTCACCAATATTTCCTCCTGCACTTATATTCATTCTGAGACCATCACGAGGATTTTGATGCACAAATGCTAGATCAGATCTTTGAATTAAACGAAGTTTTGGTTCCGAAATTTTTGTAAAATTGAGGATTGTTTTTGATTTGTCGTTTAAGAAAATATCTCCTTCATCAACTTCTAAATTTCCATAAATACAGTTTAATAATGTAGACTTCCCAGAACCTGACTCGCCAACAATTCCAAGGACCTCTCCAGGATTAATATCTAAAGATACATTTTTGCAACCTATATTTTGGCCATAGTATTTAGAAATATTAGAGGCTTGAAATAAGAAATTTTGCTTCATAATTAATCTTCTTTTTTTGAATTTAATTTGGTTTGTTCTTTGCAATAGTCTGTGTCTGAACATATGTATGATCGTTTACCATCATCTGAAACAATAATTTCATCTAAATAACTATCACTGGATCCACATATTGAACATTTGAAATTAGCTTTCATAGCTTCAAAAGGATAGTCTTCAAAATCAAGACTTTTAACATTTGTATAAGGTGGAATAGCATAAATTCGTTGTTCTCTTCCAGCGCCAAAAAGTTGAATAGCTGGACTATTATTCATTTTGGGATTATCAAATTTTGGAATAGGAGAAGGGTCAGTAACATAATTTCCATTTGTTTTTACTGGATATGCATATGCTGTCTCAATATGACCATGTTTTGCAATATCTTCATAAAGTTTTACATACATTAATCCATATTCAGAAAGAGCATGCATTTTTCTAGTTTCTACCTCCCTTGGTTCTAAGAATCTAAGAGGTTCTGGAATTGGTACTTGATATACTAATATTTGTTTTTCTTTTAATTTTGTTTCAGGAATTCTGTGTCTGGTCTGTATAAGAGATGCATCTGAAGTTTTTTCAGTCACAGCTACATTTGCAGTTTTTTGAAAAAATTTTCTTATTGATACAGCATTTGTAGTATCGTCGGCGCCTTGATCAATTACCTTTAAAACATCTTTGGGTATTAAACACGCAGATGTTACCTGAATTCCACCAGTACCCCAACCATAAGGCATTGGCATTTCTCTTGAGGAAAAAGGTACTTGATAGCCAGGTATACATAATGCTTTCAGAAGAGCTCGTCTTATCATCCTTTTTGTATTTTCATCTAAATAAGCAAAATTATAAATTTGAATATCTAAATTTTCATTTTTACTCATTTCATTCATTTTATTACCTTTTCATATTAACTTTGGCGTCAGCTCTAATTTTTCTAATGAGCTCTAGTTCAGATTGAAAATCAACATAATGTGGTAGTTTTATGTGCTCTAAAAAACCAGTCGCTTGAATGTTGTCGCAATGTGAAATAACAAATTCTTCATCTTGTGCTGGTGCGCCAGAATAATCTTCACCTAATTCTTTCCATCTTAAAGCTCTATCGATCAAAGCCATTGCTAAAGCTTTTCTTTCAGTCTGTCCGAATACTAAACCATAACCTCTTGTAAATTGTGGAGGTTCAATTTTGGATCCTTGAAATTGATTTACCGTTTCACATTCAGTTAAAATGATCTCAGCAACATTAATTTCAAAACCTAATTCTGGAATATAAAGCTCAATGTCAACTATGCCAATTCTTAGTTCCCCTACAAATGCATGATTTCTTGCATATCCTCTTTGAGTAGAATATGCGAGACCAAGTAAGAAACCCTCATCTCCTCTTGATAATGCTTGTAACCTTGCCGAACGAGATGTTGGATAGCTAATAGGTTCTCGAGTTATATCGATAGGATCAAGATTGTTATCTTTTTCGTTTTGCATTAAATCTTCTTGATTTAAAAAACTTAAAACGTGAGGCATTTTGTTGTCATTATATTTTTTTTTTGGACTAATAGGTGCTTCATTTTCAGCTAGTAATTTAAAGTCCAAAAGCCTATGCGTGTAATCAAAAGTAGGACCTAATTTTTGTCCACCTGGTATATCTTTAAAAGTTGCTGAAATCCTTCTAAGGCACGTCATATTTGCTGTATTAACTGGTTTGCTGTAACTAAATCTTGTAAGAGTAGTTCTGTAAGCTCTTAACAAAAATATAGCTTCTATCAAATCACCTCTAGACTGTTTTATAGCTAATGCAGCAAGGTCTTTATCATATAGAGAACCTTCGGACATTACTCTATCAACGCCAAGTGTGAGTTGTTCTGATATTTGATCAAGGGAAATATTTGGAATGGATGTATCACCTCTTCTTATTTCTGACATCCAAGAATGAGCGTTATCAATTGCTACTTCCCCACCTTTAACAGCTACATACATCTAAAGCTCCGATTTTATGATATTAATTTTTGTTGAACGAGGAATAGATAAAATTTCTAAGTCATTTGTGAAATAGAAATCTAAACCTAAAGGGTAAAGATTATTATTTTCGATAAATAATTCAGGATTAGGTAAATCAATATTTAATTTATTTTTTATGCCTGGACCATCAATGTTGCATTTTACTTTTTTATATTTTGTTTCTTCAATTATTAAAGTTGCAGATCTTTCTGGATACTCAGGAACTCCTATTTTGAAATCATTTAATGGCAATAAAGATTTCCATGTACCAATTACAAAATCAGCATTCTTTTTGTTACTAATAATGGCACCAGTGTTAAAAATTAACCAATTCCTTACTTCATCTGTATTATATTCTTTTGAGAGGTAAACATTACTCTCATTATCACATAACGTAATTAATATTGTCGCTGCTGCATTTGACAATACACTTGGTTTGTTAAGTTTATTTATCTGAAAAGTTCTACCTGGATATGATGTTGCATTTACTAATGATCTAAAAGCAATAGAACTATTTATAGAATTTTCAGAAAAAGGATAATTTTCCATTAATCGCTTTCTCCTCTTACAAGAGTAAAAAAATCAACTTTTGTAGCTTCAGCTTTTGAGAGAATTTTGTCTTTATTATCTTTTTTAATTTTTTCTAAAGGAATAATAATATTTTTATTTATTTCTTTAGACATTTTAGTTTGCATAAGAGCATCACATAATGCGCTTATTTCAGCTTTTTTCTTACTTCTTCCTTGAACATAACTATGACCTATTGTTCCACAATTCAATTTTAAGGAACATCTTGTTATAGTAACTTCACCAATATTAAATTTATCTCCAGTTACACCCATTCTTCCTTGAGCCATTATGCTTCCAATTTCAGGTGTTCTTAACCATACATAATTGACTTTTATTTTTTTTTGTTCCCAGAGATTTAACAAATCACTTTGGCTAGATGTTGCTAACAAACTCATCCAAGATTTTCTTTTTTCAATCATTTAAATTACTTCTTTACTATACAACTATACAACTTATAATTATAAAACATTAATTATACAATAATATTTTTATTAAGTTTTTATTACATGAATTCTAAACTCATTTATTATCAAATTTATGAAGCATTAAAAAAAGATGTGGCGGATAACATATACAATTCAGGTGATAAACTACCTTCTGAAAATCATCTTTCAAAAAGATTTGGAGTAAATAGACACACGGTTAGAAGAGCTTTGCAAATATTAAAAAATGAAGGAATTTTGTTTTCTAAAAGAGGTTCTGGTGTAATAGTTCAAGCTTCTAAGTTAAAATATAAACTTGGAAAAAGAGTAAGATTTTCACAGAATATTACTCATGAAAACAATATTCCTAAAACAACAATTATTAGATCAGAGTATAGAAAAGCATCCAAGATAGAAGCTGATAATTTAAAAATAAATTCAAATGATGAGATTCTTTTAATAGAAACAACTGGTAAAATTAATAATATTCCAACTATTATAACTAAAAGAATAATTCCAAATAAAAAGTTTCCCAGTTTTCTAGAAATATTTCAAAAAGAATTATCTGTCACACACACACTAAAGTTATTGGGTGTAAATGATTTTGTTAGGTCAAACACTAATATAATCGCAGAGCTAGCTGATAGTATTCAAGCTAATTTACTTGATTGTAAAATTAATAGCCCACTTCTTAAAACAACATATGTGAATCAAGATTTAAATTGTATCCCAGTAGAGTTCAGTCAGACATGGTTTGTTGGCGAAAGAATTCAATTAACATTAGAAGATTAAACTTTTGATATTTGTAATATAAAATTAATAAAATTAAGATAACTAAAATATATGAATCAAATACAATCAAATCAATTTTCAGGATATATTTTACAGGGCAGTAAATTTTTGCATCATAATAAAATGCAATCGGGAACCATAACTATTGAAGATAAATTTTTAACTTCAATTGAAGTTAATAAAACTAATCAATACCCTAAAAAAAATTATCCAGTTATAGATTTGACGGGTTTTTGGGTATTACCTGGAATAATAGACTTACATGGAGATGGATTTGAAAGGCAGTTATTTCCAAGGCCAGGCGTAAGTTTTGATATGAATGATACTCTTAAAATTGTTGACAAAGAACTTTCCATTAATGGCATTACTACGGCTTACCTAGCATGTAGCTATAGCTGGGAAGGTAGAATAAGAAGTCCTGAATACGCTAAAATATTTTTAGAAAATCTCAATAAATACAGACCTTCTATGATAACTAATATAAATGTTCAGGTAAGATACGAAACTCATCTTGTAGAAAAAGTTCAAGAACTTATTGATTTAATTACAGAATACAAACTTAATTATGTGGTATTCAACAACCATATACCTGATGCCATAGAAAAAATTCAAAACAAACCATCAGCATTTGCAACATGGGCTAATAAAATGTCTATGGAAAAAAGTGAACTTGCAAATATTGTGAATTATCGATTAACAAAAGAAAATGAAGTAAGTGATAGTTTAAAAACATTAAGCAATTTTATGAAATCTAATAATATTAAATTTGGTTCGCATGATGATGAAAGCAAAAAGGATAGAAAATGGTTTAGAAGTTTTGGTGCTAATATTTGTGAGTTTCCAACAAGTATTTTAGCTGCTAAAGAAGCATACTTCAATAATGAAAATGTAATAATGGGTGCGCCTAATTTAGTCAGAGGTGGTTCACATAATGGAAATATATCTACATTAGAATTATTAAAACTAGGATACTGTAGTATTCTAGTATCAGATTATTATTATCCATCACTACTCCAGTCAATTTGGTATTTGTTAGATCATAAGATTTGTTCTATTGAAAATGCATGGGCATTAATATCAGAAAATCCCGCAAAGGCACTAAATATTGACAAAAGAGGAGCTATCAAAGTAGAAAATTACGCAGATTTAGTAATTATTAACCCAAAAACAAGAGAGATAGAAGCAACAATATGTAATGGAAAGATTGCAAGTGTTTGTAAAAGCGTTGTTGACAGATTTATTAAATCATCAAATGCAGTATCCTAATCTATTTATATTTTGATATAAAATCTTCAACACTTAAAGTTCTAAAGTCGTCTAAGGAAGATCCTATTTTCTCATGAGACCAATTCCACCATTGAATTTCAGACAATTGAATTGCAATTTTTTCTGAAAACCTTCTTCTAATAATTTTAGCAGGATTTCCTGCTACAATAGTATAACTTTCTACATCTTTGGTAACAACAGAACCAGCTCCAATTATAGCACCATCCCCAACTATAATGTCAGGTTTAACAATAGCAGCATGTCCTATCCATGTGTCATTGCCAATTATAGTTTTTCTGGAATATCGGTTTTTAAAAAAATCTTTGTCATGTTCTTTGTCTTCCCAATAGTCAGTTGATCTATATAAAAAATGATGAAGACTTGCTTTTTCCATTGGATGGTCCGTTGGACCTATTCTAACAGAGCTTGCAATATTAGAAAATTTTTTTATGTCTGTATTGGCTATATCACAAAATCTTGTACAATAAGAATAATCACCGAAATTAGAATTTGAAATAATAGAATATTCACCTATTTCAACAAATGAACCAAAATTACTGTCTACAATTTGACAATCTGAATGAATTAAAGGCTTGTTTTTATTTAGTTTTTTCATGATTTTAAAAAAGAAGTTAAAATGGTACTAATACCATTTTAACTTTTAAAGTTATCTTGGAAGTAAATCTTTAACTTCCTCATCCATTTGTTGTTGAAGTTCTTTCATATCATTATACTCGTCAGTAACAATCCCTTCAATACTGTCGAAAATAACTTGAGTGATAGCAAGACCTTTATCACCAGGATATGCTTGCCAATCGCTCAGCAAGGGAAGTTGTCGAACTGCAGTCGCTTTATTAGGATTTTCTGAATAAAAGTCTTTCAAAACAATTTCGTTTGCTGCTTGGTTAGGCGGCATATAACCAGTTGTTCTAGCTACATCTGCAGCTCCCTCGCCTGAAGTAATAAATTTGAGCCACTTCCAAGAAGCATCAATTACTTTAGGATCTTTTGATTGTGATACTAACATTGCAGCATTACCACCAGCAGGCAAACCTTTTGGGCCTGATTTCATTAATCCAGGATACTCATTGGTTTTGAAGGTAAAATCAGTTTTATTTCTTTCTACAGCCGCCACTGAAGAAGTTGACCAAAAAAACATTCCTGAGTTTCCTGAATTAAAAAATGCTTGAGCTTCGCCGGTACCTAAATTAGGCATATTACAGCCTTCAAAAAGCATTTTCATCGTCTCAAGGGCTTTTAGTCCTTCGGGAGTATTAATCATAAATTTTCCATTTTCCATAAGCGCTTGACCCTGACTCCACATCAATGCTTGCAAAAACCAATTTCCAGTTATGTTCCATCCCCAAAACATCGGTTGCTTAACACCTGCGGCAATTAATTTTTTGCAAGCACCCACTACGTCTTCCCAAGTTTTAGGTAGATCATTTACTGATTTTACGCCTGCTTTGGCCATAACATCCATATTATAATAACCAATTGGCAATGAGATTGAGAACGGTAATCCATACACTTTATCATTAAATTTTGATAAATTTAACATGGACGCATGGTAACCATCTTTTTTAAAGTTAGCTTCTTTAGCTATAAATGGCTCTAACGATTTTGCTATTCCTTTTTCTACTAGAATAGCCTGTCTGTTCAAACCTTGCATTGTTACATCTGGAAGTTTGTTAGCAACAGCTTCTCTAAGAATTGAATTTGTACCGTCTTCATAATTTTCATATGGAGCTCTTATTTTAATCTCAATATCTGGATGAGCTTTGTAAAATTTGGGAAGTATCTTTTCATACGTAATTTCAAAAAGACCAGCATAAGGATAAGCAAATTCTACTACAACCTTAGCTTGTGCTACACCTAGAAATATTGTAATCAAATATATTAGAGTAGCTGAGTAAAAGTTTTTCATTATTTTTTCTCCTATTCGAGGGGTTCTATGACCTTAAAACTTAGAACCCCGTTTTATCATTTAGCTTGATTGCTAAATGAATTCTTTTAATTATTTCATTCCTGAAAAAGTAATTCCTTCAATAAATCTTTTTTGAGCGATAAGAAACGCAACTATAAGTGGTGTGACAATAGTAACAGCTACTGCCATCATAGGTCCGTGCAAATCACCTTCGGTATCTTGTTTAAAAACTCTCATTCCAAGAGGAGGAGTAAATAAGTCAGGATCACCAGTTATAACTACTCTTGGCCAAAAATAATCATTCCAATGAGCGACCACAGAAAAAATTGCAAAAGCTAACAATGCTGGTACGGCAGTAGGAAGCATAACCCTCCATATTATGGAAAACTCACTCATCCCATCCATTCTTCCGGCATCAATATAATCATCAGGTACAGTCATAAAAAATTGTCTCATAAGAAAAATTCCAAAAACAGATATAGTCCAGGGGATAATTAGTGCAGCATAAGAATTTGTTAAACCTAATTTTGCAAGCATAATGTATAAAGGCAAGGCAACAGCATGAATAGGAATTAGTAGACATAGTAAAACTAATGTGAAAATAAATTCTCTTCCTACGAATCTTAATTTTGCGAGGGCATAAGCTGCTGGTAAAGCAACAACAACTTGTAATAAAAATATTGAAGCTGTTACTATTACACCATTTAATAAATATCTCAGCAATGGTGCTTTTGTAAAAGCTTGAGTGTAATTCATAAATGCAGGTTTTTTTAGACAATTTTCAGTTACATTTTTTAAAAGAATATTGTAGACCTCTCTTTCGGTTTTACCTGGCATTTTAAGCATTAAAGAATTAACTTCTTCTTTCTCAGGTGTATTAGATTTAAAGCAAAATTGATCAACAATTTTTTCCTGTGTTCCTAAAAAACCTGCTTTTTCTCCTTTGGAATTTTTCCCAGTTTCTATCTCTCCTTGTGACTGAAAGGAATAGCTAATCATGCTATAAAAGGGGAGGATTACAATAATTGCTCCCAATATTAGTAAAAAATGTTTTATAGGTTGACCAATGTCATAATTCATGAGTAGTGAACCTTTCTTTCAACTAGAAAACGTTGAATTAAGGTAATAGACAAAACTAAAATTAAAAATATAACAGAAATAGCTGCTCCAACTCCAATAAGGTTTTGTTTAATCCCTTTTTCAAAAATTGCAAACATCATTACATATGCTGTTTTGGATGGTCCTGCGCTTCCAAATCCATAAAAAGCTTCAACTATATCAAACACCTGAAAGGCTTTTATGAATGATATAGTTACAACAAAAACTGTTGTAGGTCCTAAAGCAGGCCATGTTACCAACTTAAATCTTTCCCATCCAGATTTTGCTCCATCCATTTCAGCTGCCATGTAAAGTTCTCTTGAAACACTTGTTAAACCAGCCAAATAAAGAACCATATTAAAACCAAACCCCTGCCAAACGCCAACAAAGCAAACTACCCAAATCGCATATTTTTTATCTCCTAACCAGTTAGGCATATTGCCGTTACATATAGAGCCATACCAACTTTCTGAGGCTTCCTGTCCAACAAAGGATAGGGTAAATAAATTGTATATATAATCAATTTCACATCCGGAAGAGAGCAATCTATTTATTGAGCCTGCAGTAGGATGAAGCATAACTTGCCAAACTATTGCCATTGCCATCAAAGTTGCCATAACAGGTAAAAAATAGATTGTTTTATATATTTCACTAAATCTTGTAATTGAATTTATTAAAAGAGCAGCACCTAAGCCTAGTCCAACAGTAAGTGGCACAACAACAATTACATATCTAAGCGTTGCTCCCCACATTTTTTCATATGATGATCTAGTGAAAATTTTGAAATAATTTTCAAAACCTACAAATTCAAAAGTTTTGTTGCCTAGTGAATAATCTGTGAAGCTTAAGAAAATTGCGATAGCAATTGGGATTCCAAATATTAGTAACATTAAAATTAATGCAGGAGATACAAACCAATAATGTGCTCTTTGTGAATTCATTAAGCTATTTTTTTCTGGAAAGTATGATAAGAGGCATTAAATCTGACCCCATCTACATCAAAAAATAGAATCTTTTCTAGATTTATAGAAAAATTAATGGAACTATCAACTTTAATATTAGTAAAATCACTATGGGGTATTCTTATGATAATTTTATCGCTGAATGATTTAACTTTTAAATGTAAAAAATAGTCTGAACCTAGATTCTCAATGTGCTTTACACTACCATTAAATTGATTAGTTTTTTTATTTAAAATAATATTCTCAGACCTAAAACCAACAAAAATTTTAGTATTTTTGATTTTAGTTTTAAAATTTGATTTGAAGTTACCTATTGATAAATAACCTAACTTGTCAGTAGTAGCAGGTAAAATATTGATTTTTGGAGAACCAATAAACTCTGCGACTTTAATACAATTTGGTTCAGAATAAATTTTGTTTGGTTCATCAAGCTGCAAAATTCTACCATCCATCATTACTGCCATTCTGTTAGACATCGTGAGCGCCTCAGCTTGATCATGAGTTACATAGATAAATGTAATCCCTAATTTCTTATGAAGTTCAGACAACTCTGATCGCATATGCACCCTTAAGGCTGCATCTAAATTTGATAATGGCTCGTCCATTAGAAAAGCAATTGGTTTTCTAACCATTGCTCTTCCAAGAGCTGCTCTTTGCCTTTGTCCTCCAGACAATTGACCAGGTTTTCTATTTAAAAGTTTTTTTAATCTTAAAATTTCGGCTGTTTCTGAAACAAGAATATCCAATTTTTCAAGTTCTTTTTTGGCAAAATACTTACCAATTAAAGGGAATCTTTGAAATGACGACAAATCTCTCAATTTTAATGGAGTTAACATATTTTCTTTTACTGTTAAATGAGGGTAAAGTGCGTATGATTGAAAAACCATTGCAAGATTCCTATCGGACGGTCTGACAAAAGTAACATCTTTTTGGTCAATATAAATCCTACCAGAATTGATTTGTTCTAAACCAGCTATAATTCTTAATAAAGTTGATTTTCCGCAGCCAGACGGACCAACTAGTGTTATGAACTCTTTACTCTTTATTTCTATAGAAATATCTTCGATTACACTTGTATTTCCGTATGATTTATATATTTCTTTTACTTGAATATTAGACATGACTTTCTCGTAACCACATTAACCTATATAATTATTACAAATTTTTTACAAAATTACATAACTAGTATATTTATTTTTATAAATTATAAATTATTTCAAATAAAAATTTATTAATAAAAACAATAACTTAATCCTTACCTTTTCATTGTTCCCTTGTCCCAAGAAGCGTAGTCAGGTGAACCTTCAACAATAATGTCTCCTTTGTATCCAAATTCAACCATATGTACTGTAACACTGGGTTCATTATATATAATTACTGAATATGATTCGGGTAAATATGAAGCAGATAAAAGGTATTTTTCAGAAAAGTTTGGATATCCAGCATGATTAGTTCCTCTCGGAGCACTAACTGGGATCCCACAAAATGAACCAGATAATGGCATATGACAATGACCAAAAAATATGTGTTTAACTCTTTCTTTATATTTTCTTAAAACTTGTTCTAAATATGTTGTGTCTAATAACATTATTTTGTCTGTCGGAATAATATAAGTAGGTATTGGGTTATGATGCATAAAAATGAAACATTGATTTTCTAAATCACTTAAAGTTTTATCAAGCCAATCAGCTCTTTTTTTACAAAAAAAACCTGCATGAGTTTCTGGACCCCAAGTATCTAGAAAAATTCCATTGCCCTCAGAAAAACTTTTATGGTATTGAACAAAGCCTTCATCGTTGACAAAATTTGGGAAAATTTTTGAAAAAATTTCTCTATCATCGTGATTACCAATACAGAGGTAAGTTGGAACTGTTAACTTAGATATTTTTTCTTTCAAAAACTCATAATCCGCTTTTTCTCCCCAGTCAGATAAATCTCCTGAGATTATTAATGCTTCAATATCGTTATGATTTTTGAATGCATCATTCAATGCAAGTTCAAAATTTAAAATTGGATCTCGACCTAAAATAGTTTTACCTGGACTAGTCAAATGGATATCTGTTAATTGTAATATTTTCAATTTCTTCTCCCGTAATTAATAAATTTCATCTAACCAATAAGGATTAGACCAAGCATATTTTCCATACTCGTTTAATACTGTTACTCTAAAAAAACTTGTATCAAGCTTATTTAAATCAAATTTGGCACTTGTAATGTTGTAACCATTTTTGGAAAGGCAGGTATTAGAGGAGCCTGAAATCATTATGTGTGAAGCTGGACTACATTGTATTAAGAGTTCATTATCATCAAGTTCTATATTATGTATTGCTATCCCTGTAGAAGAGTAATAATTGCCATTTTTAAGAGAATATAAAATATTTTGTATAGACAGGTTTTTGCATTTTACGAATACCCAACCTCCTAAAGCATCTTCTTTATGAAAATGCGAATCGTCAGATGCAGTTAGTAAAATTTTTTTATTATTATTTAGTAGGAAGTCAGCTGTAGCTATTCCACTACCTCTATTTGAGCTAATTGTTGCGGCGTGATTATAGATTTCAACTGCGTGAGCATTACTTACTTTAATGGCCTCATCAGAAGATAATGAATACCACTCTGGATGAGCTATTGTTACAAATGCTCCAGTCTCTATGATTCTGTTAAGTAGTTCATCTACTGCTTCATTATCAGATGCAATTTTGAAATCCAAAGGCAAACCGTTAGCAACAAGATGCCACAAGCCAGCTCTTTCGTACTTTTTTCCTTTTACATGAATTTCAGCACTTGGAATTGTAATAAAATCTTTAAAATTAAAATCAGAAACATCATTTACACTTTCTGCAGCAAATCTCTTGTCATGCCATAAATGATCAGAAAGACATGTAAAATCATAGCTATATGATTTGTAAAACTCAATCACAGTTTTTGGTTTAAGCAGTCCGTCAGAGTAATCGCTATGTCCATGCAAATTGCCTTTGTAAAATTTTCCAGATTTGTCAAATGGTTTTAATTTCATACTATCCCCTTTTTTAGAAGATCATTACGAAATAATTTTTCATTTTTTTAACAAATATTTTAATAAAAAATTAAATTTCAATTAC
The DNA here is from genome assembly GCA_902623995.1 of uncultured SAR116 cluster alpha proteobacterium. GTDB lineage: Bacteria > Pseudomonadota > Alphaproteobacteria > Puniceispirillales > Marisalimonadaceae > Marisalimonas. The sequence continues at coordinate 82,353 of CACNWE010000004.1, read as the reverse complement.
CAGAATTTCCACCATGGCTTATCATTTATACCATTAGAAGAGTTTGTATCTTTTAGAGGTTCGATATCTTTTTTAACAGTTTCTAATCCACCTGTACCAGTTTGGCCAAATTTTTCCGAGGCAGCTTTTTTTGCGATTTCGTATGCTTCTGTTAATTTTACTTTAGCTTCCTCAGGTTTTTTTTGTGCACACATTTCAAAACCTTCAAACAGCATTTTTTCGACTGTATCAGCCTCAGATTTATCTATTCTAGGTAACTCTAATCTTATTCTGGCTCTTAACATAAGAAGGTTAACATCATCACACTTATCTATAAGTTTTTGAAAAATTTCTTCTGTATTAATTAATGTTCCAGCTTCCTGAGAAGACACCTCATTGCTTATATTTTTTGTATCTTTGCTTTGAGCTTGAACAAGTAACGGGTAAATTAAAAAAACTATTATTAAAATATATCTATTCATAGTAACTCCTTTATTTCTTATCCTCTATACCAATTAATAATCTTCTTAGTTTGGCTGACATAGTATCAATGCACATTACAGCAACTAAAACTAGAATTGCCATGTAAGCAACGTTTTCAAAATCATTTCCAGTCATTAATGCCCCAAGGAAATGTAAGCCTATACCTCCAGCACCCATTGCCCCAATAATTACGGCAGCTCTTGTGTTAGACTCTAGGTAATATAAACTTTGTGAAATGAAAATTGGTAGTATTTGTGGAATGATACCAAATCTATGTTGAAGAACTTTGTTTGCACCAGTTGACTGGATACCTTCTTTATCTTTTTTATCAGTATTTTCTATAGCTTCAGACATTAATTTACCAAGAGTGCCTGTGTCTGTAAATGCGATTGCAAAAATTCCAGTAAAAAGTCCAGGACCGAAAGCTCTAAGGAATATTAAACTCCAAATTAACATATCTATTCCGCGAAGCATGTCGAAGAGTCTTCTTAGAAAAAACCTTATTGAGGAAAGTGGAGTAACATTGTAAGCAGCAAGAAAAGCTAGTGGAAGACCAACCATTGAGGCAATTAATGTTCCAAGAATGGCCATTAATAATGTTTCAACCATAGCAAACAAAACGGTGTTGTGGTGCCATATTTCATTTTCTAAAAATTCATTTACAACAAGATTAAAATTTGAAATTTTTGGATCTACTCTGTTTTCATTAAACATAAGTGATATAGCGTCAAAAAATCCCTTTCCCACAAGAGGGCTATCGAAATCAAACCAAAAATATTTCCATCCTAACTCGTATCTATGAACTTCGACTTTTGATCCATATACCTGAAGCCTTTCATATAAAGAAGGTCTCACTTCAACCTTGTTTTCTGTTGCACGCATCCAACTTGGCAACATACTTTCCTTTCCAACATATCCATCAACATAAGGTTTACTATTTTTATTAAGCTTAAAAATGAATGGTTCATTAATATTAGGAAAATTTCTCATTTCCACTCTATTAGGAAAGAAAACAAACTGACCACCATTATCAAAGTTAACAATTGTAGATTGATTATTTTTATTTCTAATAAGCCAAGTGGGATCATCTTTATAAACATGCCTGTGACCACCCTCAAATCTTACGTCAATTTTCTGAGGATCTTTCCAATTCATTTTTATATGGTCTTTGTGAGCGTATATATCTAACATAAACATAGACGCTCGATCTTTATTCCACTTTTTAGCTAAGTTAGGTAGATCAAAGTGTAATATTGACCCAATTAAATAAACCAGAAACACAAATCCAGTTATAATAAGAATTCTAATATGTTTTTTATGTTTTAGATCAACTGCATCAATAACATTTTGATTTAATACTTGCTCCATTACTTATTGTCTCCAATTAATCTACCCCTAAGAAATCTGGAGAAATAATCTAAGGAAATTATAGTTATAACTAATAAAAACATAATAGCTATAATTTCGTCTCCATATCTAAACTGAATTACAGCAGACAATGCTTCTCCAATACCTCCAGCACCTACAAAACCAAGGATGGTTGACGCTCTTACATTAATTTCTAACCTCAGAAGGGTGTATGAGATAAATAAAGGTACTACTTGAGGAATAACTGCAAATCTAACTCGTTGCCACCAACTTGCTCCACAAGATTGTAATCCTTCAATTGGTTTGTTATCAGCATTTTCAATAGCTTCAGAGAATAATTTTCCTAGAGCTCCAGCAGTATGAATTACTATTGCAATAACTGCAGGTAATTCTGATTTTCCCATCAGATACAAAAATATCATAGCAATAACCAACTCAGGGAATGATCTCAGAATATCCATGGATCTTCTAGATAAAGTAACTATATATTGGTTTTTAATTAAATTTTTACTTGCAAACAGGCTCAAGAGAAGAGCAAAAATTGCCCCGAATAGTGTTGAAAAAAAAGCCATGTTTATTGTTGATATTAAATCTGGAAGATATTTGAATACATATGCATACCATCTCCAACCAGACTCAAATGCTTCTTTGAAAAGATCAACAGGGTAGTCAAAAAATTTACTCAATCCCCTTTGAAAGCTTCCAGCATTATTTTCTTCTGCTATTGTAAGTCCACTGGAAAGAAGAAATAAAATAGCTAGAATGCTTATGAAAGAATAAATTAGTCTTTTAAAAGCCATGGCTTTTAGGTTTTTCTCAATTGTCTCAAAACCTAAAATATTGTCTGAATACATTATATTTCCAACTATAATATTATTATTGATTGAGTTAATAAAGTATGCAAAAGACAGCTAAACACTGTCTTTTGCATATGAGTAATTAGCCTTTTTTCTTCTTGGCTTCTAATTTTGCTTTTCTAGCTTTTACGATCACTTCGTAGAAACTATGATCAACTGGAACCCAAGCTTTTACAATACCATTTGCAACATCTTCACTGCATTTTGGATCATTTTTGTGTATCCATTGCTTCATTCCAACCATAACGTCTCTAGCTTCTTGTGGTAATTTCTTTGGCATTACAATTGGGCCATTAGGAATTAACTTTGATGACCAAACCTGAACAAGGTCATCCATATTTAAGATACCTTTATCAACCATTTTTCTTAAATTACCAGATGAGTATCCTTCTTCCCATTTACCAACACCAGATACCCATGTAACACCTGCATCAACGTCACCATTTAGCACAGCTAATACGTTGTTTTCATGGCCACCAGAAAATTGGGTTTTAGAAAAGTAACTGTCAATGTTGACATTATACAACTCTGGTAACTCAATTGATGGTATTAGATATCCAGAAGTAGAATTAGGATCAGCAAAACCTAATTTTTTTCCTTTAAGGTCATCTAGGGATTTTATACCAGAATCTTTTCTCGCTACCATTACAGAATAATAACCAGTGTCACCAGTAGGTTGCATTCTAGTTAATATAGGTACAACCGCATTAGGGTCTTGTAGATAAACTCCAGCATAACCAGAAGAACCAAACCAAGTGTAATCAAGGTTACCACCAAGCATTGATTCCATGGTTCCAGCATAGTCCTTAAAGGTAAACATTTTAGCTGGGACATTATATGCTTTTTCAACATAATCTTTTAGGCATCCATTTCGTGCAATGATATCCTGGGATGCTTCATCTCCAAGAAATCCAATTCTGAATTCAGGCTGAAACTTACTAAGATCCATTTTGGGTCCATCATATTTTTTGTCTGCATTAGCTGCAGAAACCATTAAGAAAGCGGTCAGTACAGCTAAAAAACTATATAATTTTTTTAACATTTATATTTCTCCATTGATTAAAGTTTAGTCCTCTATTTTTCATAAGTTTATGCAGTCTTCTTAATATCTGCACTCTCCAATGAAACTGATGTCATAGTACCTTCAAAAGCTTCGTCGGCTTCAGCACCATAAATTTCTCTAGCTTTTTGATTTGTAAGTTTTGATGGTAAATCATCAAACACTATTTCTCCGTTCTGCATTCCAATAATACGATCACAATACTGCTTTGCAGTATCTAGAGTATGTAGGTTACAAATCACTGTGATATTTTGTTCATCGTAAATTTTTCTAAGAGATTCCATAACAAGTCTTGCATTTAAAGGATCTAATGAAGCTATAGGTTCATCTGCAAGGATTAGTTTAGGGTCTTGCATCATAGCTCTACATATTGCAACTCTCTGTTGCTGACCACCAGAGAGTGTTTCAGCTCTTTGTAAAGCAGTCTGTATCATGCCAAATTTGTCTAATAAGCTTAGTGCGGCATGTCTTTCTTCAGATGTAAAAAGTTTTAAACTAGCACGTACAGTAGACATCTCATTCAATTTGCCTAACATAACATTTGTAAGAACATCTAATCTTGGAACAAGGTTAAATTGTTGAAATATCATGGCACAATTTTTTTGCCAAGCGAGTTTATCCTTTTTTTTCAAATCTAATATATTTTGATCTTGGAAAAGAATTTCGCCAGAGGTAGCGTCAGTGAGTCTATTTATTGTTCTTAATAATGTAGATTTACCAGCACCTGATCTTCCAATAATTCCAATCATTGAGGAATTTTCAACATTTATTGTTACATTATTAACAGCTTTAACTTGATCAAAATATTTAGAAATATTAATTATTTTAAGCATAAAAAAATCTCCATGATTCTTTGCTTTTTGATCTTCAAATATTTCAGTTTTGTTTAATTTTTATTTCTAAATTGTTAAATTAAAATTTAGTTATAGAAATCAGTAGTTTAATTATAGAAAAAAATTATTTCTTATTTGAATGTTATATGAATGAACAAAATAAAAAATAATTTTTTGATGAATAAAGAATCATCTTGTTAACATTTCCAATTTAAAACAAAGTTTTTTTGCTCATCTGTATCAATTGATCCTGGTCTATATTTTCTTATAAATTTAATGGCATTTTTTGGGGATATTCCTAATTTAGCTAATAATAATGATGCGATTGTGCCAGTTCTACCTAATCCCGCCTTACAATGTATAATAATATTTTTTTCTTTTTTTAAAAAATTTTCTAGATCCGAGAGAAGTAAATTTAATTTTAAAAGTGAATTTTTAGGAGGTATATTAAAATCATTAATTGGAAAATGTAACCAAACGAAATTATTTAATTTAATTTCCTTTATTAAATTTTCACATCCTAGTGATTTTAATTCTGATGTTTCCGTGAGAGATAAAACAACATTAACGTTATGATATTTAAAAATTTTCAATGTTTTTTGAATCCCAATAATTTGATTATTAGAATCTAATAAAGTGCCAGGACAACCACATAATCCTAACTTTCCAAAATTTTGAGAATAATGAAATTCATTAAAGAAAATATTTTTTAATGGCAACCATGTAATTAGATCATCTTTGGCCAATTCATATATTGATTTAATTTCCATATAAATAATTATATTGTTATTGATTACAAAAATATTAAAGTTTATTTTATTAATTGAACTTTGGTTATTATCAATTTGAATAGACTGAAATAACTCTTATATTTAATCCCAATATTTGCGCCAATCTTTATCCAAATGTCCGTGGTTATTTTTAAAAAATTTTAGATTAAGAACTTGAAAGATTCTTCAAGACTAGTTTCAAGGCATAATTATCATTTTTTGCAAAGAAATGACTAAGTTAATTATGAAATACATGATATTAAAAATTTTATAAAATGACATTTTTCAAGGTTTAATCATTGGATATATCAACTGACTCAAATGAAGTTGCTTTAATGATAAGTTTCGCTTTTCTTATGGCTGGAATTGTCAAAGGAGTGTTAGGAATTGGTCTTCCAACAACAGCAATTACTATAATGACATTTTTTGTTTCACCATTAATGGCTTTAGGACTAAACCTTATACCGATGACAGTTACTAACATTTGGCAGTTTAGTAAGGCAGATGATCCTCGAGACTTAATAAAAAATTATAAATATTTTGCTATTTCTCTTGTGGTATTTATCTTAATTACTTCTTTTTATGCAAATGAAATTGGAGACAATATAGTTCGTCTCATTTTTGCGATTGCAGTGCTTTTATTTGTAAGTTTACAAATTTTTGGCTTCAGTTTTAAAATGAATCCAAAACGTGATAGTTTGTGGCAAACTAGTCTAGGTACACTTGGAGGTATTTTTGGTGGGGCAGCATCGATATGGGCAGTTCCAGTAACTATGTATTTATTAATGAAAAATGTAAAACCTAAACAATTTGTTGATGTTAGTGGTTTTTTGATAATGATTGGTTGCATACCCGTTTCTATTGGATATATAGCAACAGGGGTATTTCAGCCTAATATGTTTATATATGGTGCTCTTGGATCAGTAATTGGCATAATAGGATTTCAAATAGGAGAAAAACTTAGAAATAAAATAAATGCTAAAACATTTAGAAATTTGTTACTTGTTTTTTTTAGTTTCTCGGCAATTAACATGATTATACAATCTATTTTAAATTTTGGGTTATTTGATATCGCTAATTTATTCTAATCTCTACCTCTGATAATTCCCCTACCTTATATATAATATGATCACCCTTTTGAGGAGCGCGTGTTTTAATTACACTTCCAGTAATTATAACACTATGTTTTGGGATGGTCCTTCCCAATGAAGTTAATAGGTTCGAAACCCAAGATAGTGACTCAAGTGGGTTGGCGTCCTTTATCATTGCGTCTTGGGGAATTTCATCATTCCAAAGTAATTGTGATCTAACAATATCTAGGTTTAATTTTTCCCAATTTGGAAGTTCTTTGCCCATAACTATTCCTGAGCACCAAGCATTATCTGTTATCATTGATAGTGGATTTATGTCAGAATAATCTGCATTTCGATCTATAATTAACTCAAAAGCTGGTGACAGGGATTTTATAAATTCTCTAATATTATCTTTATTAAATGGTCCCATTTCAGGTTTCAAATCATCTGATAATGTTACAGCTATTTCGAATTCCAACCCTAATCCATGAAAGTTTTCTAATTCAAAGGTTGAAGGACTTGACTTGATTTCATTTGCAAAAATGCCACCAGCAACAGGATGGTCTATCCCACATAGTTGTTGCTGCACTTTAGAAGCTAAAGCAATTTTAAAACCACCTAAGCTACCTCTTCCAGAATTTTCTTGAAAGATTTCTTGTATTTTATAAGCTTCATCAAAATCTTTAGGCATTAATGTTTCTGGTAAGTTTTCATAGTTTTTTTTTGAATTATGTTGGTCCAACATAAATTGTGCAATTTGCTCTAATCTATTCATAATTAATCCTTCACAAAAATCATGTAGAAATATCTTATAAAAAATTTATATTATTACAAACTATAGTTTGATATTATAGAGATCTAAAATTACACCTAATTTATTGAGGCTTGCTGTGTTAGACAACCAAATTATTAATATCAGAAGTGAAGTGGATAATTGGTTGCAGAGTTTCAATCAAGCTATTTCTCAGCAAAAAAATAAAGATGAATCTATTAAAATTCTTTCCAATCTATTTTTTGAAGACAGTCATTGGAGAGACATTTTAGCCCTTACATGGAAGATACAAACTGTATCGGGAAAATCGAAAGTAACCGAAAATCTTTATAACAAAATAATGGACGTTTCCGCCAAGAGTTTCCAAATTGACCAGCAAAGAACACTTCCAAGAGAAGTTATAAGAGCTGGGAAAAATGTTATTGAAGTTATTTTAAGATTCAAAACAAAATTTGGAAATTGTGAGGGAGTAGTTCGTCTATTTGAAGATCAAGAAAGAAAGGGTTATTTTAAAGCCTGGAGTCTTCTGACTGCCCTAAGTGATCTAAGTTCTTCTGACAAAAAAAACAATGAACAATATCAAAATGTACTTGAAGGACCTAATTGGTTAGATAAAAGAAATGAAGATAGGCTTTATAAAAATAGGGAACCAGAAGTAATTGTTGTTGGAAGTGGTCAGGCTGGTCTTTCAATTGCAGCAAGGCTTAAACAACAAAATATAGATACACTTATTGTAGATAAAAATGAAAGAATAGGAGATAACTGGAGAAATAGATATCATTCTTTAAAATTACATAATCAGACACATGTCAATCATTTACCATATATGCCTTTTCCTTCTACCTGGCCAACATATATTCCGAAAGATAAGTTGGCAGGGTGGTTCGAGTATTATGTTGAAAGTATGGAATTAAATGTATGGACTAATACAAAATTTATTGGTGCGGAATATGACGAAAATAAAAAGCACTGGAAAGTAAAACTCAAATTATCTGATGACACTATTAAGATCATGAAGCCAAAGCATATTGTGATGGCTGTTGGTGTAAGCTCAGTTCCAAATCGCACCAAAATACCTGGCATGGATCACTATAAAGGCAAAGTCATTCACTCAGCAGATTATGATAATGGAAAACACTACAATGGAAAAAACGTTTTAGTTTACGGTACTGGAACAAGTGCACATGATGTTGCACAAGATCTCTATGTTCATGGAGCAAATGTAAAAATCGTACAACGCTCACCATCTATGGTAGTCAATGTGGAACCGAGCGCACAATTGCCATATCAATTATATAGTGAAGGTCCAAATACTGACGATTGTGATTTAATAACTATTTCAACACCTCTCCAAGTACTCAAAAAGACACACCAGTTATTAACTGAAAAAACAAAGAGAATTGATAAACCGCTTTTGGATAAACTTACAAGAGTTGGCTTTAACCTTGAATATGGAGAAGAAAACTCTGGGTGGCAATTTAAATATTTAACCAGGGGTGGTGGTTATTATTTCAATGTAGGAGCATCAGATTTAATCGCAGATGGTAAGATAAAAGTTTTACAATTTTCAAACATTGAAAATTTTTTATCCTCTGGCATTGAAATGAAATCAGGAGAAAAGCTTGATATAGATTTGATGGTTACAGCTACTGGATATAAAGGTCAAGAATATGTTGTAGAAGAATTATTCGGCAAAGCAGTTGTAGACAAAATTGGTCCGATTTGGGGGTTTGATGATGAAAGGCAAGAGTTAAGAAATATGTGGATGCAAACCAAACAGCCAGGACTTTGGTTTCATGCAGGAAGTTTAGCTCAGTGCAGAATTTTTTCAAAGTTTCTAGCTTTGCAGATCAAAGCTATAAATGAGAATATTTTAATTTAATCTTTTAGAAATAAATTTGTAACAAAACCTATATATAAATTCTTATTTAATATTATATTACTTTTTATATTAATGGTTAAACACAAAAATAAAAACTATAGAGCTATTTGGATCTCCGATATTCATTTAGGGTCAACAGGCTCGCAAGCTGAACATCTTCTCGAATTTTTAAGATATAATGAAAGTAATTATTTATATTTAGTTGGGGATATTATTGATGGGTGGAGCTTAACTAAAAAGTGGTATTGGCCTCAATCTCATAATGATGTAATTCAAAAAATACTAAGAAAAGCGAGAAAAGGTACAAAAATTACATTTATTCCAGGTAATCACGATGAAGGGGCAAGAACTTTTCTGGGTATTACATTTGGTGATATTAAGATAAAAAATGAAGCTTTTCATAAAACTGCTAGGAATGAAAAATTGTGGGTAATACACGGAGACCTTTTTGATGAAGTAATGCAACATGCTAGATGGTTAGCTTACATAGGAGACTCAGCATATACCTTTCTCCTCTGGTTAAACAAATGGTTTAACAGAATAAGACGTATGCTTAACTTACCATATTGGTCGCTATCACAATTTTTAAAATTAAAAGTAAAAAAGGCTTTGTCATTTATTAACGCTTTTGAAACTCTTATGGTTAGAGAGGCATCTAGACGTGGCTGTGATGGTGTTGTTTGTGGGCACATTCATAAGTCAGAATTGAAAAAAATTAATAATAAAATTTATGCTAATGATGGTGATTGGGTTGAATCTCTTACTGCTCTTGTGGAACATCAGAATGGAGAGCTGGAAATTATTAATTGGGCTCTACTGGACCACAATAATGTAAATAATAAAGATTTAACCGTAACAAAAAAAATAGCATGAAAATTTTAATAGTAACAGATGCGTGGTATCCTCAAGTCAATGGAGTAGTAAGAACTCTAGATGAAACATCCAAGCAAATAAAAAAATTAGGTCATGAGGTAAAGCTGATTACTCCAGAAGGTTTTTTAACAATACCATGCCCAACCTATCCTGAAATAAAATTATCTCTTTTTCCAGGTGCAAAAGTTTCATCTATGATCAGAGATTTTAATCCTGATTGTTTACATATTTCAACTGAAGGTCCTTTAGGTCTTGCAGCACGTGGATATGCTAGTAGAAATGGTTTGGCTTTTACTTCAGCTTATCACACTAGGTTCCCTGAGTATGTTTATGCAAGAACAAAACTTCCAATTAAAATCACTTATTCATTCTTAAGATGGTTTCACAATAGATCTGAACTGGTAATGGTGCCAACTGAAGAAGTTAAAAAAGACTTGATAAAACACAAAATTGGGAAACCTAAAATATGGTCAAGAGGTGTAGATTTAGATATTTTTAAACCAAAAAAAGGAAGAAGAAAAAATAAAAATCCAATTTTGTTAAATGTAGGAAGGGTAGCTGTAGAAAAAAATTTAGAAGAATTTTTAAAAATAGACCTGCCATATGAAAAATGGGTTGTAGGAGATGGACCCGCATTTAAAGAATTAAAGAAAAAATACCCTAAGGTAATTTTTCATGGAGCTAAGAGTAAAGAAGAGTTAGAATATTACTATAACAAAGCAGATGTATTTGTCTTTCCGAGTAAAACGGACACATTTGGCCTTGTATTATTAGAGGCTATGGCATGTGGTCTTCCTGTTGCTGCTTTCCCAGTAAGTGGTCCTTTAGATGTTATTGGTAATTCGAATGCAGGTATTCTAAATTCTAATTTAAAAGAAGCATGTAAGAAGGCTTTGTTGATACCAAGAAAAGTGCCAAGAGAATACGCTAAAAAATTTTCATGGGAATCAACAAGTAAAACATTTGAGTCTTATTTAGTTAGCATAAGAGACAAAGACACTACATACAACATTGAAGACAATCCTCATAAGGGTAATACTGGAATTACAAGAGCACTTCATGCGGCTAAAAACTCATGCTCAGGTTTAATTTTTGCTCTCCGAGAAGAAAGCGCTTTTAGGCAAGAAATATTTTTAGTAATAATTTCCTTATCTGTAATAATTATTGCAGAAGTTAGTGCTATTGAAATAATATTCATGACTTTTGCAACTTCTCTCGTTTTAATTATAGAACTATTAAATTCTAGCGTTGAAGCAGCTGTTGATAGAATATCGTTTGAATATCATGGTTTGTCTAAAAGAGCTAAGGACTACGGTTCAGCTGCTGTTATGCTGTCACTTTTTTTATGGACTTTAATTCATGGATTGGTGTTGTTTAATTAGAGTTTTTTAAGGTCTGATTTTTGTACCAGTTAATTTTTCATAAGTAAGAGCGACATTGCTCATATCAGCATCTTCTCCAAACTCGTCAATAGTCCTATTTAACAATTCCTGAGATAATTTTCCTAAAGGAATTTCAATTTTATTTGCATAGGCTATTTTAGTCGCTACGCTTGCATCCTTCTTCATTAAACCAGTGCTAAAACCCTGAAACATTTTACCAGATAGAATGTTATCAGGGAGTGTGATTTCAGTGGCATAGTTTCTACCAGAGCTTTTTTGAATAATTTCAACTGCTCTATTTGAGTCAACACCATCCTTAACAAGAAGTGAGACAACCTCAAAAGTTGCCATCCTACAAATTAAATTAAGCAAATTGTTGCCAGCTTTAATAGAGTGTCCCGATCCTATTTTACCAGCATAGAAAATATTTGAACTTATATCATCCATTATAGGTTTTATTTTTGCGAATTGGCTTTCTGTCCCACCTACCATTATAGCTATATTTCCTTGATGAGCCCCTTTTGGACCTCCACTAACTGGAGCATCTATAAAATTAATCTCTTTTTCTTTAAGTATTTTAGCTATTCTCCTTGTGGTTTCAGGTTCCCCTGTGGTCATATCAATAATGTAAGAACCTTTTGTTGCTGATTTAATTAATCCATTTTCTCCATTAATAACTTTGTCTACGATTACACTTGTGGGCAAGCATAAAAAAATTATAGATGTGGTTGAAGCTAATTCTGAGGGGGTAGAGCATGATATTGCTCCTTTGTTTGTAAAATACTCTAATTTTTTTTGATCAAGATCATAAACAAAAAGCTCATTATTTATAAGCAATCTATCAGCAAGTGGTTTGCCCATATTACCTAAACCAATGAAACCAACTTTCATTGAAGTCCTTACCTCCAATTTAATCAAAATTGTCTTATAAATAATCTAATATAAAATTAGAAGAAAATAAATGATATCATATTTTTGTTAAAACAGGCCCATGAAAAACAGCCCACCCTGATTTTCCAACAGGTTTTTTAAAAGTTTTCCTTTTGAGGTGTCTTTGCCTAAGAGTTTTAGCGCTACCATTTCTTTTTTTACAATCATTATTATCGATTTTATTTATATTCTTAATTTTTTGAATTCTTTGGTACTCATCTTTTTCAAATTGATATTTGATCATTTTATTTATAAGCTCTGAGCTGTTTCTTCTTTCAACTTTTTTCTTTTTATAGTTTTGTTGACCACGTTTTCGAAAATGCCAACTCTTTTTTGGTTTAGGACTACTTCTATTGTCATTTTGAAATGAAAAAAACACAAAAAATAAAACTTATATTAATTAATAATGAAAAATACTTTCATTAAATTATTACAAATTATTTAGATTTTTGTTTCAAAATTATTAATTAAGGATTTTTAAAGAAACTGAGAGCTTCATAAAGTACTTTAAAGTTATTTTTTGATAGTAATATAGCATTTTTAAAGTAAGAAGCAGCAATTTCATTATTACCTAGCTTCAGCTCTAATTTACCCAAAATGAGATTTATATCAGCTCTCTGGCATAACTTTATATCCAAGCAACTTAAATAATCTGCCTTTGCAGAATCATAATTTTTAGTAAAGAAGTATGCATTGCCTCTATTAATTAAACTTTCTACCAGGTAACTATCAGGTATATCTCTACTTTTAATATTAATAGAAAGAAGATTTATAACACTATCATAATCTTTTAATATTAATTTTTCTTTTGCTGATTCTACATTTTCAACAAAATTAACTTTTCTTGATTTATTAAAATTGTCGTTAGTTGGTAATGCTGCTAGGGATGTAAAATTAAAACTCATAAATATAAAAAAAGGGAAAAAAAAACTAAGAATCATGATAAATTTCCTAATTATTACAATTTTATTACAATAATATTAAAATTTTATTACAAATCAAGGTTTTAAATTCTACATATACATTCTAGGAAAAAAATGATCGACAACTTCCCCGTTTGTAAAAACTGGTGTTTTAAAATTATTTTTAGAATATTCTATCATAACAACACCACAAGTAACTAAATTAGTTGGTAATTTATTATGACCTTTAGTTGTTAGTTCATACATTAATAAATTTAATATTGGATTATGACCTATTATAACCACAGTACTAAATCCAAGTACTTTGGAAGCTAATTTTTTTTCAATCTGTTCTATTGATGCGTGATATAAATCTTCTTCAACGAATAAATTATTATCTTTATCATCCCAATTTAAAAAGATATTTTCGTAAGTTAATTTTGCTCTTAATGCAGGTGAGATTAAAAACAAATCTGGTTTATTTATTCTTTTTTTTAGTTCCTTAGAAATAACTCTACAAGAATTATAACCTCTTTTATTCAAACCCCTTTGAAGATCATTAACATTACCACTCCAATCAGATTTAGCATGACGTATTAAAATTAATTTAGACATATATGAATATAGTTTTATCCAAAAGTACCAAGAATATTTTTTTTAAAACAATCACGGTTACTTATTTTATCATACCAACTTTTTAAGTTGAAAAGATTTGGGCGTTCAATAGGTAAAGAAAGGTATCTATAAGAAGCAGCGCCCATTATAATATCTGACATTCCAAATTTATTATTTAAAATATATTCATGATCTTCTAAAAATTTATCAAAAATTTCAAACTTTTTATTTAATAAAATAATATTTTTATCAATCAGTTCTTGATCACAATCTTCTGGTGGATTTCTAACTAATCCCCAAAATATCGGTGTCATATTTAGTTGCAAATCAGTTGTTTGAAATTCCATCCATGACTCAGCAATTGCAATATCTTCGTCTTTAGAAATTTCATATACATCTGTATATTTTCTATATAAGTATCTCACAATCGCATTTGACTGCTTAATTACAGATCCGTTGTGATCTAAAGTTGGGACGATAAGTTGAGGATTTATTTTTTCATAATTTTCTACGTTAACTTTTCCAAACTTTCCATACTCATCATGCCATTTAAATTCAAGATTTAGTTCGCAAAGAGCCCATGAGACCTTTTGGACGTTTATAGAATTTCTTCTACCATATAATTGTATCAAAAATTTATCCTTTTTATTTCATTACAGATAGTGGAGTGGAGCTTAAGTTCTGAACAAGTATAGAATTTCTATCTACAAGTTTTGCGACTGTTGGAGCAATATTTTCCAACCACTCTTTGCTTTCATAAACAGCCTTGTAAAGTTTTACTTTTTCATCTTGATTTTCAAATCTTCTAATCCAGACATATGTATTTCCTTTTTGTTCAGAATTCATTACACGTTCACCATTCTCTAAAGCGAATTGGTCTGAACTATCCATTACAAAACTGCCATGTATAACCATACCTTTTTCTACTTGAAAAGGCATTATAGTTTTCTCCATAAACGAAACCCATTCATTCATTTTTCCAGGAGCAATTTGATAAATTCTTAATTCAAAAAAAGCACTCATTACAACACCTCTTAAAAGTAAATAAAATTAAACACTATATAATTAAATTTAAATATTCAAATTTTCATTTATATTATCATCAGTAGTTTTTTAAGGAGAGCTGAATGGATTACTCAAAGGGATGTTTTATTGGACGAATATGGGACAATTCGAAAAATGGACCATGTTTAATTAGAATAAAAGATGGAAATGTATATGACATTACATCTAAAGAGATCCCCACTGTAAGAGATTTGCTTGAATTAGAAAATATAAAACAATATTTAAATAACGTTCAAGGTATAAAATTAATTTCAGTTGAAGAATTGTTTGAATTAAGCTTTAAAAAAAAATCAGAATATCACCTACTTGCTCCCTGTGATTTTCAAGCAATTAAAGCATGCGGTGTAACATTTGCTAAATCAATGGTTGAAAGAGTAATTGAAGAAAGAGCAGCAGGTGATCCAAAAAAAGCAGAAAGTCTTAGAAATCATATTGGTGGATTGATTGGTGACAGTCTGCAAAATATTATTCCTGGGTCAGAAAAAGCTATTGAAGTAAAAAATGCACTTATTAAAGAAGGTTTATGGTCACAATACTTAGAGGTTGGAATTGGTAAAGATGCTGAAGTTTTTACTAAAGCTCAGACTTTATCATCAGTTGGTTTCGGATCAGAAGTAGGTCTAAATCCTATTTCAAATTGGAATAATCCTGAACCAGAAATCGTTTTAGCGGTTAACAGCAAAGGCATAATCAAAGGAGCTACTCTTGGTAACGATGTTAACTTAAGAGATGTTGAAGGGCGTTCGGCTCTTCTTTTGGGCAAAGCTAAAGACAATAACGCCTCATGTTCAATTGGACCCTTCATAAGAATTTTTGACGATACTTATTCACTATATGATATGAAATCAGCTCATATTACATTAAAAGTTGAAGGTGAAGAAGGATATATATTAAATGGTTCAAGCTCTATGTCAGAAATAAGCAGGGATCCAGAAGATTTGGTAAATCAAACAATTGGAAGACATCATCAATATCCAGATGGTTTTATGTTGTTTTTAGGAACCTTATTTGCCCCAACTGAAGATAGAGACGTCTTAGGTGAGGGATTTACTCATAAAATTGGTGATAAGGTAACTATTTCAGAGCCTAATTTGGGTGAATTAGTAAATTATGTCAATTTATCCACAGCTTGTCCACAATGGGAGTTTGGCATATCTTCAATGATTAAAAATTTAAGTCAAAGAGGTTTGATATAAATTAAATTTTAGGAATTCATTATGAAAGAAGTATTAAAAGGATCCTTAGAGGGCATAAAAGTAATAGATTTTTCAACTCTCTTACCTGGACCACTTGCAAGCTTATTCCTATCAGAAACAGGAGCAGAGGTAATTAAGATTGAAAAACCTGGTGTTGGTGATGAAATAAGATTGTCTAATCCTCAATGGGGTGAACAAAGTGTATCTTTTTCTTTGCTTAATAGAGGTAAAAAAAGTTTATCACTTGATTTAAAAGATCCTAAAAATCTTAAAATCTTGATACCAATTTTAAAAGAAGCTGACATTATAATTGAACAATTCAGGCCTGGCGTAATGAAAAGACTGGGATTAGATTACGAAAGTATAAAAAAAATTAACCAAGACATAATTTATGTCTCTATCACAGGTTATGGTCAATATGGACCAAAGAGTATGGTTGCTGGCCATGATCTTAACTATATAGGTAATGCAGGTCTTCTGAGTATAAGCATGGGTCAAGAAAATGATACCGTCGTACCGCCAGCACTTGTAGCAGATATAGCGGGCGGATCTTATCCGGCTGTAATTAATATCTTATTAGCATTAAGAAAAAGGGACTTAAATAAAGAAGGCTCATATATAGATCTATCTATGACAGAAAATCTTTTTCCTTTTATGTTTTGGGGTTTAGGTTCTGGGTTTGCCCATAACAAATGGCCAGGCAATAGTGATGGAGTTTTATCAGGAGGTTCTCCTAGATATAATATCTACAAAACAAGTGATGGAAGTTATGTAGCAGCAGCGCCCTTAGAGGATAGATTTTGGAATAAGTTTTGTGAGGCAATAGAACTCCCAAAAAAATTTATTAAAATGCAGAATGATCAAGAAAAGGTTATTAAAGAAATTAGAAAAATTATTGGACAAAAAGAAAAAAATTACTGGCTTGATGTATTTAACAAAGCAGATTGTTGCTGCTCAATTGTTAAATCGATTGAAGAAGCAATCAATGACAACCACTTTAAAGTTAGAAAGATTTTTGAAAACAAAATCATAAATAATTTAGGTGAGGAAATTCCTGCTCTACCTATACCTATAGATATGCAATTTAGAAAAGACCAAAAAAGAGCCTCTGCTCCAAGTCTTGGAAATATTAATGATCAATTTTTATAATTTAAAAATCATTAACTTGACGTTATTAATACATGTTGTCAAAGTAGTTAAATAGTGAGTTGTAAAATTTAACTCTCGGAGATTTATAATGAAAAGATTAAATAATTTAGAATCTTACTGGATGCCTTTTACGGCTAATAGGGATTTCAAGAAAGATCCCAGAATGGTTGTTGCTGCTGATGGTATGTATTACAAAAGTGAAACTGGGCAAGATATTCTAGATAGTGCAGCTGGACTATGGTGTGTTAATGCAGGACATAATAGACCAGAAATAACATCTGCTATTTCTGAGCAAGCAGCAACTTTGGATTTTGCTCCAAGTTTTCAATATGGTCATCCAAAATCTTTTGAACTTGCAAGTCGTGTCGCTGATATATTTCCAAAAGGTTTAGACCATGTTTTTTTTACAAATTCTGGTTCTGAAGCTGTTGATAGTACTCTTAAAATAGCTTTAGCTTATCATCGTGCTAGAGGTAAAGGAACTAAGACAAGATTAATTGGTCGTGAAAGAGGCTACCATGGTGTCGGATTTGGTGGAATTTCAGTTGGTGGAATGCCAAGAAACAGACAATATTTTGGATCATTGCTAACGGGCGTAGATCATATATCCCATACATTTCTTCCAGAAAAAAATAGATTTTCTAAAGGTTCACCTGAACATGGTGACTATTTGGCAGATACATTAGAAGACATTATTGCACTTCATGATGCATCCAATATTGCTTCTGTTATTGTAGAGCCTGTAGCAGGCTCTACTGGCGTTTTACCGCCTCCAAAAAATTATTTAAAAAGACTAAGAGAAATATGTGATAAACACGACATTTTATTAATTTTTGATGAAGTTATAACTGGTTTTGGGCGCCTTGGAAAAGCAACAGCTTCTGAGTATTTTGGAGTTACTCCTGATATTATTTCGTGTGCGAAGGCAATCACTAATGGAATTATTCCTATGGGTGCTGCTGTAGTGTCTAAGGAGATATATGATACCATGATGGACGAAGCAGATATGCCCATAGAACTTTTTCATGGATATACATATTCAGGACATCCTATTGCATCTGCCGCTGGTCTTGCTGCACTAGATATTTATAGAGATGAGGACTTGTTCAATAAGGCTGGTAAAACAGCTAAATATTTAGAGAATATCGTTCACCAGCTTAAAAATGATAAAAATGTAATTGATATAAGAAATTTAGGTTTAGTAGCTGCAATAGAAGTTGCTCCAAGGCCAGGAGCTGTAGGCGCTAGAGGATATGAAGCTATGAAAAAAGCTTGGCATAAGGGTTTAATGCTAAGAGTGACAGGAGATACACTTGCATTTTCTCCTCCTTTAATTGCAGAAAATCATGATATAGACAAAATTTTTGAAATTGTTCAATCTGTTTTAAAAGAATTAGACTAAATTCTTCATGCTATTAATTGGCACCTTGATAAAGACATCTCCACTGTCTTCTGCAGGCGGAAGATTACCAGCTCTCATATTTACTTGAATTGATGGTATTATGAGTTTAGGCATATTTAATGTTTTATCTCTTGCCTCTCTTACTTTAACAAACTCATCTTCTCCAATTGAGGTCTTTACATGAATATTCTTTTTTTTCTGCTCACCCACTGTTGTAACCCACTCAACTTTTCGTGAAGTCGGTGGATAATCATGGCAAACAAAAATTAAGGTATCGTCAGGATAGCTCAATATTTTTTGAATCGATCTATAAAGTTCACGAGCGTCCCCACCAGGAAAATCAGCTCTGGCACTACCAAGATCTGGCATAAATAATGTGTCTCCTACAAAAATAGAATTTCCAATCACATGTGCGGTACAAGCTGGTGTATGGCCTGGAGTATTGATTACTTTACATTTTATACTTCCAATTTTGTATTCATCATTATCTTTAAATAATTTATCAAACTGACTACCATCCCTTTGAAATTCAGTCCCAGCATTAAATGTTTTACCAAAAATATTTTGTATATCGGAGATTTTTTCAGATATACCAATTTTTCCACCTAGTTTTTTCTGGATATAGGGAGATGCAGACAAGTGATCTG
The DNA here is from genome assembly GCA_902623995.1 of uncultured SAR116 cluster alpha proteobacterium. Lineage (GTDB taxonomy): Bacteria > Pseudomonadota > Alphaproteobacteria > Puniceispirillales > Marisalimonadaceae > Marisalimonas. The sequence goes on along the minus strand of CACNWE010000004.1, from coordinate 63,115 downwards.
CGTGAACGTGTGTTTCGATAAGCCACTCAAGATCTAATTTAATCTTTTCTATAAAAGAAATAATTTTTTCTGCATTATGATAATCTATTGTACCTGATGAAAAATCAAAATCTAAAACACTATCTATTACGGCGCATTTTTTTGAGATCATGTCATAAACGACATAACTGATAGTGGATGTTTCCTTATCAAAAAAACCTTTAATTTTGAAATTTTTATCTAATCTTGTCTCAATCATTTTTAAACCTTAAACTATTTGTGGAACTGGCCTTTTAGTAGCTTCATTTTTAATTAAAATTGATTCCAAACTTTTTGCAATCTCAGATAAATCTACATCTTTTCCAGCGGGCGCAATTAATTGAATACCGAAGGGCATTTGTTGATGATCTAATCCACATGGTAATGCCCAAACACAAGGGATCGCCATTGTGGTTGCATAACTAAGTGATAACCACCTCATATAAGTTGGCATTTTCTCTCCATTAATTTCATCAACAAATAATTGTTCATGCGGATATGGAGAAACTGATGCAGCAGGACAAATCAGAACATCATATTCATTAAAAAAATTACGAAAGTTTCTATAAATTTTTGTTTGCATCACATGAGCCCATGATACATCTGAAAGAGAGTACTTTAATCCTCTTTCAACATTATCAATTACATTTGGCCCCAACAAATCTTTTGAATTATCAAATCTTTCTTTATGTGATGCAACATAGTTAAATCCTCGTATGACTTCAAAGCAATTATGCACATCTAAAAAATCTGGCTCAGCTTGCTCTGACTTTCGAAAATTACTTTTAAAAGTACTTACCTTATCAAGAAAAATTGATTTAATATCACTGTCTACTGGAGCACATCCAAGATCAGCTGAGTATGCCATTTTTATATTTGATAGGTCTGCCCCAATCAATTCTTGAGGCATTGAAATACTGTCAAAACTTGAGAACGGATCCATTCTATTTAAATTTGCTTGAGCTCGTAATAGTAAATAAGTGTCTGACACACTTCTGCCCATTGGGCCTTGAACTGAAAAAGGGTTCAAACCTACAGCAGCTTCAGTTGCTGGTACCAAACCTGGAGAAGGTCTAAAACCATTAACACCACAAAATCCAGCAGGGGTCCTGAGGCTTCCTCCATAATCACTACCATTAGCCAATGGCATCATGTTACAGGCTAAAGCTGCAGCGCTTCCACCAGAAGAACCTGCAGGAGTTTTTGTTAGATCAAATGGATTAGAAGTAGCACCATAAACAAAATTTTTTGTATTACCACCTGCACCAAATTCTGGTGTGTTTGTCTTACAAAAAATTATTGCACCTTCACTTCTTATATCCTCAACTATAGTGTCATCACTTTCAGGGATTCTATTTTCATAGATTTTAGACCCAGATGTTGAGCGGAGATTTTTAACAATATTTAAATCTTTTATGCCAACGGGTAAACCATGAAGTAAACCTAGTTCTGATCCAGACATTACATCATCTTCAGCTTTTTTTGCTTGTTTTAGAACATCTGCATTATTAATTGCTACAACTGCATTTACAGAAGGGTTTAATTTTTCTATTTGCTCAATACAACTCTTTGTTAGCTCTAACGGTGAAAGTTTTTTGTTTCCAATTAACCTTCTTGCTTCAATAGCATCTAGATCACATGGCCTTGACATATTATCTCCTCTTAATATGAAGAAGATCACATTTTATTTGACTTACGTAAAGCTTGAATGAACAAAAAGGCTCTATAATACAATAAATTAATTGTTTATTGAGAATTACTATCAATTAGTGTAATAATTATATTATGAATAATAAAGAAAAATTAAGGAAAGCTGGTTTAAGACCTACTAAACAGAGGATGATAATTGCAGACATCCTTTTAGATGGTATTAATAGACATTTTACTGCTGAAAATCTACAGAACGAAATAAATTCTTCGGGTAATTCAATGTCTATAGCTACAATTTATAATTGCCTTAAAAAATTTAGAAATTGTGGTCTTATTAAACAGGTTGAATCTTCAAAAGACACCGCTATTTTTGATACAAATATAAATCAGCATCATCATTTTTTAGATGAAGAAACAGGTGAATTAATTGATATTGAAAATCAAGAAGTTAACTTACACAAGCTTCCAAAAATTCCTCAAGGTTATCGTAATAACGGTGTTGAGGTGTTAATAAAAATTAAGAAGCAAATTTGATTTTTTTACTTTAAAATCGTTCTAAACTACTTGACATAAATAAGCACACTGCATATTTTCAAAATATACAATTTAATAAGATTTCAGAAAGGATCCCTAATGGATGATATCGGCAAATGTCCAGTAATGCACGGTTCCGTCACAACAAACAGTGGTGTAAGCACAACTAATCGTGACTGGTGGCCTAACCAACTTAACCTAAGTATACTTCATCAAAACGATAAGAGATCAAATCCAATGAGTTTGGATTTTGATTATAGAGAAGAATTCAAAAAACTTGATTATCAGGCTTTAAAAAAAGATTTACATGATTTGATGACAGACTCTCAGGAATGGTGGCCGGCTGATTATGGTCATTATGGTCCTTTCTTTATTAGAATGACATGGCATGCCGCTGGAACATACAGAACTAGTGATGGCCGTGGAGGCGGGGGTACTGGTGATCAAAGATTTGCCCCATTAAATAGCTGGCCTGACAATGGAAACCTTGATAAGGCGAGGAGGCTATTGTGGCCAATCAAGCAAAAATATGGAAATAAAATTAGTTGGGCTGATCTTTTTATTTTAACTGGAAATGTCGCCATTGAGTCTATGGGCGGAAAAACATTTGGTTTTAGTGGAGGACGAGCAGATATCTGGTCTCCACCCGAGGATATTTACTGGGGACAAGAAAACGAATGGTTAGAAAACAAAAGATATACTGGCGATCGTGATTTAGAAATGCCTCTTGGCGCGGTTCAGATGGGATTAATTTATGTTAATCCTCAAGGTCCAGATGGAAATCCTGATCCTTTAGCAAGTGCAAGGGATATTCGTGAGACATTTGCAAGAATGGCAATGAATGACGAAGAAACAGTTGCTCTGACTGCTGGTGGTCATACATTTGGAAAAGCACATGGCGCATCTGATCCAGATAAGTATGTTGGTGCAGAGCCAGAAGGTGCACCAATTGAACAAATGGGTTTTGGGTGGCAGAACTCTTATGGTACAGGATTTGGTAGCGACACTATAACAAGTGGAATTGAAGGTGCTTGGACTGCTAACCCTACAAAATGGGATAATGGTTATTTTGACTTGTTATTTGGATACGAGTGGGAATTAGTAAAAAGTCCTGCAGGAGCCTTTCAATGGCATCCAATAAATCCTAAAGAAGAAGATATGGCGCCAGATGCTCATGATGGGTCAAAAAAAGTTACAACAATGATGACAACTGCTGACATGGCCATGAGAGAAGATCCTGCTTACAAAGTAATTTCAAAGAGATTTCATAAAAACCCGGATCAATTTCAGGATGCATTTGCTAGAGCATGGTTTAAATTACTACATCGTGATATGGGACCAAAGACTCGTTATCTTGGACCTGAAGTTCCCGAAGAAGAGTTGATCTGGCAAGACCCAGTCCCTGCTGGGAACAAAAGCTATGATATCAGCGCAGTAAAATCTCTAATTTCAGATAGTGGATTGTCTACAAAGCAAATGGTAGAGACAGCATGGGCAAGTGCTTCTACTTTTAGAGGGACAGATATGCGTGGCGGAGCTAATGGTGCTCGTATTCGTCTGGAACCTCAAAGAAGTTGGGAGGTTAACAAACCAAACGAACTATCCAAAGTCCTAGATGTATACACATCAATATCTGAAAAAACTGGTGCATCTATTGCTGATGTAATTATTCTTGCTGGAAATGTCGGAATTGAAAAAGCATCAGGACAAAGCCTAGATTTTACGCCAGGAAGAGGAGATGCAACTCAAGAAAAAACAGACGTTGACTCATTTGCGGTTCTTGAGCCAGTAGTTGATGGATTTAGAAATTATCAAAAGGAAGACTATGGTATTAGTCCCGAAGAAATGTTGCTTGATAAAGCTCAGATAATGGGTTTAACAGCACCAGAAATGACTGTTCTTATTGGTGGACTAAGATCTCTTGGGATAAGTGCAGATGGTCATGGCGTTTTCTCAAAAGATACAAGTAAATTATCTAATGATTATTTTGTAAATCTTCTTGATATGGGTATTGAATGGAAACCAGTGAACAGCAATACTTATCAAGGTGTAAGCAGATCCACTTCAGAAAAAGTTAATACTGCTACTCGTGTGGATTTAGCTTTTGGTTCAAATTCTCAACTAAGAGCTATTTCTGAAGTATATGCATGTAGTGACTCTCATGAGAAGTTCATTAATGACTTTATTGCAGCTTGGAATAAGGTTATGAATATGGACAGGTTTGATTTGTTATAATCAGATAGGTAACGATTTTTGAATAAGGCGATTTGATTATGTTAAATCGCCTTTTTTTATGAGCGTGGATGTATTGCTTTATGTAATCTCAAAAGTTCTTCTTCGTTTACATCTGTATATCTTTGGGTGGTTGAAAGGCTAGAGTGGCCAAGCAATTGTTGTATAGCTCTTAAATCTGCGCCACCAGATAATAAATGAGTGGCGAATGCATGCCGTAAAGCATGAGGTGTAGTATGGGATGGTAAGCCCAATTCATACCTTAGATTTTCTACTCTTCTTTGAATAATTCTTGGAGATAATTCTCCTCCTCGTTTTCCCAAAAAAAGCGGTTCATCTCCATTAGTATCAAATGGACAATGATCTATATATTCCCTAACTCCTTTACAAATAATTGGTAAAAGAGGTACATCTCGATATTTGTTACCTTTACCTTTTACTCTTAACCACTCCCCATTGGGTGCGTCTTTTCTTTTTAAGGATAACGCCTCACTTATTCTTAAACCTGAGCCATACAGTAGAAGTAAAACTGCCCTGTCACGTAAATTAATCCAGTGATCAGATTCATTATTCATAATTGATTCTAAAGCCTGTGCTACTAGATTTGACTCTATGGATTTTGGAAATGATCTTTTTAGTTTTGGACTTTTAAAGATGGACATATCAAGTGAAGAAATAACTTTATCTCTTATAAGGAATTTGTAAAAATTTTTTAAACTTGATACTTTTCTAGCGACTGTTGGTCTAGACAATTGTCTTTCAGATAAAACTGACAAAAATTCTCTAAAAATATATTTATCTGGTGACAAGAATTCATGATTTTTGTCAGTACAAAAATTTGAAAATTCTAACACGTCTCTTTTATATGCATCTAAGGTATGTTCCCCATAACCACGAATTGTTTCTAGATATTTTATCCAGGACAAAATTGCATCATTTTCATTTTTAGAAATACTATTTTTATTCAATTCTTCCAACATGTATTACAAAATTGATTGTCCTGTTTTTTTCCAATCAGATAGAAAATCTGATAAGCCTTTATCAGTTAAAGGATGGTTATACATAGATTTTAAGAATTTTGGTGGTACTGTGGCAACATCTGCACCCAACTTTGCAGAATCTACAATGTCTTGAACACTTCTTATTGAGGCTGCAAGAACTTTAGTATCAAATCCATGAATATCGTAGATCTCAGTAATTTCAGAGATTAAATTCATGCCATCAGCACCAATGTCATCTAATCTACCTATAAAAGGAGATATAAAAGCTGCGCCTGCTTTTGCTGCTAATAGAGCTTGAGCTGCACTAAAACATAAGGTGACATTAACCATAATTCCATCGTCAGAAAATGCTTTACATGCTCTTAAACCGTCGAATGTTAAAGGAACTTTAATTGCAACATTTTGAGCAATTGAAGAGAGTTTTTTACCTTCTAATATCATATTGTCAAAATCTGTCGCGGTGACTTCTGCACTTACTGGTCCTGACACTTCATTGCAAATTTCTTCAATTGTACTGATTATATTTCTTCCAGATTTAGCTATTAAAGACGGGTTAGTGGTTACACCATCAATTAACCCAGTAATATTTAACGACTTAATTTCCTCTATTTCAGCAGTGTCTATAAATAATTGCATCTCTAATCCTTTTAACTTTTTTGAAGTTTAAATATTTCATTAATCATAATTTATAATACACTATTTAAAAATTATAACTATATTTTGCTTTTAAACTTATTTCATAAAGATAGTAAATGAAAAATATAAATTCAAAAGAAGTGTCTGTCTTAGTTAGTGGGCCTTTCAACGAACCATTCGACTACGTTTTAGAAGATAAAAACACCAACTTTAGTGTTGGTCAAATCGTTTTAGTTCCTTTTGGCAAAAGAAAAATAGTAGGTATAATCATTGGTGACGGGACAAAAACCATACTTGAGTCAAAATTGAAAAAAATTCTTCAAGTTTATGATCTTGAACCATTACCAAAACCCTCAATTGAATTAATGAATTTTTTAGCTGGTTGGTATTGTGTCTCTAAAGGTCTAGTACTAAAGATGATATTAACGCCGATAGAAGCCATTACTGCTCCAGATTTTGAAAAAGTGTACAAAAGTAATTTTCTAAATGAAGATGATATAAACGAAATTGAAGAAATTAAAATTACCAACAACCGTAAGTTAGTTCTAGATTTTCTGTTAAATTTAGATAATGGAAAATCACAAAATAAAATAATTGAACAGACAGGCGTTTCAAAAGCAATTTTGAAAGATATGGCCCAGAAAAATCTGATACAAGAAAAGAAAGTTCTCAAAACACTGAATTTAGATTCTAATTTTTTAATAGATCCTAGAGAAAATAAAAAAAATTATGACTTTTTAAATTTAGAACAAAAATTTGCAGTAGATAGAATAAATGATTCAATTATTAAGACAAAATCAGATTGTTTTTTGCTTGATGGGGTCCCAGGTTCTGGTAAAACTGAAACTTACTTTGAAACAGTTAGGACATGTTTAGATCAAGGTAAGCAAGCATTAATTTTACTCCCAGAAATAGTTTTGACGCCAGATTGGGAAAAAAGATTTTTGAAAAAATTTTCTTTTGCTCCATTAGTTTGGAATTCTGAAATAACAAAGAAAAAAAAGAAAAAAATTTGGTTGTCTGCATTAAACGGTTCGGCTGGAGTTATTGTAGGAGCAAGATCAGCGCTAATGATTCCTATTTCAAATTTAGGTTTAATTGTCGTTGATGAAGAACATGAACAAGCCTTTAAACAAGAAGAAAACGTCAGGTATAATGCTAGAGATATGGCTATCTATAGGTCTACAAGATCTTCAGCTCCTATAGTTTTAGCCTCCGCAACTCCATCATTAGAAACATTTTACAATGCAAAAAATGGAAAATATATTCATTTAACTTTGTCAAAAAGAGCAACTGGGGCAACTTTACCTCACATTAAACTAATTGATTTAATTGCCCATCCACCTGATAAAGGAAAATGGCTATCTCCCCTGCTTGTAGGTGAACTAGAGAGTAAATTAAAGAATAAAGAACAAAGTTTATTATTTTTAAACAGAAGGGGGTACGCGCCCTTATCAATTTGCAATTCATGTGGAGATAAAATTAAGTGTGTTAATTGTGATACCTGGTTAGTTGAGCATAGATCTAAAAATATATTAGTATGTCACCATTGTGGATATTCAAGAATATTTGAAAATGTTTGTAAAAAATGTGGCGTTGAAGGTCAAATTAAAGCATGTGGTCCAGGAGTTGAACGAATCGAAGAAGAAATTAAAGAAATTTTTCCTAAGGCAAGATTAATAGTATTATCGAGTGATACAATGAATAATCATAAAATACTGAATGACACAGTTGAAAAAATAAAAAATAACAAAGTAGATATTATTATAGGAACACAAATGATTGCTAAAGGTCACGATTTTCCAAATTTAACATTAGTTGGTATTGTCGATAGTGATGTTGGATTGTCCGGTGGTGATTTAAGAGCATCAGAAAGAACTTTTCAGGTTTTACAGCAAGTATCAGGAAGATCAGGCAGACATTCAAAAAAAGAAGAAGACAAAGGTGTAGTTTTAATTCAGACTTTTGATACAAAACATCCAATAATTAATGCAATTTCCAAAAATAATAGAAATGAATTTTTTAATAAAGAGTTAGTGTCAAGACAATATGCTAATATGCCACCTTATGGTAGGTTAGCATCTATAATATTGTCATCGAAATTAGAGAGGAAATTAGAAATTTTTTCGTCAGAATTATTGAAAATAGCACCATTTTTCAAAAATGTTAAGATTTTTGGACCTGCCCCTGCACCAATATATTTTTTAAGAGGGAGATTTAGAAGAAGATTTTTGATAAAATCTGATAAAAATGTAAATATTCAAGATGTTATTCTAAATTGGACAGGAAAAATCAATATACCAAACCATATTAAATTAACTATAGATATTGACCCATTTTCTTTTATGTAAAATTAATTCAATTTGGTGCCCTTGTTACTTGCAATGATATGAATGCTGTGGTAGCTATCCATAATATTTTATTTACTTAAAAGGAAATATTAGGATGAGCGTTTCATCTAGCTTGTCAGGTAGATATGCAAAAGCTTTATATGAATTAGCTGAAGAAAAAAAGATTTTAACAAAAATAGTTGATGACTTTATGAGCTTAAAAAAGTTGCTTAAAGAAAGCGATAGTTTGTCCAATTTAGTCAAGTCTCCAGCTATATCTAAATCTGAAAAACAACATTCAATACTTAAAATTTTAAGTAAAGTTAAAGCTCAACAATTAACCATCAAATTCTTCGGAACTCTTGCAAATAATGGAAGATTAATATTAATCAACGAAGTGATAAATGACTTTTTATCAGAAGTATCTAGAATTAATGGTGAGGTTAAAGCTGAAGTTACATCCTCTTTTAAACTTGACCAGAATCAAGAAAAAAAAGTTGTTGCAGCAATATCTGAAGCAACAGGTCATAAAAAAATAATATTATCAGCAAACGTTGATCAAAGTTTGATTGGAGGTCTTATTGTTAAAATAGGTTCCAAAATGATAGATAACTCATTAAAAACTAAATTAAATAGACTTGAAATAGCTATGAGAGGTACAAACTAATGGATATTCGTGCAGCAGAAATATCAACAATATTAAAAGATCAGATTGAAAATTTTGGCACTGATGCTGAAGTCACAGAAGTTGGTAAGGTTTTATCAGTAGGTGATGGAATTGCTCGTGTTTACGGACTTGATCAGATCCAAGCTGGTGAAATGGTAGAGTTTCCCGGTGGTATTGCTGGTATGGCTTTAAACCTTGAAAGAGACAATGTCGGCGTAGTTATATTTGGAAGTGACAAAACAATTAAAGAAGGTGACGTTGTCAAAAGAACAGGTTCAATTGTTGATGTGCCAATTGGTAAAGGACTTTTAGGGAGAGTTGTTGATGCACTTGGTAACCCTATTGATGGAAAGGGTGCTCTAAAAAATATTAAAAGATCAAGAGTTGAGACTAAAGCTCCAGGTATTATGCCAAGAGAATCAGTAAGTGAACCTATGCAAACTGGTTTGAAAGCAATCGATTCCCTTATTCCTGTAGGAAGAGGGCAGAGGGAACTTATTATTGGAGACAGACAGACAGGCAAAACAGCTATTGCAATAGATACTTTTTTAAATCAAAAGAGTACTAATGATAAAGCTGGTAAAGATGATACTAAGAAGTTGTTCTGTATTTATGTGGCAGTAGGTCAAAAAAGATCAACAGTAGCACAAATTGTTAAAACTTTAGAGGAAAGAGGAGCTTTAGAGTATTCAATTGTGGTAGCAGCCACGGCATCTGATCCAGCTCCTATGCAATTTCTTGCACCTTACTCTGCAGCTGCTATGGGAGAGTTTTTTAGAGATAATGGAATGCATGCAGTCATTGTTTATGATGATTTATCAAAACAAGCAGTTGCTTACAGACAAATGTCTCTCCTTTTAAGGAGGCCCCCAGGAAGAGAAGCTTATCCAGGTGATGTATTTTATTTACATTCTCGTTTACTTGAAAGAGCCGCAAAATTAAATGGAGAAAATGGATCTGGATCATTAACAGCCCTTCCAATAATTGAAACACAAGGTGGTGACGTTTCCGCATTTATTCCAACTAATGTTATTTCAATTACAGATGGTCAAATTTTTTTAGAAACAGAACTCTTTTATAAAGGTATTAGGCCAGCGGTTAACGTAGGTTTATCTGTTTCAAGGGTTGGATCTGCTGCTCAAATTAAAGCTATGAAACAAGTAGCTGGTACAATTAAGTTAGATTTAGCACAATATCGAGAAATGGCTGCTTTCGCACAATTTGCATCTGATATGGATGCTTCAACAAGACAACTTTTATCAAGAGGAGAAAGGTTAACTGAGTTACTTAAACAACCTCAATATTCTCCAATGGATGTTGAAGAGCAAGTAGCTGTAATTTTTGCCGGTGTAAAAGGATATTTAGACCAAATTCCAACACAAAAAATTGGTAAGTTTGAACAATCACTTATTCAAGAATTAAATACTAAGGGTTCTAATATTTTAGAAGCAATAAGTAAAGATAAATCTATTTCAGATGATACTGAAAAAGCTCTTAAAGACACACTAGACGAATTAGTAAAGAATTTTACTTAGATAATTTGAATTAATAAGGATTAGGTTTATGCCTTCTTTAAAAGACCTTAAAAATAGAATTGGTTCAGTCAAGTCTACACAAAAAATTACATCAGCAATGAAGATGGTTGCCGCTGCTAAGTTGCGTAAAGCTCAAGAGCAAGCATTGGCCTCAAGACCTTACACATCTCTTATAGACAGTGTTGTATCTAAAATTTCTCATAAAGCAATTGGAAGCTCTATAGATCTATTAAGTGGTAAAGAAGAAATCAAAACTCATTTATTGGTTGTTTTTTCTGCAGATAGAGGATTATGCGGTGGCTTTAATGGATCAATTACAAGAACAGTTAGGTCTGAAATTAATAAACTAAAAGACGATGGTATAAATGTTAAATTACTTATGGTAGGAAAAAAATCCGCTGATGCACTCAATAGAGAATTTGGTGACTTGTTTGTTGAAAAAATAGATGGAAATTCAGCAAAACCAAATTACACAGATGCTGAAGTTTTAGCAAAAAAAATAATCGATTTATTTAAAAACAATGAATTTGGTACATGCAGAGTAATTTTTAATAAATTTGTTTCTGCAATTACTCAAGAAGTTACTTTTAAATCTCTTATCCCGGTAGAAGTTAAAAATGATGAGATTGATGAAAATGACTCTAGTTCAATATATGAATTTGAGCCAAGCGAAGAAGAAATATTGAACGATCTATTACCTCGTAATTTAGCCACTCAATTATATAGTTCTCAAATTGAAAGTACGGCAAGTGAACTAGCTGCTAGAATGACTGCAATGGATAATGCTACTAGGAATGCTGGCGAGATGATAGATAATTTAACTCTTCAATATAATAGAACAAGACAAGCAGTGATTACAAAAGAATTAATTGAAATTATTTCAGGTGCAGAGGCCTTATAATATAAATATGGAGAAACATTATGGCGAAAAAACCGTCCACTAAACAAAATGGCAAAATATCTCAAGTGATTGGAGCTGTGGTTGATGTTGAGTTTGATGCAGATCTTCCTCAAATATTAGATGCTCTTCAGATAGATAATAATGGACAAAAACTAGTATTAGAAGTTGCGCAGCATCTAGGTGAAAACGAAGTAAGGACCATAGCTATGGATAGCACTGATGGTCTTGTCCGTGGTATGGACGTAGTTCAAACAGGTGCACCAATTACAGTTCCTGTTGGACCTGAAACATTAGGAAGAATTCTTAATGTTGTTGGTGATCCAGTTGATGATGGTAAGCCAGTTAAGTCCAAATCAACCTTGCCTATTCATAGAGATGCTCCAGAATATGTTGATCAATCAACTGCTGCTGATATTTTAGTAACAGGAATAAAAGTGGTTGACCTTTTAGCACCTTATGCAAAAGGAGGTAAAATTGGACTTTTTGGAGGTGCTGGTGTTGGTAAAACAGTTTTAATTATGGAGCTTATAAATAACGTAGCTAAAGCTCATGGTGGATATTCTGTCTTTGCAGGTGTTGGCGAAAGAACTAGAGAAGGTAATGATCTTTTCCATGAGATGGTAGAATCTGGAGTTATCGTTCCAGATGGTCCAGGCTCTAAAGCAGCACTTGTATATGGCCAAATGAATGAGCCTCCTGGAGCAAGAGCAAGAGTGGCTTTAACAGGATTAACGTTAGCCGAATATTTTAGAGATCAAGAAGGTCAAGATGTTTTGTTTTTCGTTGATAATATTTTTAGATTTACTCAAGCTGGATCTGAAGTTTCAGCCTTATTAGGAAGAATACCGTCTGCTGTAGGATATCAACCAACGTTGGCAACAGATATGGGCGCACTTCAAGAAAGAATTACAACTACAACAAAAGGATCTATTACTTCTGTACAAGCAATTTATGTTCCTGCAGATGACTTAACTGATCCTGCTCCTGCCACATCATTTGCGCACTTAGATGCTACTACTGTTTTATCAAGGCAGATTGCAGAAATAGGAATTTATCCTGCAGTTGACCCATTAGACTCAACTTCAAGAATGCTAGATCCTAGAATTGTTGGTGAAGAGCATTATGAAGTTGCAAGAAAAGTTCAAGAAGTTCTTCAACAGTATAAATCGTTACAAGACATCATTGCGATTTTAGGTATGGATGAATTGTCTGAAGAAGATAAACTGGTTGTAAGTAGAGCTAGAAAAATTCAAAGGTTTTTATCTCAGCCATTCCACGTTGCTGAGGTTTTTACAGGATCACCAGGTGTTCTAGTACCTTTAGAAGATACTATAAAGGGGTTTAAAGGAATTGCAGACGGAGAGTATGATGATTTACCAGAAGCTTCTTTTTACATGGTAGGCACTATTGAAGAGGCTATAGAAAAGGCTAAGAAATTAGCAAAAGATGCTGCTTAAATTTTTGAACGTTTTGAGATGAGGTATGAATGGCAGACACAACTAATTTAGAGGTAGTAACACCTTCAGCTATAATAGTATCTGAATCTGTGGAAATGGTTGTTGTCCCAGGTTCAGACGGGCAAATTGGTGCCCTTCCAAGACATTCTAAAGTTATTTCTACTCTTGATAGAGGGATGGTTGATATTTTTAATGATAATAAAGTTTCATCGCAGATAATGATAGATGGTGGAATAGCTGAAATAAATGAAACAACCGTTACAATACTAGCAGAAAGAGCTGAAAAGATTGATAAAGCAAATAAACAAGTTCTTGAAGAAAAACTTCTAGCTTTTCAGTCTCAAGAAAATCATAACGATCAAAATATTGCAGAACTCGCAACCAAAAATTCGTCTTTCATTAAGGTAGTTTTGGATGAAATAGGTTAATTTATTTCTGTAACACTTTTTGTATATCAGAGCTTATACTCAAAAGATAATCATCTTCATTGGTTGTTGCGTTTAACATAATTCCAATAGGCTTTTTATTTTCAAAATAAGGTATAGAAATACTACAGCCATTCATATAATTAGCTAAAGTTGTGTTTCTTAACGATATTAAATTTGCCTTATCATAGAATTCACTATCTTTACATTTTTCTACTAAAGGTGGTAGTATTGTCACAGTTGGCATAATTAAAAATTTATTTTTTAAAAATTTGTTAAACTTTTCAATTAAATCTGCTCTAATTTTCTGTAATAAATTATATTCAACAGCCGTAACTTCATTAGCTCGTTCTATTCGCCTTAATACGTTTGGATCAATTAAATGTTTTTTTTTATCATATAAATAAAAATATTCTGTTGCACACTCCACTGATGCAAATTGCCATATTGGCACTTTTTTGTATAAATCTAAAACTGGCACATTCATTTCAATAACTTCGTATCCACTTTCACTAATTTTTTTCTTAGCTAATTTAAAAGCAACTTTGATTTCATTATCTATATCTTCAAATCCAAAATTAGAAGGAATTATTAATTTTGGATTTTTATATTGTAATTTTTCTTGTTTAGCATTTATTTTTTTTCTCATAGCATGGTAGCCAAGTTTACAAAGTTCAACATTTCTTGCCATTAGTCCAACACTATCTAAGCTAATTGAGAGGGTAAGGACACCATCTCTTGAAATACTATCTTGTGTAGGTTTAAAGCCTGTAATACCCGTGAAAGCAGCTGGTATCCTCGTTGAACCTCCAGTATCAGTCCCTATAGCAATGTCAGACAAATTTAAAGCGACTGACACAGCTCCACCAGATGTTGATCCACCTGGTACAGAACCGGGATATAAAGGATTGTCAGGAGTTCCATAATGAGGATTAATTCCCAAACCTGAGTAGGCAAGTTCAGTCATATTTGTATGTCCAAGAAGTAAGCCACCAGCTTTTCTTATACTGGAAATACATTTTGCATCACTTAGAGAAACATCGGGTTTTAAAAACTTAGTTCCTCCTCTTGTATGATATCCCTTAACGTCAAATAAATCTTTTACAGATATTATTAAACCCTCTAATAATCCATTTTTAACTTCACTTATTTCATTGAGCTGCACTTCAAAATCTTTTTCAAAAAGCTCAGTAAATATATTTTCAAATTTTTTAGGATCGTCTTTAAATTTTGTTAATATTTCAGAAACTTTATTAACAAGCTTTTCATTATTTGAGTTGATCTCTTTTTTCATTATAATTAATTGAAGTTTGAAGCATTAAAGTTTTTGATTATTGGGATGAATATATCATTAATTTTTCTATAAACATCCTTCTTAAATGAAATTGCTTTTTCAGGTAATAATTCTGGATCAAGCCAAATCCAGTTTTTAAATTCAGGATGGTTAGTATTAATATCTATTTCTTTATCCTTACCCATAAAATGAAATAAGAGCCACCTTTGAGTTTGTCCTCTATACTTTCCTTCCCAAAGATTGTCAGCTAATGGTAATGGAATATCATAATTCAACCATTCTGGATATTCACTTATAAACTCAATATTAGTTATACTGGTCTCTTCTTTTAATTCTCTATATCCAGCCTCTATAGGCAATTCTCCTTTGTCAATACCTCCTTGGGGTAATTGCCATGCTTCAGCTTTATTATCAAGTCTTTGTCCACAAAATACGTTTCCGTCTTCATTAAAAACCATTAACCCTACACAAGAACGATATGGTCTTTCTAAAAGAGGAATATTATTTTTAATTATGTTCAATTGTTAACACTACTAACTTTGTTTGGGATAGGTTTTTTCATACTTTTGGCTGTAGAAGTTACTTTCTTTTTATTGCTATATAAGTTAATCCCTCTTATGAGATCAACCGCTCTAGAGATTTGATTATCTTGTAAAAGTTTTTCAACTGGAGTTAATTCTGGTTTATCGACACTGTCTTTTTTTGTATCTTGTTTATTTGTGTCCAAGGCTCCTCTTAAATTTTCTTCTCTCCTATTTTCTGGTGTTTCTTTAGTCAGTTTAGTTATACCAGCTTCTACAATAATATCTGGTTCAATACCTTTAGCTTGTATTGATATACCACTTGGTGTGTAATATCTTGCTGTTGTTAGTCTCATTGCACCATTACCTGCTAAAGGAATTATAGATTGGACTGATCCTTTACCGAAACTACGAGTGCCAACTATTATTGCTCTTGAATGATCTTTAAGTGCTCCTGCTACAATTTCGCTAGCAGATGCTGACCCACTATTTATAAGAACTATCATGGGTTTGCCATCAATTATATCACCTTTTTTTGCAAAAGTTCTTGAAGAATCATCATCTTTTCTTCCTTGTGTTGATACTATTTCTCCCTGGTTTAAGAAAGAGTCAGTAACTGAAATTGATTGATTTAAAAGACCTCCTGGATTATTCCTTAAATCTAATATTAGTCCTTGAAATTTTTCTCCAAGTTCCTTTTTAATTTCATCTATGGATTTTTTTAGACCAGAAGTAGTTGTATCCGAAAAGGTAGTTAAACGTACATAACCTATATTTTTAATAATGTTGTGTCTTACGGATCTTATTTTTATAACATCTCTAATTATTTCAATTTCAAAAGGATCTTTTTTATCACGAACAACAGTAATAACAACCTTACTACCAACAGGACCTCGAAGTTGAGATACAGCGTCATTTATTGAAAGCCCTCTAATTGACTCTCCATTAATGCCAATAATTAAATCGCCTGACTTCATACCTGCGTTAGCTGCAGGTGTATCATCTATCGGTGAGACAACTTTTACCACACCATCTTCCATGGTTATTTCAACACCTAGGCCACCAAATTTTCCTTTGGTCTTTACCTGCATATCTTTATATGATTCTGGACTTAAATAAGAAGAGTGTGGATCAAGAGATTGAAGCATACCTGAAATTGCAGATTCTATCAGTTTTTTGTCAGTAACTTCTTCTACGTATTGTTCCTGTACTCTTTGAAAAACATCACCAAAAAGATTTAGTTGTTTGTAGGTTTCTTGACGATTTTCAGCTCTAGCAAGATTTTGTTCAAACAAACATATATTAAAAACCAAAAAAAATGCTAAAAAAACAATAAGATTATAATTTATATTATAAATAGAGATTTTTTTAATCATTTAGTAGGCCTTAATTCAAGTTGAGAATATGCTATGATAGTATAGAATATATTTTGTACAGCAACTACAGAAAAATCTAATTATAACTTTTATTTTACTAAAAGTGATTTACCACTCATGTTTTTAGGTGATTTGATAGAAATAAGTTCTAAAATTGTTGGAGCAATATCTGCTAATCTTCCAGCTCTCAACTTATAATTATTTTTTTTAGAAATAAGTATCAAAGGAACCTTATTACATGTATGTGAAGTATGTGGTAAGTTCGCTATTTCATCGAACATAACTTCACAGTTTCCATGGTCTGCGGTCAATAACATTTGTACATCATATTTAATTATTATATCTTTTATATTTCCAATTGCTGTATCAACAGTTTCCACTGCTTTAATAGCTGCTTTTAAATCACCTGTATGTCCAACCATATCAGGGTTTGCAAAATTAATTACAATTAGATCATAAGTTTTAGTTTTTATGGAGGATATTAATTTAGTCTCAATTTTCTTTGCCGACATTTCAGGTTGTAAATCATATGTAGATATTTTTGGTGAAGGTATCATTACTCTTGTTTCACCAGGGTAAACCGTCTCCTCTCCTCCATTAAAAAAGAAAGTAACATGAGGATATTTTTCTGTTTCAGCTAGTCTTAATTGTTTTAAATTCGCTTTTGAAATGACCTCTCCAAGTGTGTCCTTAATATTTTCTTTAACAAAAATAGAATTCATAAATTTTGACAATTCTGTTGAATATTCTGTCATTCCAAGATTATTACATAAAATTGGAGTATTAAAATCTTTTTCAAATCTTCTAAATGTAGGATCTAGTAATGCTGTTAATAATTCTCTAACTCGGTCCGCTCGAAAGTTTATCATAATTAAACTATCACCATCTTCAAATCCTTTATAATTTCCAATCAGAGTTGGTGAAATAAATTCGTCAGTTTCATTATTTTTATAAGCTTCTTCTATTCCTTCTGATACATTAGAAAACTTTCTGTCATATTTTCCGCATACAATAAGATCAAAAGCCTTTTTCACTCTCTCCCATCTATAATCTCTATCCATTGAAAAGTATCTACCTACAAGTGATGCTATCTTGATATTTTTTGGGAGGGACATTTCAAATTTTTTAATATCCTGGCCTAATTGTTTTGGAGAACAATCTCGCCCATCTGAAAAAATGTGTATCCAAGTTTTACAATTATTTTTTTTTAGAAGTTTTGACATTTCAATCATGTGATATGAATGTGAATGCACTCCACCTTCACTACACAAACCGAGCAGATGAACAGTCTTATTTTTATCATGATTTGAAATAAAATTCTGAAAATTATTATTTTTTTCTATTTCATTATTGTCAAAAGCTTTATTTATTTTTGGTAGAGTTTGTAGTACCACTCTTCCAGAACCAATGTTCATATGTCCAACCTCGGAGTTTCCTACTTGACCTATAGGCAACCCAACATCTTCACCAGAAGCATCTAAAGTTGAATATGGAAATGTTTTAGTTAAAAAATCTACATTTGGAGTTTTTGCTAATGCTACAGCATTATTTGCTGTATTTTCATTAATTCCCCAACCATCCATTATACATAAAACTATTGGTTTATTTTGTTTGTTTTCCATCAATTAAATCCATTAAAAAAATTTTATTTATGGTAAGGATGCCCTTGAATAATAGTTTCTATTCTATAAATTTGTTCAGCAATCATCATTTTAACCATTTGATGTGGCCAAGTAAGTTTACCAAAAGCAATAATTTTATCTGCGGTTTTTTTTATTTTTAGACCGTTTCCAAATGCACCACCAATTGCAAAATTCACACTTGTTATATTATCATTGCTCCAATTTAATATTAATTTTGCAAGGTCTGAACTAGATAAATTCTCACCTTCTTCGTCAAGTAAGATCAATTTGCCGTTTCTAGGTGTTGAATTAATTAACTTATCAGCTTCTTTGTCTAATTGTTTTTCTTTATTTTTTGTTTTAACTTCATATTGTTTTAATTCAATATTTTTAATTCTTTTAAGATATTTTCTTGTAATCAAGTCTTCATCATTACTTTTAATTTTACCAATTGTTGAAATTCTATATTTCATTTTATTTTTTTATTGCATCATTTGATATATTATCTTGTTTTTTTTCCCACATTTTTTCTAGGCTATAAAAATCTCTTACTTCTGGTCGAAAAATATGAACTAAAATATCATTCGCATCAATTAAAATCCAATCTCCATTTGACATACCTTCTGGAGACGATAAGCGAAGGCCTATTTCTTTATATTTTTTTATTAAGTTATTTGCCATAGCAGTTACTTGTCTGGCAGTATTCCCACTTACAACTATCATATAATCTGCAATGCTACTTCTACCGATTAGATCAATACTAACAATGTCTATACCTTTATCATTTTCCAATGATTTTAATGTAAATTTTAACAATTCTTTAGAAGATAAACTCTTTGTTTTTATCATTACATAATCCCATTAAGTGCAAGTTTTAGTTTTTCTTATCTGTGATGACGATATAGATAATAATTTATTCTTTAAAAAAACCCAGACTGGTTTTTTTTTATGAAATATTATTCTACTTTTAATTGTTTTAAGTTTCTTTCCAAAATTTGGAACTCTTGATGTGTTTAAAAAAGAATTTAAGTAGCCTGGCCTAGAAATAACAGCAATATGAATATTCCCAGCGATAAAATTTGGATAAAGCCATTGATTTAAATTGTCTAAAATATCACTTCCCATTAGCCAGATAAATTTTACCTTTCGGGTTCTCTGATTTAAAAAATTAACAGTTTTGTATGTGGCGTATAGTTGATTTTTTTTTTCAAGGTCTAAGACTTTTATATAAGAAATATTTTTTGTTAATAGCCTAGCATAACTCAGTCTTTTGTCAAAACTCTCCATATCTAAACAAGATTTTAATCTATTTTGAGGGGCAACTAGCCACCAAATTTCATCCAGTCCAAGATTTATGAGTGCAGTATTAGTAATGTGAATATGGCCAACATGTGCTGGATTAAAAGAACCTCCTAAAATACCAATTTTTCTGTTTCTAGAGTAAGAATAACATATTGGAATATTATTTTTAAAATTGACATTAAGATCTTTATCTACGTATTTGATCATTTCCTCTAACAATATATTTAAAACTAGTTAATTGAGCAGCTCCTACAGGACCTCTAGCATGTATTCTACCAGTAGATATTCCAATTTCTGCACCCATTCCAAATTCTCCTCCATCCGCAAATTGAGTTGAAGTGTTATGCATAACAATTGCACTATCAACATTAGTCAGAAAAGTTTCAGCTACTCTGGTATTTTCTGTAATTATAGATTCTGTATGATTTGATGAATATTTACTAATGTGGTCTAAAGCCCCTGATACTCCATCAACTAACTTGATGGATAAAATAGCGTCAAGATATTCAGTATGCCAATCTTTTTCTGAAGCTAACTCAATTTCATCTACAATTTTTTTAGTCTCAATATCTCCTTTAATATGACATCCCGATTCAATTAAGTTTTTAACTATAATTGGCACAGCTTTTTCAGAGATATCTCTATCTACAAGTAATGTTTCTAAGGCGCCACATATCCCTGTTCTTCTCATTTTTGAGTTTACTATGAGTTTTACTGCTTTATTTATATCTGCATCTTTATCTACATATACATGGCATATCCCTTCCAAGTGAGCGAAGACTGGAACTCTTGCTTCATCTTGAATTTTTTTAACGAGAGATTTTCCTCCACGAGGTATGATTATATCAATTTCTCCAGTTGAAGTAAGCATTGCTGAAACAGCCTCTCTATCAGTGTTTTCAACTAATTGTACCGTGTAACTAGGTAAATTTACACTTTCTAGGCCTTTTTGCATGCATCTTGCTAATATTTTAGAAGAATTAATAGAGTCAGATCCACCTCTAAGTATTGCAGTGTTACCAGATTTAATACATAGGCTACCAGCATCTATAGTTACATTAGGTCTCGATTCGTAAATAATACCAATTATACCCAATGGAACTGAAATTCTTGAAATATTTAAACCATTTGGTTGTATCCATTTTGATAACTCAACGCCAATTGGATCACTCATTTCTGAAATTTGCTTTAAGCCCTCCACAATATTATCAATTCTTTTATCATCTAGCAAAAGCCTATCAACAAAAGTATTGTTAAGTTGTTTTCTTTTAGCATTTTCAATATCAATTTTGTTTGCTTTGAGGATCTTTTCTTGTTCTTGTTTTATAATTATGGATGTATTTAATATAGCTAAATTTCTATCTTTTGAACTACTTCTAGAGATGACATTAAAAGCTTCTTTGGATTTTTTATTTATATCTTTTATATATTCAAAAATGTTGTTGTCACTCATTTTTTTTCCAGTACTAGATCATCTCTGTGAACTACTTCGTCCTTACCTCTGTAGCCTAAGATATTTTCAATATTATTGCTTTTTGACCCCTTAATTAAATCTACTTCAGAATTATTAAAGTGCACTAAGCCTTTTCCTACAAAATTTTGTTGTTCGTCTACTATTTCTATCAAATCACCTTTTTCATAATTCCCTTCAGTACTAACTATACCAGCAGACAGCATAGAAAAACCTTTTTTCATAGCCTCGACTGCACCCTTATCTATAGTTATTTTCCCCTTAACTTGTAATGCACCAGAAATCCATTGTTTTCTTGAATTCAACGGTTTTTCGATTGCACTAAACCAACTAAATTGCGTTCCATTAATTTCTAACTTAGATAAAGGACCATTAAAATGTCCATTGCAAATGATCATATGACAACCTGCTTTGGTAGCTATTTTAGCGGCTGCTATTTTGGTGACCATACCCCCAGATGAAATACTTGTGATTGGTGGACCTGCCATTTTTTCAATTTCATCGGTAATTTCAGGAATTTCTTCTATAAAAACTGTGCCTTTATTCTTATTAGGATCAGAAGAATAAAGACCATTTATATCAGACAGTAATATAAGTAAATCTGCACTACACATTTGTGCAACTCTTGCTGCCAGCCTATCATTGTCTCCAAATCTAATCTCTTCAGTAGAGACTGTGTCGTTTTCATTAATTACAGGAATAACTTGTAACTCAATAAGTTTTAATAATGTTGCTCTTGCATTTAGATGTTTTCTTCTTGTCTCCGTATCGTCAGGTGCAAGTAAAATTTGTGCAATATTGAGACCAAATTTTTCCATGATCTCTTTCCAAGCATGAGCTAGGCTTACTTGACCGGTTGCAGCAGCAGCTTGTTTTTCATCTAAAGACAAATTACCTGTTAATTTCAATTGTTTTTGACCAAGTGCAATAGACCCTGAGGAAACAATTATAATTTCTTTTTTTTGTTTTATAAGTTGATTTATTTCTTGAGCTAAAGACTTTAACCACTCACTTTTAAGATTTCTCTCATTTTTGTCTATTAAAAGTGAGGAACCTATTTTTATTACAATTCTTTTTGACTCTTTTATTAAATTTTCTTTTTTCATTTTTGTCATTCTTTATGGAGACCAAGATATAATTTTTTTTCTTTTATTTTTACTGTTTTTTTTATTTTTCATCTTTACTATAAAGTTTTGCAATTCTCTAATTAGGTAAGTAATATTTTCTCCTGAAACTGAAGAAATGTTAATAACATTATCTACATTGAGTTTTTTTAAAATTTCTTTCGCAGACTTAATTTTTTTATCTTCAACAGCATCGCATTTTGTTAAGACCAAGATTTGTTTTTTCTTCGACAAATTACTATCATATGCTTTAATTTCACGAATAATAGTAAGGTAATCTTTTTTAATATCTTTAGAAGTAATGTCTATTAGATGCAATAATCCTTGGCAACGTTCAACATGACCTAAAAATCTATGGCCTAAGCCAGATCCTTCATGAGCACCCTCTATTAATCCAGGAATATCCGCTATTACAAATTCCATATTATCTTGGTTTACTACTCCAAGATTTGGATGCAGTGTTGTAAAAGGGTAGTCGGCTATTTTGGGTTTTGCTGCTGTAATTCTGGCAAGTAACGTGCTTTTACCTGCATTAGGTAGTCCAATCAAGCCTATATCTGCTATTAATTTTAGTCTAAGCCAAATCCATTTTTCTTCTAATGCACCTCCAGGTTGTGCTTTTCTTGGTGCTTGATTAACAGCCGTTTTAAAAAAAGCGTTACCTTTACCTCCTTCACCTCCTTTAGCTAAAACAATTTTTTGCCCAATTTCTGTCATATCAGCTAATTTAAAATTATTTGTTTCGTCTAATATCTGTGTTCCAATGGGAAGCCTTAGAACAACATCTTTGCCACTAGTTCCACTTCTATCTCTTCCTTTGCCGCCCTCTCCAGGTCTGGCTTTGAAATGTTGTTGATAACGAAAATCTATTAGTGTGTTAAGACCATCCGAACACAAAGCAATAACATCGCCTCCTCGGCCACCATTACCACCATCTGGTCCACCAAAAGGAACATTTGCTTCTCTTCTAAAAGAAATAGATCCAGGTCCACCATGCCCACTAGCTATATAGATTTTAGCTTGATCTAAAAACTTCATTATAAAACCCTAATATATAGTATTCTAGATGAAAAGAGTTAAAATAAATATTGGATAGCTAACAAAGCTTATTCCGCGGTTTAGATAATAGGGGTTTGATTATTCAGCTGCTTGCTTGATTGGGTCTACAGAAACAAACATTTTTTTTCCTTTATGTGCTTTAAACTTAACATAACCGTCTATAAGTGAAAAAATTGTATGATCTTTACCCATACCTACGTTTAATCCTGGGTGATACTTAGTACCACGTTGTCTAATAATAATGTTGCCAGCAACGACTGCTTCACTGCCAAATTTTTTAACACCTAATCTTCTCCCAGCTGAGTCTCTACCATTTCTAGAACTACCGCCTGCTTTTTTATGTGCCATTTGTTAATCCTTTACTATTTTTTAGTAGTTGTTTTTTTTGTTTTAGTAGTTGTTTTTGTTTTAACTTTTATTTCAGGTTTAATAGAAGCTGATTTTGTTTTTGTCTCAATCGTCTTGCTTGCAGTTGATTTGGCTTTAACAACTTTTTTAACTTTTTCTTCAACTACTTTTGACTGAGATTCGGATTTTGGTTTGGTCTCAACTTTAGTCTTCTTTTCTGTTGTTTTAGCGGCAGCTTTTTTTGGAGATAACTTAGATCCACCAGTTTCAGCTATATCAATTATTTTAAGAAGTGTTAGATCTTGTTTATGACCTTGTTTTCTTCTACTATTTTTTCTTCTTCGCTTATATATCATTGTAATTTTTGGACCACGAGTTTGTCTAATAACTTGTGCCATTACTGCAGCATCATTAACAAGTGGATTACCCAGTGTTACTTTTTTGCCATCACCTACCATTAATACATCACTAAGCACTAGCTGATCACCATCGTTAGCGTTAAGTTTTTCGACTAAAACTACATCTTCTTTTTGAACACGATATTGTTTTCCACCGGTTTTAACTACTGCATACATTTTTATAATCCATTAATTAATATAATGATTATCCAAATAATATATATTAGGATAATCATACTTGAATTGACTTCGGAATATAGCTTGATACAATGATCTGTCAAGTTTTAAGATGATGGAAATTACATTCTATTAAACAATTTTCTATTTATTTATTTTTTTATAAAAAGTGCTGGATCTAAGCGTTCAGAAAACCAATTAATTCTCCAATCTAAGTGAGGCCCTGTCGATCTTCCAGTTGATCCAACTTCACCAATTTTTTGGTCTTTACTTATTTTATCGCCAACTTTTACATTTATAGACGACAAGTGAGAATATACCGAAGTTACCCCGTGTCCATGATCTAACATGACAGTTCCACCTGTATAATATAAGTTTTTTTCTGCCATTCTGACTATAGCCTCTGTGGGAGCAAGTATATCAGTTCCCTCCGGAGCTGCTATGTCAATACCATAATGTGGACGTTTCGGTTTTCCATTAAGTATCCTTTGACTACCAAAAACTCCAGAAATTATACCTTTAGTAGGCCAATCAAACTTTTGAAATATAAAATCTACATCACTATCTAAATTTCTAACTTCTTTAATTACTTTATTTTCTTTTTTAATTCTATCCCAAAAAGACTTGGGTGGGGTTACCATTTTTTTTTCAAGTCCATTAATAACTTGAGTTTTATATTTTCTTTGTTTTATGTCTAATTTTTTTAAAATCCAATTTTGATTAATAAAAAAATACAAATTAGCTTCTTTTGGATGATCTCTTCCAAAACCTATTACAAAATCTCCGTTGGAAGTTTTTCTCAGAACTCTTTCTTTAAATTTAATATTTAGATCTTTATTAATTTTACCTTTTACCAGACCACCCTGAACAAAATTACCTTCAAGTATGATTTTGGTATTATTAATATTTATAACTAAACTATTTGTTGCAAAGCAAGGGTAGGTTTTAAGTAATAAAAAGATTAACATTAATTTAGTGTAGTTAAAATTCACCTTTTCAATCAAATTTGGAAAACTTTCAATTTTTATCATATTTAACGTTTCACTTCAGGTATTAGGCCTTTAGGGGCAAATCTTAATGTGATCAATAATATCATGCCCATGAACATCAACCTTATATGAGCAGCATTTTCTAATAAATGACTTTTAATTATATTGGCATCAGATATATGAGTAGTGATTTGAGATATAAACCACAAACCAAGTGGTTCAGACTGAACCCAAAAAAACCAAATCAAAAAGCCACCAATTATAGAACCAAAATTGTTACCTGATCCACCAACTATTACCATAATCCATATTAAAAACGTATATCTTAAAGGTTGATATGACACAGGGGTAAATTGACCATCAAGCGTAGTCAACATTGCTCCAGCAAGTCCAACGATTGCAGATCCAATTATAAAGACTTGTAAGTGTCTTTGCTTAATATTTTTACCCATTGCATTTGCTGAAACTTCATTGTCTCTTATTGCTCTCATCATTCGACCCCATGGTGATTTAACTGCTATTTCAAGCAAAAATAAAACAATTAATAAAACTACACAAAATAACATTGAGTAAGATAATTTTACTATAATTGATGAAAGTTCAGTAATAGGCGTGTCTAGATAATCTGATACTTTTAAAACCCATTCTTTTGATTGAAGCTCAATTTCATAGGGAACTGGTCTTGGTAAGCCGTTAACGTTTTTAACCCCCCTAGATAACCAATCTTCATTTTTTAAGAAATAAATAATAATCTCTGAAATGCCTAGAGTTGCAATAGCTAGATAATCTGATCTTAAGCCAAGAGAAATTTTTCCAATTATAAAAGCTGAGAAAGCTGCTAACAAACCTCCTACAGGCCAGGATAATAAAACTGGTAAATTAAATCCTCCTAAATAACCTGTTTTTGCAGGCTCTATAGCTTCTATTTTTTCAATAGGGGCATCAACTAAAAGACGCATTATGAAATAACCAGAAATTATAAAGGCAAATGAAATTAAGTACTTAATTTTGTTATTTAAGTTACTTTTTTTAAATAATAAAATTGAAAAAATGATAGATAAAGTAAACACCAATAATCCAATTATTATAATTTCACCACCTACTTTCCAAGCATTTTGGGTAGGTGGCATAGATATAATAATATTTGCCAACCCACCTAATGCAGCAAAACCCATTACACCAAAGTTAACAATGCCTGCATTACCCCATTGAATATTTATGCCGAGGGTCATTATCGATGAAATTAAACATAAATTAAATATTGTTAGTGCCACATTCCAACTTTGGAAAAAACCAACTAGAAGTAGTGTTATAGTCATTAAAATATAAAGAAATTTTATTCGTGAAGCATTAGTCATTTTTAAATCTTTAAATTATTTTACCTTTGTAGATCCCAGTTGGTTTAATTAGTAGTACTAAAACTAATATCAAAAAAGATATAGCTATTTTGTAATCGGTTGAGAGAATTTGTAATAATCCTTCTGGTACAAAATTACTTGGAAGAAAGTAAAAAAATATTTTTTTATAAGCGAATGTTATTATTAATTCTGAAAAAGCTATGACAAATCCTCCTATAATTGCACCAACTGGGTTTCCTACACCACCTACAATAGCAGCAGAAAAAATTGGTAACACTAAATGAAGATATGTAAATGGTTTATAACTTTTGTCTAATCCATATAGAGTTCCAGCAACACAGGCCAATGTTCCAGTTATTATCCAAGTTATTAAAACAACTTTTTCAGGATTTATACCTGATAACAATGCTAGCTCTTTATTGTCTGAATACGCTCGCATTGATTTGCCTGTTTTAGTTTTATTTAAAAACCAAAATAATAAAATAACTAGTAGAACACTTAAAATAATTGTAATAC
Organism: uncultured SAR116 cluster alpha proteobacterium; assembly: GCA_902623995.1. Classification (GTDB taxonomy): domain Bacteria; phylum Pseudomonadota; class Alphaproteobacteria; order Puniceispirillales; family Marisalimonadaceae; genus Marisalimonas. The sequence continues at coordinate 36,174 of CACNWE010000004.1, read as the reverse complement.
CTTGGGTTGTTTTAAGGGTAAGGCCCTCGTTTAGGCCTGTTATATTTTTAAAGGTTCTAGCCTTTAAAATAAATCTCTCTCCGTCAAAAAAGTTTTTATCTCCTGGACCAACTATAAATCTGATTAACCCACCTGTAAAAAACATTACTCCAATAGACACTATTAAATTAATTACACTTTTAGAATTTTGTTTTCGGTAAAATTTAAAAATAAATTTATCTATAATAATACAATAAGAAATAGTAAATACTATAGCTATTGGTAAAACAATTATAGCTGTTGGAAGTGGATGTAAGGTAACCCCAAGGCTAATAAATAACCAACTCAGAAGAATTGAATTCATTGCTCCGAAAGACATAAACTCACCATGAGCAAAATTTGAAAATCTTAAAACGCTATAAATTATAGTGATGCCCAGCGCTCCAAGCGCTAATTGGCTTCCATATGTGAGTCCAGGAATAACAATATAGTTCGCAATTAAAGTAATGCCATTTAGAAAATCCACAATTATTTAACCTCCTAAAAAAGCTTGACGTACTTCTTTATTTGCTAAAAGAGAATTCCCACTGTCTGTAAAAAGATTTTTACCTTGACTTAAAACAAAACCTAAATCAGATATTTTTAATGCTTGTTTTGCATTTTGTTCAACCATTAATACTGCTGTTCCTTGATTTGCAATTTCTTTAATTTTAGTGAATAAACCATCCATTATAATTGGAGAAACACCAGCAGAGGGTTCATCCAGCATTAAAAGTTTTGGTTTTGTCATTAATGCTCGTCCAACAGCTACCTGTTGTCTTTGTCCTCCAGACAATTCTCCTGCATCCTGATTTTTTTTATCTTTTAGGATAGGAAATAAATCATAAACATATTCTAACATTTCATTTTTATTATTCTGATCTATGAAAGTTCCTATTTCTAAGTTTTCTTGTACAGTTAAAGAGGGAAAAATGTTATTAGTTTGTGGTACAAAACCCATTCCCTTTAAAACTCTCTGTTGTGGTGGTAAATTTGTAATATCTTCACCGTCAAACACAACTTTCCCATTTTTAATTGGAAGCAGGCCAAATAATGCTTTCATAGCAGTGGACTTTCCAGCTCCATTTGGTCCAACTACAGATGATATCTTGCCTTTGTAAACACCTATATTACAATTGGTTACGATGTCAATAGCACCGTATCCACATGTTATATTTTCTCCTGACAATAAATACATATTCTATTAATTTTTACCCAAATATACTTCTATAACTTTATCGTTTTCTTTAACTTTTGATATTTTATCCTTCATTAGAATTGATCCTTCTGCCATAACAATGACCGGATCACACAATCTACTGATAAATTCAATATCGTGTTCTATCATACAAAATGTATAATCAAATTCTTTGTTAAGCCTTAAAATTGCATCACCTATTGTATTTAATAAAGTTCTATTAACACCAGCTCCAACTTCGTCAAGAAGAACAATCTTGGGATCAACCATCATTGTTCTACCCAACTCTAATAATTTTTTTTGTCCTCCTGAAAGGTTTCCTGCATACTCGTTTGCTAAGTGTTTGAGTTGCAGAAACTCCATCACTTCATTAGCTTTTCTAGCTATATTTTGTTCTTCTAATTTAATTTTTTTTTGTGAAAACCAAGTGTGTAATATTGACTCGCCAGTTTGATTTGAAGGCACCATCATTAGATTGTCCTTAACTGTTAAAGAAGAAAACTCATGTGCAATTTGAAAAGTTCTTAAAATACCAAGATTAAATAATTGGTGAGGTTCATAACCAGTAATGTCAATTTCATTTAGTTCTACAGTTCCAGAATCTGGTTTAATAGATCCATTAATTATATTAAATAAAGTAGTCTTACCTGCGCCGTTAGGACCAATTAGTGCTGTAATTGATGATTTTTCAATTTCTAGGGATACGTTATTTATGGCTCTTAAGCCACCAAAACTTTTGTAAAGGTTTTTTATACCAAGCATATGGAAAATAAATAGAAAGGCTTAAGAATTGATCTTAAGCCTTTACTAATTTTACCTATAACCTACTTTATTAGTTTTTTGATTATCTATTAAAATTTCAGCAAAACTTCCAGATGATTCACCAGAACCAACTAGCTCTAGAGCTGTAGCCCCAACATAATCAATATCTTTCCCTGCCTTTATTAACTGAAGCGCTTTACCAAGTTCACCAGGAAAAATCTTTTCTCCAGGAGCATTGGCTACATCCATTACACTTGCTTTAAATACATTACTTTTAGTTGATTTTGATTTTTCCATCGCAAGCATAATTAAAGCTGCAGCATCATAAGATTCTGGTCCATAAGGTCCTGACTCAAAACCTGCTGCTTTTGCTAGTTCTGAGTATTTTGCGGCACCTGGACTGTCAGTTCCAGGAACTGATCCAATTGATCCATTTAGATCAGGTCCAATAGCTTTGGGAAGAGAATCTCCAATCATACCGTCTGGTAGGAAAAATTTATTAAATGCATCTGCGTCTAGGGATGCTTGTATTATGCCCTTACCTCCCTGATCGAGATATCCAGCAACTATCAAAATATCCCCACCTGCTTGAGCCAAAGCTGCAACCTCTGCGCTATAATCGGCTTTTCCGTCTTCATGAGATGCAGTTATTGTAATTTTGCCACCTCTTGAAGTGAAGTTTTTTTCAATACTCGCAGCTAAACCTTTTCCATAATCGTTATTTGTGTGAGATAAAGCTGCTGTTTTAAAACCTTTTTCCATTAATAAATCAGCTATAACTTCACCTTGTCTGGCATCTGATGGCGCTGTTCTAAAAAACAAACCGTTATCTGGCTCAGTTGATAAGGCGGGTGATGTAGCTGAAGGAGATATCATAACAATACCATTTGGCATTGCTACGTTTTTTAAGACGGCAGTAGTAACGCCAGAGCAATCAGCTCCCATTATGGCATTTACTTTTTCTGCAGTAATTAATCTTTCGGCAGCTGCTTGAGCGGCAGCGGCATCAACACAAGTAGAGTCGCCTCTTACACTGTCTATCTTCCCTGCACTAAAGTTTCCTGAGTTGTTTACTTCATCAATAGCCATTTCTGCACTTTTAGCCATTACAGGTGCTAAAGATTCGATAGGACCTGTAAATCCTAAAATAATTCCAATTTTTACTTTATCCGCAAAAGCAGGAAAAATTAAGAATGTAGATAGCATAAATGAAATCAAAGATTTTTTCATGAATGTTCCCCTTTTAATTTAAAATAAAGTTAATTTATAAAGCAAATATCTAATTAAGCGAATCAAATTTTTACGTGTTGGTAAAAAAATATTGTTTAGTTAAACCAGCTCAAGTACTTTATTATTTATAACAAAAAATGAAAACCTAAGTTAAATGTCTTACAATATTTTTCAAATTATAAAAGAAGGCCTTAAGGGCAATATGGGATGGGTAAAAACCTGGCGAAATCCGAACATTAAAAAAAAATATGATGTTATAATTATTGGTGGTGGTGGCCATGGTCTTGCAACTGCTTTTTATTTAGCAAAAGAATTTAATATTAAAAACATCGCAGTTCTTGAAAAAAATTGGATAGGTGGAGGTAATGTAGGACGTAACACAACAATTATTCGATCCAATTACATGTTAAATGAAAACGAAGCTTTTTATGAGTTTTCGCTAAAGCTTTGGGAAGGTCTTGAAAAACAAATTAATTATAATGCAATGGTTAGTCAAAGGGGTGTTTTAAATATTTTTCACTCGGACGCGCAAAAAGACTCATTTATTAGACGTGGTAATTCAATGATAATTAATGGAGCTGATGCAGAGCTATATGATTTAAACAAAATTAAATCTATTTATCCATTTTTAGATTATCAAAATGCAAGATTTCCAATTAAGGGAGGTCTCTTTCAAAAAAGAGGTGGAACTGTCAGACATGATGCAGTTGCTTGGGGATATGCTCACGCTGCAGATAAATTAGGTGTAGATATTTTTCAAAATTGTGAAGTGAATAACTTTAAATTTAAATCTGGATCTTGTGTAGGTGTTGAAACAAATAGAGGATTCATAAAAGCTAATAAGGTTGGATGTGCTGTTGCTGGTTCAACAAGTTTGTTGTTATCTAAAGCAGATATGGTACTCCCTATTGAAAGTCATGTGTTACAAGCTTTTGTTAGTGAAAGTATAAAACCAATCATCCCAGGAGTTATCACTTTTGGAGCAGGTCATTTTTATATTTCGCAGTCAGATAAAGGTGGATTAGTTTTTGGTGGAGACATAGATGGGTATAATTCATATGCTCAAAGAGGAAACTTAGATATATTAGAGGATGTTTGTGAGAGTGGACTAGCTTTAATGCCATCAATTAGTAAAGCCAGATTACTTAGAATGTGGGGTGGCGTTATGGATATGACTATGGATGGCTCTCCAATAATAGATAAAACACATATTAAAGGATTATATATGAATGCAGGATGGTGTTATGGTGGGTTTAAAGCTACACCAGCATCTGGTTGGTGTTTTGCTCACTTAATTGCTAAAGATTATTCACATTCTTTATCTGAAAATTTTAAACTAGATAGATTTAAGAATGGATATATGATTGATGAAAAAGGTCAAGGAGCTCAACCAAATTTACATTAAAGTAATGAAATATGATTATTAATCATCCATTATTAGGCCCAAGGGATATGGGTGAATTCATCTATTATGGTGATGCATCCTTATTAAAAAGACCTAAATGGGATGATAAAAATGCAGAAGATAAATTTTATAAATACTTGTATTTAAGAAAAAATATAGCAGGTATTCATAAAGAATTATGGTTTCATCAACAAGGTGACAGGAGCTGGCTTGTAGTTACAAGAAACACGAAAAATCATGAAATACTAAAAGTTGAACTTGCTACTGAAGTTGTCAAAGGTCTAGACAAATAATATGAGCAAAATGAATAGAATTAAATCCTCACTTATTGATACAAAAAAAGAAATAAATTTTGTATTTAATGGCAAAAAATATAAAGGATTTAAAGGTGATACTTTAGGTTCAGCCCTATTAGCCAATAATGTAAAATTAATTGGTAGATCTTTTAAATATCATAGACCTAGGGGAATTATTTCACATGGTTCTGAAGAACCAAATGGTCTTGTTGAGTTAATAAACGAACATTACAACGAACCAAATACTAAAATTACGACACTTGAATTATACGAAGGACTTAAAGCTAAAAGTCAAAACTGTTGGCCATCTGTAAAATACGATTTAATGTCTATCAATGATAAATTATCAAATTTTATTTCAGCTGGTTTTTATTATAAGACGTTTATGTGGCCTTCATCTTTTTGGGAAAAAATTTATGAGCCGGTTATCAGAAAAGCTGCAGGATTAGGATCTTTAACTTTAAGTAATTGTGATAGAAATTCAGAAAAAGGATATTTACATTGTGATGTCTTGATTATTGGATCCGGTCCTTCAGGACTTATTTCTGCATACATAGCAGGTGTGTCAGGCGTTAGAGTGCTATTAGTTGAAGAAGATTTTATTTTTGGTGGGTCTTTAAATAATGAAACATTAACCATTTCTGATATGCCAGCAATAGATTGGGTTAAATTTATTATAAAAGAGTTGAGTAAGCTAAAAAACGTTAAGTTAATGAACAAGACAGAACTCATTGGGATGTTTGATCATGGTGTTTTTGGTGCAATTGAAAAAAATAAATATAAGAAAATTGATCAAATTTTTTGGAAAATAACTTCTAAAAAAACACTTCTATGTTCAGGCTCTACAGAAAGATTAATACCTTTTCAAAATAATGATTTGCCAGGGATTATGTTGTCAAATTCTATCAGAAGTTTTGTAAATAGATGGGGTGTTAAGAGTTTTAAGAAGGTTTTATTATTTACTAATAATGATGATGCGTACTCTACAGCCATAAACCTTATTGATAATGAAATTGATTGTATTGGAATAGTTGATATAAGAGATAAACCTAAAAATGTTGATCCTAAAATAAAAGTTTACACTAATTCTCAAGTGATTAATGCTTATGGAAATTTAAAACTACAAAGTGTAGACGTTGTTAACTCTGATGGAAAAATAATTAATATAGAATGTGATTTTCTTGGAGTATCTGGAGGATGGAATCCAAACATTCATATTAGTTGCCATACAGGAGTTAAACCAGAATGGAATAATAAAATTTTGGCTTTTACACCTGGTAAAAAAAATATTTCAACACATTTAGAGGCTGCAGGATCAGCTAATGGAAAATTTACATTAAACGAGTGTTTTAATGATTCTGAAATTAAAACTATAAAAATCCTTAATGAACTAAAAATAAAACCAAAAAAATATGTTATTCCAAAGACTAAAAAAGAAACCTTCAACATAGACCCTTTTTGGTTTGTTAAGCAAGGTTCAAAAAGAAAATGGGTTGATCTACAAAATGATGTAACTGTAAAGGATATTGAAATAGCGTATAATGAAAACTTTAGATCAGTAGAGCACTTAAAAAGATATACCACTTTAGGAATGGGAACAGATCAAGGCAAAACCTCTAACGTAACTGGTTTAGCTATTCTTGCTAATTTGTCTAATAAATCAATACCAGAAGTAGGAACAACTATATTTAGGCCTCCTTATGTTCCAGTATCATTAGATGCATTTGTTGGTTCAGTTACAAGTAAAAATTACAAACCTACAAGATTAACGCCAACAAATAGCTGGGCTCAGGCGAATGGAGCCAGTTTTGTTGAAAGTGGACTTTGGCTAAGAGCTGAGTGGTACACAAAAAAAAATGAGAAGCATTGGAGAGAAAGTGTTGATAGAGAGGTAAATTCTGTTAGAAATTCAGTGGGTTTCTGTGACGTTTCTACTTTAGGTAAAATAGACATACAAGGAAGAGATGCACAAAAATTTATAAATAAAATTTACTCTAATGGATTTGCAAAGTTACCCGTTGGCAAAGTTAGATATGGTTTGATGCTTAGAGAAGATGGGCTAGTGATGGATGATGGCACAACGGCGAGAATGGGGGAAGACCATTTCATTATGACCACAACGACCATAAATGCTGAAAGTGTATATAGACATCTAGAATTTTGTCATCAATGCCTTTGGCCTGAAATGGATGTACATTTAATATCAACAACAGATGCATGGGCTCAAATTGCAATTGCTGGTCCAAAATCAAGAAAAATTATGTCAAAGATTGTTGATGAGCAATTTGATATTTCTAATGAAAATTTTCCCTTCATGGCTTGTAAAGAACTGACTATTTGTGGGGGCATTACTGCGCGTTTGTTTAGAATTTCATTTTCTGGTGAATTAGCATATGAGCTGTCTATACCAACACAATATGCATCCTCTTTAGTAACTCATCTTATGGAGGTAGGAAAAGAAGATAATATTGTTCCGTATGGAACTGAGGCACTTGGAGTAATGAGAATAGAAAAGGGACATGCTGCTGGCGCAGAATTAAATGGTACTATTTCAGCATTAAATCTTAATATGGGGAAAATGGTTTCTTCAAAAAAAGATAGTATAGGTATCATTTTATCAAAAAGAGAAGGTTTATGTCTTCCTGATGGATTAAGATTAATTGGCTTGAAGCCTATAAATCCTAAAAATCAATTGATCTCAGGGTCTCATCTATTTAACGAAAATGACACTAAAAAACCTGAGAATGATATGGGTTATGTAACATCTTCTTGTTATTCACCAACTTTAAAAAGTTTTATTGCACTTGCTTTTTTAAAAAATGGAAATGGGCGCTATGGGGAAAAAATAAAAGTTAGTAATCCAATTTTAAAAAGTGAAGATTTGGCAGAAATCTGTAATCCTGTTTTTGTTGATCCAAATGGGGATAGGTTACGTGAATAAGAAAATGAAATTAATACCAACTATTCATAATTCTCAAAATCTAGTTAAACAAAAAGAAATAAAATTGTCTTTGGATAATAGCAATAATCTTTATTCTATAGATTATAATTTAAATGAAATTAAAAAAATAAAATCTACCTTTAAAAGTTTTTTTTCATTATCACCACCAAATATTTCTTCTTTTGAAAAGAATGAAAAAGCCTTAATTTTTTGGGTTCGTTCTCATAGTTATTTTGTTCTAGGAAAGATAGATAAAAAAAGAATTAATGAAAATTTTGAGAATATATCCTCAATTACAGATCAAACTGGTGGATGGGTCTGTTTTAATTTAAGTGGTATAAATGCTAAGGTATTACTCGATAAGATATTAACTATTGATTTGGTTACTTTTGGAAATAATCAGGTCTTAAGAACATCTGTTAATAAAATTAATTGTTTTGTTCTTTGCCATGACCAGTTTGAAAATTACACTATTATTTGTCCTGTATCATTTATGGAATCAATGAAAACTAGATTATTAAATTTGATTAACTTAGTTGCATAGCATTTGGTAAAAAAAGGACAATGCTAGGAAATGCTATTAAAACTCCAACTGTTAATACATCAGCTACAAAAAATGGTGCGCAACCTCTGAACACGTCCTGTACAGGAATATCAGGCCTTACTCCGCTTACAACAAAGCAATTAAGTCCAATGGGTGGCGTTATTAAACATAGCTCAGCCATTTTTACTACAATGATGCCAAACCAAATGGGATCATAACCCAATGCAATTACTGCGGGCTGTACTACTGGTAATGTTAGTAACAACATTCCAATTGCATCCATAAACATTCCTAAAATTGCATAAACTAGTAAAATGCATAATAAAATAGCCAATGGTGGATAATCTAAAGATGTGATCCAGTTACTGAAGGCATTAGGTAATCCAGCAAAACCTAAAAATCTAACATATACCAAAACTCCCCATATTATAGAAAATATCATTACAGTTAGTTTGGCAGTTTCATAAAGTGCAGATTTTAATGCACTAGCTTTCATCCCTTTAAGAACAGCAATTACAAAAACTACAAATGCACCTAGTGCACCAGCTTCAGTAGGGGTGGCCCAACCAAAATACATAGAGCCAAAAATTATTATAATTACTGAAAAAATAGGGATTGTAGCAGGTAAAGACACAATCTTTTCCTTAAATGAATATATTCTGGTTTTAGGTCCCATATCTGGTTTAAAGGAGACTATACTCACTATTATTAAACCATATATTAAAGCTGATACGATACCAGGTAAAAATCCTGCCAGTAAAAGTTGTCCAACTGATTCTTCTACAATAATTGCGTATATAACTAATATAGCGCTAGGTGGAATTAGTGTTGCTAATGTTCCACCAGCAGCAACTACTCCTGCAGCAAGTTTTCTATTATAACCATCTCTTAACATCTCTGGTATTGCAACTCTTGCAAAAACTGCTGCTGTAGCTGTACTTGCACCAGAAACAGCTGCGAAACCAGCTGTAGCAAAAACAGTTGCCACAGCTAAACCTCCAGGCAATCTACCGAGCCATCTTTTAGCCGCTTCAAATAATGATTTTGTTAATCCAGCATGAAAAGCCAAAAAACCTATTAAAATAAACATTGGTAAAATTGACAATGCGTAAGTAACAGCTTTTGAGTGTGGAATTGTTCCTGCCATACCAAGCCCTGCAAATAAAGCTTTTTCAAGGCCTAACTTAGTAGATAAAATCCATACTAATCCAACAGTGCCTGCTAACGCGCTTGCAAACGCAACACGCATTCCAAAAAATATTAACAACATCATTCCAGATGTGACTGTTATTCCTATTTGAAGTGGATCCAAAATAAAGTCCTTATCTATTTAATATTATCTAATTGAGATGCTTCTTGTTTTGCTTGGTTTTCAACATCTACAATTAATGGGACCCCAATTGGTTGTAATTTAGGATCTACTATTAATCTGATGTATCCTGCTAATTGAACACATAACCTTAAAGTTAGGAGTGAAAAAGCAAGAGGTATCATTAGTTTTGAGGGCCAAGTTGGTAGTTGTATATCTATTGTGCTATCACCTATGATCCAGGCTCTTTGGAAATGCTTAAATGAAAAATATGTTAAGATAATTATTACAAATATTGTGGCGGTGGTTTGAATGGCTTCTGTTATCCATTTAGGTCTCCCATTAAGGGCAGATAGAAAAATTTCCATTCGTACGTGTCCTCCAAGCCTTTGACAATAAGCTATAGCAATAAAAGCAAAAATGGCGATGGATTGTTCAGCAAAGTCAATGTAACCTGGTATTGGCATGTTAAGAACTTTTCTACTAATAATTTGAACAGTTGCAGTAATCATTAATATAAAAATTGCAAAAGCAGAAAATGCAGTAAAAAAATCTTCAATCTTTTCAAGAAATTTATCAAAAATATTTATCATATTTAGACCTTCAAAGAAGGATGAAAAAAATCATCCTCCTTTAAAAATTATTTTTACTTACTTGCTTCTTTTGCAGTTTTAAGTACGAGGTCAAGAAGTTCTTGTGCTGGCAAGCCAACAGCATTAGCTTCTTTGATCCACTGATCCCAAACTGGCTTAGCTGCAGCTTTTCTGAAAGCATTCAGCTCTGCCTCTGTGTAAGTGATTTTTTTAATACCCTGTTTTTCTGCTACAGGTGTATATTTGTCTATAGAAGCTGAGTAAGCTTTATCTAAAGCAGCATATCCTGCATCAATAGCTTCAGTTAAAATCTTTTTGTTTTTATCAGATAAACTATTGTAAGCGTCAATGTTTACAACCAATGGACAATTTACAGAACCAGGTGAAAGGTTTGTAGTTCTCCAAGTTGAAACTTCATTAATTTTATATGAAAAATGTGAGTAAAATGCGAATGCGGCTGCATCTACAGTTCCTGTTTCAATAGCTCTATAGGTTTCAGGAGCTGTAACTGTTGTTGGAACTGCTCCAATAACCTTCATTGCCTTTCCTATTCCACCTAGGGCTCTTACTCTCATACCTTTGAAGTCTGCAAGAGTTCTAGGCTCTTTACCTCTTCCCATAAATTCATATTGAGGCAATGCAGCAGACATAAGAAGTTTAGCATTCCATTTTTTCATTTCTTTAATAGTTGCTGGGTGATTATAAACAGCTAAGTCTGCAGCTTTTTGAACATCACCATTAGTAATTGGTAAAAATGGTAATTCTAAAACTGTAACAGCTTTATTTTTATCAGCGTGATATGATGCGCAAAATGTAGCAGCCTCAAATGCTCCAAGTGAGATACCATCTAAATTCTCTCTAGGCTTGGACAAAGTGCCACCATAATTTATTTTAATTGTAAAGTGACCGCCTGACTTATCAGCCACATATGCTGACACAGCTTCGATACCTTCAGTAAATGCTCTTCTCTTCCCCCATGTTGAAAGGTTCCAATTTACATTTTTCCCATGACTAGCTGCTAAAGCTGATTTATTCATACTATCAGTTGGGCCTCCAAAAATAAGTCCAAGTGAAAGCAGAGATAAAAATGGTAGTGATTTTTTCATTCATTCCTCCGAATTAATATTTTTTGAATAATTATAGACTATAGTAATTATATAACAGTAGTATATAAAATTAATCAAAATAAATAAAAATTTAAATAAAAGAATAAAAAAACATGGAACTAGGAAAACCAGATTTTAATTATTTACCATTTAAAGTTCATAATAATGTTGTTTATTTAGCTGGGCAATTAGCCAAAGAAAATGGATTAGTTAAAAATTTAGGTAGAGTTACTGATCAAATCTCAATTTTTGAAGCTGAACGGCAGATAAAAATTTGTGCTCAACATGCGTTTAGTTGGTTGGAAATAGCAGCTAAAGATAATAACTGTTATATTGATTCTATTTTGGACCTTAAAGTTTATATTTCTTGTAATAAAGAATTTGATGGAATTTCAAAAATAGCAGATAAAGCTTCTGAATTTTTTATTAATAAATTAGGAGATAATGGTCGGCATCCTAGGTCAGTTTTAGCACTTACAAGGTTACCACAAAATGCTCCTGTAATGATAGATCTTAGAGCATCATTGAAATTAAAATGAGGTAATATAAATGGCAAATTCTATTAAAGTTTCTTTAGATGAAATAAAAAAGTTGGTTACTGATGTGTTTTTAAAACAGGGATGTAATGAAAATAATGCTAGTGCTTTAGCTAACACAATTACAAAGGCCGAGGAAGATGGTTCTAGTTCTCATGGTTTGTTCAGAGTTCCAGGATATGTTGCTTCTTTGCAGTCAGGAAAAGTTAATGGAACTGCTTCTCCAAAACTAGAAAAGACAACACCTGTTATATTAACATGTGATGCTGATAATGGTTTTGCATCAACTGCTCATGAATTTGCATTGCCTATACTCGCAAACGCCGCAAAAACAAATGGAGTTGCAGTATTAAGTATAAAAGGTTGCTATCATTTTGCAGCCTTATGGCCGGAAACAGAATATTTAGCAAAACAAAATCTAGTAGGCTTTGCATGTACAGCATTCAAGCCCTCAGTAGCGCCAGCTGGAGCAAAAAAAGCATTTTTTGGGACTAATCCTATTTCAATGGCATGGCCTAGAAACGGTCAAGACCCAGTGGTTTTTGATATGGCAACTGCAACTATGGCAAAAGGTGAAGTAATGATAGCTGCAAGGGATGGACATTCATTACCTGATGGCGTAGGACTGGACGAAAATGGAGAACCATCAAATGATCCTAAAGAAATTTTAAAAGGTGTCTTGTTACCTTTCGGAGGCTATAAGGGTTCTGCTATTTCTTTGATGGTTGAGTTGTTTGCTGCAGGGTTGATCGGAGATGTTTTTTCTTATGAAGCTCAAGAAAATGATAACAACGATGGAGGTCCTCCAAGTGGTGGAGAATTTATAATGGCTTTTAACCCTCAAATAATAGCTGGACCGAAATGGGAAGAGCACTGTGGGAATTTTTTTCAAAAATTAACATCTATTGATGGAGTAAGACTCCCAGGTTCAAGAAGGCATGAAAATAGATCAGGTGATAATTATCGTTCTATAAATGAAGAATTATTATTAAAGGTAAAGTCTTATCTATAACATTTAGTTCTTTTTTCCTTCTGTATTTTTAATGAAATTTAAATAAGTCATAACCTCTTTAATTTTATCATCAGGAAGATCTTTGTAACTTTTACCAAAATTATTTTTTACCTTTAAGGCCACATGGGCATAGGGATTTCTCCCATTAGGATGGTTTGGATGATCAGGTAATTTATTAATTAAACTATCCCCAGTCAGTTGAATTAACTTCCATAAATGTTTTTTGTTAGCCTCATTCATCTTAAAACACTTTTAATAAAAATAATGTTATCCCTGGAAATGAAAACAATAGTATCACCCTCAAAATATCACTAAATAAAAATGGCAAAACTCCTTTGAAAGTCTCAGCAATACTTACATCTCCTGCCATCTTATTAATAATAAAAACATTTAACCCAACTGGAGGTGTAATTAATCCTACTTCTACGACAATAAGAGTTAATATTCCAAACCAAATTGCTGTTTCCTCAGTAGACATCCCAAAATCTAATGTCATTATTAAAGGAAAAAAAACTGGTATTGTAAGTAAAATCATTGCTAAGCTGTCCATCAAACAGCCTAAGAACAGATATAAAATAAGAATACATGCTACGATTAGATAAGGTGATAGATTATTTTCTAATGCAATATCACCTAATTGGTTTGGGAGTTGTGTTAATGCTATAAACGAGTTGAAGAATTCTGCACCTAAAAGCACTAAAAAGATCATAGCAGAAGTAATTGCAGTACTTTCAATAACATCAACCAAGTCTTTAAACTTAAAATTTTTATTAGAAATTGCAATTAAACTAGCTCCACCTGCACCGATAGCGCCACCTTCTGTAGGAGTAAACCAACCTAAATAAATACCCCCAATCATAACTATAAAAATTAAAATTATCTGCCATATATTCTTAAATAAAGACAACCTCTCTTTCCAACCAACTCTATCTTTTGTTGGTCCTGAATCTTTTACAAACCTAACATATAGAGCAATTGCAAGAATGTATCCTAGAGCTGCTAAAATACCTGGGATGAAGGCGGCTAAAAACATTTTAGCAATATTTTGTTCTGTCAAAATTGAGTAGATAATTAGTATAACTGATGGTGGGATTAATATGCCAAGTGTACCTCCAGCAGCAAGAGTTCCTGTACTTAAAGCACCAGAATAGCCAAGTCTTCTTAATTCCGGCAAAGCGACTTTACCCATAGTTGCTGCTGTTGCTAGTGATGATCCACAAATAGCTCCAAATCCTGCGCAAGCCCCAATTGCTGCCATTGCAACTCCCCCTTTTCTGTGACCAAGACAAGCGCCGGTAAATTTAAAAAGTGCTTCACTCATACCAGCTTTGCCCGCAAAATTTCCCATTAATAAAAATAAAGGAATGACAGATAAAGAATAATTAGAAAATAAATGCCAAGCACTAGTTTTAACCTGAGATAGAATCGGAAGCCACCCAGCTATTATGATTGTTCCTGAGCAACCAACTATTAGCATTGCCAAACCAATTGGCATTCTTAGTGCCAGCATAGAAAATAATATAGGAAAAGCAATAATGCCAAGTGTAAATTTATCCATAATTTATTTTCCTATTATGAGGTTAATTTTTATTATGAATGTGTAAAAACAACATATGGTTAGAAGAAAAAAAGAAGCAATTACAGGTAAAAACGGCAACCACACAGGAAACGCTAAAAGCATAGTTTCTTCTTGATAAACGTACATATCTTTTGCTCCTAAAATCATTCGAGAGCTAAAGAAGAAAGCCACTACACCAAAAATAAAAGAACTAATTGAGTCCAATAATTGAATTTTATTTTTGGAAAGTTTAGCAGTTATGAAATCTACAATGACATTACCATCTTTAAGATGGCATAATGGCAAAAAAGATCCAATAGCAACCGCACAAGCTATTTCAACTAATTCAAAATCACCAAGAATAGGGGATGAAAAGACTACTCTTCCAAAAATAGAAAAAATACTAATTAAAGCAGCTGATAAAAGTATAAAGCCACCGAAGATTGCAAAATATCTGGAGATTAAATGTAAAATACGTCCAAATTTATTATTTGGACGTATTTTGACTTTAAAGATTTTTTTCCCAAAATTCATATTTAGGAAAATTACATCATTTTTTCATATTTTGAAATTAAAGACTTTGCAGTATCGTAAAGTTTTTGTCCATCTAGACCTTTACTGTTAGCATCTTTAATCCAATCTTGAATAACTTGATCTGCTGCTTTTTTTATCTCAGCCAAAGGTGCACCACTTAAAGTATGAAATTCCCCACCAGCTTTAACTGCTAACGTACGAGCAGGTCCTTCAAAATCGTCCCATAGTACACCTGCTTGTCTAGCTAATGACATACCAGAATTATTATCTATAACCTTTTTATGGGCTGGTGATAACGAATCGTATTTTGCTTTATTCATTACAAAAAGAAATGGTGTTGTATAAAGCCCCCTATTTCCAGCAACATTGGTATGCGATTTAGTTAATTCTTGAAGTTTAAAAGATGGCATAATTTCCCAAGGAACAACCATACCTGTTATAACTCCTTTTGAAAGAGAAGGCGCAACTTTTGGTATTGGCATCCCAACAGGAGTGGCTCCTAACTTTTTTAATAAACTTGTTGCTGAACGTGTTGGACCTCTTAGCTTCAGACCTTTAAAGTCACTTACTGATTTAATTAATGTCTTTTTAGTATGTATCATACCCGGGGCATGAACATGAACTGCAAGAATTTTATAATCTTTAAGATCTTCAGCTCCAGCGGTCTCAACAAATTCTTGAACAGCTTGGGCAGTTATTTTTGCGCTTGTTGGCATGAATGGTAATTCAAAAACTGATAATCTTGGAAATCTTCCAGGAGTATAGCCAGCTACTGTCCAAACAATATCCACAACACCTTCACGAGCTTGGTCAACTAGTTGTGGTGGTTTACCCCCAAGTTGCATTGATGGATACATTTCGGTAATGATTTCTCCATTACTTTCTTTTTTTACCTTGTCAGCCCATGGTTTAACAAATTTAGCATTTGAATTTGCTGGCATTGGGACCATTGTGTGAAATTTTAGAGTAACCTTATCAGCTAATGCTGAAAATGATAATCCAGCGCTGACAATTGTTGTCGCTAATACGCCAATCAATTTATTCATTAGTATTCCTCCATATAAAATTTAAAATAATTTTAATCTTACTAACCTAAATCATTAACTAGATATTTTTATAAATCAAATTCTATTTTTTTTATAACTTTAATAATTCTCATTTTATGAGAAATTTATTATAAAAATATTGTTTTTTTATCAAAATAATGTATTATATTACAAAATCATCTTAAGGATTTATTTTATGTCAATTAATGCTCTTAGTTATATTGGAGTTAATTCTGATAAAATTGAAGATTGGCAAGACTTTGCAACTAAGTATCTAGGAATGCAAAAAACTGATTATTCAAAAAAATCTCTATTTTTCCGTATGGATGATCAAAAGCAGAGGTTCACTGTCTCCGGTGAACATGGTGATAAACTTGCTTTTCTTGGGTGGGAAGTAGAAGAAAAATCGGATCTTCAAAAATATGCTAAAAAGTTAGAGGATTCTGGAATAAATGTTTTTGTAGGGGAAAAAAACCTTACTGATATGAGGTTTGTTGATGAACTAATATATTTTGATGATCCAGTAGGTAATAGAATTGAACTTGTTTATAGGCCTCATGTTGATAACAGTCCATTCATCCCGGGAAGACCAATTTCTGGATTTAAGACTGATGTTTGTGGACTTGGTCACGCAGTTTTACATGTAACTAATGTTGATATTTTAATTCCTTTTTACAGAGATATTTTAGATTTCAAAATAAGTGATTATAGTTTTGATCCTATTTCATTATGTTTTTTTCATGTAAATGGACGCCATCACAGTTTTGCTCTAATTGGGAGTGGTCAGCAAGGATTTCATCATTTTATGGTAGAATATAAAAATTTAGACGATGTTGGGCAGGGATATGATTTACTACAATATAACCACAAAAATGGAATAGCTTATACCTTGGGACGACATACAAACGATTATATGACTTCTTTTTATGCACATACTCCTTCAGGTTTTTTTATTGAAAATGGATGGGGTGGCAGAATCATTGATCCTACTAAATGGGTTCCTCATGAAACAAACGAGGGTCCAAGTTTCTGGGGACATGAAAGATTATATTTGCCTGATGATGAAAGATTAAAGTTTAGAAAAAAACGCATTGAAACAGCTCAGCAAGGTAAAAGATCACCTATGATAATTGATTGTCCTTGGTTGTATCAAAATATTCAAAAAAAATGACTACTGTCGATTTTGACGTTGTTATAATTGGATTAGGACCTTCTGGAGGAACCTTAGCTAACCTTTTAGCTATGAATAATTTATCTATTCTAATTATAGAAAAAGAAGCAAGTATATATAACCTCCCACGAGCAGTTCATTTTGATGATGAAGTCATGAGAGTATTTAATACTATTGGGATTACTAAAAGTTTAACAAAAAAATTAATTATTAATAAAGGCACTAGATTTATAAATGAAAAAGGTGAACTGCTTCTTGATTGGCCAAGACCTAAAGTAATTACTGAAAATGGCTGGTACCCTAGTTATCGTTTTCATCAACCTGATTTAGAAAGAAGCCTTCGTAATAAATTAAAAAGGTTTGAAAAGGTTATTATTTCCCAAAATTCTGAAGTGTACAAAATTATTAGTCATAAAAATTTTTCAATCATTCAATACAAAAATCTAAAAACTAAAAAGATTTTTTCTGTAAAGTCTAAATATGTTATTGGATGTGATGGTGCTAATTCCTTTTTAAGGAAACAAATAAAAAGTGAAATGGAACATCTAGGCTTTGAACAACGTTGGGCAGTCATTGATCTAATTTTAAAAACTAAAAAAACAAATTTGCCGGATAGAACAATACAATATTGTAACTCAAAAAGGCCAGCTACATATTGTAGAAATGTAGGAAAAAGAAGAAGATGGGAAATCGCTTTAAAAGAAGAAGAAAGTACAGAAAAATTTTTTGATAGTAAGACACTTTGGAAATTTTTAAGTCAATGGGTATCCCAAGATGAAGCAAATATTGAAAGAAAAACTGTTTATACATTTCAATCAGCAATTGCTAAAAAATGGAGAATGGGACGTTTATTTTTAGTTGGAGATGCTGCTCATTTAACACCACCTTTTATGGGACAAGGAATGTGTGCTGGAATTAGAGATGCATCTAATTTAGCTTGGAAAATTAGCATATGTTGTAAAAAAGGTCATAATGAAAAATTACTTGATACCTATCAAAGTGAGAGATCTTCAAATGTGAGAGATTATATAAATACTGCCATGAAGATGGGTGAGCTACTTAATTCAATTGGTGGATCAAAGGTATCAGACACTGTTTATGAGGAGAAAGATGGCACTATAAAAATGAATAGTATAAAGCCGAAACTTGGAAAAGGATTAGGTAATCAGGATGATAAAAATAGAGGCAAAATTTTTCCATCTCTAAAAATTAATTTTAATAAAGAATTTGATGACTTATTTTCATGTCATCCAATCTTAATTACAAATAAGAAGGTAAGTGAAAATAAATTAAAAATTAGAACCTATAGTACATTTGATATACCTGAAATAGAAACAATTCTAAAAAAATTTAATTCAAACAGCTTAATTATCCGACCTGATCGGTTTGTTCTTGCTAGTACAGATAAAAATGACTTAAAAGATTTTTCTCGTTTTTATCTCAATCAAATTTTTGCTTCATAGGGATAAAGGTGTCTGGTTTTCAAAGGTATAAAAAAATCTTAGATCTTTTCTCTGAAGAGAGAAGTTCTTGGACTGTCTTAGAAATTTCAAAATCACTTAAAACACCATCTAGTACGATATATAGAATTGTGCGAGAAATGGTCACAGCAGAATTTCTTGAAAGTGCGTCGGGATCTTATTTTAGATTGGGTCCGGCATTCATTAAATTTAATAGAATCATTACTTTTTCTGATCCTTTGGTTAGAGCAGGACAACCATTTCTAAAAAAACTAGCTAATGAAAATCCTATAACAAGTGTTAACGTTTTAGCAAGACTCTACGGAAATAATGTGATGTGTGTTGCTGATTATAAAAGTCCAACTTTTAAAAAAAATACAAGTTATCAAAGAGGTAAATTAATGCCTTTAATATACGGTGCAACTTCCAAGGCAATAATTATGCAAATTACTGGCAAAAGGTTAGAAAATTTAATTAATTTAGAAAATTTTAAATCAGATGAACATAAAACTAATTTTTTGAAAGAGTTAAAAAATGACAGAAAAAAAGGATATTGTTTTACAGAAGGTCAAGTGGATAAAGGTCTCATTGGTTTTGCAGTTTCAATCAGTAACAAAAAATTGGGCATTGTAGCGTCTCTGAGTTCAATATTCAATTTAGATGATTTTCTTTTAGAGCATGAGCCTATAATTTATGCTAATCTTACGACTTACGGTTTATTAGTAGAAAAATACATTAATGAAATTTTTGACGATATTCAAAAGTATCATCATGAAACAAATTCAATAAGGTAAATAAATGTCCCTAGATGCTGTTCAAGCTAACATTTCATTAAATCATCTTGAAATTGAAAGTCGTGATCCAAAAAGATTAGCTGAATTTTATTCAAATGTAATGGATATGAAGATAAATAGGCTGACAAATCAAAAGTTTTTGTGCGAAGGACCTGGTCGTAAAATAATAATAAAAGCAGGAAAAAACAATATACTCGGCTATGCAGGAATGGTTTGTAAAAATGAAGAAAATTTAGAGAGGTATAAAGAATTTTTAAAAATAAATAAATCTGAAATCAACGACTTTGTTTCAGAATTTTATCAATCAGGATCTTTTTCATTGCTAGATCCTGATAATAATATGATTTGTTTTGGTGTTCAAAAAAAAGAAAATAATTTTTACACCAAAAGTATTCATGCACCATTACAGCATCTAACATTTGCATCTAAAGACGTTAAAAGGTTTCAAAACTTCTATCAAAGAAAACTTGGGTTTCAAGTAACCGACAGAGTAATAAAAAGCAATGGTGATCTTGCAACTTGTTTTACAACATCTAATCACGAACATCACACAATTGCGTGTTTTAAATCATCACAAAATGGAATGGATCATCACTCATATGAAGCTGGTGAATGGAATAATATAAAAACATGGTGTGATCATTTTGCTCAAAATAATGTAAAATTGATGTGGGGTCCTGGTAGACATGGTCCAGGAAATAATTTATTCGTATTTATCGAAGATATTGATAGAAATTGGATAGAAATATCAGCTGAATTGGAAACGGTAATTGGTCGACCGCCAAAGAACTGGCCTCAAGAAGAAAGAACCCTCAATTTATGGGGAAAAGCAATTATGAGATCTTAAGAGAGGAAATAAAATGAAATTACTAAGTTTTACTAGATTAGGAAAAACAGGTTTTGGAGCAGTTGTAAAAGATGGAATTGTTGATCTTACTGGCAAATTAGATCCAGAAATTAATTCAATTAAAGAATTAATCTCACTTAATATGGAAAATGAAGCAGAAGAGTATATTGCAGGTAAATCAAAAGATTTATCTTTTTCAGATTTTACTTTTTTACCTGTAATTCCAAATCCAGAAAAAATTATGTGTATTGGGTTAAATTATTTAGAGCATAAAAAAGAAACTGGCAGACCTGATGTAGATAACCCAACAATTTTCACTAGGTTCGCGGATTCTCAAGTTGCTCACTTGCAACCCTTAATCAAACCCGACAACTCTGATCGTTTTGATTATGAAGCTGAAATGGCAATCGTTATAGGTAAAGGTGGTAGGTTTATCTCTGAAGAAGAGGCATTAAATCATATTGCTGGTTACACATGTTACAATGATGGAAGTGTAAGAAATTATCAAAGACATACTTCTCAATTTACTCCAGGCAAAACTTTTCCAGGTACAGGTGGGTTTGGACCTTATTTAGTTACACCAAGTGAAGTAGGTGATTATAGAAAGCTACCAATTGAATTGAGGTTAAATGGAAATGTAATGCAGAAAGCTACATTAGCGGATCTTATTTTTCCAATTCCAAGACTAATAAGTTACATTTCTGAATTTACTTCATTATCATCTGGAGATGTTATTGTAACAGGTACTCCTGGGGGTGTTGGAGATAAAAGGAATCCACCTTTATACATGGTTCCAGGAGATATTGTTGAAGTTGATATCGGGTTGTTAGGAGTTTTAAAAAACCCAGTGATTGCAGCACCAAAGTTATAAATTAAATTTATGAGGGTTTATAAATAATGAATAAATCTTTAGTAACAAATTTATTATCAACATTAATTATAATTATAGGTTTTCTTTATCGAGATAATCATCCTTTTATTATAATCACAGGAGTATTTGCTTTATCGGGTAGCTTAACTAATTGGCTAGCTATTCATATGTTATTTGAAAAAGTACCCCTTTTATATGGATCTGGAGTTATCCTAGATAAATTCGAAGATATTAAATTAGGAATAAAGAACCTTATTTTACAAGAGTTATTTACTGAAATTCAGATAAATAATTTTTTATTAGATAATAAAGTTACTACGTCGGAAACAATCATTAATAATATTGATTTTGATAAGGTTTTTGTAGGTTTAGTAGAAGCAATTGAGGGGTCGCAATTAGGAGGTATGTTGGCAATGGTTGGTGGCAGAAAAGCTCTTGATCCTCTTAAAGAACCTTTTACTAAAAAATTAAAAATAATTATTGACGACTTTGTAACTGAAAATACTTCCAATGATAATAGTTCTGATACTACTGCGTCTTTATTATTAAAGATTGAAAATATATTAGATGCTAGATTAGCCGATTTGTCACCTGAAGATATAAAAAGCATTATTCAAAAAATGATTAAAGAGCATCTAGGCTGGCTGGTGGTTTGGGGTGGCTTTTTTGGTGGTTTTTTAGGTTTAATACTAAGTCCTATTGGATTTAATATTTTGTAATATACATGAAGGAGAGTATAAAAATATACTCTCATTAATCTTTCTATGAAATTAGCCAGCCACCATCAATATCAATAGTTGTTCCAGTGATAAACTCATTTTCAATTGCAAAAATTATTCCAGTAGCCACTTCATCTGGAGTTCCTGCTCTAGGAATTAAGTTATTGTTTGTTGTGTTTTTATAATAATCTTCTCTTTCTTTACCTTGAAGAGGACTCATTGGAGTATCAATTATGCCAGGTGAAACGATATTAATTCTTTTTGGAGCTATCTCAGGTGCTATACCTCTTGCAAATGCTTCAACAGCACCGCCAACAGATGAAATGGCGATTTGCCCAGGTCTACATTTTCTAGCAGGAGAGCCACTTACTAAGACGATGTTTCCACTATCCTTAAGAAATTTAGTACCAAATCTTACTACATTAGTATATCCCCACAATTTATCAAATGATGCTCTGTAACCGTCTAAATCCATAGATAAAAATGGACCAACAGCTCTTGCGCC
Organism: uncultured SAR116 cluster alpha proteobacterium; assembly: GCA_902623995.1. Taxonomy (GTDB): domain Bacteria; phylum Pseudomonadota; class Alphaproteobacteria; order Puniceispirillales; family Marisalimonadaceae; genus Marisalimonas. Next base: position 13,719 of record CACNWE010000004.1, on the reverse strand, counting down.
CCCTGTAGCAGAATTAACTAAAATATCATATTCGCCCACTTCTTGAAAAAACTTTTCTAATGCATCTCTGTCTAAAACATTCATCTTTTTGGTTGTAACATTTTTGGGAACATTTTTTAATTTATCAGGGTTTCGGCTAAGCGCTATTACATGAGCACCTTTATCAGATAACATTTGAGTTGCTGAGAGCCCTATCCCAGATGTACCTCCAAAAACTATAGCCTTTTTACCGTTAATATCCATTTTATTTATCCTTTAGGTTTATTTATTATTTAAAAAATTTTAATAACATTTTACTTTGATATTTGTTAGTAAAGTTTAAAATATAGTAAAGGTAATAAAATGACAATTGAGTTATTCAGAAACGATTCTTATTTGAAAGAACATAATACAATTATCTCTGAAATTGTTCCTGAAGGTTTAGTTCTAAATGAAACTATTTTTTATCCTGAAGGCGGTGGACAGCCTGGAGATGAAGGTTCAATCACAATAGATAATCAAAAAATTAACGTTATTGGAACTAGATATATCGATAATAAATTAGTTCATTTGATTGAAAATATTAATGGTTTAAACAAAGATGAAGATGTTAGGTTAAATTTAAATTGGATTAAAAGATATAGTTATATGAAAGTGCATACTTCACTTCATCTTTTATGTTCAATTATCCCTTTTCCTGTTACAGGAGGCTCTATAGGTGACGGAAGAGGTCGTTTAGACTTTGATCTTGAAAGCAAGCCTGACAAAGAAGAAGTATTAAATAAAATTAATGAATTAATTGATCAAGACTATTCAATTTTTATATCTAGCATAACAGATAAAGAGTTAGACGAAAATCCAGAATTAGTTAGAACTATGGCGGTCAAACCTCCAAGAGGATCAGGTCAAATAAGAATGATAAAAATTGGAGATAATATTGATTTTCAGCCATGTGGTGGAACACATGTAAATAAAACATCTGAGATTGATCACGTTAAATCTGTCAAAATAGAAAATAAAGGTAAAATGAATAAAAGAATAATTTTAAATTTTTAAAAATTATTTTTTACAAACAATCTCAAATGGTAAAGTACGCTTCTCTTTAATAGATTTCATTGAGTTAATAGATCTTTGTTTCATTGTAGCTCCACCAATCACATGAATTCCAAGAATAGGTTTTTCTTTATTAGATTTGGTATTGATCATTTTTTCATAACCTGAAATATATTTTTCAGATGTTTCTATAATTTGAATATTATAAAATCCAACTTCTTCTAATAAGGCTATTGTACTTTCAGGAGATAACAAAAAACTCATCTCTGCTGTGTCAGCCCATGGTAATGGGAAAATTGGATTTCCTTCTGGCCCTAATCCATGTTCTGAAAAAGCAAAAAAAGTCCCTTTTTTTAAAACTCTAAATGTTTCCAAAAAAAATTCTTTTCTGTTTTTGATATTCATAGTTACATGTTGCGAATATCCACCATCAAAAGTTTCGTCCTCAAAATCTAGAGTTTCACCATTTCCTATTTGAAGAGATACTTGCTTGGACATTGAGGTAAGATTGTTAAACTTATTACCAATTTCTATAAAGCTAGGTGTTATGTCTATTCCTGTTATGAAACATTTAAATTGTTTTGCAAAATATCTTGCAGGTCCTCCAAGTCCACATCCAATATCTATGATTCTTTGGTTTTCAGATATTGGCATCCTTTTCCCGAGATCTACAGTAGCTGCAATCCCTCGAGCATGATACTGATCAATAGGAAATAAATCTTCAATTTCTAATTTTCTATCATTTAAACCAGCCTCTGACATAGCTTTATGGATTCTTGAATGAATGTCACCTCGAGTCCAAAAAGTTTCTATATCAGATCTATTTATCATTTTTAGTTATTCAATATAAAGTCAGCACAACGTTCACCAATCATCATACAAACTGCATTTGTGTTCCCGGAGACTAGCGTTGGCATTATTGAAGCATCAGCTATACGAAGACCTTTAATGCCATGAACTTTTAAATTTTTGTCAACAACTGATTCTTGGTCAAATCCCATTTTACATGTCCCTGAAGGATGATAAAGCGTCTCAGCTTTGTTCCTGATAAATTGCATAATGTCTTCATCTGAAGAAAAATTGTAACCAGGTTGAGTTTCGGTATCACAAAATTCTTTCATTGCTTCTGACTGCATAAGTTTTCTAATTAATTTAACTCCCGCGACAAGAGTATCTCTGTCTAACTGACTCGATAAAAAATTATATTTTATACTAGGATATTCTTCTGGATTATCTGACTTAATGTGAATTGTTCCCTTACTTTCAGGTAAGTTTTGATTAACGGTGCAGGTAATACCTGGTTCCTTTCCTAAGGTTCTTTTCCCATTATTTAATACAACCTTATATGGAATAAAATGTACTTGAATGTCCGGTGCAACTAATTCTTTTCTAGTTTTGAAAAAACCAAGAACTGGAGCTGATGGTAAAGTTAAAAAACCTTGTCTCTTAAAAGCATAAGCTAGAACTTGCTTTATTAAATTGATACCTCGAGCTTTATCATTATATGATATTCCTCTTTTAATAATATTATATACTAATCTTGGACCTAAATGATCTCTTAAATTTTCTCCAACTCCTTTTAATTCATGAACTAAAGATATTCCTTTTTCTTCTAAAATAGATCTATTTCCAATTCCAGAAAGCTCTAATATTTGTGGTGAGTTTATAGCTCCTCCACATAAAATAACTTCGTTCTGAACAAAAAAATCCTTAATTTTATTTTTGTTTTTAACTTTTACTCCAATACACGTCTTACCATCAAACAACAACTTTGTAACAAGTGAATTAGTAATTATAGTAAGATTTTTCCTTGATCTAATAGGCTTTAAATAAGCTACTTCTGCACTCATTCTTTCGCCTTTAAAAATAGTGGTTTGGGTATAACTTATGCCTTCTTGTTCATGGCCATTATAGTCTTTGTTAATAGGAATACCAATTTCTTCTGCACCCTTAAATAATCCTTCATAAATAGGATTTCTGTCTACTACTTCAGATATTTTTAAAGGACCTTCTGTACTCCTAACCTCTGTGATCTCCCCTTGGTAATTTTCCATTTTTTTAAAAAATGGTAATACGTCATCATATGACCAACCAGTATTACCCAATTGAGCCCAAGTATCATAATCGAGTTTGTTACCTCTAACATAGACAAGCCCATTAATAGAACTAGAACCGCCAAGTAATTTTCCACGTGGTATAGGAATTTGTCTATTTGACGTATTTTCTTCTGGTTCAGATCTATATCTCCAATTAGCACTTGGATTATCAATTAATAGCGCAAAACTAGCGGGAAGTCTTGAAAGAGGGTGTGAATTGTTACCAGCTTCAATTAATAATATTTTGTTTTCAGGATTTTTGGATAATCTGTTAGCTACGGCACAACCTGCTGAACCTGCACCTACAATAATAAAATTAAATGTTTCATTCATATTTTTTTCTTTCGTTGAAGATTTATAATAGATATTTCTCTTTTCATATCAATATAATTCCCATTAATTACTTTATTAAAATAATGACATAATTGATAAAAAGTCTAAACAATGTTACTTAACCGTCATTAAGTGGAGACATATTTTGTTAGAGTGGATATTAGATGTTACTCAGATTATAATAGCTGATATTGTGCTATCAGGAGACAATGCTCTAATAATTGGAATGGCAGCCGCAGCAGTCCCTGAAGAAAGTCGTAAAAAAGTTATATTCATTGGGTTGATGGCTGCTGCCGTATTAAGAATTTTATTTGCTCTTGTTGCTTCCTATTTAATTAGTATACCTGGATTACTTTTATTAGGTGGGCTATTACTTTTTTGGGTTTGTTGGAAATTTTACAATGACATAAAAGAATTTTCTTCAAAAGATGAAGAAAAAGAAAAGCTCCAAAAAGATGTGTCTGGAAAAGGTCTCAGGGGAGCACTTATAACTATCATTATAGCCGATATTTCAATGTCTCTTGATAACGTTATAGCCATTACGGCGATAGCAAGGGATAATAAAACCCTTTTAATTTTAGGAATAGCCTTTGCAATATTAATAATGGCTTTGTTTGCAACTGCTATTGTTAAACTATTAACTAAGTTTAAATGGTTATCATATTTAGGTCTTGTTTTTTTAGTTTACCTATCATCTAAAATGACTCTAGATGGTTGGTTGCAAATCTACCCTTACATTAATAACTATCTATGACCCAAGCCATTTTGGAAACCAAAGAGCAATGTCGGGATAAAACATTACTAATAACATCCCCGTTATTTGTAGAGCTATAAATGGAAGAACAGATACAAAAATTTCTTGTAAGGTTATATCTGCTGGTGCAACGGATTTTAACCAAAAACATGCAGGTCCAAATGGTGGTGAAAGAAAATAAATCTGAATATTCATCACGAATAACACACCAAACCACACTGCTGCCCACTCAGGCTCTAATCCTAATTCTGGTGCCATTCCAACTACAACTGGAGCAAACACTGGAACTGTTATAAATGCTATTGCAATCCACTCCATAAACGTTCCAAGGATAACTAATATTCCCATCATAACAAAAACAATTCCTATAGCAGGCAATCCTAATCCTGAAAACAAAGATCTCATGAAATCTGCGCCACCTATAAGATTGTAAATTCCAACAAATGCTACTGCTCCTAAAATTAACCAAATAATTGTTCCAACAGTGGACATTGTTCCTGCAAGAGCTACTTGTAATAAATTCCAACTGTATGAGTTTCTAAACCAAGCAACAAAAATAGCACCTAAAACTCCAACTGCTGCAGCTTCGGTCACTGATGCAATCCCACCATAAATTGAACCCATAACGCAGAATATCAAAAAGATACTCAAGAAAACTGCATAGAGTTTATCTTTAGACATTTTCATTTCTTTTTTTCTAGCTTTTGCTACTTCTTCTGCTGTAGGTGCCATTGCTGGGTTAATATTACATCTGGCTAGTACATAGATAGCATATAAACCAGCAAGCATTAAACCAGGAACAGCTCCAGCCATAAAAAGATCTCCAATAGCTACTTGAGCAGATAAGCCATAAATAATCATGATGATACTAGGCGGAATAAGGGTTGCTAATGCACCAGAAGCACAAATTAAACCAATAGACATTTTTCTGTCATAACCCAATCTCAAGAGTTGTGGTAAAGCGACTAAACCTAGCATAACAATTTCTCCACCCATAACACCTGACATTGCTGCCAACACAACTGCAACGGCAATTGTTTGAATTGCAACACCACCTCTAAGCTTTCCAGCAAAAATTGACATAGCGTCAAATAAATCTTCTGCTACGCCAGCTCTTTCTAGAATAGATGCCATTAATACAAATAGCGGTACTGCAATTAATGGATATTTTTCTAATAGGCCAAAAGCATTGGTTGAGACTAAATAAAGTCCTCCATAACCAAAATAACAAAGAGCACTAAGAACTGACACAAATAAGGTAACAACCCCAAGAGGCATACCTGTCATCATTAATACCAGCATTAACACGACAATTAATATGCTTGCAGTACCTATATTCATATCCTGCATGTTAAGGTAATCTTGTGGATTAATATGACTTCCGACTGCGGCATAGATGGAGTTTATATATCCAGCGAAACTCTCTTCTCCTATGAAGTGGACTATTATAACACAAGTGATTCTCAAAATTATCAAACCACAAATTCCTAAAACTATTTTTTTTGCAATGTTAGAGCTAAAATGCCTGTATAGGTTTATCATTAATTGAATTATGTAAGTCGTTGCACCAATAGTAAGCATAGACTTTAAAATCATTGGCTGTGGAGAATTCCAGGCACTTCCAGCCTTTTCAAGCATCATTACTGAATCAAGAGCACGAATGACTGAATCATCAATTAGTAACCATAGAGCAATTATCCCAACCACATACGCAATAAGATCAAGCCACCATTTACCTCTATCCGATGCCATTATATAAAAGACTGTTATTCCAATATGACGTTTGTGCAAAGTTACGTAAGCAGCTGACAACATCCATGCTGTTGCAGCTAAAACCATTACAACTTCAAATACCCACTGAGTAGGGGCATTAAACACGTATCTTGATATAACTTCGTATCCTGTCACAGCAGCACATATTAAATAAAGTTGTGCTACAGCTAGACCAGAAAACTTACTGAAGTGGTCAAAAAAGGCAAAACCATCTTTCCCAGTCTCAAAATTTTCCATATTATCCAAGTCTAAATTTTGCTTTTGGACTGTTTCTGCCATTAAATTTCCCCCATACGAATTTTTAACTTGCAATTGTCTTAGAATTAAGAACTATAATAGTATCTATTAGAGACATTAATTTTAGTATGTCAAGAACCAAGGAGGAAATTTTGGCTAAACCTGTTAGAAGCGATCATGTAGATACTTACGGTCCCTGGGCGTGGATTGCTGGATTTGCTTTCGCGGTTTTAATTACATGGATGATGTTTTATATAGCTGATGGTTTCAGCTAATTTTCACAAAAGGAGGAATATAGTGAAAAAATATTTAATAAGTGCTTTAATCGTAGCTGGCCTTACCTTTACAGGCGCTGCTAGTGCGAAGAAGCTTAAGTTTCAAATGAGTTCTAAAGCCGGTGACTGGGCTCATACTTATATGGGTGAAAAGGCAAAAATATTATCAGATCTTACTGATGGCAAATTACAAATTGAAGGATTACCAACAAAGTCTGTTGTACCTCACAGAGAAACAATTGATGCGGTTGCAAACGGTATCCTAGACGGCGATTTCAATGCTATTGCATACTTTGCAGGAAGAGATCCAGCTTTTGCAATTATGGGGGATTTGATTGCAGGTTACGATACACCGAAACAATATCAAGAATATTGTATGCACGGTGGTGGAAAAGAAATGCTTCAAAAAATATATGATAGCGTTTTACCAGGTAAAATTCTTGTTCTAGGTTGTGGTCCTTACGGAAAAGAAGCTCTTGTTTCAAAGGTTCCAATTAATGGCGTAGCTGATCTTAAAGGTGTTAAGATTAGATCACCTGAAGGTTTAGCCGCTGATGTTTTCAGAAGAGCAGGTGCTTCACCGTCTTCAATTCCTTTCTCTGAGGTTTATACTTCTCTAGAAAAGGGTATTGTTGATGCCGCTGATGCTTCTGTTTATATTAACAATCATGCTAGTGGTTTCCATAAGATTGCAAAGTACCCACTTTACCCTGGTATTCACTCAATGGCGAACTTACAAACTATCATTAACAAGAAAGTTTTTAACAAGTTGAGTAAACAACATCAAACTGCCCTAACAGTTTGGACCTACATGACTTGGACAGCTAAGCTCAGAGATGCTGGCCTTGACGGTAGAGCTCAAGTTGCAAAAGATAAGGCAGCCGGTGACTTAACAATCATTGACTGGCCAGTTAGTGAGAGAGCAAAGTTCAGACAAATAGCTGTTGAGGCGTGGAATTCTGCTGCATCAAAAAGCCCACTCGCAAAAGAGGCTTTAGAGTCAAATCTTTCTTACATGAAGAAAATAGGTTTACTTTAAATATATAAATAATTTAGCTTGCTGACTTCTCTAGTTAGCAAGCTTTTCTTTTTTTAAAATATACTTACATATTTCCAATAATTTTAAATCCTCACTCCAATTTGCAATAAATTGAATGCCAATTGGTAAATCATCTTTACCCTTTAAAAAAGGAAGGCTGATTGCTGGAACTCCCATCATAGTCCAATATCCGTTAAAAATTGCATTCCCAGTATTCATTAGATCACGAGGAGCTTGTCCTGGTGCTGCAGGAGTTATAATGGCATCATATTTTTTAAAAAATTGTTTTAAAATTTGTTCCATTTTTTTTGCTTGTTCTATTGCTGATACGTAGTCACTCGCTGATACTGGTATTCCTGCTTCGATTCTTTTTACAGTAAAGGGGTGAAGATTATATTTATCAGTTTGGTAATAATTCATTAGAGAATTAGCAATAGATCCGTTCATTATAATTTCGTGTGCTTTAGCTGCATCATCAAAATCTTTTCCAAGGTCTAACTCTTCAATATCAAGTTGTACATTTTTTACAAACTCTTCAATTCCTTGTTTCATATCCTCATCACCAAAAGTCCAAACAGGCCCTCTAACAAATCCAAATTTAATTGGCTTATTTAAACTCACAGTCCTTTTATATTGGTAATTTTGAATCATATCTAAATCATTACTGTCATATGATAAAATTACTGAGGCAACTAAGTCTATGTCTTCAACACAATTTGCATAAATACCAGGGTGGTCTAATCTTTGAGAAATTGGTGACATTCCAGATCTAGATATAGTTCCAAATGTTGGTTTAAATCCTAATATACCTGTAAATGATGCGGGTCTTAACACAGAACCTCCTGTTTGTGATCCAATTGCTAACGGTACCATATAGTCTGACACGGCAGCAGCAGAACCCGACGAAGAGCCACCTGGGGTGCATTCTAAATCTTTTGGGTTTTTTGTTTTACCAGGACCTGACAATGCAAACTCAGTTGTAACACATTTACCCATAATAACAGCACCCTCATCTCTCAGCAATCTAACTAAATGAGCGTCTGTAGATGGTTTTCTGTTTTTGCATAAGTGAGATCCATTTTCTGTAGGCATATCTTTTGTATCAATAATGTCTTTAATACCAATTGGGAGGCCGTTTAATTTACCTGCGCTTTTATCTTTCCGTCTTTTATCTGCTTCTCTTGCTTGCTCTAAAGCAAGTTTAGGATCTAAAAAAATCCAAGCACCAACGTCATCTTCTCGTAATTCTATTTGTTTTAAAAATGCTTCTACATACTCTTCAGATGAAAGACTATCTTCTTCCATCATTTTTAATGCTTCATTAGCGCTTAGTTTAATTAAGTCCATCTAAACTCTCTTTCTTATTATAATTTTGTTACAATTGCTTCAGCTTCAATTTCAACTTTCATTCTAGGGTCTACGAGAGCAGATACTTCTAATAAAGTTGATGCAGGCTTATGTTCTCCAAAATATTTAATTCTTTTTGGATTAATGATAGATCTATCGTTAATGTTAGTTAAAAAAACTCTCACTTTCACAACATCATTTGAAGAGCTACCAGCCGCAACAAGACAAGTATTTAGATCTCTCATGGCAATATCAAACTGATCTTTTGTGCTTTCTGGAATTGTACCGTCAAAATTCATTCCGACTAATCCTGAAACCCAAACTACACCATTTGCCTCAACAACATGACAATAGTGACTTACAGGTTGAAGTATATCTGGTATTAATATTCTATTAATCATTTTAATCCTCATAAGTATTAATTAATTCGATATATTATTATCCTATAATAGTATCTTGAAAAATATACTTTAAAAAATAGTTTCAATTACTTTGCATGAATTTAGAAAATGAATATCATATCAGAGTGTTTTTGATATGAGGATAATATGCCTACAATAGTTTACCTTGATACCTTGCCTGCCAAAAATGGTTTAGATATTTTACATTCTCAATCTAAAGTTGAAATATTAAAAATCAATAGTTCAGATAATGAAGAAAAGTGCATGTCAATTTTGCAAAAAGCTGATGCCTATCAAGTAGGGGCAGCTAGAGATGAAGTTCCAAAATATTTACAAGTTGATAAACAATTTTTAACTAAAATACCAAACTTACTTGTTGTTTCATCTTCTGGTGCGGGCTACGACACTATTGATGTTGATGCATGTACTCAGGCAGGTGTATTAGTAGTTAATCAGACTGGTGGTAATGCTGAAGGTGTTGCAGAGCACGCAGTAGGCATGATTTTGAATTTATTTAAAAGAATTGGTGAATGTGACCGCGCTCTGAGAAGAGGCTGGAACGAGCCAAGAGTGAGTTTAATGGGTAAGGATCTTTTAAATAAAAATGTTGGAATTATAGGTCTTGGAAATACAGGTGGCAGAGTTGCAGAAATATGTAAAGTTGCATTTAATTGTAATATTTTGGCTTATGACCCTTACTTATCTGAAGAAACTTTTAAAAAGAAACATGCAAGCAAAACTGAATTAGATATTTTATTATCAGAAAGTGACGTTGTCTCTGTTCATATACCCTTAAATAAAGAAACAAATAATATGATCAATAAAGATTGGTTTAAGAAAATGAAAAAAGGAAGTTATTTTGTTACTACTTCTCGAGGGTCAATCCATAACGAAGACGATTTATATAATATACTTATAGAAGGACATTTAGCAGGGGCAGGGTTAGATGTATGGGAGTTTGAGCCACCTCCGTCAACGCATAAACTTTTAAAACTTGAAAATGTAATAGCTAGCCCTCATACAGCAGGTATTACAAGAGATAGTCGAAATAAAATGTCTGAATTTGTTGCAACACAGCTTTTAGATATTTTTGATGGGAAGGATCCACCAAGGCCAGTGAATTCAGAAGTATTAGGAATTTTTCGAGAAAAATTTAAAAAAATCTAATAAAAAAGGAAATATCAATGAAAAATATTTTAATTACAGGAGCAAGCCAAGGCATTGGAAAAGCTACTGCAATTGAAGCCGCTAAAGCACAAATGTTTGTAGGAATTAACTATAATCAAAATTCAAAGGCGGCAGAACAATGTCTTAAACTAGTTAGAGATTCAGGTGGTGACGGAATTATATTACAATGTGACGTAGCTAATAATAAATCTGTTAAAGGTATGTTTAATGATTTCTTAGATAAAGCTGGAACAATTGATGGTGTTTTTAACAATGCAGGAATAACAGGACCAATTTCACCAATACAAGATCTTAGTCCAGACGACTTGAAGATGGTCGTAGATACAAATATATCAGGAGCCTTTTATGTAGCTCAAGAGTCAGCAAGAGTTATGATTTCTCAGAAATCTGGAACAATAGTTAATATGTCTTCAATTGCCGCAGATATTGGTGGTGGAGGAGAATTTGTTCACTATGCAATGTCAAAGGGTGCTATTCATTCTCTTACTTATGGGATGGCAAAAGAACTTGGCAAATTTAGAATAAGAGTTAACGCTGTTGCACCAGGTTTGATTGATACTGAAATTCATGCCAAAGCAGGTGATGCGTCTAGGGTTGAAAGATTAATGCCATCAGTTCCACTTGGAAGGATAGGTAGTGCAGAAGAAGTTGCTAAAACGGTCATGTGGTTATTAGGTGACAAATCAAGCTATATCACTGGTTCAGTTGTACCTGTTTCTGGAGGTCGTTAAAGTTATAAATTTATATTTGTATTAGTACCCAACTGTTCTTTCTTTTTTGCTTGTCTTATACCTATATATGTTGAAGCCCCAAGTATTAGCGCAGACCCAAGCCATAAACCAACATGTGGTATTTCGTTAAAAAATATAAAACCTAGTGATACTGACCAAATTAACCTTAAATAGTCTAGTGGAAGAAGTGCAGTAATGTCAGCTCTCTTGAGAGCTTCATTTAAAAACCAATGAACTAAAGTTCCAGCTATAGCAATAAATAAAAACATTATTAGCTGTTCAAAAGTAGGCCACACCCAAACTTGTATGGCTAGTATGGATGTTGCAGGTATGAGACCTGCTGCTTGCCAAAATGTTATGCTTACAGTTGTATCTGTTTGTGTAAGTTTCTTTGCCATTAACATAGAAGAAGACCACATTAATGAAGCACATAAAATTAGTAATGGCCCAAAACCTAATTCAACATCTGGTCTTAAAACAATTAATGCTCCTATAAATCCTACACACATTGCAAGCCATCTTCTTATTCCAACAATCTCTTTGAGAAAAATAATTGCTAATATTGTTGCAAAAATAGGAACAGTAAACATAAGCGCAGTTGCTTTTGCCAATTCTGTTATACTAAGTCCATAGAACATACATAACATAGCTATACTGCCAACAACTGCTCTATATGATTGCAATTTAACATTATTAGATTTAAGCGATGCCATACCATTTTTGATAACTACAGGAATAAAAATGAGTAGAACAAATATTGTTCTAAAAAAAGCAACTTCAAATGGATGATTATCCTCAGTTGCAAACCTTATTAAACAATGCATAGTTGTTGCAAAAATGCCTGATAAAACCATGAAGAGTACAGCTAGCAATGCAGGAGATAATGTTTTTATTTCTTTTGATTTATTTTTATTCATTTGGCTGAAAAGATCTGTGATTAAAATTCAAAGAGTTCTTATTTATTTTTTAAGTAGATTAAATTTCAGTTTTAAGAATACTTATTAGATATATTTAACATATTAATTGATTGGAGGCAAAATGTTAAAAGTCAAAGCACTTTTGTTTGATGTATTTGGGACTGTTGTTGATTGGAGGACTGGTATAGCTAGAGAAGTAGAGAGTGTTGCAAAGAAAAACGATATTTCATTAGATTATTTTGATTTTGCCGATGCATGGAGAGCGGAATATCAGCCAGCTATGGAGGAGATAAGAAAGGGTAGAAGATCATTTACAATACTTGATACCTTACATATGGAAAATTTGAAAAAAATTGCTCCAAAATTTAATTTGCATAATCTATCAGATGAAGAATTTAAAATGCTTGTAAAAGCTTGGCATAAGCTTCCTGGTTGGCCAGATAGCAGTGAAGGTCTTAATGCTCTTAAGAAAAAATATATCCTTGCTACGCAATCTAATGGAAATATAGCTTTAATCGTTAATATGGCAAAATTTTCAAATCTTAATTGGGATGTCATTTTAGGAGCAGAAGTAATTGGCCATTATAAACCTGAGCCAGAAGCTTACTTAAAAGCCTGTAGTGCACTTGATTTAAAAACAGAAGAATGTCTGATGGTTGCAGCTCACCATGATGATCTAAAAGCGGCTAGCCTTCAAGGTATGAAAACTGCGTATGTTCATAGACCTTTTGAATATGGTAGAGATAAGTTGTTTGATATTGCCGAGGTAAATGATTATAAAGGTAATAAAAAATGGGATATAGTTTCAAGAGATTTAAACGACTTAGCAAAACAACTAGGTTGTTAATTAAGAATTTAAAATAATAGAAAGTTTCAAATAAATCATGTCTTCAACCAAACCAATAATTGGTATATCAACTAATAAAATTATTAATTTTGGTGGTAGGCAAGTCTCTCATTCAACTGGTTTAAGATATGTTAATGCAGTATCAAAGTTTAGTAACGCAATACCCATTTTAATACCCCCATATATAAAAGGTAAAGACTTAGATCTACTTTTAAAAAAAGTTGATGGTATAGTTTTAACAGGAGGTAGAGCAAACGTTGAGCCACATCATTTCGGAGGTGATCCGTTTCCGCCAGATGAGCCCATTGATGTTGGAAGAGACGAGATTGTTTTAGAAATGATACCTAAATGTGTTAGCTTAGGTATTCCAATTTTTGGAATTTGTAGAGGTATTCAAGAAATGAATGTTGCTTATGGAGGAACACTACATTATCGGGTACATCTTTTAGATGACAAAAATGATCATCGCATGCCCAGAGGAGACGATGTAACGGTCGAACAAATTTTTACATTAAAACACAGGATTGATTTTGTAAAAAACGGATATTTTTCTAAATTACTCAAAAAAGACTCTTGTTTAGTTAATTCACTTCATGGTCAGGCTATCGATACTATTGCAAGCAAACTAAAAATAGAAGCTTTATCAGATGATGGTATTATTGAAGCAGTAACTATTCCTGATCATCCTTCATTTGCGGTAGGCGTTCAGTGGCATGCAGAGTATGAACCTGAAAAAAATGAATTAAATA
>CACNWE010000003.1 GCA_902623995.1 uncultured SAR116 cluster alpha proteobacterium | reverse complement strand
TTGTAGATATCGGTTCAGCATTTAAGAGATCAATAATTTTAGGTGTAATTGTCATGGTCTTAACAGTTCTTTTATCTGTTAGTGCAGGGCTGGCGTTTAGGAAAAAATTTTGGGGATCTGATACTCTTTTTTTTGCAACAGTAGCTAGTTTAATTGTACCATCAATCGTTTTATCGCTTGGAGTAGCTCTTCAATTTAGATTGCTTGATGATTTAACTAAATGGCTTGGTTCAACTTTTGATATAAATTACATCAATGAGTTTTTTCAAACTACTTTAGGAATGTTTACGAGTGGGTTAGGTGCACAATTGACATGGACGCTTCCTTTTGGATTACTAATTATGTTTGCAGTTTTTAATAGATTTGACAAATCTTATGAAGAAGCAGCAAGAGACCTTGGCGCAACTCCTTGGAAAACTTTTAAAGAGGTTGTTTTTCCACTTATAGCTCCTAGTATAATTGGTATTGCATTGTTTGGATTTACTTTGTCATATGATGAACTAGCGAGATCATCTCAAGTTATGGGTGCTGGAAACACACTTCCATTAGAGTTAAAAGGTCTAACCACAACAGTTACAACGCCTGTAATATATGCATTAGGTACTGTAACTACTTTTGTCTCATTTAGCGTAATTGGAATTTCCATAGCTTGTTATATTTGGCTTAAGAGAAAAAGAGGATAATTATTTTGAAAAGAAAAATTTGTATAATTAATCCTAATACTACTAAAGCAATGACGCAAAAAATAGATTTAACTGCAAAGAAGTTTGCTAACGCCGATACTGAGATCGTTTCCGTAGAACCAAACATTGGTCCTGAAAGTATTGAGGGATTTTATGATGAAGCCTTTTGTATACCTGGTTTGGTAGAAGAAATAGAAAAACATAGGGATGCTGATTCATATATTATTGCTTGTTTTGATGACACAGGTTTAGAAGTAATTAGATCAATTACAGAAAAACCAGTGATAGGAATAGGAGAAGCCGCATATCATATTGCAACTATGGTAGCAGGTAATTTCACAGTAATAACAACATTATCTAGATCTATAAGACCACTGACTCATAATTTAAAAAAATATGGTCTTTTTGAAAATTGTGTCAAAGTTACAGCTATTGAAGTTCCAGTTTTAGATTTAGAAAATATTTCTAAAGAAAACTTAGATAAATTAAATAAAGGAATTCAAGATACCAAAAAAAATGATAATGCAGAGGCAATAATTTTAGGATGCGCTGGCATGGCTGACTTAGCTAAAAACTTAGAAACAAAACATAAATTACCTGTTATCGAGGGTGTTTCTTCAGCTGTTGTATTAGCTGAAAGTTTAGTTAATTTAAAAATTAAAACCAGTAAGGTTGGATCTTATGCATTACCAAGAAACAAAGAATATATGGGTTATTTGAATAAATTCAAACCTTAGAGAAAGATATAATGAAAGTAGAAGTTATAAATCACCCTCTTATTAATCTTTACATGACAATATTGAGGTCAAAAGATACACAAAGTACTAAGTTTAGATCTTTAGCACGAAAAATATCTTCTCTTATGGCTTTTGAAATTTTTAAGGATTTGAGAGTTTTACCAAAAACTATTGAAACCCCTCTAGAAAAATATAATGGTGTAAAATTAAGTGATCCAAAACCTTGTGTAATATCAATTTTGAGGGCTGGATTAATAATGATCGAAGGTATTACAGATATATTTGACGTGGTATCAATTGGTCATATAGGCATGTATAGGGACGAACAAACACTTAAACCAATAAATTATGTAAGAAAACTTCCTTCTGATTTGAAAAATAGACAATGTTATTTATGTGATCCAATGCTTGCAACTGGTGGAAGCGCAGTATCTGCTATTAAAACACTCAAAGATCACTTTGCCACAGATATTAAATTAATTTGTCTTCTAGCATCTGATCCAGGTATAAAAAAGGTTCAGGATAGCTTTCCAGAAGTTGAGATTATATGCGCTCAAAAAGATAACAAACTTAACGAAAATGGTTTTATCTTACCTGGGCTTGGAGATGCTGGAGATAGAATCTTTGAAACTTGAAAAAATTATTTTATAGCTTTTTCAAATCTATCTAATTCTGGGACATTTAACTTTTCTGCAGTGCTTTTGATGTTTTCCCATACTAATGGTGCTACAGGAAGACCATTTTTAAATCTATCTTTGTTTGTACTAATTTCTTTATCACCTGGAATTAATACTTGTTCTACATTTTTTGCAGGTGGTGAGGATCTCACAAAGTCTGAATAAAGTTTTACTTCATTCTTAAAGTAGTCTAAGTCAACAAAATTCTTAATAGATATGTATACTGACAACATTCCATTTTGAATATTCTCTTTATCTTTATCAACACCTCCATTAACACCTGAACCAGTTAGAGCTCCTCCTAAAATTTCCATCATAAAATTAATTCCTGATCCTTTATGTAAACCAAAAGCAGTAATTGCACCTGTTCCTTTATTTGGGTCTGGCACCTCACTGTCAGAAATCTTTCCATACATTACTTCTGGATTTATTGTTAAATTTCCTAAACTGTCAATCAATGCTCCGTGTGGTAGTTTCTTACCACCTTTTTGAGCCACCATGACTTTTCCTTCTGCAACAGTTGAGGTTGCCATATCCAAAATTATATGATTTTTATTTTCACCAGGAACTCCAATTGCCAAAGGAGAAGTGCTGCCTCTGCGATCACTGCCACCAAATGGAGCAACTAATAGACTTCCTCTTACATTTACAAAATGAAAAGAAACTAAACCAACATCTGCTGCCCTTTCAGCCCAATCTCCTATTCTTCCCAGATGACCTGAATTTCTTAAGCCAACAACAGAACAACCATGTTTTTTAGCTCTTTCTATACCTTCATCAACTGCGCATTCACCAGCTATTTGTCCAAATCCTTGTTTTGCATCCAAACACGCCATGGCACCAGCATCTACGACAAGTTCCGGTTTCATGTTTGGATACAGCCAGCCTCTTTCCATCCATTCTACATATCTTGGAACTCTAGCAATCCCGTGACTATCATGTCCTTTTAGATTAGATCCACATAATCTTTCAGCAATAGTCTTAGCTTCATAGTGGTTACTAGATTTAGCTTGAAAAATTTCTGTAATTAGTTCAATTGCATAATTTACATCTATTCGAATTTCAGCACTATTACTTTTCTCTGACAATTATATCCCCTTTTACAATGCAATTTATTTATCCCTTTTTTTTATATCACTAACATATGAATTGATCTATGTAATTTTCTCTCTCAGTAAAAACTAACATACATGGTATGTTTTATGCTCATATTTATTTAAGCAAACACATGCACATAACTGAAAACCTTACCCATAGATTAGCTATATAAAATAACTAGATTTTTTAACTAATTGTTAAAATTGAAATTTATTTATATAAAAAATTAAAGTAGTGTTAATTTTTAAATTTTCTGTATGGAGATAAAATTGATTAAAGGTTTAATTGCACCAATCTTAACACCTTTTGACAACGAACTAAAACTAGATCAAAAGATGTATAATGACCTCGCCAAAGATCTTATGGAAAATGGTTGCTCAGGACTTGCCCCTTTTGGAACTACTGGAGAAGCTTTATCAGTTAGCAACAAAGAAAGAATGTTAGCAATTGAAGGTTTGGTCAAGTCTGGGATTGACCCAAAAACCTTAATCCCAGGAACAGGTTTATGCAATTTACCAGATACTATTGAAATCACTAAACATGCAGTAGATTTGGGATGCCTAGGTGCAATGACATTACCCCCATTTTATTTTAAAGGAATGAGTGACGAAGGACTATATGAATATTTTGAAAAACTAATTGATGGTGTCAATGACCATAGACTTAATATATATTTATATCATATTCCACAGGTAAGCGGTGTTGGTTTATCCATAGAACTTGTTAAAAAATTGAAAGAAGCATACCCAGAATTCATAATAGGGATTAAAGATAGTTCCGGCGTTTGGGAAAACACAGAGGCCCTCCTAAACATAAAAAACTTAGTAGTTTATCCTGGTGCAGAACTTCCTGTAATTGAAGCCATTAAATTAGGTGCCCCTGGTTGTATTTCAGCAACTGCTAACTTGAATAGTAAAGATATCTCAAAGGTAATAGATCTTTGTCACTCAGGAAAATGGAACAAGGCTGAAGAACTTCAGAAAAAGGTTAAATCAGTAAGATTATTATTTCAAGACTATGCACCAATACCTGCTCAAAAATCTTTATTAGCCTTACAAACAAAAAACTCTTTATGGAACAATTTAAGACCCCCATTCAAACCTATATCTGAAGATAAAACAACTGAATTAGCAAACAAACTGAAAGATAGTTATGGCTTTGAATTTTAGGGATCAAAATGAAAATCAAGGATTTAAAGATACCCCTTAAGGGAAGTTGTCATTGCGGTGTTATAAAATTTAAAATTAACACAAGTTTGAGAGACCTTCGTAGGTGTAATTGTTCAATTTGTTCTAGAAAAGGATTTGTAATGGGATCAGCACCCATTGAACTCCTTAAAATTGTATCTGGAAAAAAATTTCTATCAACTTACAAATGGAATACCAATATAGCTGAACATTATTTCTGTAAAATCTGTGGAATAAATACACACCACAAAAGAAGATCCAATCCTAACGAATATGGATTTAATATAGCTTGCATTGAAGGTTTTGAGATGTCTTGGATTGAAAACGCTCCTTATGTAGATAATACAAAAATGAGCTTAGTAGACACAAACAAGTCTAAAATTAAAAAATAAAATTAAAGATTTTGTTTAATGATTTTATGCAGAATTCCAGCAAAAATTATTACCATAAAAACTCTTAACATATGATGTGGACTTATAAATGACATGTCAGCTCCAACAGAAAGAGCTAAAATATTCATTTCTGATTGTCCACCAGGCGAGAATGCTAGTAAAATTGATAAAGGGTCATATCCAATATTTACTAGTATAAAATAAATAATCACCAGAGGAATAATTGCTATTAAGGTTGTTATAAGTCCAGCGAGCACAGGTCCTGACATTTCCTTTAAAGTAATATTTTTAAACAGACATCCAAGAGCTGAACCTAATAAAATTTGAACAGCAATAACAATTATATACATTGGCATTGCCTCTACAATTTCGAAGATATGAATAAGTGCTGAAAAAATCATTGGACCAATTATTGTTGGACCCGGGATTTTCAACTTAACTGCCAAATACCATCCTAAGTAAGATATGATAAAAACAAATGGAAGTTGTTGCCAATTATAAAATAAATCAGGATTTGGTAACATATCAACACTTAACTTAGGAACAAACATAATAAGTAAAGAAGCTAAAAAAACGACAACAACAATTCTAGTTGCATGTATTAATACTAAAGTTCTTGGGTTTGATCCAATCTCTTGACCAAGAATAACCATTTCATTTAAACCACCAGGGAAAGAACCATAAATTGAAGTTAATCTGTCCATTTTCATGATTTTGTTTAAATAAAAATAAGTTGTAGAACCCATCAAAATTACAAAAAATGGAACAAATAATAATGAAATACCAATTTCATCAACTCTGTCTATTATCTCTGGTCCAAAATTAGCTCCAATTGTACAACCTAGTAGCGCCCTACAAACTGGTCTTGGTTTTTTCCCAATAATTACTCCTTTACCAATTGCTGCAAAAAATCCGCAACCTATCAGTGGACCCAACATCCATGGTAAAGGAAGTCCTATATAGTAGGCTAAAAAGCCACTAGATATTGCTAACAACAAACTCCAAGTATATCGCCGTCTCTCAGGCCACCACCCAAAGAAAAAATTAACTAATTTTGGTTTGTCAGTGATCATTTATATTTTGTGGAATATAAATTTTTCCATCCATTATTTTTCTTGATGTTCTATAGATACCACATGAAATTATGAAGTCATTTTTATTGTCTGCAGTTGACAAGCATGTTTCTACAAAACAATCTATTGAACCTAAAGGATGCTCTACTGTTACTTTATTTTCTTGTTTAACTTCAATTTGAGAGATTTTAGAAGCAATTGTATCAGAAATAAGACAAGCAGATGCAATACAATTAGTACCTGTGGCAGCATGAGTCTCATGACAGGTTTTAGGGGTAAAATATCTAGACGTAATAGTTCCACCATTTAATGGTTTTGATAGAAGAGCAAATTTTGGTATTACCTTTCCACTTACATCCCCCAATCCCATTTGAGCACCCGCAATAACTCTGATCTCTTCTATCTTGTTAAGTAATTCCAGATTTTTATTTAGTTCATTACTTGTTTCATTACCACTTATGCCAAAGTCAGCAGCTTTGGCCATTACTATAGGCATTGAAATATCAAGGCATGTAACTTCTATACCTTTAACTGTTATATTAGGTGTTCCAGTAGGCATAATTTTTCCCGTGGCTCCACCAACTAAATTCTTAAACTTTAATAATATTGGAGCGCCTTTTCCAGGAACTCCGTCAATTTTAAAATCACCCATATATTTTATTTTTTTATTGGGTGTTGGAACCACAGCTTCAATTATAGAACCTGTATTTACAGATCTGATAATTATTTTAGTTTCACCTTCTTCAGCATCAATAAGGCCATTTTCAATTGAAAAAGGGCCAACTGCAGATAGCATATTACCACAGGTAGGCTCGTAATCTACTTTTGCTTTATCTATAATTACTTGAGCAAATAAGTAATCTATATCTACATTCTTTTGTGAACTTTTTGAAATTATACAAACTTTGCTTGTTACAGATGTTGCTCCACCCATTCCATTTATTTGTCTAAGATCAGGTGACCCCATTGCTGCAAGTAGATATTTATCTAACTCTGACTGATCTTTGGGTAAATAATGTTTATTAAATAGTAACCCTTTTGAGGTTCCACCTCTCATATAAACAGCTGGTATAGATATT
Source organism: uncultured SAR116 cluster alpha proteobacterium (assembly GCA_902623995.1). GTDB lineage: Bacteria > Pseudomonadota > Alphaproteobacteria > Puniceispirillales > Marisalimonadaceae > Marisalimonas. Next base: position 183,891 of record CACNWE010000003.1, on the reverse strand, counting down.
TGATCAGACATGTATTTTAAATAATATTATTTAATATTTTAATCAAATTTTCTGTGATTTTACTAGTAGAAGCATTGCCACCAAGATCCCTAGTAAAGTTTTCTCTATCTTTAAGTAATTCTAACACTGAGTTGTTGATTAAATTGGAAGCTAAAATTAATTTGTTTATTTTCCTATTTTTTCCAAGCCAATCTAATAACATGGCTGAAGATAAAATTAATGATATTGGATTTGCAATATTTTTGTCTGCAATATCTGGAGCAGCTCCATGTTGTGCTTGAGCCATTGCATGATTGTTACCAGCATTTAATGATCCAGCAAGACCTAAAGATCCAGATAATTCAGTTGCTAGGTCAGATAAAATATCACCAAACATATTTGTAGTTACAATAACATCAAACTGATCTGGGTTCCTTACAAGATGTGCAGCGCATGCGTCTACTAGCATCTCTTCATAATCAACATCATTATACTTTGATGATATATGTCTACATGCATCAAGGAAAATACCGTCAGTAATTTTCATTACATTTGCTTTGTGAACTACATGGATTTTAGATTTTATTGATTTACTGACAGATCTAGATTTTGCTATTTCAAATGCTGATTTTGCAATTTTTAAAGAAGCTTCTTTTGTAATTTTTCGTAACGATAATCCAACACCAGGTATAGGACTAAATTCCCCACTACCATCATACATGTTCCTATCAGCATAAAAACCTTCGGTGTTTTCACGTACAATCACTAAGTCCATATTTTGTGATAATGATTTTACATTAACATAATTTTTAGCAGGTCTAATATTAGAGTATAAATCTAGTTCAATGCGAAGTTTAGCTGATGGATTTATTCCACCATTAGAAACTGCAGGATAAGCATTATGATCAACAGGACCTAAAATTATACCATCAGCTTCTTTAGATTTTAATAATAAATCGTCTGTAAAAGTTACCCCAATTTTTTTTAATAAATTAAAACCTAAAATCTCTCTTTTTATTTCTATGTCTAGCTTTAATTTAGTATTTAATAAGTTTATTATATCTAAAGTAGAACTTACTATTTCTGGTCCAATACCATCACCATCAAAAGCTATTATATTAAGTTTCATAAATTCTCTTCTTACTCACCTCTAAATGAAACTTGCTTTTTATTTACAAAAGCTTCTATTCCATTCATGCCATCTTTCGTTTTTGCAGAATCTGAAATCATTCTAGCCTCATATTCCATTTGACCTTCTAATGAGTCTAAAAAGCTGTTATTAACTAAATTCTTCAACTTACCAAATGCTAAAGTTGGACCTGAGGCTAATTTTTTAGCTAAATTATTTGCTTCATCCTTTAAATCTTTAAAATCTACAACCTTATTAATCAATCCCCAGTCAAGTGCCTCATTCGCACTTAAAACCCTATTCGTTAAGATAAGTTCTGTATATCTTCTCGTACCTATAATTCTGGGTAGAAAATAGGTTGAAGATCCATCTGGTGTTAATCCTATTTTTGAGTATGCTGAAACAAATGTTGCATTTGTTGAAGCAATAGCAATATCTGCAAATCCAACAAAAGAAAACCCTGCACCAGCTGCAACACCATTAACTGCAACAATTAATGGAGCATTCATTCTAGAAAGTCTTGAAATTGCTCCATGAAGAGTTGTTGTTACTTCTTTCAAATGACTAGAAGTCTTATTACCATATTTATAAAAAGAGTTAACGTCTCCACCAGCGCAAAAAGCATCTTCTCCTGATCCAGTCATTAAAACGGACCTTATTTTAGGATTATCGTCACATTCTAAAGAAACTTTAAACAAGTCATTAGCCATAGTCTGATTCATAGAATTGTATTGTTTTGGTCTATTTAATTCAATGTAAGCTATTTCATTTTCGATTTTAAAATTTATTGTCTCTAAATCCATATTAACTATTCTCCATTATTTTTTTATTGTCTTCAAAATTTCATTTGTATGCTCACCTAATAAAGGGGGGTGCCTATACAGTTGAGATGGTGTGTCAGATAATTTTATCGGAAACCCTGTCATTTTTATTTGTCTACCCTCTGGTCCATTAGAACTTATTACCATCTCATTATCTTGAACTAATTGACTATTCAAAGCTTCTGGAAGTGAAACTATTTTTGCTGCAGGACAACCTGCTTTATTTAATTTTTTAATCCAAAAATCGCAAGTTTCAGAAATCATTCTCTCATTTATAATTTTGTTAAGACTATCTCTATTTTTCATTCTATTAGAATTGTTTTTATATAATTCATTATCTAATAAACTTGTTAAATCAACGCATTCAAGAAATATACTACAAAACTTATCACTTGCTGGTGCTACTGCAATTTCTCCGTCAGATGTTTTAAAAATTCCATAAGGGGCTATAATAGGATGATTATTACCAGATTTGTTTGGTGCTTTTCCTGTAACAAAGCTTTCAGATGATAAGTATGCCATCATTGAAATTAAACCAGAGGTAAGACTTGCCTCAACTTTTTGTCCTTTACTAGTTTTATAACGTGATTGTAGAGCGCACACAATCCCAAACGCACAGTATAATCCTGCAACTAAATCTGATATAGGCATAGCAGCTCTCATTGGCCCAGTTTCTTCTGTTCCATTTAATGACATAAAACCAGATAATGCTTGTGCTATAAAATCAAAAGCAGGCCTGTCACTCATTTCTCCTTTACTGCCAAATCCATTAACAGAAGCACTTATTATTTTTGGATTAATTGATTTTAAAGTTTCATAATCAAAACCCATTTTATCAAAAACGCCAGCTTTGAAATTTTCTACAACTACATCTGCATCTGAAAGTAAAGACCTTAAAATATCTTTTTCTGACTCAACATAAAGATCAAGAATTACAGACTTTTTATTTCTATTAAACTGTGCGAAATATGAACTATAACCATCCACCATATCTCCTTGATTTCTGACATTATCACCTTTTGGTGGTTCAATTTTGATAACATCAGCTCCCATATCAGCAAGTAACATAGTACAAAAAGGACCAGATAATACTCTTGTTAGGTCAATAACCTTTATCCCAGAAAGAGCTCCAATTTTATTCAATAACGTCATTTAAGCTCCAATTGCTGTAGGAACATCATTCATTGAATAAGAAAGTAATCTTGGCCCAGCTTTCATAACTTGACCAGGCAATTTATGACCAACTAATTTTTCAACTTTTTTTGCGATAGTAATTAATTTGTCTAAATTGATACCTGTCTCAATACCCATTTCATGAAGCAAATATATCAGATCCTCGGAACAAATATTTCCTGTTGCGTTAGGTGCAAAAGGACAGCCACCCATGCCTCCAAAACAACTTTCATAATCCGTAACACCTAAATTTAAACCTGTCATTACATTTGCTAAGCCAATACCTCTTGTGTTGTGGAAATGTAGTGTTATTTCAAAATCTGGAACCATGTCTCTAATAGTATTTACTGCTTCAGTAACCACTGTCGGAGTTGCCATGCCAGTAGTATCTCCTAAAGTTACACCCTTAAAGCCCATCATCTTATATTCTTTAGAGATTTCGCCTAACCTTGTTGGAGAAACATTTCCTTCAAAAGGACAGCCAAATGCAGTAGCAATATCACCTTGTATATGTATATTGTTATTTTCTGCAATTTTTACAATTTCTCTAAACCCTAATAATGATTCTTGTACGCTCCTATTAACATTTTTTTTATTATGACTTTCTGAAGCTGACAGAAAAACTACTATCTCGTCAATTTTAGCTTCGGCTGCTCTAACTGCCCCTCTAGCATTTGGTACCAACGCAGCTAAAGTTGTATTTTTATTTTTTTTTACATTTTCAAGAATCGAAGAAGCGTCAGCTAATTGAGGAATTGCTTTTGGAGATACAAAAGAGGAAACTTCTATTCTAGGAAAACCTGCATCAATTAAGTTATTAATAATTTCTACTTTATCTTCAGTTTTTAGTATAGTTTTTTCAGATTGAAAACCGTCTCTAGGCCCCACTTCTGTTACTTTGATATTTTTATTTTTCACAAATTCATCCCCCTTAATTTATGGCTAGTGGAATTAACAATAAGATTAATTTAAAAAAATACAACAATCTCTTGACCTTTTAAAAATTTAGTAGTGATATTTGTAAATTATAAACAACTTTAAAATTTGGGGGGAATTCAATGAAACGTATTTCAAGTGTACTATTAGTCGCTTCTTCATTGTTAGTAACATCATCAATTGCATATTCTGATCAATTTCTCAGAATGGTATCTGGACCTTCAGGTGGATCTTGGTATCCTCTTGGTGCAAAAGTAATGCAAGTTATGGAAACTAATATTAAGGGAGTTTCAACATCTAATACTTCTGGTGGTGGAATATCAAATGTAATGTCTGTTGATGGTGGCGATGCTGAAATTGGATGGACATATGCTCACACAGTTGCCAATGGCTATACCGGAAAAGGTAAATTTAAAAAAGCACATAAAAATGTTAGATATTTTGCAACTTTATATCCTGCAGCTTTCCAAGTTGCTGTGAGAGCAGATTCAAAGATTAAAGGTTTTGAAGATATGAAATCAGCAAATATCAGTCCTGGAAAACCAAAATGGACAGGTACTGCATTTTGTGAATCAATAATAAAAGACTATGGATATGATTTTAATACTATTAAGAAAAATGGTGGTGTAGTTCATATGGTTAGTTATAAAGAATCAGTTGCTCTAATGAAAGACGGACAAGCAGATGTTTTTATGGCTGCAACTTCTGTTCCACAGGCTAGTTTTATTGAACTTGAAAATAGTCCTGGTATAAGATTTATTGGTCTTCCTAAAGACAGAATAGATAGGATTGTTAAAAATAATCCAGGCTATATTTATGGTAAAATCCCAGCCAGTGCTTACAAATCACTCGATAAAGATATACCAACTTTAGGTATTGTAACTTCTATGATTGTACATAAAGATTTGTCTGATGATTTAGTATATAAGATGACGAAAGCTTTTTGGGATAATCATGCTGAGTTTGTAAAAGTGAAAAGCGTTTGGAAAAAAGTAATTCTAAAAGACGCTGTTAATGGTGCTGCAGTACCAATTCATCCTGGAGCTGCAAAGTACTATAAAGAACAAGGTGTTATGTAAATTTTAGTCAGAAAGGCACCTTTTTGTGCCTTTCTGTCCATTAATATTTTATTTAAATGGCGCAAAATACCAAAAAATTAGTATATAACGAAGTTAAAGAAATAAGTTTTTTTGACGAATTACTAGAATGGAACAAAGATAAATCAATTTATTATTGGATTATAGTTCTTTGCTCTTGGTTGTCAGTAGGATTAGCATTTTACCATTTATTTGTTGCAGTTTACGGAACTCCAGAAGGTAGATCATTTAGATCTATCCATCTATCCGCAATGATGGTTTTAGCAGTATTTATTTACCCTCTTTTTCGAAATAATATTAAAGATCCTGTAATTATAAAAAATGACTCAAAAGGTAATTTTTTAAGATCTTTTGGTTTTTGTTACGATCTCATAATTATAATTTCAATAATTTTTGTCCAGCTATGGACGACCTGGGATGTTGAAAACTTTATGATGAGGTACGGAGATAAATATATTGGGGATATAATTGTAGGTTCCATACTTATATTTATTGTTTTAGATGCAACTAGAAGAGCCGTTGGTTGGGCTATGGTATTTGTTGCAGGTTTTTTTATGTTTCATGCTTTATATGCGCACAAGTTTTTTGGTTTTTTTTATGGTCCCCCAACAAGATTAGCTAAGTACATAGATACTCTATTTATGACATCTGATGGAATATATGGAATACCACTTTATGTAGCTTCAACGTATATCGTTTTATTTATAATATTTGGCGGAATTTTAATAAGGTCTGGTGTTGGAAGATTTTTTGTTGACTTAGCGGTTGCACTTACAGGCCATAGAACTGGAGGACCAGCAAAAGCAGCTGTAGTAGCATCAGGAATGACTGGGACAGTCTACGGATCTGCTGTTGCAAATGTTGTAACAACTGGATCATTTACTATTCCATTGATGAAAAATTATGGATATAGAGCTAAATTTGCTGCCGCAGTTGAAGCGTGTGCTTCTTCGGGAGGACAAATTACCCCTCCGATTATGGGTGCCGCTGCGTTTATAATGGCTGAATTTTTAGAAGCTCCGTATTCATATGTAATTTTAGCAGCAATAATTCCAGCTTTTTTATATTTTACTACAATTTATTTTATGGTTCATGTTGAAGCAGAAAAACATGGTATTGAAAAAATTGATAAATCTGTTTTACCAAATGTAATTGAAGTACTTAAAGGTGGAGGGCATATGTTGCTTTCACTTGTTGTTTTAATAGGACTTTTAATTTACGGAAAAACTGCTATGACAGCTGGTTTTTGGAGTATTGTTTCTGTAATAGTTCTTAGTTTTATTAAAAAAAATACAAGAATGTCAGTTGTTGATTTATTAGGAGCCTTTGAAAGTGGAATAAAATCTACAGTTCCAGTTACTATTGCCTGTGCCTGTGCTGGTATAATTATTGGGTCAGTATTTGTATCTGGCCTGGGATTAAAATTTACCCAATCAGTTATAGATTTGTCAGGAGGTGTTTTATTTATCTTATTATGTCTGACTGCAGTCTCAGCAATAATTCTTGGTATGGGCATGACTACAACAGCGGTTTATATTACTGTAGCAGCACTAATAGTTCCTTCTTTGATTGAGTCTGGAATAATGCCAATTGCAGCCCATATGTTTGCATTTTATTTTGGTGTTGTTTCAACCATTACTCCACCTGTTGCTCTTGCTTCATTTGCGGGTGCTGCGATTGCAAAATCTCCTCCAATGGCGACTGCTGTTGAGTCAAGTAAAGTTGGAATTGCCAAGTATATTGTCCCCTTTGCATTTGTGTATAACCCTTCCTTGTTAATGGAAGGGCCTATTATATGGAGTATATATAGTTTGATTTCGGTTCTTCTTGCTTATTGGAGTATGACACTAGGTCTAGAGGGTTGGTTTAATGGTAAATTAAACGTATTTAAAAGAACTTTAGCACTGCTTAGCTCAGTTGCTTTATTAATTCCACCATTGCAAAATATTTATGGAATAGATGGTATTTATTTTAATTTTTTAGGAATATTTATTCTTATGATAATATATTATTTGCAAGGAAAACTTAATTTCAATATGAAAGTTACTACATGAATAAAATATTTATTGGCAAACCAATTCATTGGTTAATGATTATAATTGCAACAGCTATAATATTTGCATGTGGGTTTAACAAAATGCATGTTAGTAACTTCAATTTGTTTATTTCAATTATATTTATATCAGTTGCAATTTTAATTTTTCTAATACTAAAAACTTCAAAACAAAAGAATTGATTACTTATATTTCTTTGTTATCCTCATTTTTAATTTATTAAATTTTAATTAAATCAGGTGTTTTAATGGCAAAAAAAGAATTAGACATTCTTTTAAAAGCAACAAAAATTTGTAAATCTTTTGGTAATTTTATTGCAAATCAAAATATTGATATTTCAATTGCTAAAGGGCAAATACATGCCCTCTTGGGTGAAAATGGCGCTGGTAAATCAACGTTGGTGAAAATATTTTATGGTGTGCTTCAGCAAGATAGTGGATCAATAGAAATTAATAACCAAAAAGTTTCTATAACATCTCCTAATGTAGCTCGGAAAAACGGTATAGGAATGGTTTTTCAACATTTTTCTCTTTTCCCTGCCCTCACTGTTGCAGAAAATATCCTAATCGCACTAGATAATAAAATGAAGTTTAATAAAGTAGTTGATGCAATATCGAAATTGTCAAAAGAATGGGAATTATTTGTTGATCCTTTAAAATTAGTTAGTGAGCTATCAGTTGGTGAAAAACAAAGAGTTGAGATTATTAGATGTTTAATGCAAAATCCAAGTTTATTAATAATGGATGAACCAACTTCAGTCCTTACTCCTCAAGAAATCAAAAATTTATTTAAAATTTTAAAAAGGCTTGCATCTTCAGGATGTTCTATACTTTATATCAGCCATAAATTAGAAGAAATAATCGAGTTGGCTGATGAAGTAACTGTTTTAAAATCAGGTAAATCTATAGCATCAATTGATGCCAAGAAAACAACAACCAATTTTTTAGCAGAGACAATGGTTGGTAAAAAAATTACTCAACTTAAAAAAAATATTAAAACAAGTAAAAAAAACATCGCATTTGAAGTTAAAAATTTAAACAAACAAAAAGATCATGAATTTGGAATTTCGCTAACTAACATAAATTTACAGGTTAATTATGGAGAGATTCTAGGTATTGCCGGAATTGCTGGCAATGGACAAGTAGAGTTAATGGAAATCTTAAGCGGTGAAATTAATTGTGAAGATAATAACCAGATACTTTTAGATAAATTACCCATTGGTAAAGCTAATATAAATGAAAGACGGGAACTTGGAATTGAAACAATACCAGAAGAGAGAACTTTTCACGCTACAGTTCCAAATTTAACATTAAGTGAAAATACATTCCTTACTTATTTTTTTAAATATAGTAATGCTAAAAGTTGGATAACTAATATATTAAATAATCCTCAAAATAGCTTAGATGAAAGTAAAAAAATAGTTAAAAATAATGATGTAAGGTGTCCCGAAATAAATCCTTTAGCTAGTCAATTATCTGGAGGAAATTTACAAAAATTTATTCTGGGAAGATCTTTAGCCAACAATCCTAAAGTTGCAATTTTTTCTCAACCTACTTGGGGTGTTGATATTGGGGCTGCAACTGCAATTAGGCAAAAACTATTAGATCTCTCTCAAAGCGGGAAAGCAGTTGTCTTAATAAGTCAAGATTTGGAAGAAATTTTTGAATTATCAGACAAGATTTGTGTCATTAATGAAGGTGTCTTGAGTGAAATATTTGACGTCAGAAAAATAACAGCAACAGATGTTGGATTATTAATGGGTGGTAAAAATAAAGAAAATCAACAAATGGATTCTATTAAATGATTACTTTCATACCAAGAGATAAAGTTTCAAAAAACTGGATAATCATAGCACCTATATTATCAATAGTTTTTACAATATTTTTTGGTTTACTAATTTTTACGTTTCTAGGTTACAATCCACTCGAAACTCTATATCAAATCTTTGTATCTCCTTTTTCAAGAATAGATCGTATTAGTGATATATTAGTAAAGGCTTGCCCATTAATTATAATTGGTACTGGTTTGATGTTATGTTTTAAGTCTAATGTTTGGAATATTGGAGCTGAAGGTCAATTTATTATGGGAGCTTTGTTAGCTGGTTTTATAGCATTGTCATTTCCAAATATTGAAACAAAATTCTTTTTACTAATTACTATTTTAGCTGGATTTGTCGGGGGAGCATTATGGGCATTTATACCAGCAATTTTGAAAACTAAATTAAATGTAAATGAAATTCTAGTAAGTTTGATGCTGGTTTATGTTGCAATGTTATTTATAGATTTTATTGTCAGAGGACCATTGCGCGATCCAATGAGCTTTGGATTTCCATTATCTAAACCCTATCCAGACGGGGCGTTGATAAATAAAATACCTTTTCCAGGAATTGGTTTTCTAGGTCAACTTCATTATGGTATTTTGTTTGTCCTTTTATTAATACCTGTTTCATGGATTTTTGTTAATAAAACTTTAGGAGGTTTTAAAATAAATGTATTAGGATCTGCACCACAAGCAGCAAAATTTGCAGGCTTTAAACAAAATTCAATTACTATTACTGTTCTTTTATTATCTGGTGGTTTAGCTGGTGTAGCAGGGGTAATTGAAGTATCAGCAAATATAGGTCAATTACAGCCAGAGGTGTCTTTCGGCTATGGATTTACAGCAATTATTGTTGCTTTTCTTGGAAGGTTAACCCCCGTCGGAATTTTATTTGCTGGAATAATAATAGCAACAGTTAAGCTTGGTGCAGATAATGCTCAAATGACTATGGGTATACCAAAAGTCGTAACTGGTTTATTTGAAGGTATTTTACTCTTTTTTTTGTTAACAGGTGAAACTCTTCAAAAATACAAAATTAAATGGTCTGAAGGTAAAAAATAATGGATGCATTAGTCTTAACTATTATAGCAACTTCAATCCCATTACTACTTGCAGCTACAGGTGAACTAATAGCTGAAAAAAGTGGAGTTTTAAATCTTGGAGTTGAAGGGATGATGTTAAGCGGAGCTGTAGGAGCTCTAGGAGCAGTTTTGTGGCTTAACAACCCTTATTATGGAATAGTTGCAGGAGCCTTATCAGGTATACTTATGGCATCAATTTTTTCTATATTTACAATCAATTTTATGACAAACCAAGTTGCTACTGGACTAGGTTTAACAATATTTGCCACTGGTCTTACTGGCTTGGCAGGTGCACCTTTAGTTGGCAAAACCATTACCTCTTTACCTAAAATAGAGATTTTTTTATTATCAGACATCCCTGTAGTTGGTAGTATTTTATTCAAACAAGATTTTGTAGCCTATTTATCAATAGCAATTATTATTTATATTTCTTTCTTTTTAAAATATTCAAAATCAGGAATTATTTTAAGGGCAGTTGGTGACGATCATCAAAGTGCACATTCCGTAGGATATCCAGTAAAAAAAATAAGATGGTATGCGACTTGTTTTGGTGGAATGTGTGCTGGTATTGGAGGAGCTTATATTCCCTTAGTACTAACACCTCATTGGTCAGAAGGTATGACAGCTGGCAGAGGTTGGATTGCGCTTGCATTAGTTGTATTTGCTTCTTGGATACCGTGGCGTATTATAGTTGGAGCTCTAATTTTTGGAGGAATAACTATCGCACAATTAGTTGGACAAGCAAGGGGTTGGCCTATTCCTTCGCAGTTACTCTCTATGATGCCATATATAGCCACCATCATTGCATTAACGATGATTTCAGGAAGATTATCTAAAAATAATAGCGCTGTACCGTCATCACTCGGTAAACCTTTTTTTGGCAGTCAATAAAATTGTGGAATTTATTTGCATTTATAGAATTTAATTAACAATTTAATTTTTTTTTATTGTTATTTTGAAGATTCACTTTAAGATTTTATCATTAAATTAGGAGTTTGTTATGATAAAATTTTGTATGCGTATTTTTTCACTGATTACTCTAAGTATATCAGTTTTGTTTTTTGTAATTTCGAGTACTTTTGCTGGAAGTCCAACAAAGGTAGGTTTTGTATATTTAACAACACCAGGAGATCATGGTTGGACATATGCCCATGAACTTGGGAAACAAATGGTGGAAAAACGATTTGGTAAAGATGTTAAAGTTTCTGTAGTTGAAAATGTTCCTGAGGGACCTGACGCTACTCGTGTAATAAGAGAATTAGCAAAACAAGGAAATGAAATTATTTTTACAACCTCATTTGGTTATATGGAACCAACTTTAAAAGTTGCTAAAGAATTTCCAAATGTAAAGTTTGAACACATTACAGGGTATAAAAGATCTAAGAATGTTGCGACAGGAAATATCAGATTTTATGAGGGAAGATACATACAAGGGGTAGTAGCTGGGTTAATGACCAAAACTAATAAAATTGGATATATTGGAGCTTATCCAATAGCTGAAGTTATAATGGGGATTAATGCTTTTGCTCAAGGATTAAAATCTGTAAATAAAGATGCTTCAATATCTGTTATCTGGGCAAATACTTGGTATGATCCAGTTAAAGAAGCTGATGCAGCAAAGGTTCATATCGCTGAAGGAGCTGATGTATTAGCTCAACATACAGATTCTCCAGCTATGCTTCAAATAGCTGAGAAAAATGGAGCTATGGGTTTTGGTCAATCAACAGACATGTCAGCATTTGCTCCTAAAGCTCAATTGTTTGCCTCAATAAATAACTGGGGTCCTTATTACATTAAGAAAATTGAGGAACTAAGGAATGGAAAATGGAACACTGGGGATGGTCCTAACCATTGGCCTGGAAATGTTTGGGGTGGTATAAAATCAGATATGTTGGTTATATCCAAGTTCCAAAATATGCCAGCAAATGTTGCTCAAAAAGCTCAAGAAGCGCTAGATGGTATTAAAACTGGAAAAATAAACATTTTTGCAGGTCCATTAATTGATAACACAGGAAAAGAAATCATTCCTGCAGGTAAAGCACTTGATGATGGTGCTTTATGGGGAATGAATTATTATTTACAAGGTGTAAATGGTAAAGTTCCTGGTTAATTATAATTAAGGTAGTCATATTATTATTTGGCTACCTTTTTTCTTAATCTAGTGAATAACACTTTTGTAAAATACTTATTAATTTTTTTTTCAGTAATTATTATTTTCCCAAAATCTTGTTTTTCAGAAATAAATATTTCTAAAATTAATAATATAATTAATGTATTAAACGTACATGGAAAAAGATTTTTTTTAAATGAAGAGACCAGCATAAAATCTGGTGATTATTTAAGTACTAGAGAAAAACCTGCTACAATTATTTTTCAAGATAATACAAAATTATGTTTCTCTTCAAATTCTTCTTTAAAAATTTTAAAAAATAAAAATATAATAAATTTTGAGTTCACAAAAGGTTCGATACTTTTTTCTATCAACAAAAAGTCAAAGTACAACTATAACTTAAAGTTCTATTACTATAATTTAGATGATATTGGGGATGTTATTATTCTCTCAAAAAAAAATAATCTAGAAGTAACTAATTTCAAAAATAATTTAAGTATTTTCTATAAGGATGACATTAACAAAATTAGTTTACCCTCGTTTACTATTTTAGAATTATCAAATAATGGCAAAGTTACTAAAAAAAAATTATTAGAAACTAACAAAATTTCTAAAGAAATTTTAAAAGATTGTATGATTAAGTTTCCTATAACTAAAAAAAATAAAAATAAAAAATTCAATCTTCAATATGGATGTATTTCTCAAAATGGAAAGTTGGTATGTGGTAACAAATACAATTAAAAATTTTAAAAATTTAGATAAATTATCCTTAAAGCAATAAATGCTAGTAAAAATAGAATAATTTTGTCAAAGATATCTCTTGACATATTTTTAGCAAACCAAGAACCAAGTGGCATAAAACAAATCAAAACAATTGTGGACACAACACTAAGTACAGTGATCTCAAAATTAAAAAAATCATGATAATACAAAGTAGGAAATTGAAAAATAGACATAACACCAAAATAAACTGAAATAGTTGGTATAAACTGGTTTCGCTCTAATTTCATAGAATTTAAAAAAGTTATAGATACTGGAGCTGAAAGACCAGCACTACCCTGCAATACTCCACCTCCAGCACCCATTATAAAAACTAATTTAGTAGCTCTTTGATAGGTTAATTTCCACTTAGGAACAATTAACTTGAGCGCTATATATATTATTACAATTAACGCAACTGAAAGAGTAAGTATTTTAATAGGTAAATTAATTAATAAAATTGTTCCAACAAAGGCGCCAATACCACCGCCTATCGCAAATGAAATTGTAAAGAAAAGTGGAAGAATTGTTTTTCTAAATTGATAAATCTGGCTAATATTAGTTAATAAATTAGGTAAAACCATTATTACAACTGCTAATCGAACATCATAAAATGCAGCTATCACAGGAATTGTTATTATAGGCGCTCCCGCACCAGTCGCACCTTTAAGTGTTCCTGCTAAAGCAAAAGCAGCTAAAATTGCAAAAATCGTAATTGGATCAAAAGTCATAAAATCTTTAAACTTTTAAAATCAATTTTCCAAAATGTTGATTCTCTCTCATACATGACAAAGCATCTGCAACATCATTAAATTCAAAGATCTTTTCTATTGGTAGAGATAATTTCCCTTTAAAAACCAAATTACCTAAATCATTCCACATTTTTGAGTATACATCCCTGATCTCGTTTATTGATCTAGTTCTAAAAGTGACACCTCGATAATTTATTCTTCTTAAAGCATGAAGATCACAATTGAATTTTGTATTACCTCCAGCTAACCTTCCTACGTTTACTATTGTTCCTTTTACTTTAGATGCTCTCATATTTTCGTTGATTGTATAACCAGAAAGTTGATCTATAATTAAATCTACACCTTCGTTATTAGTTGCTTGTAATACCTGATCAACCCAGTCTTTATCTTTTGAATTTACTACTAGGTCAGCACCAATAGATTTTAATTTATCAAATTTTTCAGGCTTTGTAGATGTTCCTATAACTAGTTTAGCCCCTAAATGTTTTGCTATTTGGAGTCCCATAAGACCAACACCTGAACTTGCTCCTTGTATTAAAATTGTTTGTCCTTTACTAAAATTACCAATTGTAACAAGAGCATTGTGCATCGTTGCTAGAGCTATCGGTAATGTACTAGCTATAGCAAAATCCATATTATTGTTAGGTATCTTTATTACTCTTCCATAATCTGCAATTGCATATTCAGCCCAAACTGAAGCTCCTGAACACATAACCCTATCACCAATTGAAAGATTTTTTACATGTTCTCCACATTTAATAATTTCTCCTGAAAACTCCATCCCAACAATTGTACCAGGACCTCCAGCCGCACCATGTGCTCCACCATCAGCTACAACTAAATCAGCTCTATTCAATCCACATGCATGTACCTTTACGAGAACCTCAGTATCCTTGGGTGATGGAGTATCTACATCAATTATTTGAACTCCAGATTCAACTACAGTAACTGCTTTCATTCTTATCCTCTCAAATGTTTGAATTTTATGATCTTGCTTCTTTAATTTTGTTACTCAAACCTTCCGCATAAATTCTAACATCACTAGCCAGTGTAGCTAAATCATAACCATTAGAGAGTTTTTCTTTTAAATAAGCAGGAGAAAGACAGTGTATACCAACTTTAATATTGTTATTTTTACAAGCATCATAAATTTTGTTTATAGCACTAATCATTTCAGGCTCAACTCTATCTAAACCAGGTTTAAAACCCATTGAAATACTTAGATCTGAGGGGCCAATATAAATTCCTGTTAATCCTTCAGTGGCGGCTATTTTTTCAACATTTTCAAGAGCTTCAACTGTTTCTATCATAGCTAAAGAAATAATTTTATCATTTGCCTCATCATGATAGTTTGCACCATGAACCATTAGGGCTCTTGTCGGCCCAGAACTTCGGTGACCTTCTGGAGCATACATAGTAGCACCTACAAAATCAATTGCATCTTCGGGAGTATTTATCATTGGACATATAATACCTAAGGCACCTGCATCTAATGATTTCATTATAATACCCGGCTCGTTCCATGGGACCCTTACCATAGGAGTTTTACCTGAGCCTGAGATAACTTGTAACATATTTAACGCAGCTTGATAATCAACAAGCCCATGTTGCATATCAATGGTAATAGAATCAAAATCATTCATAGACATCATTTCTGCAGTTACAGCGCTTGGTATTGAGCACCAAGCATTTATGGCACCTTTTTCTCTAGCCCAACAATCTCTTAAAGTTTGTTGTTTCATTTTTTTCTCCTATAAAACATTTTTATTTATAATAACTTCAGGATCTACTTTGTCATCAAATACATCAAGTACGTTTTGAACAGCTTGTTTAGACATCCTTATGGTTGCCTCTTGAGTAACTCCTGCAATATGAGGGGAAAGTAGAATATTATCTAAACTAAAAAGTGGGTTTGAAGATGTTGATGGTTCGTCATCGTAAACATCTAAACCAGCAGCTCTGATTTTGTTTGATTTTAGAGCATCTAATAATGCTACTTCATTAACAATTCCACCTCTTGCACAATTAATCAAAAAGGCACTTTCTTTCATAATTTTAAACTCATTTTCTGAAAACATATTAGTAGTTTCTTCATTTTTAGGACAATGTAATGAAACAGCATCCATTTGAGGTAAAATATCAAGGAATTTATTTACTTGATTAGCTCCTGAATTTTTTATTTCTGATGCATCAACATAAGGATCATAAACAAATACCTTCATATCAAATGCAAGAGCCCTTTTAACTAATCTAGAACCTATTCTACCAAAACCAATTACTAACAAATTCTTTTCTGCAAGATCCCACGCCCTTATATCCCAACGGGTTGACCAATCAGCTTTACGGGCAAATTTGTCATAGTAAAAAACGTTTTTTGATAATGCCAATAACATAAACATTGCATGTTCAGCTACGGAAATCATATTTGAATGAGCAGCAATGGCTAAGGGTATACCACAATCGTCTAAAGCTTCAACATCAATAGAATCATAACCTACACCGTGTCTTGAGACCACTTTTAGATTTTTTGAGTTTTCAATTATTTTTCTAGAAATATTAGCAGTTCTTACTGTGATACCATGAACTTCTTTTGCAGCTTCAAGAATTTCATCTTCGTTTGCTGACATAATTGTAATGGGTTCAATATCATCTCTTTGTAACAACAGCTTTTGACCCTCTTCATGAAGACCTTGAACCATTAAAACTTTCTTTTTATTATTTATGTTTATGTTCATAACTAAGCCCCCCGAACCACGTACTAAACAAATAAAAGTTTTATATCTAATTTAGCTAAAATGGTAGTCTATAGAAATAAAATTTGTAAGCAAAATTTATTGAAAATAGAATAAAATTAATAAATAATATTTGTTTAAAATTTGCATAATTTAGAATTACATGAAAAAAAATTTCTTTCGAAAAGTAGGTTTTGGTATTGGTCCAGATGAAGTGGTTCCAGAGAATCCTATTTCTTGGGCACAAAATCAAGTTGACGAAGTGCCACCCTTGATTTGGGATACACAGATACGTAGTGGTGAAGAAATGCTTAACCATTATGCAGAGTGGGTATATACAGACCGAGAAATATTAAGAAAAAAGTATAAAGAAAATCGTCAAGCTTACAAAAAAGCTAAAAATAAACTTCGTTATAAGGTCGGACAGCAATACTTTGAAAATCTAGAAATTTGTATTCGACAAAATACCGCAGTAAAAAGTAAATCTCCAGTTTTTGAAAGACTATGGTTTTTCTGGTGCAATCATTTTGCAATTATTGATAAAGATGCAATGCCACAATTTACAACTGGTCCTTATCATCGTGAAACTATTAGAACTAACATGTGTGGTTCATTTGAAACACTTTTAAAGGAAGCAACTCTAGGTTGGTCAATGATTCATAATCTTGATAATTCAGAATCTATAGGACCACATTCTGAGTGGGGAAAAAATCGTAGAAAAAGAGGAAAACTCGCTACAGTAAACGAAAATCATGCTCGTGAGTTACTAGAATTACATACAGTTTCTCCTTCAGCAGGATATAGTCAAGAAGATGTGATACATCTTTCTTATGTTATGGCAGGGTGGGAACATGAACACACAAAAAAAAGAAAAGAATGTAACCCTGTAAGATTTAACTATAAAAAGCATGAACCTGGTAATCATAAAGTATTAGGAAAGAAATACAAACAACGAGGCCTTTCACCAAAAAACAAATTAATTGATGTATTGAAAGATTTATCAAATCATCCTGAGACAAGACGCTTTATTGCTTTCAAGCTGTGTCGACATTTCCTTACTGACAATCCAACAGAAGATATGATAGCACCAATTATTTCTGCATGGGAAAAATCTGATGGCAATCTACCAATCATTCATAAGGCTTTGCTACAGGTTGTTTATGACCATGCTGACAGTAAAGCTAAATTTCAAAATCCGGAAATATGGATGTTACAAATGGTTCACATGGTAGGTGGCAGTTGGCCGCTACAGGCAGACGAAATGAAATATAACTTCAAAATTAAACCTAACAATCATCAACGAAGACCTCGTTTTTTTATGAAAGAAATTGGATATGAACCCTATAGGCCTATACAACCAAATGGTTTTTCTGATTTGGAGTCAGACTGGATATCGCCTGAATTACTCATTAGAAGAATGTCTGCTCCCAAAGAAATAGCTCAGCGCAGATTTGCCCTCAAAAATTTTGGAGAAATGATAGAAAAAAATTTTGATGATCCAGAAGAAATAAAGGCCCTTATTGATGGAGTTAAATCATCTTCAACTAAGATGCAATTAATTTTCCCGAGTTATAGGATGTTAAAAACATGATAAATAGACGTACTTTTCTAACAGGTTCAATAACAGTAACTCTTCTAGGTTCCCCATTATTTTCAGCATTAGCTGAAAAGAAAAAAAAGCGTAATCTTGTTGTTATTTCTCTCCGTGGTGGGATGGATGGTTTGTCAGCTGTACCACCAATTGATCCTAAACTTGAAAAATTTCGTCCTGACATTCTAGTTAAAAAAACTTTGCCGCTTACATCTGATTTTGCATTACATCCCTCTTTAAAAAATTTTCATAATGCCTGGAAACAAGGTAAAGCAGCAATTGTACATGCTACAAATATACCTTATACGATGCGTTCACATTTTGAAGGACAAGATTTAATGGAAAGTGGTGGTCATAAGCCTTTTGCTGAATATACAGGTTGGCTTGGCCGCGGAATGGAAACAGCTAATTTAGATGGTTTGGCAATAGCTTTGCCTATGCCATTAATTCTCAGAAGTAAAGCAAATTTAGATAACTATTTTCCAACAAAATTATCAACACCTTCACCTGATATTATGAAACGAGTAGCTTCAACCTACCCTGAGGATAGCAACCTAAGATCCACAATTCAAAGAGTTATTATGCGTCCATATTCAATGCTTTCTGGAAAAGGATCCAGGAAAGCCCATAAACTTGCTGGAACGGCTGCAAAGGCTTTATCTAAAGCGAATGGTCCACGAGTTGCAGTTTTTGATATGAACGGGTTCGATACTCATGCAGCACAAGGGGGGGCAAATGGTGAGCATGCTGATAAATTGTATAATTTAGATAAAATTTTTGGAACTTTACAAAAAAATCTAGGTCCGACATATGAAGATACATTGATTGTTACTTTAACAGAGTTTGGCAGGAAGATTGAACAAAATGGTGGTAATGGTACCGAACATGGTTATGGTACCGCTGTATTGATGATTGGTGGGTTAGTGAAAAAGGCTCAAGTATATTCTGATTGGCCAGGACTAAATCGTAAAAACTTGTTTGAAGGTCAGGATCTTAATTCTACAACAGATGCACGTTCAATATATTGCTCAGCAATGGCAATGGTATTTGAAACAGATTTTGAAAAACTTAAACGTCAGGTCTTCTGGAATGATCCAATAATTGATCTCCAAGACAAACTGTTTAATGTTTAATTAAAAATGAACCATTATATTTATATTAAAAAGCAATTAATGTAATTTAAAAATTTGAATATTAAACGTCATGCCGGGGGCGGATTCGAACCACCAACACGAGGATTTTTAGTTCTCTGCTCTTGTACAAATCTACGTAGGTATATTAAAGATTTAACAAAATTTATATTACCACCGTCACACCTCCGTCACACGGAGGATGTAAAATGGCGTCATTTAGGAAAAGAAATGGGCTATGGCGAGTTCAAGTAAGAAATAGAAAAATAGTATCAATATCTAAATTATTGAAAATCAAATGGTGGTAACTCTTTTATACTTTTTTTTAGAGCCTCTCCCCAACTATTTGATATTTTTTCAAAATAAGGATCATTTTTTTCAAACCTTATTTGATTATTCAATTCAAGATCATCTTTTTTTAAGGTACAGACATCTATTGGCATGCCTACTGAAACATTAGCCTTCATAGTACTATCAAATGATACTAAAAGTAGTTTTATTGCATCACCGAAGTTTGAGTCTTTTTCTAGTGCTCTAACTATAATTGGTTTGCCATATTTTGTTTCTCCAATTTGAAAAAAAGATTGATCTTCAGATGCTTCTATAAAGTTACCCTCAGGATATATTAAAAATAACCTATGTTCTTGACCTGCAATTTGACCACCTAAAATTAAAGTAGAGGAATATGGATTTTCACCTGCTTGACCATCAGAAGAGTATTCATTAGATATGTTCCTTAAAATTTTTCCAACAATTCTTGCAACTTGAAACATTGATTTAGTTTTAAGAATATTATCGTTATCATTATTGGGGTTATCAATAGCTTCATTTATAAGATTGATAGTAGCCTGGGATGTGGCTAAATTTCCAGAAGTTAACAAAACTACACTTCTTTCGTTTTTATTCAGCCAAAAAAACATTTTTTTATTTGTATTAACATTGTCTATACCCGCATTAGTTAAAGTATCTGACATGAATACTAAACCTTGATTTAATTTTAATCCTACACAATAAGTCATTACGCACCTTGATTATTGATTTAAAATATCAATTGATAATTCTAAATTTTGATTTTCAATAAAATATCCATTTATAATACCTTTTATAGGTACCACATCATTATAATCGAAACCTTTTGCTATTTCTACATATCTGCCATCTGGAGAAATACCATTAGATATATCAAAGCCTATCCAACCAAGATTTTCTATAAATACTTCGGCCCAAGCATGCATGGAAAGATTATGAGTATCTTGTATCGGTTTAAATAATCCACTAACATATCTACAAGGCAGATTATTCATTCGGACTATAGATAAAAAAATGTGAGTGTGATCCTGACAAACACCAAACCCTTTTTTAAATGCATCTTCAGCTGTTGTTTTATAATCTGTTTTTCCTTTTTTATATTTAATTTTAGATTTTATTTTAGATGAGAGTTCATGAAGACTTCCTATCAAATCCTCGAAATTCAAAATGTTTTCTTTGTAAAATTTTGATAGATATTCACCAGGTTTCGTAAGGTAAGTTTTATCAATGTAACACCAAATTGGAAGATCTTTTTTTGAGATTTCTTTTATTCCAAAGTTAGATTTTGTTTCAACCTTACCAAGAATATTGTATTCAATTTTTTTAGTGTCATTTTGTATACTAACCAAATCTATTAGATTACCAAATTGATCTATAGAATTAAGTTCCTTACTTCCACCCTGAATATAAATTTTCCAATTTAAAATTTTTTGACTTTCATTACTTTGAGGAGTTAAAAGTAACTTATTAAATCCATAATTAATTGTTCCATCAATTTCATATACAATTTTTTGTGTTATTTTTAAAATCATACTATTACTGGAAATTAAATTCTTCCTCTATATTTGCAGCTAATGTGATATTTAATTGAAATAGACTATTTAAAAATGAATAATTATTTAAATTTCTATTTTTTTGTTTAATTTTTTTTTGAATATTTAGAGCATTTAGGTAACTTTTATTTTTTGAAAATTTTTTTTTATGAATTGACCTTAAATTTTTAATAGTTTCATTAACACAAAATATTAGTGATTTAGGCATATCTTTATCTGATATTAAAAAATAAGAGACTTTATTAGCTTTAATTTCATTTTGATTTTTCCACATAAATGATCTGTATGAAGAAATACTTCTCAAAATCATTTCTAATTGAAAATTATCGTAACCCTCAAATCTAATTTTTTTTTCGTCTAATAGAAGATAATATCTTGTATTCAAAATTCTTACAGTATTATCAAATCTCTCAATAAATGTGCCTAAATAGCAGAAATTTAAAATTTCATTTTTCAACATGCCTCTTTCTAAAAAGCCAAAAATCAGAGCAATTTTTTCTCTTGTGTTTTTTATAATTGTTTGAATTTTACTTTCATTTATTTTTTTATTAAGTTCTTCATTTAAATATAACCAACAAGTATTTATCGCCTCCCAAACTTCTGATGTAATTGATCCTCTTGATCTTCGTGCATTTTCTCTAGCTTTTTCAATAAGTATTAAAATATTATTAAAATTCTTAGGATCTTTTAACATGAAGTTAATTATATTAAGACTATCTAAAGAGTTATTTTTCTTTAAAAAATGATGCCTTATAGAATTAGTTCTTAAAATTGCATCCCATTCATTATTCAAATTACTAGAGGATAAAAGATACAATTGGAAACCACTCTCAATCATACACAATGTATTTTCAACTCTCTCAATATATCTAAACATCCAAAATAAAGAATCTGCTGTACTTCCTAGCATTATGAACTCAATATCCAAGTATCTTTAGTACCACCACCTTGACTGGAGTTAACAACAAGAGATCCTTTCTTTAGAGCAACTCTGGTGAGGCCACCACTTGTAACAGTAACCTTTTCTTGTGCTAATAATGCAAAACATCTAAGGTCAACGTGTCTAGGAGTTAGACCTTTTTTTGTATAAATAGGACAAGTAGATAGAGATAAAGTTGGTTGAGCAATATAATTGTAAGGATTTTTTTTAATTTTATTTTTAAATTTTGATATTTCAATCTTGCTTGCTAGTGGCCCTACTAGCATCCCATAACCACCTGAGCCGTGAACTTCTTTAACGACTAATTTATTTAAATTTTCTAATACATATTTCAATTCATCTTTTATACCACACTTGAATGTTTTTACATTTTTTAAAATTGGTTTTTGACCCAAATAAAACTTAATAATGTCTGGAATATAAGAATAAATTGATTTATCGTCTGAAATGCCTGTGCCAGGAGCATTTGCTATCGTAACGTTTTTATTTCTGTATACCTCCATTAAACCTGGAACACCTAAAAAACTATCTTCTTTAAATGATAACGGATCTAAAAAGATATCATCTATTCTTCTATAAATTACATCTACTTTTTTCCAACCATCTATAGTTTTCATATTTAAATATTTATTAATTACACGAAGATCCTTACCTTCTACTAATTCAACACCTAACTTATCTGCCAAAAAAGCATGTTCAAAAAACGCAGAATTATATATTCCAGGAGTTAGCAAAACTATGTTTGGGTTTATTTTTGTTTTTTTTGGTGAAGACTTCTTTAAAATTTCAGATAAGTATTTGGTATAGTTTCTATTTTCAGATACTTTATATCTTGAGATTAGGTCAGGAAATAATTTTATCATAGTATCCCTATTTTCTATCATATAAGAAGCTCCAGATGGGACTCTAACATTATCTTCTAATACAAAAAAATTGTCTGAATTTGTTTTAATTAAATCTATACCAGAGATATGATTGTATGTCTTGTTTGGAGGAGTAAATCCTATCATCTGCTTCAAAAAAGCGGGATTATTTTGAATTAAATTAACAGGTATCACACCATTTTTTATTATCTCTTGTTGACTATAAATATCAGTAAGAAAAAAATTAATAGCTAAAACCCTCTGTGTTATCCCTTTAACCAATTTATCCCATTCCTTGGAGTTTATTATTCTTGGGATTATATCAAATGGTATTAGATTTTCTTTTTTTTCACTGGAATAAACTTTAAATGATACACCTGTATTTTCAAAAAATTTTATTGCATCAGAATTTATTTTTGTTAATTCATTATCATCTTGATTTTTATACCAACTAATAAACTTTTTGTAATTGGTTCTTATAGAGTCTTGATTTATAAAAGCCTCGTCATACGTTTTTGTAAAATAAGTCATGCTTAATTTCCTAATAATACAATCTAAAAAGAATAATCCTTAAAATACCTACATCAAGATTATTTATGAAGTGTTTATAAATTATCAAATTAAAGTTCTAATATGCCTAAAAAGTTATCTTTTAAATTAAAAAATTAACATTTTAAACTTTGAAATCACTAATAAAAAAGCTGTTATAATTATAAAATCTAGTCACACCTCAGTAATAATTATTTTGACAAATAAGTCATAAATTGAGATTCTGTAGGTATTAACCAATGAGGTGTGATTGACGGTTTGTTTAGTCTTTAAAAAGAAAACATGATGCCCGGGGGCGGATTTGAACCACCAACACGAGGATTTTCAGTCCTCTTCTTTTGTACAATTTTTATAAGTTTTATTGCTCTTATGACACAACTCTATAACAAAGAGGATATTTTGATTAAATAATATTAAACTTTATTAAGCACATATGAAATAAAGGAAAATATGATTAATATAAATTCCTGGATATAATAAAGATTTAAGATCAGCTTAAAATTTAAAAAACTTCTTTACAATTTATTTATTAGTTAGTGATATGAAGTAGCTTTTGTATTTATTACATCTTTTGACACCAAAATTGGTACATTCCTGAAAATACTTGAGGATTGGCTTCCTCATAAATTTTCCATTTATCAAGAACATAACAATCTTCCATGTTAGCGTTTGTTTGTTTAAATTCTGAAACTATTTTTTTATCCTCAAATCCACAGAACCTCAGCTCTAACTGAGACAAGCATTTTTGTATTTGATCAATAGTGAACCTGTGCTCTTTTTCATGAAAAAGTAAATCCTTTACTGCACTAAGGCTGTAAAAATCGTAAGAATTTAATATTAGTTTATAGTGATTATTATCTGAGTTTATAAGTTTATTTCTAAATGATTTCAATTCAAAATCGCTTGATCCAAAGCTCTTATTACTAATTTCATTCCTGATTTTCACAATGTCTTGTCTGGCTAGTTCGCTATATAAACCAATCTTCATTAGACCACCCGGCTTTAGACAATTTCTTAATGCTTTCCAGCCTTCAACAGGTTCACTCATGTGATGAAGTACCCCAACACATTCTATTATATCAAACTGTTTATCGAGTTTGCCAAGGTCTAATATATCAGCTTGCATATAATCTATATTTTGGATATTTAACTCAATACTTTTACGTTTGGCATAACTAAGACTTGACATACTAAGATCAATACCCAAGACTTTCGAATCTTTAAACCTTGATGTTGTCTCAATTGAATGTTGACCTGTGCCACAGCCAGCTATCAAAATACTTGGTGTATAAACTTCTTTGATCCTATCGTCAAATATCTTCAGATTCATATCATTAATAACCTTAAAAATTGTTTCAGGTTTGAATGGTAGTCCTAAATTTATCCACCTTGGATAAGGTTTTGCTTCATATTGCTCTTTCACTTGTGAAGAAACCACATTTTTAATTTCTTTCAAAATAGGTATTGTTGATCTTAATTTAGTTTCTTCAGTTGGTTCAACAACCTGTCTATTAAACACTTCTTGAATTTCAGTAGTAATAATAAGGTTACTACTCCATGCATAATTATTAAGAGATTTATAACAAGCTAAGCATAGTATATATTGTGGACTTAGTTGTTCATTATTATTTAGCGCAAGTCTTACAACCATCTCTAAGTTTTCAAGAGCTTTGTTTTCTTCTTCACTCTGTATATATATATACTCATTGTTAAAGCACTGTAGAGCTAATGCGGACTGAAACTTTATTACTTCATTGTTACCTCTGAAAGATGAAATTGATAATAACAATCTTGATCTAATAAACGTAAGTAATTTTTCTATCTCAATATCTATAACTGGGCAGACACTCATTAACTTAAGGAGTAAAGTTAGCTCAGATAGATCACTAATAATATTCTTCAAAGAAATTTTTTGTACGAAAGAGTTACTTTGAAGATATTTTTTTAATTTAGGATCTAACTTTAAAAAACTGATAACAGTTTTGGCAATGTTTTTTGGTCTCACATATGTTTTTTGATCAAGTAATGAGATCATTGTATTTTGCAAAATAGGATTTTGTGTTTCAAAAATTATATTTTTAAGAGCATCGCCTATATTTATGTTTGCAGCAGTGTGATCAGGTTTGATTGAAATGCATTTATTAAAAGCCTCGATTGCTTTTTCAATATTACCTTGTTCTTTGAAAGCAACACCAATGTTGTTGTAAACTTCAGCATAATTAGGTTTAAGTAAAAGTGCTTGTTTATAAGATTTAATAGCTTCCTCCAATATCCCTATTTGAAAAGAAGATACTCCAAGTATATTCCAAATCATAAATGACTTTGGATATTTTTCAGTAAGAGTTTTAGCTTGTTGAAAAGCAAATAAAAATTGACCTTTATTATAAAGACTAATTAGGTATTTTATTGTTTCTTGAGGTGGATTTTGCATATCACCGCATTACTTTATTTTGTATAAAGAAACTAATTTCTGCTGTGCACTTTTATTTTTAAGAAAAGCTATTGGGCTTGTTTGATATAATCTTTTAAACTCAACAAACCTATTATTCTCTAAATTTGATTTTGACTTCATAAGAGCCTGATCTAAAGATTTTTTCGTCAACATTTTATGTTCTTTTATAAGCATATTTAGCCAATTGCAATAATCACACCATAAACGTAATTAAAGAATATAATGCCAGAAAAATTTGTACAGTAAAATACCTGATTATGTCTTTAATAATAAAAACTTGTTTACTAACTTGTTCAAAAAATAATTTTTAATATTTTATAATTATCATAACTTGCATAAATTTTTTTTGATTAAATTACAATATTAGGTCCAGAATCGTTCGAAAAGACCTTATCAAGAAATTTCTTATTTTTTTTTAAGTTTCTGAATTTACTTAATAAAAACAAAAACAATTATTATTCCCGGTCACACCTCTGTCACAATTATTTGACAAATCAGCTATAAATTGAGACGCTAATTGTATTAATCTAAGAGGTGTGATTGACGGTTTATTGAAGTCTGATCTAGAAAAATATGGTGCCCGGGGGCGGATTCGAACCACCGACACGAGGATTTTCAGTCCTCTGCTCTACCTACTGAGCTACCCGGGCTTTAATAAATTATCTATAACGTGATCATTACATTATGTCTAGCCAACAAAAAAAAAAATTAAACATCCTTTTCATAATCTTCTTCATTTATATGTATTGAGTATTTTTCACCCAACCAATTATTTAAATCTATATAACTACAACGTTTAGAGCAGAACGGTTTTGTATCTGATTTGTTATCAAATTCATTGTCACAATTAACACATTTAATTTTTTGATTTTCTCTCATTATATCTTTTTTTCTAATAACTCACCATAATCCTTTGGGAGATCTATTCTTTCAACAATATTTATATATTCTGGAATTTTTTTAAGCTTTAATTTTTTATGAAGACTTTTACCACATATAAACTCAATGTTATTTTTAGATTTGATATTCTTAGATGCTCTCCACAATGTCCTAATATGATTTTGAAAATCAAATTCATTTTTGTTAATATAAAAACTTTCTAAAGATTTAAAGTTTCTAGGTACATACATCTCATAAAGTTGTAATCTGGAAAAACCTAAAAAATTACTGTCTCGGATTTTTTTTGTGCCTTCTTTAGCAATAAATTCATGAAGATCAGCTTTTTTATTAAATGATACCCTTGGAAAATCAATTAGTATCATACCTCCTATATTTCTCAATTTAATTTCATCCATACATCTTAGAAACACATTTTTACAGAACTTTAACATTTCATCTTCATTATTAATTAATATATTTTTAGTATCTATATCGATAAGAGTGGCGGCTTTTGTTTTTTCAATCCATAAAACACTACCATCCTCAGTCTTAACCATTGGATCAAGAGCTTTTAAAAAACAGCTATCTAAATCCATATTATTCCAATAGATTGCATAATTGTCTTCTATTACAGGTATTTTTTTATTAAAAAAAAGATCAATAATCCGTTTCACATCATTTAATTTTTCAAAATCACAATTTCCAGTCCATAATTTTGCTTGTAAAGGCTTATCTTCAAATTCTTCACTAGTTATAAGAACTTTTATTTTTGCATTATTTTTTAAAAATTTTTTTCCTACTCTAACAGTGACTGTTTTTTTGTTCTTTAGATTAGCCCTAATAATCCCACTATTTAATGTTTTTAAAACCGTGGCATCTAAAACATTACCAATTAGCGGTGGTTTCTCATCTTGCCAACAGGTAATTTTAGCAATTTTTTTACTCTTAATTTCAACTATTCTTGTTTGTTCCGCACATTTATCTACCAAAATAAAATGATCTTTAATTTCATTAATCATTTTTGAAATTATATCCAATAGAGATTAACACTCTGTAAAGCTCTGCCAGCGGCAAACCTACCACATTACTATATGAACCAGACATAAAATTTATAAATGATGCTGCAATTCCTTGTATAGCGTATCCTCCTGCTTTCCCTTCCCATTCCTTTGTGGCAAGGTAATAACTTATTTCGTCAGGATGTAACCTTTTAAATTTAATAATTGATTGTATAGTTTTTGTTTTGAGTGAATTGTTTGGCGAGTAAACAGTAAAACTTGTAAAAACTTTATGTCTTCTTCCTGAAATTAATTTTAAGCATTCTTCTGCAAAACTTACATCCATAGTTTTTGGCAAGATTCTTCTTCCTACAGAAACCACAGTGTCAGCAGTAAGAATTATTGATTGAGGGTGTTTTTGTTGAAAAACTCTATTTTTTTCTAAAGACATTCTTTCAACATATATGCGGGGCAGTTCTTTAGAAAATATCTTTTCATCAATATTTGGTGATAATATTAAATCAGGTTTGACACCAATTTGACTTAGAAGTTCAAGTCGTCTTTGTGAACTAGATGCCAGTATAAAATGTTTGTTCAATTTAGTTTTATCCATAAAACAAACTTAACACATCAGAATTTATTTATATCTAAATGTAATTCTTCCTTTAGTTAAATCATAAGGTGTCATTTCTACATTCACTCTATCACCAAGTAATACTCTAATACGATTTTTCCTCATTTTCCCACTTGTATGGGCTAGTACCTCATGGTCATTATCAAGTTTAACTCTAAACATAGCATTAGGTAGAAGTTCTTCTACAATACCAGAAAATTCTATTACACCTTCTTTAGCCATTTAACCTCTTTTTTAAAATTTAAGTTTAATCTCACTATTATGTCTAATTAGTCAAGATTTTTATATAATATTTTTTTTTATTATTTGTCTATTCTGATTGAAATAGACCTTGCATGTGCCTCTAAACCTTCTGCTTCAGCTAATGTTATGACATGTTTTCCTAGTTCATTAAGGCTATTTTTATTAAAGTTAACTATAGTGGTTCTTTTGTAAAAATCTATGACACCTAATCCACTCGAAAATTTTGCTGTTCCGTTTGTTGGAAGAACATGATTTGGTCCGGCAATATAATCACCCACTGCTTCAGGAGTAAAAGGACCAACAAATATAGCTCCCGCATTATTTATTTCTTTTATAACGTTTTGTACATTTTTAAGAATTAATTGTAAATGTTCAGGTGCTTTTATATTTATTAGTTCAATAGCTTGATTTAAATTTTCAACTAAAATTATAGCTCCAAAATCATACCATGAAGAACTAGCTATTTTGGACCTAGAAATTTCCATAAGAAGTTTTTCTAACGAAAGTTTAACTTTTGTTGCGATTTCTTTACTTGTTGTTATCAAAATAGACTGTGCTAATTCATCATGTTCTGCCTGTGATAAAAGATCTATAGCAACATAGTCTGGATTAGCTGTTTCATCACAAACGATTAAGACCTCTGACGGTCCGGCAATTGAGTCAATTCCTACTTGACCAAATACTTGTCTTTTGGCTTCTGCAACGTAAGCATTTCCAGGACCAACAATTTTATTTACAGGTAAAATTGATTTTGTGCCATAAGCAAGTGCAGCTATAGCGTGAGCTCCACCCATTCGAATAAACTCTGTCACTTTTGCAACATGAGCTGCTGCAAGAACAATTGATGACTGGTTAATATCTGAAATTGGGCTTACAAGTACTCTCCTCTTAACACCAGCAACTAAAGCGGGAATTGCGTTCATCAATACTGATGATGGATAAATAGCCTTTCCTCCAGGCACATAAAAACCTGCAGAGCCTATTGGAGAGTGAGTCAAACCTAAATTAACTTTTAAGTTATCTTTGTAACTAAAGTTTTTAGGAATTTGATGTTTATGAAATTTTTTTATTCTATCAGCTGCAATATTTAATGCTTTTTTCTGTTCTTTCTCAAGTCCATCATAAGCTTTTCTTAAGGTGTCTTTTGAAATGAATAAATCCTTAATTTTTTTAACTTTTATTTTATCAAATTTACTTACAAAATGATATAAACCATCATCACCCTTCTCTACAATTTCTTTTAAAATTTTTGTAACTGTAAGATTAATTTTATTGTTTGATTTTCTTTCATCATTAATCAAATTTTCGAATTTTTTTTTAAAGTTTCTGTCTGTATAATTAATATATCTAGTTTTAAATTTAGACATTTATTACTTCCTCAACCTTTTCAATCCAAGGTTGTATAGTTTTTAAGTTAGTCTTCATATAACTTCTATTTACCGCTAATCTTGTTGATACTTCACAAATTTTCTCTACTACAACCAATCCGTTAGCTTTTAAAGTAGAACCAGTTTCAACCAAATCTACTATTCTTTTGCATAAACCCATTGATGGAGCAAGTTCCATTGCACCATTTAATTTTATACACTCTGCATGAACACCTCTAGCTTCAAAATGTTTTCTGGTGATATTGGGATATTTAGTAGCAACTCTTACATGACTCCAAGACCTTGGGTCCTCATTGGCAATAATATCTTTCTCAGCTGCAATAACCATTTTGCAGTTCCCTATGTTTAAATCTAAGGGAGAATAAACTTCTGCATGATTAAATTCATCCAGAATATCACTCCCTACAAACGCCATTTGAGCAGCGCCATAGGCTAAAAATGTGACAACATCAAAAGATCTTACTCTAATTATATTTATATTATTTATGTTTGTCTTAAACTTCAACTTACGGTCGTTTCTATCAAAAAAAGATTTTTCAGGCTCTATACCAACTTTTAATAAAATCGGAAGTACTGAATCTAAAATCCTACCCTTTGGCAAGGCAATATTTAAACTTTTATTTAAAGTCATTAATTATTTCCCATAAAATTATTTATGCAAGGGTTTTAGCTTAGTTGGCCAGGGAATATCTATATCTTCAATAGTAGCATTTATTTTCTTACAATTTAACTTTATTTTTGAAGACATTGATAGAACAAGAAAAATATTTGCTTTTTCATAAGTTATTGCTAAGAGATTGTAAAAAGATATTTTAGATTTAAAGTTAATATATTCAACATTATTAACATTTTTAATTTGCAGACCAGTTACAACTCTATAATTAATATTTTTATCATTTGATTTTTGTTTTTCCCAACAATATCTTGTAAGTGTAGCTACAAACATTTTTTTTGTTTTGTCATAAAAAATTTCTTCTTTAGAAATTATAGCATCTTGGCAAAGAAATGAGAATATTTTTAAATCATCATTGTTTAAAGCATTAAGTCGAATTTTGTTTTCAATAGACATTAAACTCACTATAAAATTTTACTGTGATTAATTTGACCTTTTTATTATTGCACCAAGGTCCGTTAATTTATCTTCTAAATTTTCATACCCTCTATCTAAGTGATATAAGCCATCAATTTCACTTGTACCTGAAGCAGCAAGCGCTGCAAGTATCAAACTCATAGAAGCTCTTAAATCTGAAGCCATCACTTTAGCGCCTTTTAATTTTTTTACACCATAGATTTCTGCTTCTTGTTGATTTACAAATATTTTTGCGCCCATTCTCATTAGTTCAGGAACGTGCATAAATCTATTTTCAAAAATTGTTTCTCTAATTAATGTTTTTCCATTCGCAATAGCCATTAGTGCCATATATTGAGCTTGTAAATCAGTAGGAAATCCAGGATAGGGATCTGTCTTCACGTTATGAGTTTTAGGTTTTTGTGAACAAGAAACTTTCATTGAATTTTCAAAAATCTCAACTTTACTACCAGTCAATTTTAGGACATTTGTAAACTCAGTTAAATTTTTAGGATTAATATTATTTATTTCTACGTTACCCATAGTGATACTAGATGCTATTGCAAAAGATGCTGCCTCTATTCTGTCAGAAACTACTGAATGAGAAACTTTGTTTAATTCTTTTACACCATTAATTATTAAACTACCAGTTCCTAAACCTTTAATATCTGCACCTGCTTTGTTTAAACAATTTGCTAGGTCAGTAACTTCCGGTTCTCTTGCTGCATTAAAGATTTTAGTTTGCCCTTTTGCCAACACAGCAGTCATTATTGCACTTTCAGTAGCACCAACTGAAACTTTAGGAAAATTAATAACGCCCCCTTTTAAACCTTCATTACCTAACGAACTAATTATAAAACCTCTATCAAAAATAACATTTGCTCCAAGCGCTTCCATTACCATAACATGTAAATCAATAGGCCTACTGCCTATGGCACATCCACCAGGAAGAGGAACTTTTGCTGAACCTTTTGACGCTAACAATGGTCCTAAAACAAGAATTGAAGCTCTCATCTGCCTTACTAAATCATAAGAGGCCTCGTCTTTTCTTGGTTTTCCATTAAAGGTTAAATTTCCTTTTCCCCAGTTTATGTCAATACCTAAATCAATTAATAAGTTAGACATTAATCTGGTATCAGCCAAGTCAGGAACATTGTAAAGATTAAAATCTTTATTAATAATTAAAGATAGTGTCATTAGCGGTAAAGCAGCATTTTTGGCTCCACTAATATTAACACTTCCAGTTAATTTTTGCTCACCTGTTATATAAATTTTTTCAGTATTATTTTTAGTAAAACTATTCATTTCAATTAAAAATTATTTTTATCATTGTTAATAAAAAGTCTTGCTTGACCAATTTTGTTAGTCCTTTTTCCAATAATTTTATTATCATCTCGTTCTGAAACCTGTTTCTTTCTTAACTTTAAATTTCTTTTTAAAGAAGCTGATAGATTGTTTTCTTTATCACTTTTTTTTTTAGTCATGTTTTTAAAATCTTACAAGTTTTAGTTATTTAGTTTTAAGTACATATATTACTATATATCCATAAAAATACTTGTCATTAATGAAAACATATTTAAGTTAAGAAATAATATTGTGCCGCCATAGCTCCAGCGGTAGAGCGCGTCATTGGTAATGACGAGGTCACTGGTTCAAATCCAGTTGGCGGCACCATTTAAACTTAGATTGTTTAATTAAATTTCTCTTAAAGAGCCTAATAATTTTTTCTCAATAGCGTTTATTAAGTTTGCACTTATTTCTTCTAATACAGAATCAGTTAGTGTTTCTTGGATAGGTTGAATTGTAACTTTAATAGCAACAGATTTCATATCTTGAGGAATTTTTTCACCATTATATATATCAAGTATTATCACGTCTGTTATTAAATCTTTGTTAATGGATTTAGCAATCATACAAACTTTTTCAGATTCTATTTCTTTATTGATAAGAAATGCAAATTCTCTTGTAACTGGTTGCAAAGTAGATATTTTCAACATTGGTCTAGAAATTTTATTTCTTTTTGGTAATGGTATATTTTCATAAAATATTTCAAAACCAATAGCTGATTTATTAAACCCAAAAAAGTCAACAATATTAGGGTGAATTTCACCAAAATTAGCTATAATACTTTGACCGATTTTAAAAACCGCACTTCTACCTGGATGAAAATAATTTGGAGCATCTTTAAAAATTTTAATACTATTTTTAGGAACCCCTATTGCATCCAAAGTCTTAGAAACGTCAAGTTTTATATCATAGAAATCAAATTGGACAGCTTCTTTTTGCCAATCTTTTTTAATTTTTTCACCGTATCTTATTCCTGTAATTGTACTTATTTGGTCACTAGGACTATCACCTTTAAAAATTGGACCAATCTCAAAAAAAGAAAGATCTTGAGCTCCTACATTTAAATTCTTTTTTACTGCTAGTAATAAATTTGGAATAATTGAAGGTCTCATATCGGTTAACTCTGAAGAAATAGGATTTACTAAATTTAAAGCCAGTCTACCTCCATTAAATTGATCAGCCATTGCCTTATTTAAAAATGAGAAAGTAATTACTTCATTATAACCTCTACTTGCTAGTATTTTTGAAGCAAAAAAAGCTTGACGATGCTTGATACTCATTGCAGGCTTTGCGATATAATTACTTCTTGCTAATTTTGTTGAAGGTATTTTTTCATACCCGTGTATTCTGATGATTTCTTCAACAATATCTGCTTTTCCATCTATGTCTGGTCTCCAACTAGGAGGTGTTATATCCCACATATTATCTACAGAGACAATTTTAAAACCCAATTTTTCTAAAATTGATTTAGACAATTTGTTTTCAATTTTAACCCCTGTTAGTTGATAAACAGTATTTGGATCAAATTTAATTATTCTATTTTTTTGTTCTAATTCAAAATTAACAATTTTACTAAATTTTCCACCACAAATTTTATTGACCATTGCAGCTGCATAATGCATTACTATTTCTGGAGAGTTATAATCTAACCCTCTTTCAAATCTATATCTGGCATCAGAATTTAAGTTTAATTTTCTTCCAGTATTGGCTATTGAAACTGGGTTAAATATAGCAGCCTCTAAAAACATTCTTGTTGTATTTTCGGTAACCCCTGTTCTTTCTCCACCCATTATTCCAGCTAAATCATCAACACTATACTCATCAGAAATAACAAGCATGTTATCATCTAACTCGTAAGTATTTCCATTAAGTGCAAAAAACTTGTCACCTTTTTTTGATTTTGAAATTCTAAGAGTTCTACCTTTAATTTTATCTATATCATATGCATGTAAAGGTCTTCCAATATCTATCATGATATAATTAGTTATATCTACAATAGAACTTATTGGTCTTTGATCGACGGCTATTAATCTATTTTTAAGCCATGACGGAGATTCATCATTTTTCAGATTAGTAAATGATCTTCCAAAAATCTTAGGACAAAGATATTCTTCATCTTCATCCAAATCAACGTGCCAATTAATAATACTATCGAATTCACCATCATTAAATTTAACATTTAAATCTTTTAAATTTCCTGCCCCAGCTGCTGCTAAATCTCTTGCAATACCTCTTACACCTAGGCAATCACTTCTATTAGGAGTAATTTCAATTTCTATAATTGGGTCATTTAAATCCATAATATCTGATATCGACAAACCAAGTTCAGATGAATTTTCTAGTTCGATTATTCCATTATGATTTTCAGATAAAGATAACTCTTTTTCTGAACATAACATACCAAGGGATTCTTCTCCTCTAATTTTTCCTTTCTTTAATTTTAAATTAAGACCAGGAATAAATGTTCCTATATTTGCAAAAACACTTTTCATACCTAACTTGACATTAGGAGCTCCACAAACAACATTGAATGTATTTTTTCCATCAAATACCTTACAAACTTTAAGTTTATCTGCATTTGGATGATTTTTCACATCTATAATTTCGACTGATATAAAATTTTTTAGATCCTCTGCTAAATTTACAACTGAAGCAACCTCTAAACCAAGTTTTGGAAGAGTTTCTATAATCTCTGACAATTTCTTATCCGTTTCGAGATGATCTAGTAACCATTTCCATGTAAATTTCATGAAAAGACACCATTCAAACCAGAATGTAAGCTTGGATTGTCAAAAGGTAAGAATCCATAATGTTTTAACCACCTTAAATCACTATCATAAAAAGGTCTTAAGTCAGGGATACCGTACTTTAACATAGTTAATCTTTCTAAACCCATTCCAAATGCAAATCCTTGATATTTTGATGGATCTATTCCAACACCTTGTAAAACTCTAGGATGGACCATACCAGATCCTAAAATTTCTAACCAATCTTCCTCCTCACCTATTACTAGGCTACCATCATTTTCTTTTTTACAACCAATATCTACTTCTGCTGAAGGTTCTGTAAAAGGAAAATAACTTGGTCTAAAACGAACTGGTAAATTGTCTTCATTAAAATAAGTTCTACAAAAATCTATTAAACATCCTTTTAAGTGACCCATATTAATATTTTTACCAAGTACTAGGCCTTCACATTGATGAAACATAGGGGAATGTGTGGCATCATGATCAGATCTATACGTTCTTCCAGGTATAATATACCTAATCTCATCGAAATTTTTTAGATCAATTTTTTCCATTGTTCTAATCTGAACAGGACTTGTGTGAGTCCTTAAAACTTTCCTATGTCCTTCAATATCCGGCTGGAGATAAAATGTATCATGCTCTTGACGCGCTGGGTGCTCTTCTGGGATATTCAATGCAGTAAAGTTATAATAATCACTTTCAATATCGGGACCATCTACAATAGAAAAACCCATGTCTGCAAAAATAGCACATAATTCTTCAATTGTTCTAGAAAGAGGATGTAAAGTACCTATTTCAGCCTCATAGGGTGTTAAAGAAACATCTATTTTTTCTGATTTAATTTTTACTTTTAAATGTTCTTTTTTAAAAAAAAATTTTTTATCTAAAATTAATTTATTTATTTGGCTCTTTATTTCGTTTAAATAAGCACCCATTTCTTTTTTTGTTTCTAAATCGTAATCTCTTATATTTTTTAAATAGAGGGTAATAGAACCTTTTTTACCTAGGGAATTAACTCTAATATTTTCAAGTTCAGATGATGTATTAGAATTATGTATACTTATTTGAATACTATTTAATAAGTTTTGAAGATCAACCTTTAGTTCAGAAATCATATCTTATTAAAAACCTAATTTAATGCATTTGCAATAATCTATATTACTTATTGAAAATTTTAAATATTAAGCAGAAGCAGACTTGGCCATTGAAACTAATTCTTCAAAGGCTAATGGTTCATAAACAGCTAAATCTGATAAAATTTTTCTATCTATTTCAATTCCAGCTAACTTAAGACCATTTATGAGCCTAGAATAATTTAGACCGTGTAAACGAGAACCTGCATTAATTCTTTGTATCCAAAGGCCCCTAAAATTACGTTTCTTGTTTCTACGATCCCTATAAGCGTATTGGCTTGCTTTTTCAACAGCTTGAGTTGCTACTGTAAAAAGATTTTTTCTAGCTCCGTAATAACCTTTTGCAGCTTTTATTATTTTTTTGTGTCTAGCATGGGTTGTAACACCTCTTCTTACTCTAGCCATTAATTAACTCCTTTAAGCGTAAGGTATAAACTGTTTAACAATTTTAGCATCAGATTCATTAAGTATCATTGTACCACGAGCTTGTCTTTTCATTTTTTGAGATCTTTTACGAAGATTATGACTAAGAAAGGCTGGACTACCTTTAACTTTACCTTTTGAAGTAAGACTAAACCTTTTTTTTGCGCCACTCTTAGTTTTTAGTTTAGACATAGTATTCTCTTAATAATTAATTAAATTTAACACAGCTTATACATAAGGTAGATAAAGTTAGCAACATAAAGTTTTACTTTATAAAAAATATTCTAATTATAACTATTTAGGTGCCAATATCATTACCATTTGCCTACCCTCAAGCTTGGGTAACGATTCAACTTTACATATTTCATCAGTATCATCTTTAACTCTATCTAACACAGTGGAACCTAGAGTTTGATGAGCCATTTCTCTTCCTCTAAACCTAAGCGTAATTTTTACTTTGTCGCCATTCTCAATGAATTTTTTTACTTGTTTCATTTTCACAATGAAATCATTATTATCTATGTTAGGTCTTAATTTAATTTCTTTTACCTCAATAATTTTTTGCTTTTTTCTAGCTTCATTCTTTCTTTTTTGCGCTTCATATTTGAACTTACCATAATCAAGAATTTTACAAACAGGTGGGTCCACATTTGGTTGGATCTCTACTAAATCTAGGCTTAAATCGTCAGCCATCTTGAGTGCTTCATTAATGGGTATAACACCTAATTGTTCCCCATCTGCTCCTATACAACGCACGCTATCAGCTCTAATTAAATCATTAATTCTAGGCCCATCTTGGCTAGGAGGGGTATTATTTAATCCAACTATATGAAAATCTCCTTTATTGTTTAATTTCAGATACTAATACAACATTTTGAAGGAAATTGTTAATAAATTTCAAAAAAATTAGTTAACAAAGCAACAATTAATTCTAGCTTTTCTCATTGATTAAATCAGGAGGCATACATCTATTTGCTATAATTTCTAAAAATTCGTTTAAACTCAAAACTTCTTGTTTTTTAGATCCTAAGTACCTCACTGCCACACTTTTATTTTCTTGCTCTTGTTTTCCTATAACTACAATAATAGGAATAGCTTGACTGGAATGTTCTCTTATTTTGTAACCAATTTTTTCATTTCTTAAGTCTATTTCACATCTAATATTAGATTTATCTAATTTATTTTTTATTTCATAAATATAATCATTAGTTGAATCTACTATAGAGCATACCATAACTTGTATGGGAGAAAGCCATAATGGCATTCTTCCTGAATATTGTTCGATTAAAATACCAATCCATCTCTCTAAAGAACCTAAAATTGCTCGATGTAGCATTACAGGATGCTTTTTATTCCCGTCAACATCTACATAATATGCGCCTAACCTTTCTGGTAAAACAAAATCCACTTGAAGAGTTCCACACTGCCAATCTCTTCCAATTGCATCTGTAAGTACAAATTCAAGTTTTGGGCCATAAAATGCACCCTCTCCGGGGTTCAAGGTATAGCTAATATCTGCAGCTTCTATTGCGACTGTTAGTGCCTTTTCAGCTTTATCCCAAGTGGTATCGTCTCCAGCACGAATATTAGGTCTGTCAGAAAATTTAACCTTTAATTCTGCAAAACCAAAATCCTTATAAATTTGTTGTAGTAACTCACAAAATTTTACACATTCTGATGTAATTTGAGAATTCATACAAAAAATGTGAGCATCGTCTTGAGTAAATTGCCTTACTCTCATAATACCATGTAAGGCTCCTGAAGGTTCATTTCGGTGACAAGAACCAAACTCTGCCATTCTAATAGGAAGGTCTTTATACGATTTTAAACCTTGTTTATAGATTTGTACATGACCAGGGCAATTCATAGGTTTTAAAGCTAGTACCTTTTCATCGTCACCTTTAGCCATAAACATATGTTCTTTGAATTTATCCCAATGCCCCGATTTTTCCCATAAAGATCTATCTATAACTTGAGGTGTTTTCACTTCTTCATATGTTTTGCTCAATCTCCTTCGCATATAAGCTTCAATTTCAAGATAAATTGACCAGCCTTTTTTGTGCCAAAATACTGATCCAACAGCCTCTTCTTGAAGATGAAATAAATTTAATTCTTTTCCTAATTTTCTATGATCTCTTTTCTCAGCTTCTTCAATCATAAAAAGATAATCTTTTAAATCTTTATCATTAAAAAAAGCAGTTCCATAAATTCTTTGTAAGACTTGGTTCTTGCTATCACCTCTCCAATATGAACCTGCTAATTTGGTAAGCTTAAAAGAATGGCCAAGTTTTTTTGTAGAGCATGTGTGGGGACCTCTACATAAATCTAAAAATTTTCCTTGCCTGTAAAATGTAACTGTTTCGTCCCCTGGAATAGCTTGCACTAATTCAAGTTTAAATTTTTCATTGTTTTTTTTAAAATAATCTAATGCTTTTTCTCTAGACCAAACTTCTCTTGAAATTGTTTCATCTCTATCAACGATTTCGTGCATTCTTTTTTCAATAATTTCTAAATCAGATAAAATAAATTTCTTTTCTCTGTAAAAATCGTAGTAAAAACCACTTTCAATAGAAGGACCTATGGTAACTTGAGTTTCAGGAAATAATTCCAGAACTGCCTCAGCCATGATATGTGCAGCGTCATGTCTTATTACATCTAATGTTTCTCTATTTTTTTTTGTCAAAATTGCAATCTTACTATCGACTTCGATAGGCCTATCTAAGTCCCATAATTCACCATTTACCATTGAAACTAGAGCGTCAGATTTAAGTTTCTCTGAGATGTCATTTGCAATTTCAGCCGACGTTACTGGTTTATCATATTGTTTTTTATCATTGCTAGGGAGGGTAATTGTAATCATTATATTTTAATTTTAATTTTAATTTTAATTTTAATTTCTATAATATCACTAACCGTTTATTTTATATTCTGCAATAATTTGTTTATATAATGATAAAGTTAAATTACACATCTTATCGTGGCTATAATTTTTAGATACAAATTTTCTTGCGAATTCACCAATCTTTTCTCTCTTTTGTGGCTTTAAAGATAAAGCAAATGAAATTTTTTCGGACAGACTTTCTGCGTTTAACGGTTCTGCTAAAAATCCAGTTTTGCCGTCAATTATAGTTTCTGAAGCTCCACCATGATCAAAAGCAATCGGTATTTTACCTAAAGCTTGTGCTTCTAAAACTATTCTTCCAAATGGCTCGGGAGTTAATGATGGCATTATGATTAAATCACCTAAGATCATTGCAGCTTGTATATCCCTGGTTGAGTTAACAAGTCTGATTTTAGTTTCTAGCTTTGATTGGATTATTTTATTAATTAAAATATTTTGAAATTTTTGATTCCCATCACTGGCTCCAATCAAAACACATTGAAAATCATGTTTAACTTTCGATAAAGCTTTTATAAGAACTTGATAACCTTTCCACATTGCAGGTCTTGCTGCCATAATTATAACAGGAACATTGTCTTTTAAATTTAAATGCTTTGACTGAGCTATTATTCTCGCGGGATTTATTTTACTAGGATTAAATAAATCTAAATCTACTCCCCTATGAATAATTTTAATTTTTGCGCTTACTTTTGGAAAAGAAGTTGTTATACTCTCCTCAATATGCTTTGAAATAGCAATGATAGAATTTCCTTTAGTCAAAATACTATTATAATATTTTTTTAAAAAATTAGATTTTCTAAATCTCATGTGTACTGAAGTAATAACCGGTATATCTAAGATAACCCCAATTGGTATACCAATCCATGCAGGCGCTCTAGAGCAAAAGTGAATTAGATCTACATTTTCACTTTCTAAAATTCTCTTTAACTTACTTCTAATTTTCGGCCATTTTAATGGGTTTTTTGTGTGTACATCAAGATCGTAATGAATTCCACCATTTCTAGTTATTTGAGAAACCATATAACCACCAGACGAGATAACAATTGATTTAAAATTATTATCAACTAGTGCTTTAGAAATTTCAACAGTGCCTCTTTCAACTCCGCCAGTATTTAAGGCTGGTAAAATCTGAGCAATGGTATATTTTTTTTTATTCATTTTAATTAACCTTTAACCAAACGGATTTGTAAATGACTAAATTTATTAATAGATCTGATAATAACATTATTGCATATAAACAATTAACAGGAAAAAATATAGGTATTGTATTTTTAAGTGGTTTTAATTCAGATATGCAAGGTAAAAAAGCATTATATATTGAAAAATGGGCAAAAGATAATAATCATGGCTATTTAAGATTTGATTATTCAGGACATGGTCAATCGTCAGGAACAATTGACACAACTTGTTTTTCTGATTGGTATCAAGATGCTGAGTACATAATCAATGAAAAAACAAAAGACAAGC
This sequence comes from uncultured SAR116 cluster alpha proteobacterium, assembly GCA_902623995.1. Taxonomy (GTDB): domain Bacteria; phylum Pseudomonadota; class Alphaproteobacteria; order Puniceispirillales; family Marisalimonadaceae; genus Marisalimonas. Next base: position 142,832 of record CACNWE010000003.1, on the reverse strand, counting down.
AGATTTTAATTGGATCATCAATGGGTGCCTGGATTATGCTAATGTTGGCAAAACGCATTCCACATAAGATTTCAGCATTAATAGGTCTAGCACCTGCTCCAGATTTCCCTAAACTATTGATATGGAATAAAATGACTAGGGATGAGAAAAGAGAATTAATAAAAAATAGAAAGACAAGTGTAAAATATGAAGATGGATCAAAAATTGATTTTTCATACACATTAATTAAAGATAGTCTTAAAAACCTTACTTTATCAGACAGTATATATTTTAATGGTCCTATCTACTTATACCATGGTATGGCCGATGATGCCGTGCCATTCGATTTAAGTTTAAAAATTATCAAAACATTTAAAGGAACTAATGATATAAAATTATTATTAGAAAAAGATGCTGGACATAGGTTATCCGATATACATCAACTTAGAAGCATCACAAATATTATTGAAGAAATAAAAACAAAAATTTAATTAAATATCAATATTTTTATAGTTTTCATGGGGATTTAGACCCACTATTTGATCTTTTAACAATGTTTTAAATGAAGGCCTTGACTTAACTTTGAAATACCATTCTTTTATGTTCTCATAATTTTTTAAATTTAATATCCCTAAATAATCCAAAACTGAAAAATTAGCTGCAGCTAAAAAATCTAAATAAGTTAACTCATCTTTAATAAAATACTTTTTACTATTTAGTAAATAATTGAAATATTTTATGTGAAAATCCAAATTATGAAGAGCTGCTCTTATATTATCGCTATTAGGTGTTATATTATCAACTATCCTTGAAAATACTTTTTCATAAATAATTGGATCAAAAACCTCTTTTTTAAAAATTACATCAAACCAATGGACTAACCTATTTATTTCAGCTTTCTCTTTATAATCATCAACAAATAAATTAGATCTTGATTGAAGATCCCTGATGTAATCAACACAAGCATTAGCTCCAATAACTGGAAAATTTTCTTTATTAATTAAAACTGGCAAATGACCAGCTGGATTCAGTTGTAGAAAATCCTTTTGTGGTTTCCAATAATTTTCCAGCTGAGTGTTATATAAGATTTTATGTTCTTCTAAAATAAGCCTAATAAATCTTGAAGATGAACATAAGTAGTAGTGATAAAGAGTAATCATTATTCAAATTATTTTTCAGGAAGAAGTTGTGCCTTTAGAGGTAATAAGTTTAAAAAATCTTTTTTTAGTTCTTTAACAAGAAGTTCACCATACGTTAAATTATCTATTGCATTAATCGCCAAGTTTTTACTACTTAATTTTAAAAAATCAAATACTTTATAATAGTTATATTTAGCTGAAACAAAACATAAAGTTTCATTTTTTAGCTTAGCAATTTCTAATCCTCTTTTTACTAGTATTTTACAAAAACCTTTTCTTTGAAAAGGATTTCTAACCGCTAAAAGGCCTAGCAGTAGGTAATTAATATTAGTAACTATAGTTCTATAAAAAGTAATGGTAACAATTACAGAATATGGATCTACATCTAAACAAGAAACAAATGACAAACCCCTAATAGGCAATTTTTTGCGATATAAATACACTAACCTTTGGTGTCTGTTTTTACCAAAATTTTTATTTAAAATATTTTTAATGTTATCATAATCTTTTTTTCTCTGACGATAATTTATTTATATACATATAAATTTTTGTATTTCGATTTAAAATCTTCCAAATACTGGATTGTTATTTAGTTAATTTTAAAAATTCACCTAGCTTGGCAATTCAGATTTCCCCATTAAAAACTCATCAATAGACCTTGCACATTGTCTACCTTCTCTTATTGCCCAAACAACTAATGATTGACCACGTCTTGAGTCGCCAGCTGCAAAAAATTTATCAATAGATGTTTTATATTCTTTGTCATTAGCATCTAAATTACCAGTTGGTGTAAGGTTAACACCTAAACTGTTTATTAAACCTTCATGAATTGGATGCACAAAACCCATAGCAAGCAATACAAGATCTGCTTTAAAAGAAAATTCAGTACCTGTAACCTCACTCATTTTCATTTTTCCATTATTATCTTTTGACCATGCAACTTTAACACAATTTAGTTTGTTAACTTTTCCGTCATGACCGTCAAATGATTTTGTTAAAACAGACCAATTTCTGTCGCAACCTTCTTGATGAGATGTAGAAGTTCTAAGTTTTAAAGGCCAATTAGGCCATGTAAGTGCTTTATTTTCTTTTTCAGGTGGCTGATCAAGTAATTCGAGTTGCGTCACTGATTTGGCTCCTTGACGGTTAGAAGTACCTACACAATCAGATCCAGTATCTCCACCACCAATTACGAGAACATTCTTTCCCTTTGCTGAGATTTCAACTTTTGGATCTATTTTATTACCTGCAACTCTATCGTTTTGTTGAGAGAGGAACTCCATAGCAAAATAAATACCCTTAAGGTCTCTACCTTTAACAGGCAAATCTCTTGGATTTTCTGATCCTCCACAAAAAGCAATAGCATCAAAATCCTTATTTAATTCTTCTATTTTTATAACTTTACCAATGTGAGAATTAACTCTGAACTCAACACCTTCTGCCTCCATTTGAGACATCCTTCTATCAATAAGATGTTTTTCCATTTTAAAATCAGGTATACCAATTCTAAGAAGGCCACCAATTCTCGCATTTTTTTCAAACACAACTACGGTATGACCTGCTCTAGCTAGTTGCTGAGCACATGCTAAACCAGAAGGTCCAGAACCAATAACAGCAACTTTCTTACCAGTTTTTTTATTACTAATCACTGGTTTAATCCAACCTTCTTCCCACCCTTTATCTACAATGGAACATTCAATTGTTTTAATTGCTACAGGATTATCTGTAATATTCAAAGTACATGATGCTTCACAAGGTGCTGGACAAATTCTACCTGTAAATTCAGGAAAATTATTCGTTGATTGAAGTAAATCAAGAGCTTCTTTCCATCTATTATTATAAATTAAATCATTCCAATCAGGAATTAGATTATTGACAGGACAACCTTGATGACAATAAGGAATTCCGCAATCCATGCATCTAGCACCTTGTTCTGAAACTTTTTTTTCGTCTAGAGGAACTAGGAATTCTTTAAAATGTTTTATCCTGTCTTCAACCGGTTCGTAATCTCTTTCAACTCGGTCTAATTCCATAAATCCAGTTACCTTACCCATATCATTCTCCAGCAATTCTATTTGGTACTTTATTATCTTCTTTAAGTTTTTGTTTTCTTTCGTTTAAAGCTCTCTTAAAATCGAAAGGAGTTATTTTATAAAAAAGTTTAAGATATTTATCCCAATCTTCTAATATTAATCTGGCTTTTTCACTTTTAGTATATTTTAAATGTCTTTGAATTATTAATTTTAATCGTGCTTCATCAAAATCAAGCAAGTCATTATCAATATCTTTAGCTGAAGGAGTGTCCAAGTTTTTTAAACTCTGTAATTTTTCTAAACCTACCATAGCTTTGTTGCATTTAGATTCAAATGTACCTTCTTCATCTAAAATATAAGCTATACCACCAGACATTCCTGCTGCAAAATTCCTACCAGTTTTTCCAAGTATAATAACAATACCACCTGTCATATATTCGCATCCGTGATCTCCACAACCTTCAACAACAGCAGTAGCACCTGAGTTTCTAACGGCAAAACGTTCTCCTACAACACCTCTTAAATAACATTCTCCAGAAATTGCACCGTACAAAAGGGTATTTCCAGCAATAATATTATTTTCAGGAATAATTTTACTTGTTTCGTGAGGGCTGACGGATATTCTACCACCTGACAGGCCTTTACCTACATAATCATTAGCATCACCTTTTAAGTTAAAATTAATACCTTTTGATAACCAAGCTCCAAAACTTTGACCAGCGTTCCCTGTAAAATCAACATTTATTGTATCCTTGGGCAATCCATTATGACCGTACTTTTTTGCTATAACTCCTGATAACATTCCACCAACAGTTCTATTAGTATTTACAATTTTTGATGAAATATTTACTTTTATTTTATTTGATATAGCTTTTTTTGATTTTGAAATTAATTCATTATCAAGAGCAAGTTCTAACCTATGGTTTTGTTCTTTTGAATTATAGAAAGTCTCATCTTTTTCTTTTTCTAAATTTACAATAAGTTTTCTTAAATCCAATCCGTGAGCTTTCCAATGTTCTTCTGCGCCATTAAAATCAATAAGATCTCTTCTTCCAATTAAATCGTTAAACTTCTTAATACCTAGCTCTGCCATTATTTCTCTTACTTCATTAGCAATGAAAACAAAAAAGTTTACAACATGGTCAGGTGTTCCCGCAAAGTTTTTTCTCAGTTCTGGGTCTTGTGTGGCAACTCCTACAGGACAGGTATTTAAATGACACTTTCTCATCATTATACATCCTTCAGAAATAAGTGCGGCAGTTGCAAATCCAAATTCATCAGCACCCAAAATTGCTCCAATTACAACATCTCTTCCAGTTCTCAAACCTCCATCAACTTGGACAGCTATTCTTTCTCTTAATCCGTTCATGACGAGTGTTTGATGAGTTTCAGCTAGGCCAGTCTCCCAAGGACCACCAGCATTTAACAGAGATGTAATTGGGCTTGCTCCAGTACCACCATCATTTCCTGAAATAGTTACGTGATCAGCATAAGCCTTACTAACTCCAGCAGCGACGGTTCCAACACCAATCTCAGATACAAGTTTTACAGAAACTCTAGCTTTTGGATTAACATTTTTAAGATCATGTATAAGTTGTGCTAAATCTTCAATTGAATAAATATCATGATGAGGTGGTGGTGATATTAAACCAACACCTGGTGTTGAATGTCTAATTTTAGCAATAAATTCATCAACTTTTCCACCTGGAAGCTGTCCACCCTCACCTGGCTTAGCACCTTGAGCCATTTTGATCTGAATATCAGTCGCGTTTGATAAATATTCAGTTGTAACCCCAAATCTTCCGGATGCAACTTGTTTTATTCTGGAGTTCATAGAGTCACCATTAGAAAGAGGAACAAATCTTGATGTTTCTTCTCCACCTTCTCCTGTGTTAGATCTTCCTCCAAGACGGTTCATTGCAATTGCTAAGGTTGTATGAGCTTCTGTGGATATTGATCCAAGAGACATAGCACCTGTAGCAAATCTTTTAACTATTTCAGATGTAGGTTCTACCTCATCTATATTTATAGCTTTTGCTTTATTTATGAACTTAAATAAACCTCTCAAATTTTTTAATTTTATAGAGTGATCATTAATTTTCTTAGAGTATTTTTTGAAAGTATCATAATTAGCACTTCTAACTGAATGTTGAAGCATTCCAATAGTTTCAGGAGTCCAAACATGTTCTTCACCCCGAATTCGAAAGCTTAAATCACCACCAACATCAAGATCATTAGATAATATTGGAGAATCACCAAAAGCTAATTCATGTCTATTCTCTGTTTCTATTTGAATTTCTTCTAAGTCAATACCTTCAACTTTTGACGACGTGCCGCAAAAGTATCTATCAACAAGATTAGAAGAAAGACCTACTGCATCAAAAATTTGAGCACCAGAATAAGATTGATATGTAGAAATACCCATTTTAGACATTACTTTAAGCATGCCTTTTGTTACCGCTTTGATATATTTTGTGTAAGCTTCTTTTTCTTCAATTTCCTGATTATGATTTTTAATTATGTTTGATAAGGTATAGAAAGCTAAGTATGGGTTTATTGCTTCTGCTCCATAACCTGCAAGAAGACATAGATCATGAACCCTTCTTGCTTCTCCAGTTTCTATTATTAATCCTACTTTTGTTCTTAGACCTTTTTTTATTAAATGGTGATGTACTGAGCTCGTAGCAAGTAACGCAGGAATTGCAATATTGTTTTGATCAACTTCTCTATCTGATAAGATAATTATATTACAGGCATTGCTATTTATAACTCTTTCAGCTTCAATACAAATGCTTTGTAAAAAATTTTCAATTTCTAAATTAGGATTTTCTTTTTTATTATAACAAATACTTAAAGTAACGGACCTTAACTTGTTAGAAGTAAATTTATCTATATTTCTAATCTTTTCTATATCTAAATTATCTAATATCGGATGGTCAACTTCAATTAACTTTTGATTTTTACCTGATTTAGGATCAAGCAAATTTGGCCTTGGTCCTATAAAATTCATCAAAGACATTACCAACTCTTCTCGAATTGGGTCTATAGGAGGGTTTGTTACCTGAGCAAAATTTTGAAAAAAATAGTCATATAAAAGCCTATTTTTATCTGATAACGCAGCTAAGGGTATGTCTCTTCCCATTGATCCAATTGGATCTTGCCCCTCTAAAATCATTGGCTCTAGAAAAAATTTGAGATCTTCTTTGTTATATCCAAATGCTTGCTGTAAATCTAATAAAACATTATCCTCTGGCAATGTTTTATTTGTATTAAAATCAATTGATTTAATATTAACTTTCGAATTTTTAACCCACTCGTCATAAGGATACAAATTAACTAAATTATCCTTAAGCTCTTCATCTGAAATTATTCTTTTTTCATCTAAATCAACCAGAAGCATTTTTCCTGGTTGTAACCGCCATTTTTGAATAATCTTATGTTCTGGAATATCTCTAAGAACACCTACTTCTGATGACATTATAACCAAGTCATCATCTGTTACGACATATCTAGCTGGTCTTAAACCGTTGCGATCTAAAGTTGCTGCAACTTGAACACCATCTGTAAAAGCCATTGCAGCTGGTCCATCCCATGGCTCCATTAATGCAGAGTAATATTCATAAAATGAAGATCTTTTTGGATCCATTAATGAGTTATCTTTCCAAGCTTCAGGTATCATTAGCATCATTGCATGAGGTAGTGAATAACCACCCATTACAAGAAGTTCTAAAGCATTATCAAATGTTGCAGAGTCTGATGGTGATTTTTCTATAACTGGCCATAATTTTTTTAGATCATCTCCTAAAAGTTCAGAATACATGCTGTATCGTCTAGAGTTCATCCAATTTGTATTTCCTTTTACAGTATTAATCTCACCATTGTGACATAAATATCTAAAAGGTTGGGCTAGACGCCATGACGGGAATGTGTTTGTTGAAAACCTTTGATGGAAAAGAGCTATTGCAGTTTTGAAATTCTTGTTTTGAAAATCAATATAAAATTTTGATAGATTTGGTGCTAACACCATTCCTTTAAATATGATCGTTCTTGTTGAGAGTGAAACAATGTAGAAATCATCGCAATCATCTTGTAATTCTTGTTGAAGTAAAAAAAGACTTTGATTTCTTATTACATATAATTTTCTTTGAAATTCTTTTTCAGTTTTTGTGTTTTTTCCTTTTTGAATAAAAAATTGCCTAATGATTGGCGCATTATTTTTTACAGTTTCTCCTAAGACAGAATCATCAACTGGAACATCTCTCCATCCAATTAGAGATTGACCTTCTTTTTTGATTGCTTCTTCAACTGATTTGATTGCAGAACTAGCTCTATTTTTTTCTGGAGGCAGGAAAATCATGCCGACCCCATAATTACCAATTTCTGGAAGTTTAATATCAGTCTTTAAAAATTCTTCTTTAAAAAAATCATGTGGTATTTGAATTAAAATACCAGCACCATCACCCGCTAAAGGGTCAGCCCCAATAGCACCTCTATGGTCAAGGTTATGAACAATCTCTAAGGCTTGATGAACTATCTCTTGTTTGGGTTCATTTTTAATATTTGCAATAAAACCAAAACCACAATTTTCATGTTCGTTATCTGAATCATATAAACCATATTTTTCAGGAAACCCCATTTTGTTCAATTTTTTAATACTCATTTAATTCCTGTAAATCTATAAAATCAACTAACTATGGTTAATGCTTAATATATTTATTCCCTAATGAAGAACGTGGAACATAAATAATTTACATATATTTGTAAAATTATTCATTATATGTCAGATATGCACAAATTGCATTACAAAATTGATTAACTAATTAATTAATTATCTCTGCTTCTTTAATCATAAAATCCTTAAATGCCTTAATCCTAGAATCATTTCTCAACTCATAATTAAAACATAAAGAAATTGACATTTTAGGTCCTTCTAGTTGGGATAAAATTTCTGTTAATTCTATCATTTCAAATTCCATCCAATCTGGTAATGAGGCTATTCCCATACCAACCTCAGTAGCCTTTGCTATTCCATATATGCTAGAAACCTCTAAAATTGGCTTTCTTGGTCTTTTATTTTCTTTTCCAATTGTTAATAGCCAATTCAATCGATGTCTATCAAGAGGGGGTTGTGCATCTTCTCCATAAGATATTATTTTATGATTATCTAAATCAGTACTAGTTTTTGGATATCCATTTTTAGAAATATATTCATTTGATGCAAATATCTTATATCTACAGTCAGCTAATTTAATTTGAATATCGTCTTGAGAAACACTGGGTGTCATTCTAACCTCAACGTCAGAGTTGAAATTGGTAACTCGAGGTTCAGAATCTCTTAGGCTAAGCGCAACATTTATTTCTGGAAATAAATTTTTGAATTTTGACATTCTAGGAGCAACCCATAAAGCCCCAAACGCATTTGTTGCAGAAACATTCAATCTACCAGATGGAACGTCCATATCCTCAAGAAGTTGATTATGAGTCTTGCTTATATCAGAGGCTAAAATTTGAACGGAAGATGATAATCTCATACCAGCTTTAGTAAGAGTAATACCATCTGAGTTTCTTAAAAAAAGCCTGACACCTAATTCGTTTTCTAGAGCCTTCATTTGTCTACTCAATGCAGACTGACTCATTTGTAAGATATAAGAAGCTTCAGTAATATTTCGAGTTTGGGCAACGATATTAAATAATCTTAATCTATCCCATTTCATAAATAACCTCTATACTCTTTTTTAATTTTATAATAATCTTTTTAATACACATCTAATAAATATCTTTTTTCTTTTTTTAACATTTTTAAATAATCCAAAGCTTTTTTGTCGTCACATTTAAGCTCTTTTGCAATTATATTTATAATTGTGACTTCAACATCTTTAGCCATTTTTTGAGCATCTCCACATACGTATATTATTGCATCATTTTCTAACCATTGGAAAAATTCATAACTTCTTTCATAAATTTTATCCTGTACATAAATTTTTTTATCCTGATCTCTTGAAAAAGCAGTATCTAAATTATTCAAAATTTTTTCTTCTACAAAATTTGAAATCTGATCTTCATATATAAAATCATTTTTTTTGGTCTGAGCACCAAAGAACAACCAATTTTTTCCATTACTCTCTAGGTATTTTCTTTCTTGTATAAATGATAAAAAGGGTGCCACACCCGTACCAGGACCAATCATAATTATTGGCTTGTTTTGGTCATCAGGTAATTTGAACAATTTATTTGGAATTAAGAAAATCTTTAGTTTATCGCCTAATTCACAACTATCAGATAAAAAAGTTGTACAAACACCACCATAATCTCTTGTTTTTCTTTGCCATCGTTGAGTTGAAACAGTTATATGCACTGAGTTTTTAAAAATTAAGTTACTTGATGCAATAGAATATGCTCTATGCTGGAGTGGTTTTAAAAGAGTTAAAAAATGCAATACATCAAATTTAAGACTTTCATCCAAATTCATGAAATCTAAAACATCTTTTCCAAATTTAAAATCCATCAATATATTTATGTTTTTAGTATCTAAAGAATAATTTAATTCTTTATGATTAATATTATCGTTAACAAATTTTATTAATCTGTTCGTTGGTGTAAGAATCTCAAATTTTTTTTCTAGTAACTCATAAATGTTAAGATCATATCCTTCGGGTATGTATGTAGGATTGATTTGTAATCTATTTATAATAGCTGTTACTAGAGTATTATTATTTACTGGGAAAATTCCTAAGCTATCTCCAGGTTGATAAATAATACCACTATCACCTAGAGAAATTTCATAATGAAAAACTTCTTTGTTTGACTGTTTGCCAGATAAAAGTTTTTTAGACGTGATTTTAGCTAAATATGGGTTTTGTTTATTCCAATTCATACAATTACAACTCAAAAAATTTTAAAAGAAATTAAAATAAAAATTAATCCTATTTTTAATTAGATATTATCAATATATAAGATAAATAAAGTTTATGTAAAAGATAGAGTTTTAAATGGCTTTAGAAATAATAATTATTTTATCATTAATTCAAGGAATTACAGAATTTTTACCTATTTCATCTAGTGCACATCTAATCATAATACCTGAATTTTTTTTAAATCTAGAATCTAGCAGAGGATTTGACGTTTCTCTTCACTTTGGGTCTTTATTAGCTGTAATATATTATTTAAAAAAAGATTTAATAAAAATAATTTTAGATACAATTTTTTTAAAAAAAGATAACGAAGGTTTTATTATTTTAAAAAATCTAATAATTAGCACTATACCCATTATCATTGTTGGATTTTTGGTTCATATAAATAATTTTGATATAATTAGAAGTTTAGAAGTCATTGGATGGACCACCTTAACATTTGGAATATTATTAGGTATAGCAGACAGAAATCTTAAAGTTATAAAATATTTTAAAAGTTTGAATTTAAAGGACGCACTCGTAATTGGCATTGCTCAGACACTAGCAATTATTCCTGGAACCAGTAGATCTGGAATTGTTATAACCGCTGGATTATGTATGGGTTTCAGCCGTTTTGATGCGTCTAAATATTCTCTTTTATTATCAATCCCAGTTATAATAGCTGCAACTACTTTGGAAAGCATAAACTTATTCATCGAAAAAGGTTTCTTTTTTAATAATGAAATGATTATGGGTATTATTTTAAGTTTTTGCTTCGCCTTAATTACAATTACGTTATTTATGAAATGGATTAATAAAGCTTCACTTAAAATTTTCGTTGCATATAGAATTATGCTTGGGATTCTGATCTTAATATATGCTTACATTTAACTTAGTTTTATTAATATATCTTAAGAAGCTCAGTTTTCATGTCAGATATTTTAATACCTAAATCTTTTAATCCAGGTAAACCGTTCTTTAATATATTATCTGTTTTAAGAAGTATCATTTGATCTACTGTAAAAGGAGGTTTAGGTAAATTTTGTAAAAAAAATGCAGGTATCATCATAAATGTTGCATTAAGAGGAACAAGAAGCCTTTTAATATTTTTAATTTCTAATAAAATTTTTAACAGTTCTTCAAAAGAGAAGATTGTATCTCCTGCTAATTCATAAATATTATTTTTATTTTTTCTATCTTTTATTAATTTTATTATTGCTTTTGCAACATCTTCAACAAAAACTGGTTGGAATTTTGTTGATCTAGATATTACTGGCAAAAAGGGAGAAATCTTAGTCATGTCAGAAAACTGTCCAAAAAAATTATCGCCTTTACCATAGAGCAATGAAGGTCTTAAAATTTTTCCATTAGGAAAATGTTCTAGCAATTGGTTTTCACCCTCTGCTTTACTTCTAGAATATTTACTTTCAGAATTTGTAGATACACCAAGTGCAGAAACATGAATTAAAGTATTTATTTTATGTTTTAAAGAAATTTTTCCCAAAAAAGCAGGAATTTCTTTATGTACTCTAAAAAAATCACCACTTTTATTTTCAAAAAGAATACCACATAAATTAATTATAGTATATACATTTTTAATATTTTCTTCAATGATATTAAAATTGTTAATATTCCACTGAATACATTTAATATTATTGTCAGGAAAAATTTTGTTTAAATTTTTTTGATAATTTTTTTTTCGTGTAAATAAAATTATTTCAGCATTTTCATTTAAAAGTAATTTCAACAATGATTTTCCTAAAAACCCACTACCCCCAATAACTGCAATTTTTTTATTTATATTTTTTCCCATTGGATTTACCTTTTATGCTATATTTAAATATGATTTTGTTTGTGGATTTATTTAACTACTTGATATATTTAGTCATGACTCATATTTTTTAAAGTTTTATGGATAATAAATGACTTATTTTTTATATCATGATGATATTTCATCTGAAGTGAAATTTGGTGATGTTGTAGCAATTGACACAGAAACAATGGGACTAAACATAAATAGAGATAGATTATGCTTGATTCAATTATCAAACGGAAATGGAATTGCTCATCTTGTTCAAATATCAAAAAAAAGTATAGAGAAAGAAGAAAATTTTCCGAATCTAAAAAAAATTTTTAAAAATCCAAACTCAACAAAACTTTTTCACTTTGCAAGATTTGATATGGCTGTAATTGAGAAAAATATATGTAAATTAAATGGACCAATATACTGTACAAAAATAGCATCTAAATTGTCTAGAACTTTTGGCGCAAAGCATGGTCTAGCGGACTTATGTAAAGATCTTTTGGATTTAGAGTTAGACAAACAAAATCAAACTTCTGATTGGGGATTAGAAACTTTAAGTGATTCTCAATTAAAATACGCCGCCTCAGATGTTCTTTATCTTCACAAAATAAAGAATAAATTAGACCAATTACTTATACGTGAAAATAAAAAAGAAATTGCTAAAAAGTGTTTTGAATTTTTAAAAACACGATCAAAATTAGATTTAATTGGATTTGAAAATTTAGATATTTTTGCCCATTGATATATTATAACTTAACAAAAATTTTTAGATAAAAATGAAAATAATTAGTGGTAAAACAATCTTCGCTTCTTTAGTTTTTCTTCTGATTATGAGTTTTGTGGTTAATAATTTTTTAAACAATGATTATTTCTCTACAGACAAAAATAAATATAAAAGAAGCTCTGAGAACCAAGATAAGATGATTGGTGTTGAAATAAGACAACAAAATAAACAAGGAGATAAATTTTTAATTATTGCTGACGCCTTAGAAGAAATAGAATCAAAAGATCAGAAGGTCATTTTAGAAAATTCTTTAACAACAATTGATCAAAAAGGTATTTTAACTAAAATTTCTGCAGGAAATGCAATTATAACAAATAATTATAATAATTTTACTTTTTCAAACAAAGTTAAAATTACAAAAAAAACAAGAAAATTCACCCTTACAACACAAACATTAACTGGAACTTTTAAAAAAGGTAATTATCATACAAATGATGATGTTGATATAATTTCGGGTAATACAGTAATAAAAGGTAAAGGTCTTCAGATTAAAAAAAACGGTGAATATATAAAAATAAAAGGAAAAGCAAAATTGAGAATGCTTTTACTACAAAAAAATGTCTTCTAAAAAAATAATTTCACTTGTTTTTATTTTGTTGGCATTTTTTTCACAATTTGTCTGTGCAAAAACCAATAATAATAAGTCTGAATTAACTGTCGAGGCAGACGAATCATTAGAATGGTTTGAAAAAGAAAAATACTATCTTGCAAAAGGGAATGTTATTTTAAAAAAAGACGATTTAACTTTAAAAGCAAATACCATTAAAGCTGATTATGTTTTTGAAAATGGTGAAAATATTTTGAATAAAATAATTGCGATAGATAAAGTTATACTTACTAAAGAAAATACAAAAGCAACTGGTCATTACATGACATATGATGTAAAAAATAAAGTAGCAGCAATATCTGGTCCTTTTCAAACATTTCAATCTCCATCTGGGTACATAGAGTCAAAAAAAAATATTATTTTTGATGATGTAAATAATAAAGCCAAAGCCGAAGGAAACGTTAAAATAATTTTATCAAATAAAACTATAATTTATGCAGATAACGTCAAAGCTGATTTTGAATCTTCAAACAAATCTTTAAAACAGGCTATTGCTAAGGGTAATGTTATCATTGAAAATAAGTCTAAAGATAGAAAATCCAAAGCTGATTTAGGAGTTTATAATTCAAATGACGAAATTATACGACTAACTGGTAACGTTGTCATAATTAACCAAAAATCTAAGCTTTCAGGTTCCAAAGGTATTACAAATTTGAAAACTGGTGTAAGTAATATTGTTGGTGATAGAAAAGATAAAAAACGTGTTAAAGGAACATTTTCTCCTATTAAAAAACAAAAAAAAGGAGATAAAACTGACTAATTTAGAAGAAGAGCTTAAACGCTTAAAGTCATCTTTAAAAGATCAAAACAATAAAAATGATTCAATATTGCATGCTTTTAATAAATCTGAAGCTTCAAATTCAAAGGAAGAATTAAAAGTAAATTCTATATCTAAAAATTACAATAAAAGAAAAGTTGTAGATAAAGTTTCTTTAAAGTTAAAAAAAGGAGAGGCTGTCGGGCTTCTTGGCCCAAATGGGGCTGGCAAAACTACTTGTTTTTACATGATAGCAGGACTTATTGATACTGATGAGGGTGACATATTTTTAAATCAAGTACGTATTAATCACTTACCAATGCATATTCGTTCAAAAAAAGGTATTGGTTATTTACCACAAGAATCGTCTATTTTTAGAGGATTAACGGTTGAAGAAAATATATTGTCTGTTTTAGAAGTGCAAAAATATGACAAAAAATATAAATTTCAGATTTTAGAAGAACTATTAGCTGAATTCAATTTGAATAAAATAAGAAACTCAAATGGAGCTACATTGTCTGGAGGAGAAAGAAGAAGGACTGAGATTGCTCGAGCCTTAGCTTCAAACCCAAGTTTCATTCTTCTAGATGAGCCACTTGCTGGCATAGATCCTATTGCAATTAATGATGTAAGAAATTTAATTTATAAATTGAAATCAAAAAATATTGGTGTACTTATAACAGATCATAATGTTAGAGAAACACTAAGTATTGTTGATAGAGCATATATACTTTTTGATGGTTCAGTAATAATGTCTGGCAATCCTAATGAAATCAAATCAGATAGGAGAGTTAGGGATGTTTATCTTGGGAATAATTTTTAAAACTATATTTTTTAAATTATAAACTTGACTGATAGTAAAGTTAATATTATTTACAAACCAAAATAATTTATTCCTCAAATTTATAGGTTAAATATGAATATCAATGATATGTTATCTAATGATGCCTTTCTAGTAAACTTTGATGGTACTAGTAAAAAACAGGTATTAGAAGAATTAAGTAAATTGGCTGAAATTAAACTTGGAATAAATTCGAGGTCACTGTTAGAAAATTTAGCAAAGAGAGAGAAATTAGGGTCTACTGCAGTAGGTAATGGTATTGCTATTCCTCATGCTAATGTAGCCAACATTGATAAATCTCATGTTTTTGTTACTACCCTAGTCAATGGATTAGACTTTAATTCAACAGACGATCTTCCAGTGGATATAGTTTTTTTATTGATTGCTCCAGAGAACAAAGGATCAGAGAATTTACAAGCTTTAGCTTTAATATCACGATTATTAAGAAACAAAGAACTCACTACAAAATTAAGAGGTTGTAAAAGCGCTGAGAGTGCTATTGCAGTAATTTCTCAATCAAATAGAGTAGAAGCTGCTTAGTCTTCATTTATTAACTTGGTTTAAAATAGGTTTTTTATCAATATAATTTAATATTGAACTGACTGCTTCATTTGCTATGTCGTTAAAACACTCATCTGTCCAACATAGAGAGTGTGGAGTTATTATAACGTTTTCATAGTTTAATAATTTACTATCTGCTGAAAGAGGTTCTTTTTCAGTTACATCTAGACCCGCACCAGCAATTTCTCTAGTTTCAAGTGCATTTTCCAAATGACTTTCATTAATTACAGGGCCTCTTGATAAATTGAAAATATAAGCGCTTTTTTTCATATTTGAAAAAAAATTATTCTGAATGATACCTTTTGTATTACTATCAAGATTGCAGAGAATTACAATAAAGTCACTTTTACAAGCTAACTCAATTATATCAACTTTTATTGCACCAATTTCTGATAATTGCTTTTTAGATTTAAATGGGTCATTGGCTAAAATGTTTTTGAAAAAAGGCTTTGATAACTTAATGGTCTCTGTGCCTATACTTCCTGCTCCTATGACCCCTAATGTCTTTCGAGCTAAACCTGTGCCCATAAAATTAGTTCTATCATTCCATTTACCACTCCTTACAAGATGATCTTTTTGCAATAATTTTCCAGCAACCGCAAAAATCATTGTTAAAGCTGCAACTGCAACTGGTCTTCTAACTGCATTAGGAGTATTAGTAACTATAATATTTTTCTTTTTCATAGCTTCAATATCAACAGAATCAAAACCAACACCAAACCTAGAGATTATTTTTAATTTACAATTGGAATCAGACACACAATTAGCATTTGCTTTTGGTAAATTTAAAAGAATTGCATCAAATTTTGATGTCATTTCTTTGTCTAATTCAGTTATTGATTTATCCATCCAAGATATTTCAATATCTTCTCTATCCTTCAAGAGATTTAATGGTTCCATTCCAAAACATGGCTCATCACGACTATTTAATAAATCTCCAGAAATACCAACCCTAAACATAATTTTACTCCATAATTTTTATTATCAAAATTAATTTAAAATTTGATAAATTGATCTTGATAAAATATTCATTTCTGTTCCAACTGCAATCATATTAAAACCAAGTTTGGAATAAGTTTCTAATTCTTGTTTATTATTAACCATTATACCTAGGCTTTTTTTGTAAGTATTCGCAGCAAAAACAATTTCATTAATTGCATCTAGATATATCGTTGAAGAAAAATCTCCAGGTATTCCTAAAAAATTAGTTAAATCAAAATGTCCAACCCATAGACAATCCACACCATCTACTGAAGCAATTTCTTTAACATTTTCCAAACCTTGTTTTGTTTCAATTTGAATAATGTTGATTAGAGAATTATTTGCTTTTTCAATATAAGATAAAGGGTTTTGATTAAAATAATTATCATGCGCAAAACCAAAGCCTGCTCCTCGTTTACCTTGTGGGGGATATTTAGATGAACGTACAATTTTCATTGCGTCATCTCGTGTGTTTACCATTGGAACCATAACACCTGATGCACCTAAGTCTAATGCTCTAGCAACATAATTATACTTTATTTCGGGAATTCTAATAAATGGTGCAATTTTATTGGAATTAGATATTATTGATAGGGTCTTAAATTGTTCTAAAGAAAGACCTCCATGCTCCATGTCAAAAATTACGAATTCACAACCTGCATTTTTTAATATAATTGGTATTCCAGGACTAAAAAATTCAAAAACCATTGCACCACGCATTTGGGTTGATGCAGTTACTTTTTGTTTTAAGTCCATATAAATCTCCTTTAAGTTCTAAATATTAATAACCTAGTTTTCTTTCTATTGTGTTGGGCGGTAATTTTCCATTTTCAATACATTTTATTGCATTTGCTATTTGCTTAGCTGCAGTTTCAGGGTTTGTTTCTGCAGCTACATGAGGCCAAATCATAATATTTTCTTGATGCCATAACTCACTCATTTTTGGTAATGGTTCTTTACGGTAAACATCTAAAATTGCCGAAGAGATATGACCAGATTTACAATTTTCTATCAAATGTTCTTCATCTACTTGTTCTCCCCTTCCAGCATTTATGAAACATGAACCATGTTTCATCATTTTAAACGAAAAGTTATTAAAAATGTTGTTCGTTTCTATAGTTAATGGAAGGAGACATATGTGAATATCACAAGATTTGAGTAGATATTTAAATTTATTTTTACCAATAAAACAATTTATACCTGAAATTTTTTTTTGAGTCCTACTCCAGCCATAGACTTTAAATCCTAATTGTTTAAGATCTTTTGAAACAATACTTCCTATTGCTCCAATACCATAAACAGCAATTTTTATGGTAGTAAAGTTAATTTCCTTTCTAGACTTATATATCTTATTTTTTTGTTGATTATAATAACCAAAAGTATCTCTAATAAAATTGAGAACAGAAAGAATCACCCAATGACTCATTGATTTTGACATAAAAGGATCAACAATTCTCACAACAGGAATTTTATTATCAATTATATTATCTTTAAGAATGTGATCTACACCTTGGCCTAAGGATATTAGACCTCTCAAATTATTTAATTTTTTTACTCTTTTAAGAGGTGCTTTCCATAACAGAGCAGTTATTGCATTCTCTGCTTGATCACTGAACAAAGGTACTAATTTAACTAATGGGTGGTGAACCCGTAATCTATCTTCCCATTCGTTTTGTAACTCTAAATCACTATGCTCACTATAAAAAGCTACAAACGGCATTATTAAATACCAAAATCAAATGATTTAATATTTTGATTAGTATATATTTTAAAACTCCTAAGTTTAATGGTGGAGCTAAGGGGGTTCGAACCCCTGACCTCTACACTGCCAGTGTAGCGCTCTCCCAACTGAGCTATAGCCCCAAAAATATTTTAATTCTTATCATCTTCATTTATTTCTACATTAATACCATTATCGTCTTCTGTAATTTCATCATCGTTAATAAAAGAAATATCCTCATCCATATCAATTTCGTCATCTGCTATTACATTTTGATCTTCTTTATTTATTTCAAGTAATGGATCATCGTCACTTACAACTTCACCATCAGCATCGACTTCAATATCGTCAATGTTTTCAATATCTTTTGTTAAATCATTGTCATCTTCTACTGAAGCTTTTGGAGGAATACCTTTACCTTTTCTTGATTTTAAATAATCGTTAGGATCAAATTCAACAGCTTCAGGACAAGGGCAAATAATAGGAGATTTGTTAAGATCATAAAATTTTTTACCACATACCTGACAAGTTCTCTTTCTACCCCATTCTGGTTTTGCCATTGCTATTCTCCTTAATAAAAATTTCTTAATATTGGAATAGACTTAAAATATTCAATATGTCAAAAGTTTTTTTTAAGAATTTGGTTAACTTTTCCTAAATTAAAGATATATTGAGGCTTTATTAATACTGGAAATTATTTTTTATGAACTCTATGACTTCATATAAATCTTCAAAATTATATGGTGAAGTGGTTGTACCCGGTGACAAGTCAATTTCTCATCGCGCTCTTATCATAGGATCATTAGTAACAGGGAAAATAATAATTAAAAACCTTCTTGAAAGCGATGATGTCATTGCAACACTTGAGGCACTAAAAACTTTAGGCATAATAATTAAAAAAAATAAAAATATTTGGGAAGTTTTTGGAAATGGAATAGGAAATTTATCCGGTTCAGGTTTTAGTTTGGATTTAGGTAATTCTGGAACTGGATCAAGATTACTTATGGGACTAATAGCTGGATCTGATGTTGAAGCAACAATTATAGGAGATGAATCTTTATCCAAAAGACCAATGAAAAGAATAATTAAACCGCTCAGGAAAACTGGTGCAGTTTTTGATAACCCTAACAACGATAATTTGCCTATTAAAATTAAAGGTTCTAAAATTCCACTACCTCTTGAATATAACAGTCCCGTTGCTTCAGCTCAAATTAAGTCAAGTATTCTATTAGCTGGGCTATCTTCAACAGGAAATACAACTATTATTGAACCTTCTTTGTCAAGAGATCATAGTGAAAGAATGTTAAAGTATTTAGGAGCTAAAATTTCTACAATACAACTACCTGATTCTTCTTGGAAAATTACTCTAGAAGGCCTTCCTATACTCAAAACACTAGATATTGAAATTCCTTCAGATCCATCTAGTGCAGCTTTTCCAATAGTGGCCTCAATAATAACACCTAATAGTGAGATTAAAGTTTTGAATGTGTGTGTTAATGATTTGAGGTTAGGCTTATATAAAAGCCTTATAGAAATGGGAGCAAATATTTCATTTTCAAATAGACGAGAAATAAATGGTGAACCAATTGCAGATATTTCAGCAAAATATAGTATTTTAAGGGGAATTAAAATTCCTAAGTCTAGAGTTGCTTCTATGATAGATGAATTTCCAATACTTTCTGTAGCTGCTGTTAGAGCAATTGGCGATACAACCATGGAAGGTGTTGAAGAACTAAGATTTAAAGAGACTGATAGGATCCATACAATGAGTGAGGGATTAAGATCAGCTGGTATTGAGACTAAAGAAAAAAAAGATAGTTTAGTTATAAAAGGTAGAGGACCTGATTATGCTTTAAAAGGGAACATTACTATTAAATCTAGATTAGACCATAGAATTGCTATGTCTTTTTTATGTTTAGGTTTAATTACAGAAAATCCTATAAAAGTAGTCGATACTGATACCATAAAATCCTCTTTTCCTTCATTTTATGAGATAATGAATGAAATTGGTGCTAAATTGAAACATACATAGACACACAATAATATATTTTAACATCAAAAAAGATACTTTTAATGATAGAGATTGCAATAGATGGAACAGCTGCTTCGGGTAAAGGTACTCTAGCTAAAAATTTAGCTAAAAAGTATGGTTTTGCTCACTTAGATACAGGTCTTTTATATAGAAAAGTTGCTGATGAATTAATTATTAAGAAAAAAGATACTTCTTCAAATTTAGTATATTACAGCACTAAAATTGCCAGAGATTTAAATTTTCTAGAATTAAAAAAAGAAGATCTAAGATCAGAAAAAACTGCAAAACTGGCTTCTTTTATTGCAACTTATCCTAAATTAAGAGAAATATTAAATTTAAAACAAAAAGAATTTGTAATTAAGAATAAAACGAAATTTCCTGGCTGTATCCTTGATGGTAGAGATATTGGCACAAAAATTCTTCCAAATGCTGATTTTAAGTTTTTTATTGATGCATCAATTGATATAAGAGCAAAAAGAAGATTATTAGAAAAAAACATATCTTTCTTGCAAGAAAATGATGAAAAGTGTATGTTGCAATCTTTGATTAGAGAAATGAAAGAAAGAGATAAGTTAGATAGTAGTAGAATAACATCACCACTTGCTCCAGCTGTTGATGCATATGTAATAGATACAAGTTTTATTGATGCTGATGAGTTATTATTAAAGGTGACTAAAATAATAGAAGGAATTTAACATTTTATCAAAATATATTCATTGATTTCTTGACTTTCCATATTTATAACAACTAAAAAATGCACACTATTCACTTTATACATAGGAGAAAATATTGACTCAAACTGAAACCACTACAAAACCTTCCAAGGAAAGCTTCTCAGAATTATTAGACCAAAGCTTTCAAGAAATGACGAGTATAGAAGGATCTGTAGTATCTGGAACAGTTATATCAATTGAAAAGGATATGATTTTAATTGATGTTGGTTTGAAATGTGAAGGTCGTGTCCCCCTAAGAGAATTTGGGAATAGTGATGACAATTTGAAAATAAATGTGGGAGATACAGTTGAAGTGTATATCGAAAGACTTGAAGATATTAACGGTCAAGCAATTTTAAGTAGGGAAAAAGCAAGAAGAGAAGAAGCTTGGGTAAATTTAGAAGTTGCACTTGAGAAACAACAGAGAGTTAATGGTATAATTTTTGGAAAAGTCAAGGGAGGATTTACTGTAGATTTAGAAGGCGCAACAGCTTTTTTACCTGGAAGTCAAGTAGATATAAGACCAATTAAAGATCTTGGTGTATTAATGGGAACACCTCAACCATTTCAAATACTTAAAATGGATCGAAGAAGAGGTAATATTGTTGTCTCTAGAAGAGCAGTATTGGAAGATAGTAGAGCCGAGGCGAGAACTGAACTAGTTGCAAATTTACAAGAAGGTCAAGTTTTACAGGGTGTTATCAAAAATATCACAGATTACGGTGCTTTTGTTGATCTAGGCGGTGTTGATGGTCTATTACATGTAACAGATATTTCATGGAAAAGAATCAATCACCCATCTGAAGCGCTTCAAGTAGGTGAATCTGTTCAAGTTAAAGTTATAAAATTTAATGATGAAACAAAGAGAATATCACTTGGGATAAAACAACTAACTGAGGATCCTTGGCTAAAAGTTTTTGAGAGATTTCCTGTAGGTGCAAAAATGACAGGAATAGTAACTAATATTACGGATTATGGTTCTTTTGTTGAATTAGGGGACGGCATCGAAGGATTAGTTCATGTTTCAGAAATGAGTTGGACTAAAAAAAATGTTCATCCAGGGAAAATTGTATCTACATCAGAAAAAGTTGATGTAATGGTCCTAGAGATTGATGTGCAAAAAAGAAGAATTTCTTTAGGAATAAAACAATGCGTAGAGAATCCTTGGGAAAATTACAAAAATACAAATAAAATCGGTGATATAATTGAAGGAGAAATAAGGAATATAACAGAGTTTGGTATATTTATAGCTCTTACTGAAGATATTGATGGTCTAGTACACTTATCTGACATAAGTTGGGACGGTAACGGGGATGAACTAATTAAAAATTATATAAAAGGTTCTTCTGCTCAAGCGAAAATATTAGATATAGATGTTGAAAAAGAAAGAATTTCTCTTGGTATTAAACAACTTACAGAGGATGTTACTGCAACTGAAATTGATAATATAAGAAAAGGATCAACAGTTACTTGTACAATTGCTGAAATAACAGAAAATGGTTTAGAAGTTAGTGTAGGTGATAATTTAAAGGGCTTTATTAAGAAAAATGATTTATCACGCGAAAGAGCAGATCAAAAAACAGATCGATACGGAGTTGGTGACAAAGTTGATGCTACAGTTACAAATATTGATAAAAAAACTAGAAAAATTTCTCTTTCAATTAAGGCCAGAGAAATTGAAGAAGAAAAGAAAGCCATGGCTGAGTATGGATCATCAGATAGTGGAGCAAGTTTAGGTGATATTTTAGGAGCTGCGCTAGCGAAAAAAGATGAAAAATCTTCTTAAAAGGTGTTATTTTGAATAAATCAGATCTTATAATTAAAATCGCAAATCTTAATCCAAGTATTTATCAAAAAGATGCAACTAAGATTGTAAATGTGTTTTTTGACACAATTACTAAAGCTCTATCTAAAAACGAAAGGGTAGAATTACGTGGATTTGGAGTATTTGATGTTAAAAAAAGAAAAGCACGGATTGCTAGAAATCCCAAAAATGGTGATGCAGTGGCAGTTCCAGAAAAAAATGTTCCCTATTTCAGAATGGGTAAAGGTATGAAGGATCGTTTAAACAAGTAGCTTTATTTTTTATCTTTTACCTTAAAAAATAACTTATTTAAAATGAATAATCTATTTGAAATTAAAGTGTGTGGAATAAATGATAAAAAATCAATGAACACGGCGCTTAAATGTAAAGTCAATTACATAGGATTGGTTTTTTATCCAAATTCACCCCGAAACATATCAATTAATCAATCTAAAGGGTTACTTCAATCAAGAAATAAAACTACTAAAATAGTAGCACTAACTGTTGACCCAAATGATGATTTTTTAAATGAAATTAAAAAAACTATTAATCCTGACTATATACAACTTCACGGAAACGAAAATTCAAGAAGATGTCTTGACATTAAACACAAAATAAATATTCCTTTGATTAAGGGTATCAATGTTAGGAATAAAATTGATCTGGTAAGAAAAAATAAAGAATTTGAGGATATTTGTGATATCCTTTTATTTGACGCTCCATCTGAAGATTTGCCAGGTGGTAATGGTAAAAAATTTGACTGGAATATCCTTAAGGACTTTAAATCCAAAAAAAAATGGATGCTTGCAGGAGGTTTAAATATAGAAAATATAGAAATTGCCATTGATATTACTAAGGCACCAGCAATTGATATTTCTTCGGGTCTGGAAATTAGGAAAGGCCTAAAAGATTCTAAATTAATTAAAGATTTTGTAATAAAATGTAAAAATTTATGATGGTTTACTTATGACGAAAATTAATTTAAATAGCTTAAAAACTGGCCCAGATTCTTATGGTAAATTTGGGATTCATGGTGGAAGATTTGTAGCTGAAACTCTAATGCCATTAATTTTGGATGTTGAAAATGCATATGAAAAGGCAATAGAGGATCAGTCTTTCATTAATGAATTAGATATGTATAGAAGAGATTATATTGGAAGACCCAGTCCATTATATTTTGCTGAAAGACTTACTGAACATTTTGGTGGAGCTAAAATTTACTTAAAAAGAGATGAACTCAATCACACTGGGGCTCATAAAATTAATAATGTTATAGGTCAAATATTATTAGCAAAAAATATGGGTAAAAATAAAATTATTGCTGAAACTGGTGCAGGCCAACATGGAGTTGCTACAGCGACTGCATGTGCCCTTTTTGGTTTTGAATGTGAAGTCTTTATGGGTGCAAAAGATATTGAGCGTCAAAAACCAAATGTTCAAAGAATGCGACTATTAGGCGCAAAAATCAATCCAGTAACCTCCGGTACAGGCACATTAAAGGATGCAATGAATGATGCTTTAAGATTCTGGGTAAGTAATGCAAATACTCATTTTTACATTATTGGCACTGCAGCTGGACCACACCCATATCCTAAAATGGTTAGAGATTTTCAATCAATAATAGGTGAAGAGGCAAAAAAACAAATTTTAGAAAAGGAAAATCAACTTCCAAATGCTCTAGTTGCATGCATTGGAGGAGGATCAAATGCAATAGGTTTGTTTCACCCTTTCCTTGACGACGAAGAGGTTGAAATATTTGGTGTTGAGGCAGCAGGTAAAGGACTGAATTCTAATTTGCACGCAGCATCTCTTACTGCTGGTTCACCAGGAGTACTTCATGGAAATAGAACTTATTTACTTCAAGATGATGATGGTCAAATAATTGATGCTCATTCAATTTCTGCAGGTTTGGATTATCCCGGTATTGGGCCAGAACATTCGTGGCTTCATGATATTGGTAGAATTAAATATTTATCAACTACAGATGAACAGAGTTTAGATGCTTTTAAGTTATGTAGTAGGTTAGAAGGTATAATTCCTGCTCTTGAACCTGCTCATGCCCTACATATTACAGGGAAATTAGCTTCTGAGAGAAAAGGTCAAATTATAATTATGAATATGTGTGGAAGAGGAGACAAAGATTTGTCAGCTGTGTTACCATTAATAATGAAAAATGATAGTTAATATAAACTATGAATCGTATAAAAAAAACTTTTGACAAATTAACTAAAGAAAATAAAAAAGCCTTAGGAATTTTTGTAACAGCTGGCGACCCTAACTTTGAAAGCTCCTTGAAACTCATTACAAATCTGCCTGATAATGGCGCAGATTTTATTGAAATTGGCATGCCGTTTTCAGACCCAATGGCGGATGGACCATCTATACAATTATCAAGTCAAAGAGCTCTTAAATCAGGTATGAACATTAAAAAATGTTTATCACTTGTTAAAATTTTTAGAGAAAAAAATACTCATACTCCTATTATTTTGATGGGATATTTCAACCCAATTTATAAATTTGGGAAAGAAAAATTTATTAAAAAATGTATAGAATTCGGTATAGACGCACTCATCATTGTAGACTTACCTCCTGAAGAAGATGATGAATTCTATTTTGAAGCTGAAAAAAATAACCTATCTATGATAAGATTAGTTACTCCCACCACTGATGAAAAAAGACTTAAAAAGATTTTGTTAAATGCTACTGGATTTGTATATTATGTTTCAATAACCGGCATAACTGGTACACAATCCCCTAATATTCAGAATGTACAAGATAATATCAAGAAGATTAAACAGGTTACAGACTTACCAATTGTTATTGGATTTGGCATCCGATCACCAGCTCAAGCTACTTTGATGTCAGACGTATCTGACGGTATTGTTATTGGATCTGCAGTAGTTGATTTAATTAAAAAAAGTATAGATGATGATTCAAGCAGTGTAGAATTAATAACAT
Source organism: uncultured SAR116 cluster alpha proteobacterium (assembly GCA_902623995.1). Classification (GTDB taxonomy): domain Bacteria; phylum Pseudomonadota; class Alphaproteobacteria; order Puniceispirillales; family Marisalimonadaceae; genus Marisalimonas. Next base: position 117,229 of record CACNWE010000003.1, on the reverse strand, counting down.
GTTTAGACTTTACTAAAGAAATAACAAAAGCTTTAAAACATAATTAAGCCTTATTTATTTGATTAAGTAGTATAATTAAAAAGGAAAGATAATTGAATTGGATTAAAGAGACAGTTTTACCTAAGTTTAAAGCTTTTGTTAAAATAAAAGAACCAGAGGAAGTATTGTGGGTAAAATGCAAATCTTGTTCTCAAATGATATTTCATAAAGAATTTTCTTCAAATCATAATGTTTGTAAAACATGTGGTTATCATGATCACTTATCAGCAAGAGAAAGAATTGAATTTCTTCTTGATAAAGACACAATAGAAAATATTACAATACCAAAACCAAAATTAGATCCACTAAATTTTAAAGATAAAAAAAAATATAGCGATAGAATAAAAGATGCTCAAAACAAAACAAAACTAGATGATGCTTTGTTAATTAGTTTTGGATTAATTGATAAAACACCAGTAATATTGGCATGTTTTGATTTTGCATTTATGGCTGGATCAATGGGTAGATATGTAGGAGATGGATTAATTTTAGCCTCTGAAGAAGCTATAAAAAGAAAATGTTCCCTTATAGTAGTTCCATCTTCAGGGGGAGCAAGAATGCAAGAAGGCATATTTTCCTTAATGCAAATGCCAAGATCAACAATTGCAATTAATAGAATAAAAAAAGCAAAGCTTCCATATATAGTTTTACACGCAAATCCAACTACTGGGGGTGTTACTGCAAGCTTTGCTATGCTTGGTGATATTCATGTTGCAGAACCAGGAGCTATTATTGGATTTGCTGGTAGAAGAGTTATAGAAGAAACAGTTAAAGAAAAATTACCTGAAGATTTTCAAACAGCTGAATATTTAAAATCTCACGGTATGATAGATATTGTTGTTCCTAGATCAGAACAAAAAACTAAAATTTCGAAACTTTTAAAATCTTTAACTTTTTATTTAAATTAGCACTACTAATTTTTAATTTAAATTGAGTAATACGAAAAACAAATTATCTTCAATCTTAAAAAGGATGTTTGAATTACATCCAAAACTCATAGATTTTGATCTAAAAAGATTAAAAGTTTTAATGGATAAATTTCATAATCCACAAAATAATTTAAACAATGTGGTTCATATAGCTGGGACAAATGGTAAAGGCTCAACTGCAGCATTTCTAAAAGAAATTTTAGAAGCTCATAATTTATCAGTTAATATATATACTTCTCCTCATTTAATAAATTTTAATGAGCGAATTAGAACAAACAAAGAATTAATTTCAGATAAAAATTTAATAAATATATTAGAAGAGGTTGAGCTGAAAAATGATTGTAATCCAATAACATTTTTTGAAATTACTACTGCAGCAGCATTTATTGCTTTCAAAAGATTTCCTGCTGATATTAATATTTTTGAGACTGGGTTGGGTGGAAGGTTAGATGCAACAAATATTATAGAAAATAAAAAGCTTACCATTATAACTAAAATTGGTTTAGACCATGAAGAATTTTTAGGAAACAATATTCAAAAAATAGCAAAAGAGAAAGCAGGTATTTTAAGAAAAAATATTCCTGTAATAATTGCTAAACAAAGTAGAGATAAAACATTCAAAACATTGATATACAATGCAAAAGAATTAAATTCAAAGGTAATTAGGTTAGAAAAAATCTCTAGAGACACAAAATTAGGATTAACTGGTGACTTCCAATACGATAATGCATCAACAGCATTTACAGCTGCTAAATTTTTTATACCGTCTATTTCCTTACCCAGAGTAAAGATAGGACTCGCAAGAACCTCTTGGTTTGGAAGAATCCAAAAATTAAATGAAGGTAAAATTTTCAATTTCAGAAAAAATATTACTATAATAGATGGATCACATAATCAAGATGGTGCTGTTGTTCTTGAAAAATATCTAACTAAAGAAGCATTAGGTAAATGGAACCTAATTATAGGGATGTTAAATAATAGAGAAGTTAAAGATTTTGTAAAAATCTTTAAAAAACATATTGATCGAATTTATGCTGTTGAAATACCTGAACAAAAAAATTCACTTTCAGCACTAGACATTAAAAATAAATTAGATGGATTAGGTTTTAATACAAAAACTTCAAAAAGTTTAGAAAATGCACTTAAAAAAGCCGACGATAAAATTCCCTTGTTAATAACTGGATCTTTATATTTAGCAGGTTATGCGCTAAAATTTAACGATACGATTATTGATTAGATTGTATCTTTAATCCATGACTCAAGAGTCGATTTTGGAAGAGCTCCCATCTTCTCAGAGATTTTTTCTCCATCCTTAAAGATCATTAAAGCGGGAATACTTCTTATACTATACGCTTGAGATGTTGAAGGATTTTCATCAACATTAATTTTAACAACTTTTAATTTGTTGCTCATTTCTTCAGATAATTCTTCTAAGGAAGGTGCAATTGCTTTGCAAGGTCCGCACCATTCTGCCCAAAAATCTACTAACACAGGTTCTTTGGCTTCTAATACGTCTGCTTTAAAGTTTTGATCATCTGTTTTATTTGTCGCCATTTTAATCTCTCCTTAGTTAACAAAATTTACTTTCATTGATATTTTTTTTCAAGATCTTGTAGAAAATAATCCCAATCTTCTAAGAATAACAACTTTTCATCATTACCTTGTCTTTCATATTCTTCACGTAAATTATCAAGCTCATGGTATGCCTTAGGGATTGTATTCCACTTTTGATTATCAGTGCTTAAAATCTGATTGGCAATAATTTTATGAATATTTTCATAGTCAGATTTAGGAAGTACATGAGGCATCTCTTCATAAATTAACAAATGAGCAAAATATTTATAACGTTCATCTTTAAACTGATTTGAAATATAAAATCTTTCTTCCCAATCAGCATTATGAAAATCAATCATTTTGGATTTTTCATGATTATCAGGGAAACCACCAGAATAGATACTTTCTTCAGGCATTATATCAATCTGTGATTTAATCATTTGTTTTGTCTCGTACTCTTCAAAAAGAATTGTTTGGATTTTATTTTTAAAATCAGTACTTTGTTTAATAATTTCTGCTCTGTAAGTTAAAACTTCCATACCAATTGATTGATACACTGGCATTTTATCAATAACGCTTGAATCTAATAAAATAGGATTTTTATTATTTTTAATTTCTTTAATTAATTTAGGTTTTTGTTTCATTTTAATTTTTAAATCTTTAATAGACATATCAATATAATCAAGTGGATCGTGTAATAAATCAAAACATTGAGGATAATTAAATTGATTCTTGCAAATATAAGTAACAGCATGAACGTTGAATTTACCAAAAAGATATTCATCCATGCAAACAATATTATTTTTGATTAGGAAGTTATCTACATCTATTTTATTATTATTTTTAAGCCCAGCATTCCAAACTTTGTTAGAATTTTTTCTTAAAATTTTAGCAATTTCTATAGTAGCATCTACATCACCCATAGCATCATGAGCATTATGAAAAATATTATTAAGTTCAGTTAAGACATCTAATTTAAAAACTTGATTCCCCTTGTCATTAATTCCAACTTTTAAACAATCAGGAAAATAAAATTTAGATGCTCTAGTCATGCCAATGACATCAGCTCTTTTATTGCCATTAAATTGCGTTAGATACGGTTCAAAAAGGGTTTTAAAGAAAGATTTTCTAATAAATTCTTCATCAAAGTTTATTGAATTATATCCAACAAAAATAGCTGGTGACCATTTTTTAAATGTTGTTTCTATTTTTTTTATTAACTCATAATGTGACAAATTCACATTTTTTAAAATTTCAACTGATGTTTTATTTACAAGCATTGCCTCAGGATAGGGTACTAAACCTTTTTTTAATCGACATCTCTCTTCAATTTTGTCAATCACATTAAATTTATCGTCAGTAAGTATAGCTGCCACTTGAATTATTTGATCCCAGGCAGAATTTCTTCCTGTAGTTTCTAAATCATAGAAGACATAATTCAAATTATTGCTCTCACAAAGCTAAAAAGTTACTTAGATTTTTAATTTTATTATCCCATTTTTTTGAACCAGATAAAGAGATTTTTCTGTATTCAGATAAATTACTTTTATTACTTTTTATAATCTCAATACTAAGGTTCAAAGGATCAAATTGACTTAATTCGATTTTAAATTTTGGCCACTCAAGAAGAACAATTTTTTTTTTAACTCCTCAAAAACACCAATCTCATATACTTCTTCAAAACTATTAATCCTATAAAAATCACAATGCCAGAGTTCTTCATCATCTTGTAATGGATATGTTTGAACAATATTAAATGTAGGACTTACAACTTCATTAATTTTTGTTAAGTTATTTATTATTGATTTACAAAGAAAAGTTTTACCTACACCTAAATCGCCATCAAATGTAATCAGATCGTTAAACGAAAGTAACTTTGCCAATTGTATACCAAAGTTATGCATTTCAGTTTTAGATTTAATCGTTATTTCTAGTAACAATTTCATAAATTAATATCTATAATTGTCTGATTTAAAAGGTCCTTGAACTGGGACCCCAATATAATCCGCCTGTTCGTTTGAAAGCTTACTTAAAGTAGCGCCAACTTTATCAAGATGTAATTTAGCAACTTTTTCATCTAAATGTCTTGGCAGTGTATATACTTTATTTTCATAACTTTCTGGCTTTTCCCATAACTCTATTTGTGCAAGAACTTGGTTAGTAAAAGAGGCACTCATAACAAAACTAGGATGTCCAGTAGCACATCCCAGGTTTACCAATCTTCCTTTTGCTAAAACTATTAAACGTTTTCCATCTTGAAACTCAACCTCATCCACTTGAGGCTTGACCACTGACCATTTCATATTTTGAAGAGACTCAACTTGAATTTCGGAATCAAAATGACCAATGTTACATACAATAGCTCTATCTTTCATTTCCCTCATATGATCCACAGTAATAACATCTTTATTCCCAGTTGCTGTTACAAATATATCTCCCCTAGAACATGCCTCTTCCATAGAACACACTTCATATCCTTCCATTGCTGCTTGTAATGCACAAATAGGGTCAATTTCAGTTACAATCACTCTGGCTCCACCTTGACGAAGTGAAGCAGCAGATCCTTTTCCTACATCACCATAACCTGCAACAACTGCAACTTTACCAGATAACATCACGTCAGTAGCTCTTCTTATGCCATCTACTAGAGATTCTCTGCATCCATAAAGATTATCAAATTTAGATTTTGTTACTGAATCATTCACATTGATTGCCGGAAAAGGAAGATCGCCTTTTTCTGCCATTTGATATAATCTAAGAACCCCTGTAGTTGTTTCTTCAGTAACTCCTTTAATGCTATTTTTGACTTTTGTGAACCATCCTGGAGAACTTTCAAGTCTAGATAAAATTTGTGATTTAAGAGCCTCTTCTTCTTCATTAGCAGGGTTAGGTAAAACTTGTTCACCACTTTCTGCTTTAGCGCCTAGTATAATGTACAAAGTTGCATCACCACCATCATCTAGGATCATATTCGCAACTGTATCATCTGACCAAGTAAATATTTGATCTACATAATTCCAATATTCTTTTAAAGTTTCACCTTTTTTTGCAAAAACTGGTATATCTTGTTTTGCTATTGCCGCAGCTGCGTGATCTTGTGTTGAAAAAATATTACAGCTTGCCCATCTAACACTAGCCCCAAGACTAGTTAAGGTTTCTATGAGGACTGCTGTTTGAATCGTCATATGCAAACAGCCTGCAATCCTTGTACCTTTTAATGGTTTATCTTTTGAAAACAATTCTCTACATGCCATTAAACCTGGCATTTCAGTCTCAGCTATTGATATTTCTTTTCTTCCCCATTCAGCAAGTTTTATATCTGTGATTGAATAATCTTTCATAATAATCCTTTTTTAAAATTTGTAATTCTATAACATTTTAAATCACCCAATTAAAGCTCGAATTAATAAATTTAAAGTTTAATTTTTTGCTTCTGGAAAAGTAACTTTAATACTACCCCCAAGACATTCATTCTTTTGATTTAATCGATTTAAAGCCTCTATTGTTCCATTATGAGCTTCAACGATCTGTTTAGAAATAGATAATCCCAAACCTGAATGATTACCAAATTTTTCATTTTTAGGTCTGTCTGTATAAAATCTGTCAAAGACCTTTTTTAGAGATCCATTTGAAAAACCTGGGCCATTATCTTCAACTGTAATGGTTACATTTTCTAAACTTTTTTCTATTCGAATATTTATAAAATTATTTTCCTTTGAAAAAGAAGCAGCATTTTGTATCAAATTATCAAAAACTTGAGCAATCTTATTTTCATCACCTAAAATATGAATATCTTCTACGTGCTTCAAAAGATTAATTTTTGAATTTATTGTAGATGACCTTATATCAACAAGAGTTTCAAGAAGATTCGAAATATTGATTTCTTTAATTTCTATTCTTGATAATTCTGCGTCTAATCTAGAAGCAGCAGAAATATCATTTATCAATCTATCTATTCTTTCAACGTCATTTTGTATTACTTTAATTAATTTTTTTTGCTCACTCAAACTTTTAACTTTTGTAATAGTTTCAGAAGCTGATCTAACGGAAGTAATTGGATTTTTTAACTCGTGTGCCACATCAGCAGCAAACTCTGCAATATGATCTATTCTTTTTTGTAACTCATTAGTCATTTTAAAAAAAGATTGTGCTAAATTACCTATTTCATCTTTCCTATTTCTGAATTTATTTAGATTAAAAGTTTTTAGTGTTTTGTCCTCTGCAATTTTATCTGCTTCATTGGACAATCTCACTATTGGATTTGTAATTGATCTTCCAAAATAAATAGCCAGAGCGACAGTTGCTAACAATATAAGACCAAAAGCTTTAAAAAGTTCAGTTTCCAAGTCAACTAATTCTTGTTCAATTTTTTTTCCTGAAACAGACAGAAGAACAGCTCCCCTAACCATACGAATGTTTTTAATTGGTATGGCTACGGACAAATAAAGTTTACCTTTACTATCTTGTCGCAAGATTTTTTTTGTTCTGCCTTTTAAAGCCATAATAATTTCTGGGAAGTCCTCAAATGAGAAAATTGCATTATCTCTATACAGAGGTAAATTAAGAGGTTTTGATATTAAATTTGAAAATAAAGATACAAATTTTGTTAAACTATTTTTTACGGAAAAACTATTGTCAACAGCTGGTAACGGGCTCACTTTAACAAATGGACTGTACTTCATGCTTGCTTTTGTATCTGCTATTAAATTTCCATACATATTAAAAAGCCTTGCTCTTATGTTAGAACCATATTCAACCTTTGGGATAAGACTTTGTAGAGCTGGACTTGATATTTGATTATTCTGGATTAAACCATACTGATTTTCTGCCAACGCAAGCGCTTTAGTCAGAGTTAAACCTTGTCTTTCAATAGCTGCAAATTCTGACTTAATTAGAATATCTTGATACTTATTAAAATAAATTAATATGATTGGGTATAATATAACTGGTAATAATATTATAAATAAAATCCTCATTTTCAGAGGAAAATATAACTTCTCCAGTTTTTTTAAAATAAATTTCAATTTTTATGAATCTCTATATCTATATCCCACACCATACAAAGTCTCAATATGATCAAAATCTTTATCATAAACTCTAAATTTCCTTCTCATTCTTTTGATATGACTATCAATTGTTCTGTCATCGACATATATAGTCTCACCGTAAGCTGTATCAATGAGTTGATCTCTGTTTTTTACTAAGCCAGGTCTTTGAGCTAAAGAATAAAGAATTAAAAATTCAGTAACTGTAAGCCTTATTTCTTCACCTTTCCATTTACAGAGATGTCTATCTGGATCAAGTGATAGATTATTTCTATTAATCAACTTATCTGATACATCATTATTTTTATATGAGCTTCTTCTGAGTACAGCTCTTATTCTTTCAACCAAAAGCTTTTGTGAAAAAGGCTTAGTAATATAATCATCAGCTCCCATTCTAAGTCCTATTGCTTCGTCAATTTCATCATCTTTACTTGTTAAAAAAATTACTGGAACATCATTTGATTCTCGTAGTTTTTTTAAAACTTCCATACCGTCAAGTTTTGGCATTTTAATGTCTAATATTGCTATATCAGGTGTGTTCCTTTGAAGTGCTATTAGCCCTTGTTCACTGTCATTATAAGTTTCTATCACCCAACCTTCAGCTTTTAAAGCTACTGAAACTGAGGTTAAAATGTTATTATCATCATCGATAAGAATTATTTTTTCACTCATTCTTTTGCCTGTGCTTTTATTAAAATTTAATTATATTATAATTTGAATAGAAAATTTTGGTTTATTCAAGGCTAAATTACGTTAATTTATATTCATAATATCTAATGAGCTTCAGCCCAATTATCTCCAAAACCAGTATCTACTTTTAAATTTACGTTTAATGAAACTCTTGGTAAATTAGCGTGCTCCATAATTTCTTGGATAATCTTTGAATATTTATCAATGCTATTTTCTTTTATCTCAAATACAAGCTCATCATGAACTTGCATTAGCATTGAAACATCATTTTTATAATTAAATAAATTTTTGTGTATTTTTACCATTGCTAGTTTTATTATATCCGCCGCTGATCCTTGAATAGGCGCATTGATCGCTTGCCTTTCAGCAAATCCTCTTAACCTTTGATTTTTAGAATTGCTATCGTTTATATAGATTCGTCTATTGAACAGCGTTTCTACGAAGCCATTTTCTTCTAATTTAGATTTAATCTCTTCCATATAATCTCTAATTCTTGGAAATCTTTTAAAATAGGAATCTATAAATTCTTTTGCTTCATTCGTAGAGCACTTCAATTGTTTTGCAAGACCGTATGCAGAAATTCCATATATAATTCCAAAGTTTATAGCTTTAGCTTTCCTTCTAAAATCTGATGTCATATTATTTATTGGAACCCCAAAGACTTTTGAAGCAGTGTCAGAGTGGATGTCTAGATCATTATTAAATGCATCCAACATTTTTATTTCATCAGCTATGTGCGCTATTAGCCTTAACTCAATTTGTGAATAGTCCATAGATACTATTTTAAAACCTGGTTTAGACTCAAAAGCTGTCCTAATTAATCTTCCTTCTTCTGTTTTTATGGGTATATTCTGTAAATTAGGATTTGAAGAAGATAATCTTCCAGTACTTGCGCCAACCATTGAATAATTAGTATGGACTCTTTTTGTTTTTGGATTTATTTGTTCAACTAATGCATCAGTATAAGTACTCTTTAACTTAGAAAAATGCCTCCAATTTAAAATTAGTTGTGCAATTTCATTTCCTAAATCTGATAGATTTTCAAGTACCTCTACACTAGTTTGCCAAGATCCGTTTTTGGACCGTTTACCACCTTCAATCTTCATTTCCTCAAATAAAACTTCTCCTAATTGTTTTGGAGAACCAACATTGAAAGTTTTACCACTATAATCAAAAATTTTATTTTCTAATTTTATAATTTCATCAGATAAATTTTTGGAAATTTCTGATAGTTTTTGAGCATTAATCTTTATACCAGTATTTTCCATTTCAATTAATACATTAATTAATGGATTTTCTAATCTTTTATAAACAGAATATTTTTTATCATTAAATACTCTCGGTAAAACTCTATTATATATTGCTAAGGTTATATCTGCATCTTCAGATGCATAATCCAATGCATCAGATGGTGACAATTGATTAAATAAGATTTTGTTTTTGCCCTTTCCACAAACATCTTCGTATTTGATTGTATTGTGATTTAATTCACGAAAAGCCATAGCATCCAATTTGTGACTATCTACTCTGCCTGAATCAACAACATAAGAAAGGCACATAGTATCTCCAATTGGATCAATATTCATATTACCATTATGTAATTGTTTAACTACTAGCGCATCAAATTTGATGTTATGACCAATTTTTAAAATTGATTTATCCTCTAAAATAGGTTTGAGTAATTCAATGGCATCTTCAAAATGAATTTGATTAAAAGATTTTACATTATCAAAATTAAAGTCGGATTGATTATCATCTAGTTTTTGTCCATGTCTTAATGGTATATAACAGGCTAAACCTTCTTCACATGAAAGAGAAATCCCTACTAAATCTGCAGTTTTTGCATTTAAAGAATTAGTTTCACAATCAAATCCAATTACTGATTTACTATAACAATTCTCTAAAAATTTTATCAATTGATCTTTATTTTCAATTAATTCGTATTTTTTGGAAATAGAGCTATATTCATTTATGTTTTTAACAGGATTAATTTTTATCTCAGATTTAGAGATATTCGTTTTTAGTTCTCTACTATTTTCATATTTATTTAGTATGCTATTAAAACCATGTGTCTTTAAAAAAGGAATTAATTTATTTAACTCTAATTCAGAACTTATTTTAAATTCTTCTATCTGAGATTTAATAGGAACATCTTTTTTAAGTGTTACTAATGATCTGGACAATATTGCTTGATTTGCAAACTCTAATAAATTTTCTCTCCTTTTATTTTGTTTTATCTCAGAAGCTCTATTTAATAATTGATCGAGGTCTCCATATTCGTTAATCAATTCTGCTGCTGTTTTAATACCAATCCCTGGCACACCAGGTATGTTATCACTAGTATCCCCTGCAAGAGATTGAACATCAATTACTTTATTGGGATAAACTCCAAATTTTTCAAAAACTTTATCATCATTTATCCAGAATTGTTTCATAGGATCGAATAAAGTTGTATTTTGATCAACTAGCTGCATCAAATCTTTATCACTAGATACAATTATAACATTTTTATTCATTTTTGACGCTATATCTGAATAAGTAGCAATTAAGTCATCAGCTTCATACCCTTCCATTTCGACAACTGGTAATCCGATCGCGTTAGTAGCATCTCGTATAATTGAAAATTGAGGGATTAATTCATCAGGAGGATCAGATCTATTTGCTTTATACAAATCATACAAATCATTTCTAAAAGTTTTTCTAGCAACGTCAAATATAACTGCTACATAAATTGGTTTAAAATCTTCAATAAGCTTTAAAAGCATTTTAGTATAACCAAATACTGCATTTACTGGAACACCATCATTGTTGCTCATTGAAGGTAGGCCATAAAAAGCTCTAAAAATATATCCCGACCCATCAATAAGAAATAAATTATTTGGATCATTCAATTTAAGATTAGGTCTTGGGTTGTTTTCAATCGATATATTCATTTAATTTAGAGAATTCTTTTTATTATATTTATTTTCGTTTAAGAAAAATTGCATTTAAAACTACCTTGCAACTTATTTAATAACAGTATTATTATAATTAATCATTAGAGAGTTGTCATTAAATCAAAATTAATGTCATTTTATTTATTATTATATATTTAAGAAAAGAAAGAACTTAAGTGACAGAGAAATATTGGGAAGTTCCATATAACCAATTAGCATTGCAAATTGAAAAGTTATCTAAAATTTATAATGATAAAGTCAATAATATTGCCTTAGATGATATATCCTTAAATGTCCCCGTTGGAAGTATATTTGGTCTACTTGGACCTAATGGTGCGGGAAAATCAACTCTAATTAATATTATTTCTGGAGTAGTTATAAAAACATCTGGGAGAGTTTGTATATGGGGTTTAGATATAGATAAATATAGAAAACAATCTAAACTCGCTGTTGGTGTTGTACCACAAGAACTCAATATAGATGCTTTTTTTACACCCAAAGAAACTCTTAATCTGCATTCTGGAATGTTTAATGTTCCAAAAAATAATTGGCGAACAGATGAGCTTTTAAAATTAATGGATTTGACTGACAAAGCTGAAATATATAGTCGAAAATTATCTGGCGGAATGAGACGAAGACTATTAGTAGCTAAAGCTATGGTTCATTCGCCACCAATTATCATATTAGATGAACCAACTGCAGGAGTAGATGTAGAATTAAGACAAAAACTATGGACTTATTTTAAAAAATTAAATGAATTGGGTGTTACAATAATATTAACCACACATTATTTAGAAGAGGCTGAATTTTTATGCGATCATATTGCCATAATCAATAAAGGCAAAATTATTGCTAATGAAACAAAAAAGTCATTACTTTCAAAATCAAGTCAAAAAGTAATCTTTATTACATTAACTAACGACAAGATTACTGAAAAAGATAAGAACTGTCTTAAAAATATTGGTAATGTAAAAATTCTTAAAAATAAAGTTGAAATATACTTCGACCCTAGATACACATCTATGAATAAAATTATAGAAACAATTTATAAAACAGATCTAAAAATATTAGATTTATCTACTAAAAATGTCCGCCTTGAAGAAGTTTTTGTTAATTTGATCAAAGATAATTAGATGAAATAATTGAATGAACTGGGTTGTTTATATGGTGAAATGTAATGATAGTTCTATTTACACTGGGATATCAAATAATTTGAATAGGAGATTAGATACTCATGCAAAGGGTAATGGTTCAAAATATGTTAGAGCCAGATTACCTTTTAAATTAATTTACACTGAGAAGTGCCTAAGTAGAAGCAAAGCTATTAAAAGAGAAATAGAAATAAAAAAACTTGATAAAAAAAATAAAGAATTATTAGTCAAATCATATAATTAATAAAAGGAGTCATAATGAGTATTTCTAAGTTTGTTTTTATAGTCTCTATGAATGTTAAAAAAGAATATGAAGATTTATTCAATGAAGTATATGATGAAGAACATGTACCGCATTTGCTTAATGTTCCAGGAGTGAATAAAGTAACCAGAGGTCAAGGAATACCATTTAATTTTTCTATAGGTGGTGAAACAAAATCAATGGATTCACCCAATCAAAAGTTTGTGGCTATGTACGAAATTGATAATCCAAAAGTTATCAATAGTAAAGAATGGGCAATTGCTGTTGAAAAAGGACGATGGAGCACACAAGTAAGGCAACATACTTATGATAGATCGCATTTTTTGTATGAATATTGTTAAATTTTAAATAATATAAATAAAGTTTTATTTTGACATATTTGAAGTTTTGATATCATAATTTTAAAAAGCTTAATTTTATGGAGATTAACTATGTCAAACATAATCGAAACTAAATTTGGTACATTAGTAAATACTAGTAAAATAGCTGCAGGAAGTGCGTCTAGTATAAAGAAAAGCGGTGCATTCTATAATTTTTCTATAAGAATAGCCCATGATGATATTCGTGAATATTCATTTACAAATTTAGCGAGAGCTGAGTATATGAGACGAATAATGATTGATCACTTAGAGCAAAAGATCAAAAAAGAATCTAAAATTTCAGAAAACAAAGCTAACTGAAATTTACATTTTTTGTTTAAACAGCTTATTTCTCAATAATCAACTGTATTTAGAATAGTTGTATAAAATTTAATTAATTAAAATTGATTAAATTTTAATTAAATTTAAGTTAATGCATAAAAAAATTACATTTATATTTTTTTGTGATTTGTAAGCTTTTATTGTTATTGTTATTAAAATAATTTGTCATATGTTGTTTTCGGGAGGTAATTTACAAAAGGAGATGTTATGTTTTTTGCAATAATGTTAGTTTGCTCCCCTCTCAATCTTATACATCATGGTAATGAATGCTTTGGAATTGAAGACACCAATGGTTACTATTTAACAAAGGATAAGTGTAATATCAGAATAAAAGAAATGGAAACTGAACTTTTAACTGCACTTAGTTATCCTGTAATGATAAGTAAGAGTTGCGTAAAAGTAAAAATGAAATCTGCATAGTTTATTAAAATTTTAAATAAAATCTATATTTGAAGTAGATGGTGCGGCTGAGAAGACTCGAACTTCCACGGGTTTTATCCCACAGCGACCTCAACGCTGCGCGTCTACCAGTTCCGCCACAGCCGCAATAATTACTCTTCTGCGATAACAAAATGATATAATTATTGCAAGATAAATAATATATTATGTATTAAATTTAACGGAAGTAATTATTTTGATTAATGAACTAGAATGGAAAACATCAAATAATCTTGTAGAATATGATTTTGCAGTTTCAGAAATGAAAAAACGTGTTTTAGAGATTAAAAAAAATTCTGCGTTTGAGATGGTCTGGCTTTTAGAACATAAATCTATTTTTACTGCTGGAACATCTGCTAAACTAGAGGATTTAAAAAACAGTAAAGTAAATATTCAATATACCGGAAGAGGTGGACAGTGGACTTGGCATGGTCCTGGTCAAAGAGTTGTTTATTTAATGTTAAATTTAAATAATAGATTACAGGATGTGAAAGCATACATATATGCACTAGAAGAATTAATAATTCTTACTTTAAAAGATTTCCATATTGATGGTTTACGAATTAATGGCCAGCCTGGTGTATGGGCAAAAGATAATAATGGATGTAATAAAATTGCTGCACTAGGTATTAGAATATCAAGTTGGATAACTTTTCATGGAATATCTATAAATGTAAATCCAAATCTAGACGAATTCAATAATATTGTACCGTGTGGAATAAAGAATTCTGGTGTAACTAGTTTTTACAAATTGGGTAAAAAAATAGCTCTTAAAGAATTAGATATCAGTTTAAAAAAAAATTTTAATAAAGTTTTTGGTAATGAAGGTTTATTTAAACTAAAATAATTAGTATTTCCTGAACAAAATATAAATGCATTTTTTCAAGATCTCGTCAGCACGAACTGCGTCTAATTTTAAAGTTTTATCACTATCTTTATTTCCAAGAAATCCTTCTACTGGTTTTTCAAAATGTAGTATTTGATTTCGTCTTATTCTTAACCAATGGAAATCTTTTGAGCTTTTAAAGTGATTTATATCTAATCCATCAACATAATGTAAGTTATCTGTATCATTCAAAATATTATCAATAATAGTAAGGGATAATATCATTACTGAGGCCCACATTTTTTTTTCAAATGCAATTTTGTATTCTTCAAATAACACTCTGGCGTGTGGATTTAATTGCTTTATGAAATCTTCATTTATCTTTTTTGGCATAGTTAAAACTGTTTTTCATTAGAGAAAATCTAAAAAAGATATAGATTTATTTAACTCAATAGATATTTCTTGTCTTTTCTTTGAAGTTTCTTCATCAAAACCCCAATTTTCTGCCTGCCACGATTCGTCTAAAAACGACAACTGAAAGATTTCATTTTTTGAAATATCTTTTTTTAAAGCACATAATGATAAAAAGATAGATCCTGTAATATTTGTAATTCTATGTAATGCTGAGATCTTAAAAAGATCAAATTGATTAATTAAATTTTTTAACCTAACGTGTACATTGGGATGTTGTTTTTTAGGTGAAACACCTTTAAATACTTGAACTTTAGTGCCGATATATTTTTCAATAAGTAATATTATTGGATCCCATTTATTTTTTTGGAGTTCAACTAATTCTTTTGGATTTTCAGCGCGATAACAAATTAAATCTGTATCAATATAATCAAGAATATCATCAATATATAAACTTCTATTATCTATTATTTTATCTAAAGACATTGATATAAGGCCATAAAAAATCATTGATTCTGTATTTATATTTTGGGAATTTTGATCCCACTCTTTTACAATCTCTTGTGCTAAATTTAAGTTTGGTAATACTAACTCTCTTTTTAAGGGGGTTTTTAGAATTCTTTTGTCCAACATAACACAAAAAGAATCAGATGATATTTTTTTTATACTTACTTTTTCCCAAAATTTTTTCATTTTAGGGACATATTGTTTTCATTAATTTACTCAATTCAATTGAGTCATTGACTAAATAACTTGCTCCAGCTGAAGATAATAATTCCTTACTGTTATAACCCCATGTAACTCCTATACTAATAATCCCGGCATTAACTCCTAATCCAATATCATTAATTGTATCACCAATCATTACACAACGTTCCTTTTGCACACCTAAATCATTCATAGCTTTAATTGCCATCGCTGGATTAGGTTTTGGTATATTTTCGTCTGTACTCATTGTTATATCAAAAATCTTAGATAAATCGTGTTTAGCCAAACCATTTGTCAATCCAATTCTAGACTTGTTGGTTGCAATTCCAATTAACCAATTAGTTTCTTTAAGCTCATTTAATAATTCAACCAATCCAGGGTATAGTGGTTCATTTTGCAAACCTAATTTACCTTGTTCCGCATACCATGATCTGTAAGCATCTGAAATTTGTTCTGGTGTTACATCAAAACCTGGTGGCATATAATCATCTAGGGCAATCGCCAGCGGCTTACCAATATTTTCTCTAACTTTTTTTGGATCAGGGTCAGGTAATCCACACATTCTAAAAGCTTCAATAGCACCTTTAACAATCATTATCGCAGAGTCGACTATTGTTCCATCATAATCAAATAAAGCTAATTTTAAATCTTCTGACAATTTATACTCTCCAAAAATTAAATAAAAATATCATGTAATTTTTTTTGGTAATTTTAATCCAAGGAATTTTAGGTTTTGTTTAAAATCTTCTGAGACTTCTGCTGTAATAGTTTCACTCTCAGTTATTCTAATTGAATAAGCGTGTAATTGTAAGTTCTTTATATTATTTGGTATCCATTTAATCTGAGAAAGTTTCTTATGTTCTGATAAATTGTGAGAAGACTTAAAAACTTCTGATAAACCTCTATATTTATTATCTCCAACTATAGGGGCATTTATATATTCTAGATGAACTCTTAATTGATGAGTACGTCCTGTTTTTGGAAAAAGAGCAACTAAAGCCACGCGTGATCCAACCTTATCTAAAACTTTATACTCAGTTATAGCTCTTTTACCCATATTTTGGTCAACTGACATTCTTTGATAGCTTTTTGCACCAGATTTTGATATTGGCAAATCAATAGTACCTCTATCATTATTTGGGCAAGGTGAAACAATTGCAAGATATGTTTTAATAATTTTTCGATCTTTAAACAAAGATGTAAATTTTTTTGCAACCTTATTTTCTTTTGCTAGCAACAATAAACCAGATGTATCTTTGTCAATTCTGTGGACAAGTTTTAATGAGATGTTATCAGTGGAAACACATTTTAACATGTCATCAACATGAAACTTTTGCTTACTACCACCTTGCACAGCAAGACCACTAGGTTTATTTATCGCTATATATTCACTTGTTTCTTTTATAAATATTTTTTTAAATAAATTTTTATAATACTTTTCGTTATATTCACTTATTTTTTTTACTTGATAAAGTTTATCAAAACTTAATTTTTGTGAATAGTTTAGTTCTTGACCGTAAGATACCTTAGTTGATGACTTAGCTTTTTTCCCATCTAACAAAATCATTCCAGATCTTAAAAACTTTTCTAAAAGTGATTGGTTTAACTGTCCCAATAATCTTCTGACACATCTGTCAAGTCGAGTTCCATGTTCATTTTCAGGTATTTTAATATTTAACATCATAAATTTTATTTTACGTTATATTTATCTATACACCAAAAATCCATCCCTCTTTCTTGGATGAATTTGAAACATTCCAAATTTGTTTGTCAGCAGAGAAAAATCTTAATGCCGCTGATGAAATTATAGAATCAGCATCATCTTGATCTGGACCACTAATTATTTGATTTTTTTTAAGAGGTTTTGAATTGAAAAATTCTAATGATTTATTAATATTTTCTATTGTATAACCTACTTTTTTTTCAGGTTTAATTTTAGAGAGCCTAAAATAATAAGATGGAAAAATTTCAACTATAACTGTTTTAGTTGAAAAATTAAGCTCATCAAAAGGCCAAATGTTTGTTTTATTTTTTAATAAGTTTAGAATTCTCATACCCGCTAACGTACCTGTCCCAACAGCACCTGGTCCTACACAATTAAAAGTTGGACTTGGAGAAAGTATTTTTTTCTTAGCAAATCTCTCCGTACATCTTCTTCTACTGGCAAAATGTGAACCTTTAAGTTTTGGTGAGTTAAAAAATTTACCATAAGTTTTATTTGCCCATATATCTCCACCATAAAAATTTTTTGCGTTTGTATTGGTATCTTCTATTAACTTCCATAATTTTTCTGAATTAATAGGACTATCTTTTATGCCTGGGAAATAACAACACTTATCATAAAAAGGATATGAGAATGCAAAATCAAATCCTATTAAGTTTCTTTGCAATTTTATTTCTTTATAAAGCCATTCTATTAAGTTTGATCTTGTCCAATATTTAGCATCCAACGGTTTTACTATTTGTGGTACTTTATTGCCTTTAGGACATTCAGCAACACTAATCCCTTTTTGAAAATTATTTTTGTCACCAGACCAATCTATTCCTATGAATTTATCAAAAATCATTTTTTACTCAAAAAAAAACCGTTCACATTATTTGAACGGTTTTAAAATTCGTTTACTACTATAATTATCCAGCAACAGTTTCTTTTGGTTCATCTTCGGTTGCATTATTGGTTTGAACTGGTCCACTATCTTTACCTCTAGCATCTTCATTTCTATCAACTAACTCAAGAACAGCCATTGCAGCGGCGTCTCCATATCTATAACCTGCTTTTAGAACCCTTGAATATCCTCCTTGTCTTTCTGCATACCTTGTTGCAAGATCTCCAAACAATTTTGATACTATATTATTATCCCTAAGTTGAGAAAATGCTTGTCGTCTAGCGTGTAAACTACCCTTTTTACCTAATGTTATTAGTTTATCAATTATAGGCTTCATAGTCTTGGCTTTAGGTAATGTTGTTATTATTTGCTCATGCTTAATTATAGCCTGAGCCATATTTTTAAAAAGGGCTTTTCTGTGAGAAGAGCTTCTGTTTAATTTTTTACCCTTTATCTTGTGTTTCATTAGATACTCCTAAATCCTCAATTAAATTAGAATGGTTCTTCTATTCTTTTTAATAATTCTTCAATATTTTCTGGTGGCCAATTTTCAACATCCATACCTAATTCTAAGCCCATAACTTTTAAAACTTCTCTTATTTCATTTAAACTTTTTCTACCAAAATTTGGTGTACGTAACATCTCTGGCTCTGATCTTTGAACTAAATCACCTATATATACAATATTATCATTTTTTAAGCAATTAGCTGACCTCACAGATAATTCTAATTCATCCACTTTTCGGAGAAGGTTTTTATTGAATGGAAGATCTTCTAAAACTTCAGTGACTTCTTCTTCTTCTGGCTCTTCAAAATTAATAAAATTATTTAATTGGTCTTGCATGATTCTGGCAGAAAATGCAACAGCATCTTCTGGTGAAACAGAACCATCAGTCTTAACTACTAATGATAATTTATCATAATCAGTTTGTTGACCAACACGTGCATTATCGACATTGTATGAAACTTGAACAACTGGACTATATATTGCATCAATTGGAATAACACCAATTGGGAGCTCTTCATTTCTGTTAGTTGTGGATGATACATAACCTTTACCATTTTCTACAGTAAATTCAACAGAGAGTCTTGCTCCATTATCTAGGGTGCAAATTTCGTGATCTTTATTCATAATTTCAACTTCAGTCGGGCACTCTATCATACCAGCTGTAACTTTAGCAGGACCATCTACATTAAGTACAATTTTCTTTACTCCGTCATAGTCCATTCTAACTTTAATACCTTTAACATTTAAAATAATGTCCGTTAGGTCCTCTCTAACTCCTGGTATAGAAGAAAACTCATGTAATACACCTTGAACCTGAATTGAAGTTATAGCTGAGCCCTGAAGCGATGAAAGAAGTATCCTTCGTAAAGCATTTCCTATCGTAACTCCGTACCCTCTTTCAAGAGGTTCAGCAATTATTGTTGAGGTATTCTCAGACTTACTCTCTTCCCTAACCTCAAGCTTCGATGGTTTGATTATTTCTTTCCAATTCTTTTCAATCATGATTACTCTCTGTAAATAATAATTTAGTTATAAATTTTTAATTGTTGATCTAGACTCTTCTACGTTTTTTTGGCCTACAACCATTGTGAGGAATTGGCGTCACATCTCTAATAGAATTAACTTGGAAACCAATCGTTTGTAATGCCCTCAACGCTGACTCTCTTCCTGAACCAGGGCCTTGAACTTGAATGTCAACTGTCTTTACACCATGCTCAGATGCTTTTTTCCCTGCATCTTCGGCTGCAAGTTGTGCTGCGTATGGGGTTGATTTTCTAGAACCTTTAAACCCCATTGTACCAGATGAGGACCATGAGATGGCATTACCTTGTATATCTGTAATTGTAATAACAGTATTGTTAAAAGATGAATTAACATGAGCTACAGCATTAGTTACATTCTTTTTTTCTTTACGACGAATTCTACTTTGCGTAGGTTGTTTAGCCATTATTTAGCCCCCTTATAAATATTACTTCTTTTTTCCTGCGATTGCTTTTGCAGGACCTTTTCTTGTTCTTGCGTTTGTGTGTGTTCTTTGACCTCTTACAGGTAAATTTTTCCTATGTCTTAAACCTCTCAAACAACCCAAATCTAAATACCTTTTTATATCCATTGAAGTTTTTCTTCTTAAATCACCTTCAACTAGGTAATCTGTATCAATTAAATCTCTAATTTTAGTTAGTTCATCATCTGATAAATTGTTAATTCTTTTATCTTCAGCGATTCCAACTTTTTTACAAATCTTTTTAGAACTAGTTAATCCAATACCATGAACATAAGTAAGTGCTACTAGAACTCTTTTATTAGTTGGTACATTAACGCCTGCAATACGTGCCACTAAACTCTCCTTTTTCTCTAATTAAGGTCTATTTGATACTAAATAAACCGGAGATTATAATGTTAAAAGATTAACAGTCAACTTTATAATCAGGTTAATATTTTTTGAATATCCTTCGATACTTCTGCTACATTTTGCATACCATCAACTGAGTATAATTTATTTAAATTTTTGTAATATTCTAATACTGGTAATGTATCTTTTTTATAAACTACAATTCTATTCTTTAAAATTTCGGAATTGTCGTCATCTCTTGTTTTTTTGCTTTCTGAAGCTCTTTTCAAAATTCTTTTTAAAAGAATATTCTCATTAACGTTAATTTCTATAACTTTATCTATTAGAATATCAAATAGATTTAAAATATTATCTAAATCTTTCGCTTGTTTAAGTGTCCTTGGAAAACCATCAAGAATAAAACCATTTTTGCAATCTGGTTTTATAATTCTTTTTTCAATCATTGACATTATAATTTCATCAGACACTAAATCACCATTGTCCATGATAGATTTAGCAGTTTTTCCTAATTCTGTTCCTAATTTAACTTCTTCTCTTAACATATCTCCAGTTGAGATCTGAACTATATTATATTTGTTAATTAAAATTTCTGCTTGCGTTCCTTTACCGGAGCCAGGTGGACCAAAAAGTATTAAATTCATTTATCGCCTCCCACCTCTTAATTTTGTTTTTTTTATCAAACCTGAATATCTGTGCGCAATTAAATGTGATTGAGCTTGTGAAACTGTATCCATGGAAACCGTGACTACAATTAATAAACTAGTTCCACCTAAATAAAAAGGAATTGAATACTTAGATATTAAAATTTCAGGCAAAATACAAACTGCCGCTAGATATGCTGCGCCTATTGCTGTCAATCTTGTCAAAACAAAATCTAAATAATCTGCAGTCGGAGGACCTGGTCTTATTCCTGGAACATATCCTCCATTTTTTTTAAGGTTATCGGCAGTTTCATCTGGATTAAATACAATAGCTGTATAAAAAAAGGCAAAAAACACTATTAATCCAATATAAATAGCTAGATATAGAGGTTGTCCTCTTCCAAAATATGAGTTTAGCGTTAATACCCAATCAGAGCTATTACCATCTAATCCAGAAAATGAAGATAATGAAGTTGGTAACAACAATAAAGCAGAAGCAAAGATAGGAGGTATTACACCAGGAACATTAATTTTTAGAGGTAAGTGTGAAGAATCACCAGCAAACATCTTGTTTCCCATTTGTCTTTTTGGATATTGAACAATAATCTTTCTCTGTGATCGTTCAATGAAAACAATAAAAACGATAACTGCTATTGCAAGAATTAAAATGCCTATAATTAAAAATGTTGATATTGAACCAGTTCTTCCTTGTTCTAAAATTTGAGCGATAGCTCTTGGGAGTTCTGCTACTATACCAGCAAAAATAATTAATGAAACGCCATTACCTATACCCCGAGAAGTAATTTGCTCTCCTAACCAAAGTAGAAACATTACTGAGCCAACTAACGTAACAACGGTTGTAATCTTAAAAAAAACACCCGGATTATTTACTAGTGATCCTGAAGATCCTGAGGTACCCTCTAGTGCAACAGCAAAGCCATAAGCTTGAACTGTTGCAAGTAATACGGTTAAGTATCTAGTATATTGATTAATGGTTTTTCTTCCAGATTCACCTTCTTTTTTTAGTTGTGACATCTGTGGTGAAATTGACGTCATTAGTTGCATTATGATTGCAGCAGAAATATATGGAAGGATTGTAAGAGCAAATATGGTCATACGACCTAGTGCGCCACCAGAGAACATATTAAACATTCCCAAAACACCGCTATTCGTATTATTTACAATTTCTGATAAAGCTACTGCGTTTATACCTGGTACAGGTATATATGTTCCAAGTCTATATACTATTAAAGCACCAAGTGTGAACAATATTCTTTGCCGTAGTTCTGTAGCTTGACCCAATATACCAAACATACTTTCATTAGCCATAAATCAAACCCCAGTTTTTTTATCTTGACTTATAGATTTTTTTTTATCATCAAGGATTATTATAGAACCACCAATTTTCTCAACACTATCTTTTGCTGACTTAGAAAAAGCAGATACCTCTATATCAATCTTAACTTCAATATCTCCTTTTCCTAAGAGTTTTATTTTTGATTTTTTTGATTTTACTAGTCCTAAATCAAATAGTGTTTTATAACTAATTATTTTTTTAGGATCAATTTTCTTGCTATCAATAAGATTTTGAATATTACCTAAGTTTAATTCAGTAAAGCGAATTCTATTTACGTTATTAAAACCTCTTTTAGGTAAACGTCTGTGTATTGGCATTTGCCCACCTTCAAAACCTTTGATGGAAACACCAGATCTGGACTTTTGACCCTTATGTCCTTTTCCAGATGTTTTACCTTTACCTGAGCCTATACCTCTACCAATTCTTTTCCGTGACTTAGTTGAACCTATATTATCTTTTAATTCGTTAAGTTTCATTTTATACTCCTATCTAGCAAAGATTTAATTAATTAACTTCAACTAGATGTTTAACTTTATCTATCATACCTCTTATTGAAGGTGTATCCTCCAATTCTTTAGTTCTTCCAATTTTGTTTAAACCAAGACCTATTAATGTTTTTCTTTGATAGGATTTTCTACCTATTGGACTTTTCTTTTGTGTAACAATAATTATTTTTTTATTTGACATTTTGCTTCCTAACTAGCATTTGCGTCAGAGGCTGTATCTGATTTTAATTGATTTCCAAAAATTTCAGAAACTTTTCTACCTCTTTTACTAGCCACATTTCTTGGAGAATACATTGATGAAAAAGCATCGAATGTCGCTTTTATCATATTATGTGGATTAGAAGTGCCAATTGATTTTGCCACAACATCTTGTACTCCTAAGGTTTCAAAAACAGCTCTCATTGGACCACCTGCAATTATACCTGTCCCAGATGGTGCTGTTCTTAAAACAACTCTACCAGCTCCAAAATGACCTTTCATGTCATGATGTAATGTTCTAGCTTCTTTTAATGGAACTTTTACCATATTTTTTTTTGCGTCATCCGTTGCTTTTTTAATTGCTTCAGGTACTTCCTTTGCTTTACCAGTTCCAAAACCAACTTTCCCTCTTTGATCTCCAACAACAACGAGGGCTGCAAACCCAAAGCGTCTTCCACCTTTTACAACTTTAGCAACTC
Organism: uncultured SAR116 cluster alpha proteobacterium; assembly: GCA_902623995.1. Lineage (GTDB taxonomy): Bacteria > Pseudomonadota > Alphaproteobacteria > Puniceispirillales > Marisalimonadaceae > Marisalimonas. The sequence goes on along the minus strand of CACNWE010000003.1, from coordinate 93,393 downwards.
TATTTATTCCAACTAACTTATCGATAAGGTCATTATCATCTTTATTAATTTTCTTATCTTGTTTTTCCATTCTTACCATTACTTTCCCCTAAAATATTAGACCATTTTCTCTTGCAGCATCGGCTAAGTTCTTAATCCTTCCGTGATAAATATAACCACCTCTGTCAAATACAACATTTTTTATACCCTTTTTTATTGCTTTTTCGGCTATTACCTTTCCAACTACTGTAGCTGCCTCTTTAGTACCGCAATTTTTAAACTGTTTTTTTATATCACTTTCAAGACTAGAAGCGGCTGTGATTGTAATACCCTTAACATCATCAATAATTTGACCATAAATATGACGGCTTGACCTAAAGACAGTTAATCTCAATTTTCCATAGGATTTACTTTTTAAAGCCTTTCTGTTTCTTAATTTTCGTTTATTGTGCAAAGATACTGAATTACCCATTTTGACCTCTATTTCTTCTTGCCTTCTTTTCTTAAAATAAATTCATTGCTGTAGCGTATCCCTTTACCTTTAAACGGCTCTGGTGGTCTCTTAGAACGAACCATTGCAGCAAATTCTCCTAATTTTTGCTTATCTGGGCTAGAAATAATAAATTTTGTATTACCATCCATTTTAATAGAAATGTAATCAGGAACTTCAATTTCAACAGGATGACTTAATCCAAGGTTTAAAGTTAATTTTTTTCCTTGAAGAGCTCCCCTATAACCCACACCAACAATTTCCATCTCTTTTTCAAAACCAACACTTACACCTTGAACTGCATTATTAATAAGGGCTCTTGTAGTACCCCATAGCGCTTTATTTTTAGCATTTTTATCTTTGAGCTCTACTTTAATTTCATCTTCATTGATTGTTACTTCTACCATTTCATCTAGTGGGGCTGTTAATTCACCCTTAGAACCTTTAACTAAAAATTTGTTATCTACTTTTTTAACTTCAACACCATTAGGTATATTAATAATGGCTTGGCCAACTCTTGACATAAAAATACTCCTAAAATACTTGACAAAGAACTTCGCCACCCACATGAGCTGCTCGAGCTTCATTATCGCTCATTACACCTCTTGGAGTAGATAAAATTGATATACCAAGACCATTATAAGTCCTTGGTAAATCATTTATACTTGAGTAAACTCTTCTTCCAGGAGTAGACACCCTTTTAATTTCACTAATAACTGGTTTACCTTCAAAATATTTTAATTCAATTTTGAATTCATGAATACCAGGACGTTTTTCAAATTTAGAAAAATTACGAATGTAGCCTTCTCTTTTAAGAACATCTAATACATTACCTCTAAATCTTGAGGCAGGAGCCTCAACAACTGCTTTATTGGCTGATTGACCATTTCTAATCCTGGTCAACATATCCCCAAGTGTATCACTCATTGACATAATTAATACCTTTCTACCAACTTGATTTTACCATACCTGGAATTTGACCAGATAAAGCTAATTCTCTTAGAGCTATTCGTGACATTTTAACTTTTCGATAATATCCACGAGGTCTTCCCGTAATTAAACATCTATTTCTTAATCTTATTTTAGCACCGTTTCTTGGCATTTCAGATAATTTTAGTTGAGCTTCAAAACGTTGTTCCATAGGAAGGGTCCTATTACTACATATAGCTTTCAAGCGATCTCTTCTTGATTTATTTTTTTTAACTTGTTTTTCTTTATTTAAGTTTTTTTGGATAGCACTTTTTTTTGCCATCTACATCTCCTAATTAAATTATTATTGATTAAAGGGAAAATCAAATCCATTTAAAAGTTCCCGAGCCTCTTCGTCTGATTTAGCAGAGGTTACAAAAATTATATCCATACCTCTAACTGAGTCCACATTATCATATTCAATTTCTGGGAAAACGTATTGTTCTTTTAATCCTAATGCATAATTTCCCTTACCATCAAAGCTTTTGGTGTTTACTCCCCTGAAATCTCTGACTCTTGGCAATGCAATATTTACAAATCTATCTACGAATTCGTACATTTTATTTTTTCTTAATGTAACTTTTACACCTATTGGCATACCTTCTCTAAGTTTAAAACTTGCATTAGCTTTTTTAGATTTTGTTATAACAGGTTTTTGTCCTGTTATAGCCGCTAATTCATTTACTGCAGACTCTATTTTTTTACTATCTTTAACAGCTTCACCAACTCCCATGTTTATGACAACTTTTTCAAGCTTAGGTATTTCAAGATCATTTTTGTATTTAAATTTATCTTTTAAAGTTTTGGATATTTCTTTTTTATATTTTTCTTTCAGCCTTGTATTCATCTTAATCTCCTAATTACTTATCTAATAATGAACCAGAAACAACAGATAATCTTTTTTTCAAACCATCTTTTAAATCATATTTTACTCTTGTTGCTTTTCCAGTATCAGGATCCAAGTGAGCTACATTGGATATATGAATAGATGCTTCTCTTTCTTCAATTTTACCAGGACTTTCTTGAGTTGCTTTCTTATGACGCTTTATAATATTAACGCCTTCTACAATTACTCTATCATTAGATTTCATTACTGATGTAACGTTCCCAGTTTTGCCTTTGTCTTTTCCAGTAATAACAATAACTGTATCCCCAGTTTTAATTTTAAATTTTTTATTCATTACAAAACCTCCGGAGCAAGTGAGACTATTTTCATAAATTTTCTACTCCTGAGCTCACGTGTGACAGGACCAAATATACGAGTTCCAATAGGTTCATTGCTTTTATTCACTAAAACTGCTGCATTTTTGTCGAACCTAATACAAGTACCATCGTTTCTTCTTACCTCTTTAGATGTTCTGACTATCACAGCTCTATGGACATCACCTTTTTTTACTCGGCCTCTCGGAATAGCTTCTTTAATAGACACTACAATTATATCACCTACAGCAGCAGTCTTTCTTCCAGATCCACCCAAGACTTTTATACATTGTACTCTTCTTGCTCCTGAATTATCCGCAACATCAAGATTGCTTTGCATTTGTATCATAATTTGTCTCCGCTAATTTATTAATATATCACTTCAAAACGTTTGTTTTTTGAAATGGGAGTGCATTCTTTTATATTCACAATATCCCCAACCTTGAACTTATTTTCATTATCATGAACAGCAAACTTTTTTGATTTTGTCACAAATTTTTTATACATAGGGTGCATTATTTTTCTTTCCACAAGTACCGTAATAGTCTTGTCTGACTTGTTACTTGTAACTTTACCTGTCAAAATTCTTTTCGGCATGATAATTAATTTCCTAAACTTTTAGTTGATATAACATTATTTAAAATAGTTTTAATACAAGCTATCTCTTTCCGAATTAAACCAAATCTCGCAGGATTTTCGTTTTGTCCATTACTAACTTGAAACCGAAGATTGAATTGTTCTTTTCTAAGAAGTTTCAAATGATCTTTTAATTCATCAATAGTTTTTGTTTTTAAATCCTTAGGTTTATACTTTGCCATTTAAATACCTCCAACTATTCACCTAATCTTTTAACAACTTTTGTATGCATTGGGAGCTTTGCAGCAGCAAGGCTTAAAGCTTCTTTGGCAGCATCTTCTGAAACACCATCCAATTCAAACATTATTTTTCCTGGTTTAACTCTACAAATCCAATATTCAGGAGAACCTTTTCCTTTTCCCATTCTAACCTCAGCTGGTTTACTCGAAACTGGAACATCAGGGAATACTCTAATCCAAACTCTACCTGCACGTCGAAGATGTCTTGTAATAGCTCTTCTAGCTGCTTCTATTTGTCTAGCAGTAACTCTTTCAGGTTGAACTGCTTTCAATCCATATGATCCAAAATTTAACTTTGTCCCACCTTTAGCCAGCCCATGAATTCTACCTTTATGAGCCTTTCTAAATTTTGTTCTTTTTGGTTGTAGCATTATTTACCCCTAGTCCATATTTTTCATATTGGAACCTTTTACAGCATTGGTCATTTTTTTCTCCTGTGCCATAGGATCATGCTCCAAAACTTCACCCTTGAAAATCCAAACTTTAATGCCTGTTGCACCATATGTAGTTAAAGCAGTAGATTCTCCATAATCAACGTCAGCTCTTAGTGTATGTAATGGAACTCTTCCTTCTCTGTACCATTCGGTTCTTGCGATTTCTGCGCCACCAAGTCTTCCTGCACAATTTATTCTAACACCTTCTGCACCAAGCCTAATTGCACTTTGGACGGCTCTTTTCATAGCTCTTCTAAACGCGACTCTTCTCTCAAGTTGTTGAGCAATGCCATCAGCAACTAATTTAGCATCTAGCTCAGGCTTTCTTATCTCAATAATGTTTAGACTTACCTCAGCATTTACTTTCTTACTCAATGTATTTTTCAAAGTTTCAATATCTTGGCCTTTTTTGCCTATCACTAATCCAGGCCTGCCTGCATAAATTGAAATACGAGCTCTACCTGCAGGTCTCTCTATAACAATTTTACTAACTGCTGCCGATTTGAGTTTTTCAAATAAATATTTTCTTAGTTCAATATCTTGATGAAGTAAGTCTCCGTATGACTTACCTCCAAACCATCTAGAATCCCAGGTTCTATTTATACCCAATCTAAACCCTATTGGCTGTGTCTTTTGACCCATTTTAGTTACCTTCCTGTTCAGATAATAATATTGTTAAATGAGAAAATGGCTTTAAAATTCTTGCACCACGTCCTCTAGCTCTAGCATGAAAACGCTTCATAACCAGCCCTTTTCCAACATATGCTTCTTTAATAATTAACTTATCTATATCTAACGAATGATTGTTTTCAGCATTTGCTATAGCTGATCTTAAAGCTTTTTCAACAACAACAGATATTCTTCTTTTTGAAAATTGCAAAATAGATATGGCTTTTGAAGCAGTTTCTTTTCTTATCATTTGCGCAACAAGATTTAGCTTTTGTGGACTTACTCTTATATTTTTAAGCACAACTTTAGCTTCATTATCTAATTCTCTTCGCTTATTTTTCTCTCTACCCATTTTAACTCCTATCGCTTAGACTTTTTGTCCGCAGTATGACCATAATATGTTCTGGTAGGTGAAAATTCACCTAATTTATGACCAACCATTGCTTCAGTTATAGTCACAGGTATAAATTTTTTCCCATTATAAACACCAAATGTAAGACCAACAAATTGTGGCATAACGGTTGATCTTCTGGACCAAGTTTTGATCACGTCGTTCCTACCAGAGTTTCTAGCAATTTCAGCTTTTTTTAATAGATATCCGTCCACAAATGGACCTTTCCATATAGATCTTGACATAAAGTTTACCCTATACTTTTCTTCTTCTAATTATTAATTTATCTGTTCTTTTATTATTTCTTGTTCTATATCCTTTAGTTGGCTTTCCCCAAGGTGTTACTGGGTGCCTACCACCTGAAGTTCTTCCTTCACCACCTCCATGAGGATGATCTACAGGATTCATTGCAACACCTCTAACAGATGGTCTTTTACCAAGCCACCTATTGCGACCTGCTTTACCTAGATTTGTATTTTGATTATCTTGATTAGAAACTGCTCCAATTGTACATAAGCAGGATGATAATACTAATCTTACCTCACCTGACATTAATCTTAGAATTGAATACGAAAGATCCTTTCCTATTAATTGCACATAGGAACCAGCTGATCGCGCAATCTGGGCACCCTTACCAGGTTTTAATTCAACATTATGAATTATAGTACCTACAGGTACTGAAGAAAGGGGCATACAATTGCCAGGCTTTATGTCAGCTTTTTTTGAAGATACCACCTTATCACCTAAAGCTAATCTCTGGGGAGCAATAATGTAACTTAATTCATTATCTTCATATTTAATAAGAGCTATGAAGGCTGATCTATTTGGATCATATTCTATTCGTTCAACAGTTCCTAGAATGTCCAATTTTTTTCTTTTGAAATCTATAATTCTATAACGTCTTTTGTGACCACCTCCACGTTGCCACATTGTAATCTTACCAGAGTTATTTCTACCACCAGACTTATTAAGGCCAACTGTTAACTTTTTAACTGGTTTTCCTTTAAAAAGGTTAGACTTATCAACTAAGACTAACCCTCTTTGTCCAGGTGTATTAGGTTTGTATTGCTTTAATGCCATAATTTAAACTCCTGCCGACAAGTCAATGGTATTTCCTGGAGCAAGCGTTACTATAGCTTTTTTTGTATTAGAGCGTCTACCTAACATGCCCTTAAATCTTTTGACTTTGCCCTTAAGTAATATCGTATTAACAGCCTTAACTTTTACAGAGAAAATTTTTTCAATTGATGACTTAACTTCCATTTTCGTGGCATTGACGGGCACAGAAAACACCATTTTATTAAATTCTGACTGCTGTGTTGATTTTTCTGTAACCAATGGATTTAAAATAATCTGGTAAGCTTTGTTTTGACTTATCTTTAAATCAACCTTTTTTCTTGGCCTTATACTCATGACAATCGCTCCTCAACAAATTTCAAAGCATCATCTATAATAATTAAATTATCTTTTTTAACTACATCATAAACATTTAATCCTAGATGAGACAAAATATCTAAATTTCTAATATTAGCTGCAGCCCTTATTAGATTTTGATCGACATCATTGCCCGAAATAATAAGAGCATTATTTACACCCATTTTATTTAAGCTTTTCTTTAATGAAGATGTTTTACCATCACTATTAGAGGCTTCTAAAATTATAAGTTTTCCAGACTTAAACTTATTTGATAAAACAGACCTTAATCCTAATTTTCTAACTTTTTTATTCAAACTATGTGCATGAGAGTGAACTACAGGACCGTGAGCCATTCCACCTCCTCTAAATTGTGAAACAGAGCCAGAACCATGCCTAGCTTTTCCAGTACCCTTTTGCTTGTACATTTTAGCAGTTGTCATTTTTACTTGACTTCGTGTCTGCACTGAGTGATTTCCCAATCGCCGTTTTGCTAATTGCCACCTAATGACCCGTGAGACTATATCCTCTCTTGGAACTATACCAAAAACTTTTTCATTAAGATCAATTTCTTTACCAATCTTATTACTTAAATTAACAGATTTAATTTTCAATTTCAGCTCCTTCAACTTCCGAAGAAATTTCTTTTTCATTTTGATCAGATGACAAAGAGGGATCGTTTTTATTAGCTTTTCTATCATTTCTAAAGCCAGCAGGAAATGGGGCTTCATTTGGGGTTTTGTGTTTGATAGCATCTCTTAATAGCACTACCCCATTTCTTGAACCTGGAACTGAACCTTGGATTAAAATTAAATCGTCATCTTCAAGTAATTTAACTACTTTTAAGTTTTGTATTGTTGTTCTTACGTTACCGTATTGACCAGCCATTTTTTTACCCTTCCAGGTTCTACCTGGATCTTGGCTATTTCCAGTAGAACCATGAGATCTGTGACTGATTGAAACACCGTGTGAAGCTTGCATTCCACCAAAATTATGTCTTTTCATTGCACCAGAAAACCCTTTACCTTGTGATACACCAACAGCATCAACTTTCTGACCAGCAACGAAGTGGTTAACTCCTAATTTATCACCAACATTCAAAATAGCATCTTCACTTACCCTAAACTCAACAATTTTTTCCTTTGGTTCAATCTTCACCTTAGCAAAGACTCCTCTAACTGGTTTAGATATGTTTTTTGGCTTTTTATTATTGAAACCTAACTGAACTGCAGTATACCCGTCCTTATCAGTTGTTTTAATGGATAAGACTTCAAGATCTTCAATTCTTAGCACAGTGACTGGAACATGTTCACCATTCTCGTTAAATAAGCGAGACATACCCAATTTTCTTGCAACAATTCCGCAGCGCATAATATTGTTCCTATAGTTTAATTTCTACGTCAACACCTGAGGCTAAATCCAACTTCATAAGTGCATCAACTGTTTGCGGGGTGGGCTCAAGTATATCAAGGACACGTTTATGAGTTCTCATCTCAAATTGTTCACGGCTTTTTTTATCAACATGAGGTCCTCTAAGGACTGTAAACCTGTTTAATGACGTGGGAAGAGGAATAGGGCCACGAATTTTTGCACCCGTTCTTTTTGCTGTATTGACTATTTCAGAAGTAGATTGATCTAATATCCTATGATCAAAAGCTTTAAGCCTAATTCTAATATTTTGATTGTCCATTAAATCCTCGTTACTTTATCTCTTCAAATTTTATTAATTAAGCTTCAATACTTGATACAACTCCAGCGCCTACGGTTCTTCCACCTTCTCTTATCGCGAACCTTAGTCCTTCATCCATTGCAATTGGAGTTATTAATTCTACAGATATTGCGATATTATCGCCTGGCATCACCATCTCTGTACCAGATGGCAACTCAACAGCCCCAGTGACATCAGTTGTTCTAAAATAGAATTGTGGACGATAGTTACTAAAAAATGGTGTATGTCTCCCACCCTCATCTTTAGTTAAAATATAGGCTTCACCTTTGAATTTAGAATAAGGCTTTATTGAACCAGGCGCAGATAATACCTGACCACGTTCAACTTCTTCTCTTTTTGTGCCCCTTAATAGAACCCCAACATTATCACCAGCCTCACCAGAATCTAACAATTTACGAAACATTTCAACACCTGTACATGTTGTTTTAGCTGTTTCTTTGATTCCAACTATCTCTATCTCTTCACCAACTTTTATAACACCTCGCTCAACACGACCTGTTACAACAGTACCTCTTCCTGATATAGAAAAAACATCTTCAATAGGCATTAAGAAGGGTTTATCTTTATCACGCTCAGGCTGAGGAATATAAGAATCTACAGCAGCCATTAACTCAGTGATTGAATTCACACCAATGGCTTCATCGCGACCTTCAAGTGCAGCTAAGGCACTTCCTTTAATAATTGGAATATCATCGCCAGGAAACTCATAACTACTTAGTAATTCACGAATTTCTAACTCAACTAATTCTAACAGCTCTTCATCATCAACCTGATCTACTTTATTCATATAAACAACCAGAGAAGGGACACCAACCTGACGAGCTAATAGAATATGTTCTTTAGTTTGTGGCATAGGGCCATCAGCAGCATTCACAACCAATATTGCACCATCCATTTGAGCCGCACCTGTAATCATATTTTTTACATAGTCAGCATGACCTGGGCAATCAACGTGAGCATAGTGACGATTCTCAGTTTCATACTCTACATGAGCAGTAGAAATAGTTATACCTCTCTCTCTTTCTTCTGGAGCTTTATCGATTTGGTCATAAGCAGAAAAGTCAGCACGACCAGCATCAGCCATAACTTTAGTAATTGCTGCGGTTAGTGTAGTCTTACCATGGTCAACATGACCTATTGTACCAATATTAACATGCGGTTTGCTACGATCAAATTTTTCTTTAGACATCTTTTATGACCTTTCTTTAACTTTATTTATTAAATTCATTAAGCTAACTTAGCCTTAACTTCATCTGCCACTGCTTGTGGAACTTGATCATAATGATCAAAAATCATTGTATACTGTGCTCTTCCCTGACTCATAGATCTTAAATTATTTACATAACCAAACATATTAGCTAAAGGCACCATAGCATTAATTACTTGCGCATTACCTCTTGCATCCATGCCATTAACTTGTCCACGCCTACTGTTTAAGTCTCCAATTATATCACCCATGTATTCTTCCGGTGTTACGCATTCAACTTTCATTATTGGCTCAAGTAAAACTGGTGAAGCTTTAGTCATACCCTCTCTAAAAGCAGCTCTTGCAGCAATTTCAAATGCCATAACAGATGAGTCAACATCATGGAATGCACCATCATGTAGATTTACTTTAAAGTCTATCGCAGGGAAACCAGCGATTATACCAGATTCTTTTGCTTGCATTAAACCTTTTTCAACACCGGGAATATATTCAGACGGAATATTACCTCCTTTTATTGAATTAATAAACTCAAAGTCTTGATCTTGGTTTGGCGAAAATGTCATTTTAACTCTTGCAAATTGTCCGGAACCACCAGATTGTTTTTTATGAGTGTAATCAACTTCAACTTCTTTAGTTATTGTTTCTCTGTAAGCAACCTGAGGCGCACCAATGTTAGCCTCAACCTTAAATTCTCGCTTGAGACGGTCAATCAAAATATCTAAATGAAGCTCACCCATACCTTTCATTATAGTTTGACCTGACTCTATATCCGTCGAAACCTGAAACGAAGGATCCTCAGCAGCTAACCTAGCAAGACCTGTGGACATTTTTTCTTGGTCATTTTTTGATTTTGGCTCTACTGCAATCTCAATAACTGGATTTGGAAAAGACATTGTTTCTAATACGACAGCTTTTAATGGATCACATAGGGTGTCACCTGTTGTTGTTTCCTTCATTCCAGCCAGTGCAACAATATCACCAGCAAATGCCTCGTCAATTTCTTCTCTGTTATTAGAATGCATCATCATCATTCTACCAACACGTTCCTTTTTCCCTTTGGTAGAATTGAGAAGAGAATCACCTTTTTTGATGGAACCAGAATATATTCGTAAAAAAGTAAGAGAACCTACAAATGGATCATTCATAATCTTAAATGCTAGACCAGAGAAAGGCTCTTCATCACTAGCTTTTCTTTCGATGTTTCTCGTTTCTGTTTTGTCTCCAGGTACAAATCCTAAATAAGCTGGAACATCAAGTGGGTCAGGAAGAAAGTCTACAACTGAATTCAGCATGGTTTGGACACCTTTATTTTTAAAAGCAGATCCACACAAAATCGGTACAAAATCCATTGCTAGAGTACCTTTTCTAATCAATTTTCTCAGAGAAACTTCGTCAGGCTCTTCGCCTTCCAAATATTTTTCCATCCATTCATCATCTTGCTCAACAGCTAATTCTATAAGCTCTGCTCTCATTATTTTCGCTTTTTCTGTTAATTCTTCTCTTATTTCACGGATAGTCCATGACGCACCCAAATCTTCTGAGTCCCAAACCCACTCTTTCATAGAAACAAGATCAACTAATCCTGAAAAATCATTTTCCGCACCGATTGGTAGATTTATAGGTAATGGAGTAGCACCAGTACGGTCTTTAACCATACTTACACATTTAAAAAAATCTGCACCAATTTTATCCATTTTATTGACAAAAACAATTCTTGGCACTTTATATCTATCAGCTTGACGCCACACAGTTTCTGTCTGAGGTTCAATTCCTGCATTTGCGTCTAAAACAACAACAGCTCCATCTAGAACGGCAAGAGATCTTTCAACTTCTATTGTAAAATCTACGTGCCCTGGTGTATCTATTATGTTAAATCTAAATTTGGCCTCGTCTTCACTGGAGCCATAGTATTTATCAAAATCTTTACCATCTTCTGTTCTGGTCCAAAAACACGTTGTGGCGGCAGATGTAATTGTAATACCACGCTCTTGCTCTTGTTCCATCCAGTCCATAGTAGCATTACCATCATGAACTTCACCAATTTTGTGAGATCTACCGGTATAGTATAAAACTCTTTCTGAAGTAGTGGTTTTACCCGCGTCAATATGAGCGATTATACCAAAGTTTCTATATCTATTTAAATTATATCCACGAGCCATTTTTAATACCTATTTAATTACTACCAACGATAGTGTGAGAAAGCTTTATTAGCTTCAGCCATTTTATGAGTGTCTTCTTTCTTTTTTACAGATGCTCCCCTATTAGAAGAGGCATCAATTAACTCCCCACTCAACCTTTCAGTCATTGAATTTTCAGACCTATTTCGACTGCTGTTTATGAGCCATCTAATTGCCAAAGCAAGTGCCCTGTCAGAACGCACTTCAACTGGAACCTGATAAGTAGCTCCACCTACTCTTCTAGATCTTACCTCAAGTTGAGGTTGAACATTTTCAAGAGCATCATGAAAAACTTTTATGGGCTCAGTACCAACCTTCTTGTGTATAACTTCAAAAGCGCCATAAACTATTTTTTCAGCAGTTGACCTCTTTCCATCAAACATTAGACAAGATGTAAATTTTGAAACAATCTTATCATTAAACTTTGGATCTGGCATTATTTGCCTTTTAATTGCTTTTCTTCTTCTAGACATAAAACTACTTTCTTTTATTTAGGTCGTTTAGCACCGTATTTAGATCTTCTTTGCCGCCTATCTGCAACACCCTGAGTATCTAGAGTTCCACGAATAACATGATATCTTACACCAGGTAAATCCTTTACCCTTCCACCTCTAATCATGACAACAGAATGCTCTTGTAAATTATGACCTTCACCTGGGATATAAGAAGTGACTTCAAAACCATTTGTAAGCCTAATCCTAGCAACTTTTCTGAGGGCTGAATTGGGTTTTTTTGGTGTTGTTGTATAAACGCGTGTACATACACCACGTTTTTGTGGACAAGATTGCATTGCAGGTACTTTTGTTTTATTAATTGGCTTAACTCGACCATGCCTTATTAGCTGATTAATTGTAGGCATTTATGTTTCCTTTATAATATTAATGATATACAGACACATTAAAAAGCAATTATGTTATTGAGCTAGCGTCTAATCTGAAATTACAACCAGGACTCAATATCGCGGGATTGTATTCCTAACTAATGAATTGGTCAAGAACAAAAATATAAAGTTATTAAATAATTCTTATAATAATAGACTAAACTACTCATCATTATCAGTAAGTACTTCTTCCTCTTCTTTATTCATGTTATCTAGAATTTCTTTATCTCTACGATGAGCTGTCATTCTAAGTTTATTTACTACAGATCCAGTGCCAGCTGGTACCAATCTACCAACAATGACATTCTCTTTTAGCCCTGATAACATATCAGATTTACCAGAGACAGCAGCCTCAGTTAATACTCTAGTTGTTTCTTGGAAAGACGCTGCAGAAATAAAACTTTCTGTTTGCAAACTAGCTTTTGTAATACCAAGTAAAACAGAAACACCTTTTGCTGGTTCAATACCATTTTTGATAGCATTTTCATTTGCTCGTTTAAACTCTAATCTATTGACATGCTCTCCATTTAAAAATGTTGTTCCGCCATGGTCTGTGATTTCTATTTTTTGTAACATTTGCCTTACAATAACCTCAATATGCTTATCATTTATCTTAACACCCTGTAATCTATAAACATCTTGAACTTCTTTAACCAAGTAATCAGCTAGTGCCTCTATTCCTAAAATATTTAAAATATCATGTGGCACAGGACTTCCATCAATGATCATATCTCCTTTCCTAATAAAATCACCTTCTTGTACAGCTAAAAGTTTGCCTTTTGGAACCATATACTCAACAGTTTCATTTTTGTTATCTTGTGGTACAACTCTAATTCTTCTTTTAGCTTTATAATCAGTACCAAATTCAACGACGCCATCACTTTCAGAAATTATTGCAAAGTCTTTTGGTTTTCTTGCTTCAAAAAGCTCTGCAACCCTAGGCAGCCCCCCCGTAATATCTCTCGTCTTTGAGCTTTCACGTGGAATACGTGCTAAAACAGAGCCAGCTTTTACCTTACTTTTATTATCAACGCTCAGGACAGCGTTCATAGACATAAAATATCTAGCTTCCAATCCATTAGGTAAATTAATAACTTCACCACTATCATCTCTAAGAGTTATTCGTGGCCTTAAATTTGATCCACCAGTTTGTTGTTTCCAGTCCAAAACTACTCTACTACCAATACCAGTAGACTCATCTACTATTTCCCTCATTGAAACACCTTCAACAAGATCCACATAATGTGCTGTCCCTTCTTTTTCTGTGATAATTGGTATAGTATAAGGATCCCATTCTGCTAATATCTCGCTAGCTTTAACTTTAGAACCATCTTTTTTTAATAACTTGGCGCCATATTGAAGACGATATCGCGCTTTTTCTCGACCTTGATCGTCTAAGATAATCATTTCTGATGATCTAGAAAGAACTACCTCGCTACCATCTTCTGTAGTTACTAACGATGTATTATCTAAACGTATTTTACCATCAAAAGGGGCCTCTATTTTTGACTGCTCAGCTCCTCTTTGGGCAGCGCCACCAATATGAAAAGTTCTCATTGTAAGTTGTGTGCCGGGTTCTCCTATTGATTGAGCAGCAATCACACCAACAGCTTCTCCTATATTCACCGGTGTTCCTCTTGCAAGATCTCTTCCATAACATGCAGCACATATACCTGGTTGAGTTTCACAAGTTAGCGCAGACCTAACTTTAACTTGATCGATACCTGCTTTTTCAATCTTTTCAATATCGTCTTCCGAAATAATTATACCCTTATCTAAAATAACTGAATTATCTTTTGTATTTATAATTTCTGAAGCAGTTGTTCTTCCTAAAATTCTCTCTGCAAGAGGTTCTATTATATCACCACCTTCAATAACAGCCCTCATAACAAAACCATTTTCAGTCCCACAATCATTCTCAGTAACTATACAATCTTGAGCAACATCAACTAATCTTCTTGTTAAATAACCAGAGTTTGCAGTTTTTAAAGCAGTATCAGCTAGCCCTTTTCTAGCTCCATGTGTCGAGTTAAAATATTCAAGAACATTAAGGCCATCTTTAAATGAAGACTTTATTGGAGTCTCAATTATTTCTCCTGAAGGCTTAGCCATAAGCCCACGCATACCTGCAAGTTGTTTGATTTGCGCAGCAGATCCCCTGGCTCCAGAATGTGCCATCATCCAAACGGAATTCACTGGCTCACCAGTTTTGATAGTTGAAATATTTTTCATCATTTCAGCTGCCACATCGTCAGAGCATTTAGACCAGACATCAACAACTTTATTATATTTTTCACCCTGAGTTATTAAACCATCTTGATATTGTTGCTCGAAGTCTTTAACCTGTTTTTCTGCTTTGACCATTAAATCTTGTTTTGCTTTTGGAGTTTCCAGATCGGAAATTCCAAATGATATTCCAGCTGTGCAAGCGTGCCTGAAACCCATTGCCATCAATTTATCGCAAAAAATTACAGTATCTTTTTGGCCACAATGTCTATAAACATAATCAATAACGTTTGTTACTTCTTTTTTTGTCATTAGTTTATTTATAGTATTGTAATCAACAGAGCTATGCGAAGGTAATAATGTTGATAATTTCGCTCTACCTGGTGTGGTTTCGACTAATTGAAGAGACTTATTTCCTTCACCGTCATATATCTCAACTCTAATTTTTACTCTAGCCTGCAAGTCAACTTGAGAATTGTCTAAAGCCATCAAAGCTTCCATAGGATTTGAAAAAATCATACCCTCACCTTTTTGACCATCACTTATCATAGATAAATAATATAATCCCAAAATTATGTCTTGAGATGGAACTATGATAGGCTTTCCACTTGATGGTGAAAGTATATTATTTGTAGACATCATAAGTACTCTAGCTTCTAATTGTGCTTCAAGAGAAAGAGGTACGTGAACAGCCATCTGATCACCATCAAAATCAGCATTAAAAGCAGTACAAACAAGAGGATGCAAATTAATAGCTTTACCTTCAATTAAAACTGGTTCAAATGCTTGAATACCAAGTCTATGTAAAGTTGGTGCTCTATTCAGCATAACAGGATGTTCTCTTATAACCTCCTCTAAAATATCCCAAACCTCAGGTCTTTCCTTCTCAACCATTCTTTTAGCAGCCTTAACCGTACTTGCTAAACCATACAGTTCTAATTTAGAATAAATAAATGGTTTGAATAATTCCAAAGCCATTTTTTTGGGAAGACCACATTGATGTAATTTTAAATCAGGGCCTACAACAATTACTGATCTTCCGGAATAATCAACCCTTTTACCAAGGAGATTTTGTCTAAACCTACCTTGTTTACCTTTAAGCATATCTGATAAAGATTTGAGCGGCCTTTTATTAACACCAGTTATAACACGACCTCTTCTGCCGTTATCAAATAATGCATCAACGGATTCCTGTAGCATTCTTTTTTCATTACGAATTATTATGTCTGGAGCCCTTAACTCTAAAAGTCTTTTAAGACGATTATTTCGATTAATAACTCTTCTGTACAAATCGTTTAAATCGGAAGTTGCAAATCTTCCACCATCAAGTGGGACTAACGGTCTAAGTTCAGGAGGTATTACAGGCACAACGTCTAATATCATCCATTCAGGCTTTGCTCCTGACTGTAAGAATGACTCTACAAGCTTAAGTCTTTTAACTAATTTTTTTCTTTTTATTTCTGAACCTGTACTTGTTAATTCATCACGAATTTTTATAATCTCTTCATCCAAATTCATATCAGTTAATATTTTCTTAATAGCTTCAGCACCAATTGATACTTCAAAACTCTCATCACCAAATTCATCAAGAGCACTTTCATAATCTTCTTCACTAAGCAATTGACCTTTATCCAATGATGTCAATCCAGGTTCTGTGACTAAAAAATATTCAAAATAAAGAACTCTCTCGAGATCTTTAAGTGTCATATCGACTAGCAAACCAATTCTTGATGGTAATGACTTTAGAAACCAGATATGTGCAACAGGTGAAGCTAAGTCAATATGACCCATTCTCTCTCTTCGAACTTTAGAAAGAGTAACTTCAACTCCGCATTTTTCACAAATAATTCCTCTATACTTCATTCTTTTGTATTTGCCACATAAGCATTCATAGTCTCTTACTGGCCCGAAAATTTTAGCACAAAAAAGTCCATCACGTTCAGGCTTGAAGGTTCTGTAATTTATTGTTTCAGGTTTTCTTATTTCACCAAATGACCAACTTTTAATAGCTTCCGGAGACGCTATAGAAATACTAATTTGATCAAAACTCTGAGTTGATCCTGTTTGCCCAAATGTGTTTATAAGTTCATTCATATCGCATTTCCATTCATGGTTTATAATTATATGTATTAATCTACTAAATCCATATTAACATTTAGTCCAAGGGATTTTAATTCTTTTATCAAAACGTTAAATGATTCTGGAATTCCAGCTTCAAAGTCATCGTCACCTCTAATAATTGATTCATAAACTTTGGTTCGTCCAGATACATCATCAGATTTTACAGTTAACATTTCTTGGAGTGTATAAGCTGCACCATATGCTTCAAGCGCCCAAACTTCCATTTCACCAAATCTCTGACCTCCAAATTGAGCTTTACCACCCAAAGGTTGCTGTGTAACTAAAGAATAAGGACCAATTGATCTTGCATGTATCTTATCATCAACTAAATGATGAAGCTTTAACATGTAAATATATCCTACAGTAACTTTTCTATCAAAAACCTCACCAGTTCTTCCATCAGTAAGCCAGACCTGACCAGTTTCATTTAAATCTGCTAACTTAAGCATTTCTCTCACATTTACTTCACTTGCACCATCAAAGACTGGAGTTGCCATTGGCACACCTCTTTTTAAGTTAGTAGCTTGTTTGAGAATTCCTTCATCATCTAATTTAGAAAAATCTGACTTAGTTTGTTTATCACCATAAATTTGTGAAAGAAATTTTCTAATATTTTTACTACTAGAAACATTTTCACCTAGTATCATATTCCCAATTTTGTGACCTAATCCTGCTGCCGCCCAACCTAAATGTGTCTCTAATATTTGACCAACATTCATTCTCGATGGGACACCTAATGGGTTTAAAACAACATCGACTGAAGTTCCATCTTCCAAATAAGGCATATCTTCAGCAGGAATAATCTTAGAAATCACACCTTTGTTACCATGCCTTCCAGCCATCTTGTCGCCAGACTGTAGTTTTCTTTTTACAGCCACAAAGACTTTAACCATCTTCATAACTCCTGGGAGAAGTTCGTCTCCCCTCTGTAATTTGTCAACTCTATCATTAAACCTATTTTCTAAGGTTTTAATTACCTCATCAAAATGATTAGATAACTTTTCAATTTTTTTCTGAACTTTTTCATCACTAACTGAAATCGATCTAAGATCTCGTCTTGATAATTCATTCATTATTTCTTGAGATAAAACTTCATCATTTTTTAATTTATTAATAGACGTATTCTCGATTTTTTGTCCAGTAAGAAACTCTGTAAGACGACCATAATAACCTTTTTCAAGAATTAATTTTTCATCGTCCCTGTCTTTAGCAAACCTATCTATTTCGGCTCTTTCAATTGCTCTAGCTCTTTCATCTTTCTCAATACCTCTTCTAGAGAAAACTCTTACATCCACAATTGTTCCAGAGACACCAGGTGGAACTTTTAAGGAAGTATCTCTAACATCTGAGGCTTTTTCACCAAAAATTGCCCTCAATAATTTTTCTTCCGGTGTCATTGGACTTTCACCCTTTGGAGTTACTTTTCCAACCATTATATCACCTGGCTTTACTTCAGCTCCAATATATACCATACCAGCTTCATCTAAGTTTCTTAGTGCCTCTTCGCCAATGTTTGGTATATCACGAGTTATTTCTTCTTGTCCTAGCTTAGTATCTCTAGCCATAACTTCAAATTCTTCAATGTGAATCGATGAGAAAACATCTTCTTTTACAATTCGTTCGGAAATCAGGATAGAATCTTCAAAATTGTACCCATTCCAAGGCATAAAAGCCACTAGTACATTTCTTCCAAGAGCAAGTTCACCATCTTCAGTGGCAGGACCATCAGCGATAATGTCGCCATGATTTACCAAATCACCAACCTGAACTAGAGGTCTTTGGTTGATACAAGTGTTTTGGTTGCTTCTTTGAAACTTTAGCAATGAATAAATATCAACCGGACTAACATCGGCTTCATCAACAGAATTGGCCTTAATTACAATTCTAGTTGCATCGACTTGATCTACAACACCTGATCTTCTAGCGACAAGTGTTACACCAGAATCTTGGGCAACAGTGGCTTCAATTCCAGTTCCAACAAGTGGGCTTTCTGATTTAACTAATGGAACAGCTTGTCTCATCATGTTAGAACCCATTAAGGCTCTGTTTGCATCATCATTTTCTAAAAAAGGTATTAATGCTGACGCAACTGAAACTAATTGTTTAGGAGACACATCCATAAGATTTATATCGTGTGGATTTGCCAAACCAATATCTCCAGCTTTTCTTACTGGCAATAATTCATCAGTAAAATTATTTGATTGATCTAAATCTGCATTTGCTTGAGCAATTGTGTACTTTCCTTCTTCAATAGCTGAAATATAAACGACATCATTTGTTACTTTTCCATCTTGAACTTTTCTATAAGGTGTTTCTATGAATCCATATTGATTGACTTGAGCAAAAGTTGCTAAGGAATTAATTAATCCAATATTTGGTCCTTCTGGAGTTTCAATTGGGCATATTCTCCCATAATGTGTAGGATGAACGTCTCTAACTTCAAATCCAGCTCTTTCACGAGTTAATCCGCCCGGACCAAGTGCAGACACCCTTCTTTTATGAGTGATTTCTGAAAGAGGATTTGTTTGATCCATAAATTGAGACAATTGACTTGAGCCAAAAAACTCTCTTAAAGAAGCAGCAGCTGGCTTTGCATTTATAAGATCTTGCGGCATTAAATTTTCTATTTCATTAGCCGAACTCATTCTTTCCTTAATTGCTCTTTCCATTCTTGACAGACCAACTCGATATTGGTTTTCCAACAACTCGCCTACTGACCTAACCCTTCTATTTCCCAAATGGTCAATATCGTCGATTTCTCCATGTCCATCTTTTAATGAAATTAATTCTTTAATAATAGAAAGTATATCAACTTTTCTTAATACTCTTAAGGTGTCATCGATTTCAAGATCCAAACGAGCAGACATTTTTACCCTACCAACAGCTGATAAGTCGTATCGCTCTTCATCAAAAAATAGTCCATTGAATAAAATTTCAGCTGTTTCTAGTGCGGGTGGTTCACCAGGACGCATAACTCTATAAATGTCAACTAGAGCATCTTCTCTAGATGTATTTTTATCTAAAGCCAAAGTATTTCTCATCCATGGTCCAACAGAAGAATCTATGGATAAAACTTTTAATATGCTTAGATTATTTAATCTAAATAACTTCAGAAAATCAGTCGTAACTTCATCACCAGCCTCAGCAAAAATTTCACCAGATTTTTCATTAATAACATCTTCTGCCAAAAATTTGCCTATTAGCTCGTCTTCCTTAATCTCAATGGATTTAAGGTTATTCTCCAGAAGTACTTTTATACTTCGATGCGTTAATTTTTCTCCTGACTTAGCAACAACCTTATTTTTTTTTGCATCTACCAAGTCAAAATTCAATCTTAGACCTTTGTAATTATCTGACACAAATTCAGTAACCCATTTATCTGCTTTAAATTCAAATATTTGAGAATCGTAAAAATAATCTAATATATCTTCTCTTGTCATTCCAATTAGCTGGTTTCTGTCTGGATCTTTATTGTTTTTTATACATTCTTTAAGATATTTTTCAGAATTATCATCCAGAAGTGCCATTAAAAATGTAGTACATGGTAATTTCCTTTTTCTATCAATTCTAACATTAAGAATATCTTTAGGGTCAAACTCAAAATCCAACCATGATCCTCTGTATGGAATTACTCTGGCAGCAAAAAGAAATTTTCCTGAAGCATGCGTTTTACCTTTATCATGGTCAAAGAAAACACCAGGAGATCTATGCATTTGGGAGACAATAACTCTTTCGGTTCCATTAACAACAAAAGTACCATTTGGTGTCATAAGTGGCATATCACCCATGTAAACATCTTGCTCTTTCATATCTCTTATGGATTTGGTACCTGTATCAGGGTCTATATCCCATACTATTAATCTTAAGGTTAGCCTTAATGGAGAGGCATAAGTAAGACCACGTTGATGACACTCATCAACATCATATTTTGGTTCTTCAAGAGTGTAAGAAACAAATTCAAGCATTGATCTCCCAACAAAATCTTTAATTGGAAAAACAGAGCTAAACACAGCTTGAAGCCCTACATTAATTCTTTCGTCAACTGGAACATACATTTGCAGAAATTGCTCGTAAGAATTTCTTTGAACCTCAATCAAATTAGGCATTTGTGCAACTTCATTAATTTTACCAAATGTTCTTCTAATTCTTCTTCTGTTCAATAAAGTACTTTGCTGGATTGGCATTTATGATCCCTTTTAATTATAAAATAGTTTAACAAAAATATAGACAAGCTGTAAAACAAGCTTAACAAATTAAGCTTGTTTTATAATTATGGATAAAACAAGAACTACTTAATCTCAACTGTAGCACCAGCTTCTTCAAGTTTAGCCTTTATCTCATTTGCTTCAGCTTCTGGTATTCCTTCTTTAACTATAGAAGGAGCAGCTTCAACCAAATCTTTAGCTTCTTTAAGTCCTAAACCTGTTGCTGCTCTAACTTCTTTGATGACATTTATTTTTTTATCACCTACTGATGTTAAAGAAACAGAAAATTCTGTTTTAGCATCTGCTGAAGCAGGAGCATCTCCACCACCTGAAGCTGCCGCGACTGCAACTGGCGCAGCAGCTGAAACCCCCCATTTCTCTTCCAGAATTTTTGCCAAATCAGCCGCTTCTAAGACTGTCAAAGAACTTAAATCTTCCGCTATTTTTTCTAAATCTGCCATATTTTTCTCCTAAAAATTGAATTATTATTGTTGTGATTTTTGTGAAATAGTTCTTAAAACCTTAGAAGCTGGCTCTTTTGTAAGCCTTGCAAACTTTGAAGCTGGAGCTTGAAGAAGACCAACTAGTTTGCCTCTAAGTTCATTAAGACTTGGGAGCTTAGCTAAAGCTACCACATCTTCTTTTGAAAGTGGTTTATCATCTAAACCTCCTCCGATTATAACTAACTTTTCATTTTCATTAGCAAAATTTACCAAAACTTTTGCTGCCATTACCGGATCTTTAGAAGAACCAATAGCAGTAGGCCCTCTAAACATTGCATCCATGTGTTGGTATTTTGTGTCTTTTAACGCTAAACGCGTAATTTTATTTTTAGTAACTTTAAATGAACAGTTGTCGTTACGCATTTTATTTCGAAGATCAGTGCTCTCCGCGACAGTAAGACCAATACAATGAACGACTACGACTGATGTCGAATCTTCAAATGTATCACGCAAAGTTTTGACTAAATCGGTTTTTTGATTTCTATTCACCGATGTGCCTCCACATTTTTGTTTAGAATTATAAATCTAAACATTTGTTGCATTTAAGGTAATAAATTACCCACGGCCCGTCCTACCAAAAACCAGGCATTAAATGCCCTTATTGTCTATGTAGGGTATTAAGATAAAATCACCTACAGTCTTGGACAGGTTCAACCTAATTTAGGCTGAGTTAAGAGCAATAAATAAATATTACTCTGAAGTAAATATATAATTAACTATATATTTACGTTAATACCAACTCCCATCGTTGAGCTGATAGAAATTTTTTTTATAAAAGTACCTTTGGCTCCAGATGGTCTGGATTTTTGTATGGCTTCAATAAATGAATTGACATTTTCAATTAATTTATCAGATCCAAAACTTATCTTTCCAATTCCAGCTTGAACTATTCCAGTTTTTTCTGCGCGGTATTGAACTTGACCTGATTTTGCAGCTTCAACTGCCGCTTTTATATCAGCTGTTACAGTTCCAAGCTTAGGGTTTGGCATTAATCCCTTTGGACCAAGTATCTTACCTATTTTGCCAACAACACCCATCATGTCAGGTGTAGCTATAACCCTATCATAATCTAAATTACCATTTTGCATGTCTTCAGCCAGATTTTCAGCTCCGATGACGTCTGCTCCTGCTTCCTTTGCTTCTTCTGCTTTTTTTTCTTTTGCAAATACAGCAACTTTCATTACTTTTCCATTACCATTAGGCAAGGATACTACACCTCTTACCATTTGATCTGCATGTCTAGGATCAATACCTAAATTCATAGAAATCTCAATAGTTTCATCAAATTTTTCTCTTTTTTTGCTTACAATAAATTTGATTGCTTCTTCAACATTGAAAGTTTTATTTTCAATACTTTTATATAAATCTGAGAGATACTTTCCTTTACTCATAACACTACTCCAATACCTCTAATCCCATTGATCTGGCTGAACCTTTCACCATTTCAATTGCACCATCGATGGTTGATGCATTTAAGTCTTTCATTTTATTTTCAGCAATTTCTTTAATTTGTTCAATTTTTATTGATCCACCAACTACTCTACCAGGTTCGCTTGATCCTTTATCTTTCCCAATAGCTTTTTTAAGAAAAAAGGATACTGGTGGTGTTTTAGTAACAAAACTAAAACTTTTATCAGAAAAAACAGTTATTACAACTGGTATAGGCATATTTTTTTCTAAAGAATCTGTTGAAGCATTAAAAGCCTTACAAAACTCCATTATGTTAACACCACGCTGACCTAAAGCTGGACCAACTGGAGGAGATGGATTTGCTGCACCTGCAGGGATATTTAGTTTAATGTAACCTTCTATTTTCTTTGCCATATTAACCTCCGCAACAACATATGTTGCTTAATTATTAAATTTTTTCAACTTGACTATATTCTAGATCGACAGGAGTTGATCTACCAAAAATAGACACAGCAACTTTCAATCTTGATTTATCTTCATCGATTTCTTCAACTAAACCATTAAAACTCTGAAAAGGACCGTCTGAGACTCTTACTTCTTCACCTATTTCATAGATAACGCTTGATCTTGGTCTATCAACACCTTCACTTATTTGATCGATTAATCTATTAGCTTCAGTTTCACTTATTGCAACTGGTTTACCTTTCCCACCAAGAAAGCCAGTAACTTTAGGTTGAGATTTAATGAAATGCCATGTTTCATCGGTCATTTCCATTTTTATTAAAATGTATCCCGGAAAAAATTTTTTTTCAGATTGGATTTTTGCACCACGCTTAATTTCGACCACTTCTTCAGTAGGCACTAAGACTTCATCAATAAGAGATCCCATATCTTTGGAGATAATTTGTTCTTCAATATTTTGGCAGACTTTTTTTTCAGTTCCAGAAAAAACATGGACAACATACCATCTTTTGGCCATTACAAAATTCCACTATTAAAAAATAAAATAAGATAAATCATTAATATTAGTTAACCACCAAGACCCAATAAAAACTGAACAATGTTGGATAATAACAAATCAACTAATAGAAAAAATAAAGATGCAATTATTGCCATTACAAAAACACTAAGTGATGCATATAGTGTTTCACGCTTAGTTGCCCAAGTTATTCTATTAATTTCTTGTCTTACCTGCCTAACAAATTGTGCGGGATTTGTTTTAGCCATCAGAAGCCTTTCTTGCAAGAAAAAAATGATTATTTACATTTTTTTTAATATAAGTCAAAGTTAATAATTATTAATTAATAATTTTATATCTGGCAGGAGTGGAGGGACTCGAACCCCCAGCCCCCGGTTTTGGAGACCGGTGCTCTACCAATTGAGCTACACTCCTAAATTATATTAATAATTATTATTTAAAACCCTTAAATTAATTTCTAAGCTTCAATACTTGATACAACTCCAGCGCCTACGGTTCTTCCACCTTCTCTTATCGCGAACCTTAGTCCTTCATCCATTGCAATTGGAGTTATTAATTCTACAGATATTGCGATATTATCGCCTGGCATCACCATCTCTGTACCAGATGGCAACTCAACAGCCCCAGTGACATCAGTTGTTCTAAAATAGAATTGTGGACGATAGTTACTAAAAAATGGTGTATGTCTCCCACCCTCATCTTTAGTTAAAATATAGGCTTCACCTTTGAATTTAGAATAAGGCTTTATTGAACCAGGCGCAGATAATACCTGACCACGTTCAACTTCTTCTCTTTTTGTGCCCCTTAATAGAACCCCAACATTATCACCAGCCTCACCAGAATCTAACAATTTACGAAACATTTCAACACCTGTACATGTTGTTTTAGCTGTTTCTTTGATTCCAACTATCTCTATCTCTTCACCAACTTTTATAACACCTCGCTCAACACGACCTGTTACAACAGTACCTCTTCCTGATATAGAAAAAACATCTTCAATAGGCATTAAGAAGGGTTTATCTTTATCACGCTCAGGCTGAGGAATATAAGAATCTACAGCAGCCATTAACTCAGTGATTGAATTCACACCAATGGCTTCATCGCGACCTTCAAGTGCAGCTAAGGCACTTCCTTTAATAATTGGAATATCATCGCCAGGAAACTCATAACTACTTAGTAATTCACGAATTTCTAACTCAACTAATTCTAACAGCTCTTCATCATCAACCTGATCTACTTTATTCATATAAACAACCAGAGAAGGGACACCAACCTGACGAGCTAATAGAATATGTTCTTTAGTTTGTGGCATAGGGCCATCAGAAGCATTCACAACCAATATTGCACCATCCATTTGAGCCGCACCTGTAATCATATTTTTTACATAGTCAGCATGACCTGGGCAATCAACGTGAGCATAGTGACGATTCTCAGTTTCATACTCTACATGAGCAGTAGAAATAGTTATACCTCTCTCTCTTTCTTCTGGAGCTTTATCGATTTGGTCATAAGCAGAAAAGTCAGCACGACCAGCATCAGCCATAACTTTAGTAATTGCTGCGGTTAGTGTAGTCTTACCATGGTCAACATGACCTATTGTACCAATATTAACATGCGGTTTGCTACGATCAAATTTTTCTTTAGACATCTTTTATGACCTTTCTTTAACTTTATTTATGTGTGGTGGTGGGGGTAGGATTCGAACCTACGTACGCTATGCGGGCAGATTTACAGTCTGCTGCCTTTAACCACTCGGCCACCCCACCAAAATCAAATTAGTATAATTAAAATTTTACCTTACTTAAATTTAAAAAATTGTTATGTTATATACACAAGGCTTACTAAATATGAAAGCTTTTATTAAAAGTAAACAAAAAAATAAAACAATTTACATCAAATGGTTATAT
The DNA here is from genome assembly GCA_902623995.1 of uncultured SAR116 cluster alpha proteobacterium. Taxonomy (GTDB): domain Bacteria; phylum Pseudomonadota; class Alphaproteobacteria; order Puniceispirillales; family Marisalimonadaceae; genus Marisalimonas. Next base: position 67,629 of record CACNWE010000003.1, on the reverse strand, counting down.
GAAAAGAAATTCAAAAAAATTTGATAATCATTTTGCCAAAGCGGAAAAAAATAAAACAACTAAAGAAAAAAAAATTTTTCATTTTAATTATACTTCATTAAAAAATAATCAAATACCAATAGTAGGCAAACATTCTATTTTATCAGCATTCAACAATAAAAATAGAAAACTTCATTACCTTATCACAACTAATACAAACGTCTCTAATTGGAAAGACGAAATCAATAAATTTAAATTGAAATTAGACATCGAAGTCAAAACTAAAGAAGAGATGGACAAAATAAATAATTACAAGCCACATCAAAATGCAATTTTGGTAACAGAACCCCTTAAAAGATTGTCAATGGATGAATTTTTATTCCATCATAGATCTAATAAGCAAGTGCCAGTAAGGCTTATTCTACTTGATGAAGTTACTGATCCTCAAAATGTCGGAGCAATTATTAGATCTGCATTAGCTTTTAAAATGGATGCCTTAGCATTATCTCAAAGAAACAGTCCACAGGAAACTTCTGCATTAACAAAAGCGTCTTCTGGAGCTATTGAGAAACTTCAAATAATTGAATTGTCAAACATGTACAGAGAAATAAAAAAACTTCAAAAAAATAATTTTAGTGTTTATGGACTTGCTGGAGAAGGTGAAAACGATGTTTATGAACTTGAAAATGAAACAGGAAATGTAGCTTTAATATTAGGATCTGAAGGGAAAGGTCTTCGAAGACTAACAAGAGAACAAGTTGACCATTTAATTAAAATACCAATTAACATTGAGTCTAATTCATTAAATGTTTCAAATGCAGCATCAATTGCTATGTTCCAACTACAAAAAAATGTTATAAAAAATTAAATAATCTCTTGTTTATAAATTAAATATCTATTATTTATCACCTTGTGCCGGCTTAGCTCAGCTGGTAGAGCAGTTGATTTGTAATCATCAGGTCGGGAGTTCGAGTCCCCCAGCCGGCACCATTAAATAATCATGTTAGATTTTTTTAGCTGATCATCTTATGATACTTAAGAGACAGTTAAAAATTATGATTTTAGTTTTTTATATTCCATTGCTATATGGGGAATTCCATCTTCAAAGAATTCATCTCCGTAAGTAATAAAATTTATACTTTCATAAAAATCTGCAACAGCAACTTGGCTATGCAAAATAAAAGATATGTTTTCATTTAAGTTAATGAAATATTTAATGATATTTTTGATTAAAGTTGATCCTACCTTTTGCCTTCTAAACTCAAACAAAACAGCAACCCTTTCAATTTTTAAAATGTTTTCTTCTTTTTGACGCACTCTTGCTGTTGCTATTACTTTTTTATCATCAAAAATTAAAAAATGACTGCAAAGGTGGTCTAAATTGTCAAACTCTATTTCTTTAGATATTTTTTGTTCTTCACAAAAAACTTTAGTTCTAATGGCATAAGATTTTTCCATTTCTTCTTTTGAACTTACTTTTTTAAACATAAAATTATGCATAATATTTTTTAACTAGAGTATAGATTTAAAAACTTCTATAATGGAAGTGGTTTTCCATCGTAATTGAAAAATTTCCCAGAATCAGATTTTTGTAAATTTAAAAAGTGATTTATTAACCCAGTTGCACTTTCTTCAGTTGATATATCAGCATTAGTTCCACCCATGTCAGTTCTCACCCAACCTGGATGATAAGATGATACAATAATATTATCATTCAAAAAATGATTAGATATTGTTCTCATCAAATTATTAGCAGCTGCTTTAGAGGCTCTGTATATAGGAGCATTATTTGAGGCATGAGTTTGAGTTCCCATTAGGGAAGAAATAATAACAATTTTAGATATAGTTTTTTTATTAAGGTTTTTATAAAGATTTTGAATTGTTAAAAATGGCCCACCAACATTAACCATCATTACTTCCATGATAGCATTCTCGTTATGCACATCACTAAAAATATCACCTTTACCATTATTAACACCTGCATTACAAACCAAAATGTCAATTTCATTTTTAAAATTTTCAGAGGCTTTCAAAATACTTTTTGAACTGGTTACATCCATTTTAGTTATATTGAGATGAGGATTGTTGTTTGATAAATTATTTAGTTCATGAGAATTATCAGGATTTCTACAACATGCTTCAACATAAAATTGTTTACCCAGACATTTTTTTGTTAGTGCCAAACCAATACCTCTATTGGCACCAGTAATTAAAACATTTTTTTTCATAAAACCTCCTGCATCAAGCGATCATTAATTTAAAAATATGAATTTTAGTTGTTTTTGCTTTTTATGTGTGTTCTCCATGCTGCAAATATACCGCTTGCAACAACTATACTACCTCCAAGAAGAATTGATATGGTTAATGTATCATTAAAAATTATTATTCCAATTATAGAAGCAAAGAACAACTGGAAATACGTAAATGGTTGAAGGACACTAGCTTCTGCATTTTCATAAGCCTTTATCAAAAGAAAATGACCTGCAGTACTCAAAATACATAACACTGCCATCCAGCCCCAATCTTGAAATAAAATTGGTTCCCAGAAAAAAGGACCAACTATTGTCATGACAATACAACCTACAATGGCAACCCAGAAAAAACTTGTTTCTGACGTGTCTGTTTCTGAAACCTTTCTTGTAAGAATAGAATAAAAACCCAGTACAAAAGCACCGAGCACCGGTAAAATTGCATCAAAGCTCAATATGTAATTTGTAGGATCCAATATGATTAAAACACCTATAAAACCAAAAATGACTGCCAACCACCTCTGAACACCAATTTTTTCTTTTAATATTGGTCCTGAAAAAGCAACAACAATTAATGGAAAAGAGGATAATATTGAGTGGGTTTGGACTAGACCAAGTTTAGTAAAAGAATAAACCCCGATTAAAATAGCACTTATAAGTAATAAGCCTCTAATGAATTGTATGTAAGGTTGTTTTGTTCTCAAAACTTTAACAATACCGTTTTGATTTCTGAGACTTATGGAAACAACTAACAGAGCTAAAACCCAACTTCTTATCATGTTAATTACAAAAACGTTATAAGTATCAGCTAAGTATCTTGAAACGCCATCCATGGTTGCAAAAAATAGTGTTGAGAGGATTATTATCAAGATACCTCGTTTCACATTATTAGTCATGACAGTTTTGTTCCAAAATGTGTTTTAAAGTTAAAAAATATATAATTTTAAAATAAATTTTAATATTGATGCCATCTATATGTATGTTTAAGTTCATTATGTGTAAATAAATTTTAATTTTTTGCGTACTAAAAATGAATCATCTAAATTTAGGGTTTATAGGTGTAGGATTAATGGGATTGTCTCTAGTCAAGAGATTATCTAAATTAGGTTACAAAATAGATGCTTATGATAAAAATTTAAAAAAACTTGAACCATTAAAAAAAACATCAAATGTCAGATTGAACCAAAAAGCTTCTGAGGTGTCCCAAAATAATAACATAATAATTTTATGTGTTGATAAAACAGAGAGTGTAAAAGAAGTAGTATTTGGTATAGACGGTTTAGTTAACAATGCTAATAGTAACACTATTATTTTAGATTTATCAACTACATTAGCAGATGAAACAATTAATTTTGCTAATCAACTAAATAAAAAAACGGGAGCGTCGTGGATTGACGCACCAGTCTCAGGTGGCCCTGATAAAGCATTACAGGGGAATTTAGCTATTATGGTAGGTGGAGATGAAAAAGTGGTAAAATATGTCAAACCTATTTTACAAGAAATATCTTCAAAATTTACTTTTTTTGGTGAAACTGGATCTGGTCAAATAGTAAAAATGATAAATCAAATAATAGTTTTAAATAATTATGCAATTTTGGCGGAAGCAGCTTCCTTTGCACAAGCTTGGAATATTGATGCAAACAAAATTCCAGAAGCACTCTCTGATGGTCATGCCGGGTCTAATTTATTAAATGATCTATTTCCTAGAATAGTAAATAGAGATTTTGCACCTAAAGGATACGCTTCACAGATTTTAAAGGATTTACAAATGGTGTCTAAATTAGCTAATGCTAAAAACACACCCATACCTATGTCTTCTCTGACCAAACAATTATTCACAATTTTGGTAAATAGCTCAAAAGAAAAATTAGATGGCACATCTATAGTAAAATTATTTGATTTAAAAGGAATTATTTAGGCATTTTCAATGAAAGATATACCTATAATCGACGCCCATCACCACTTCTGGGATTTAAGTTTAAAGAAAAATCCTTGGTTGAACCCAGATAAACAAATACCATTTAGATATGGTGATTATAAATCTATTTGTAAAAATTTTTTAACAACAGATTATTTTGAAGTTAGTAAAAATCATAACATTGTAAAAACTGTCCATATGGAAACTGAATGGGATCCAAATGACCCCATTGGGGAGACTAAATGGCTTCATAAATTATTTGAAATGACTGGTTTTCCAAATGCTTTGGTTGCACAAGCATGGTTTGACAGGAACGATATTGAAAAAGTGCTAGAAAATCAGTCTAAATATGACCTTACAAGAAGTATAAGACATAAACCTAAATCAACTGATAATCCAAATACAAATCTTGATAATATAAAGGGATCATTAAATGATCCTGTTTTTAGAAGCGGGTATTCTTTATTAAAAAAACACAAACTACATTTTGATCTGCAAACTCCATGGTGGCACCTTAATGATGCAACTCAATTAGCAAAAGATTTCCCTGATACTATCATTATTCTTAACCACACAGGTCTACCTTCTGATAGATCTTTTGATGGATTAAATCAATGGAGAATGTATTTAGAAGAATTTTCTGAACAACCAAATACCGCTATCAAAATTTCTGGCATTTGTGTTCCTGATAAAAAATGGACTGTTAACCTCAACAAAGAAATTATATTGGATGTAATAAATATATTTGGATATGAAAGATGTATGTTTGCATCTAATTTTCCTGTAGATAGTTTATGTGCTACTTTTGATGAAATTTATAATGGTTTTAAAAACATAACAGCAGGGTTGCCCAAAAATGAAATTCAGTGTTTGTTTCACGATAATGCAATTAAATATTATAATCCCCTGTAAAGTTTAGACCCCTCTGAAGTTTGGTTTCCTTTTTTCCATAAATGCTTTTCTTCCCTCCTTGTAATCTTCACTATCAAAACAAGCGGAAGCTAAATTTTCACATAAAGTCAAATCTCTTTCTGAAGGATTTTTTAAAATTTCAATACCAATTTGTTTCATTGCCTTTATAGTTAAAGGAGCATTTTTAGAGATTGTAAAAGCATAATCATTAACAAAAGTTTCTAAATTTTCTTCACTTACTAGCTTTTGAATTAATCCACAAGAAACTGCCTCTTTTGAAGATATTTTTTCAGCAGTAAACATAAAGTGTTTAGCCATCCCAGGTCCCATTATATCAAACAATCTTTTTATTGATGAAAAAGGGTAGCCAAGAGATAGTTTCGCCGCAGGCATTGCAAATTGTGACTTTTCAGAGCAAATTCTTATGTCACAACATACAGCTAAATTGAGACCTCCACCAATACAATATCCATTAATTTTCGCTATCGTTGGCTTCGGAAACGCCTCAATAAGCTCATAAACCTTTTGTGTTCGTTTGTTATAACTTAACACAGCTTCTTTTGTACTTCTTTCTTTATCAAATTTAGAAATATCGGCTCCAGAAACAAATGATTTCCCCCCTGCACCCTCAAGAACAACAACCCTAATATTGTTATCTTCTCTAAATTGATTAAGAAATTTTTCAAGCGCATCCCACATTTCTATGGATACTGCGTTATGTTTTTCTGGATTATTAAAAATTATATATCCAACACTATCTTGAGTGCGAGACAACATTTTTTCTTCAGTCATTATCTTACCCTTATATTAAATTATCTCTAGATTTTTAAAATCATTTAGTTCTTTATCACTAAAACCTAGCTCGGAAAGTACGTCACTATTTTGTTCACCCTTTTCAGGGGGACGCTGCTTTAAACTACTAGGAGTACGGGATAAATTAAAGGGTTGCCCTACTAATTCAGTTTTACCAAAAGGAATTGTATCAACAGATTGCGCGATACCAAGATGCTTAACCTGAGGGTCTTCAAAAACCTTATCTATAGAATTTATTGGACCACATGGAACGCCAACCTTTTCTAATTTTTCAACCCATTCATTTGAAGATTTGGTTACTGTCAATTCCTCAATTAAGCTATTTAAATAATCTCGGTTTTTTAATCGATTTTTTGCATCTTTAAATTCTTCCATTTCAAGCCAATCTTTTTGGTCAACCGCTTCAGCAAAGCGTCTCCAAATTGTTTCTCCAGCAACTGCTAAGTTAATCGAACCATCAGAAGTTTTAAAAACGCCGGTAGGCACACTGGTTGGATGGTTGTTGCCAGCCTGTCCCGCTACATTATTATCACATAGCCACCGCGAGGCTTGAAAATCTAACATAAAGATCTGAGCCTGTAGTAATGATGTATTAACCCATTGACCAATGCCAGATTTTTCTCTTTCTAGAAGAGCAGTCTGAATTCCCATTGCACAGAATAATCCTGCCGTTAAATCTGCTACAGGAATACCAACCCTCATTGGCCCCTTACCTGGTTCTCCAGTTATACTCATTAATCCACCCATACCTTGAGCAATTTGATCAAAGCCTGGTCTCCTTGCGTATGGTCCATCTTGACCAAATCCTGATATACTAGCAAGAATAATTCTAGGATTTCTTTTTTTTAGAGTTTCATAATCAATGCCAAGTCTTTTCTTCACATCTGGACGAAAGTTTTCGACCACCACATCAGACTTTTCTACTAATTTCATTAGAATTTCTAAAGCCTCAGATTTTTTTAAATTTAGAGTAATGCTTCTTTTGTTACGATGTAAATTTTGAAAATCAGATGTGTGCCTTGACGCGCCTAACGCGCCGTCCGGTTCAACACTTTCAGGAGCTTCTACTTTTATAACATCAGCTCCCCAGTCAGCAAGTTGTCTAACTGCTGTTGGACCAGATCTTACTCTAGTAAGATCAATAACTCTTATATGTGACAATGCATCAGATGCAGGCAAATGTGGCATTAGGTGTTCTCCATTACCATGTATTTTTTAAGTCATTTTATCTTATATTATTAACTATCAAGAGATCAATAAAATGCTTGTTATTAATTTAAAAAAAAATTATTAGTTTTTTTGAATTGAATGTTGAGGCAATGAATGGAAAATAAAAAATTTAATTTTGAAAATTATTCGAGAGATTTGTATGAAATTGAAAAAAACTCCCAAAAAAAATTAGTAGACACTAATGGTATTAAAGTGTGTTGGAGGTCTTGGGGTAAGGGAACACCGCTAGTTCTTTTGCATGGTGGTTATGGAAGCTGGAGACATTGGATCAAACAAGCAATTCCATTTTCGAAAAATTATAATGTTTTAATTCCTGATATGCCAGGCTTTGGTGAGTCAGATGATTTACCTTTACCTCATACACCAGAAAAGATTGCCTCTAATTTAGCAGACACTTTAATTAAATTAATCTCATTAAATGAAAATCCTTTGGTATGCGGTTTTTCATTTGGTGGTTTAATTGCCGGACACTTATCTTACGAACTGATAAATAGACACTTATCACCTAGAAAATTAATTTTGGTAGGACCTGGAGGTTTGGGAGCCAAAAGAGGCGAAATGAAAACTATGATAGCTAGACACTCAAAAATGACAGAACAAGAAGTATATGATGCTCACAGGACAAATCTTGAAATACTAATGTTTTATAATCCAAAAAAAGTTGATGATTTTGCAGTCCATATTCAAAAACAAAATACAGATGATCACCGAATTAAAAGCCGACCAATTTCAGCAACCGACACTTTAGCTAAAATATTAAAAAAGCAAGAAGTACCTCTTTATGTGATTTGGGGAGAAAAAGATGCCAGTGTAGGAGTTTATTTAGAAGATAGAATGACAATATTAAGATCCATTAATCCTAAGGTCAGGTTTCATGTAGAATTCAACATAGGTCATTGGATAATGTATGAAAATGAAGTTTTGTTTAACGATATATTAAATAATATTATTCAAGATTAAATCCATTTTTTTTAAGCCAATTTTTAAAATGGCTTCTTTCTGGAACCGATAATTGTCTGCTAATATTCTCAGACCAAGTCCCCTTTTTTGCAACTCCATAAAGGTCAATGTGACGTTGCTTTTCCGCTGGAATTGGATCTTTTTTAAAAACTTTTGTGTCATATTTATTTATTTTATGAATTAAATCTTTTTCATTATATTTGTTTAAATGTGTTACAATATCTTGGGATAATCTAATTGAAATTTTTGATTTTTGATCAGGCCAACCAATAGTAAGTCCTGCAATGGGAAAAACTCCTTTAGGTAACTCACAAATTACCTTCACCTCTTCAATTATGTTTCTAATCATGCTAATTGGGCACACTCCCAGACCTATAGATTCTGCTGCACATATTGTTGATTGCATTGCTAAAGCAGCATCAATTACGCTATTCATAAATGTATCAACATTGTTGTTTTTATGATCATATCCTCTGTCATTAGTTATTTTTATATTTCTTCTTATATCAGCAAGATATAATAAAAAAATTGGTGCCGTCAGTGCCCACTTAGTGTTACCTATTAAATCAGATATTTCATTTTTAATATTTTGATCTTGAATCACTAAAATTGAGTATTGTTGAAGGTTAGATTTTGACGGAGCAGATTGTGATGCAGCTAAAAGTAAAGTTAGAAGTTCTTTTGATATCGGCTTGTTTAAAAACTTTCTGATACTTCTTCTTGATAAAATTGACTTAAGAGTTAGTGTTTCTTGAATTTTTGAAAAATCTAGATCAATTTCCTCAGCATATCTATCTGCAATTAATTTTGAAAATTTCATTACGATTTATACTTTCTTGTAAATTAAATACCTTATGTTATTAATATAATATAAAACTGTAAGAGGTTTTTCTAATGCTTAATCTAAAAAATAAAATTGCAGTAGTTTCTGGATGTGGTTCTATTGGCAGTGGTTTTGGCAATGGCCGAGCAATTTCGACCCTTTTAGCTCGACAGGGTGCAAAAGTTTTTGGCACAGATATAAATGAAGAAGCAGGACAAAATACTAGCAATTTTATTAAAGAAGAAGGTAACGACTTTACCTTTAATAAAGTTAACATGACTAATGAAAATAATGTAAAAGAATTTTTAAAGAAAGTGGAAAAAAAACATCAAAAAATTGATATTCTAGTCAATGTTGTTGGTCAATCCGAGCCAGGAGGACCAGTGGAGATCGACAGTCTTACATGGCAAAAACAATTTACTTTGAATTTAAATACTGCTTATTTTTGTATTAAATTCGTTATCCCAATTATGGAAAAAAATTCAGGTGGATCCATCGTAAATATATCATCTGTTGCAGGTTTAAGGTATGTAGGAAAACCTCAAGTAGGTTATAGTGCTTCAAAAGCTGCTCTTATACAAATGACTAAAACAACGGCTGTAATTGAAGCAAAAAAAAATATTCGGCTCAATTGTGTGGTTCCAGGTTTAATGCACACTCCTTTAGTAGAGAGATTAGCAACCAAATACGCTGATGGTGATTATGAAGGATTTGTGAAACAAAGACATGATCAAGTACCAATGGGGAAAATGGGTGAATCTTGGGATGTAGCCAATGCAGTGTTATTTTTATGCTCTGACGAAGCTAAATATATTACTGGAACAGAAATAGTCGTTGATGGTGGTCTCACTGCAGCAACTCCATAAATAAATTGCTGAATTAGGTGTAATTATAAGTTAAGTTTTGATAATTATTTTAAACTACTAGGCGTAATTATGTATTTAAGAATTCAAAAAAGAACTAGTGAACTCTTATCTAAAGGTAATGTTACTGATAGGCCAAGTCAGTACGTTGATATGTTTCTATTCATATTAATACTTCTAAATGTTACCGCAGTATGTTTAGAGTCCGTAAAAGACATTAGTAAAACTTATAAAGATACTTTTTATGCATTTGAAATTTTTTCAGTTATTATTTTTAGTATAGAATACTTGTTAAGAATTTGGTCTGCTCCTGCAAGACTAGATCTTGGTAATTCTTCTGGTTTTGTAAAACGGTTAAAATATATTTTTAGTTTTACAGGTCTTATTGACTTACTAGCAATTATTCCTTCAATTCTTCCTTATTTTTTTGGGGGACTAGATTTAAGATGGCTTAGAGTTTTGAGGTTATTGAGGTTGTTGAAAATATCTAATTATAGTTCAGCTATAGAAGACTTTTTCTCTGCAATTAAAGCTGACTGGAGATCCTTTAGTGCAGCCTTATATCTAATGGTTATTGCATTATTTTTATCTAGCTCTTTGATGTACATAGCTGAAAATGAAAGTCAGCCAGAAAAATTTAGTTCAATACCTGAAACGATGTGGTGGGGTTTAATCACTCTTACTACGGTTGGATATGGTGATGTATCACCAGTTACTCCCTTAGGTAAAATAATTGGTGCTTTAACTGCCATAATGGGTGTATGTACAGTTGCACTTTTAACAGGTATAGTTGCTTCTGCTTTTGCAAATCAAAGGGCTCAGAGAGCTGCTATTCTAGAAGCAGAAATAAATGAGGCTTTAAGTGATGGGGTTATTAGTGAAGAAGAGGCTAAGAAAATAGAAAAGTTAAGGAAAGAACTTAACCTTTCCCCAGAACATTCAAAATCACTTGTTGATATTCTGACTGACAAAAAAAAATAATATTAGTTAGTTTCTTCTGGCATATTGTGGAGGAACTTCGATATCATGATTAAGAACCTTAGCTGCATCCCATACCCACCTTGGATTAGATAAAAAAGCTCTAGCCATCGCCACCATATCAGCATCTTGATTAATAATAATATTATTAGCATCTATTGGATCTGTAATCATTCCAACTGTTCTTACTATCATCTTAGTATTTTTTTTTATTTTGTTTGCAAGATGAACTTGATAATGTGGTCCTATGGGTATTTTGGGATTAGGTGTATTTCCTCCACTAGAGACACAAACATAGTGACATCCTATTTTTTCTAATTCTTTTGCAAAGATTGTAGCTTCATTTTCATCAATCCCATTATTCTCCCATTCTGTACCTGTGATTCTCATACCAACAGGAAAATCTTTTGGAAGGCAACCTTTGACAGAAGAGAAAATTTCTAGCGGAAATCTCATTCTATTTTCTACATTACCTCCGTATTTATCTTTACGTTTATTTGAAATTGGAGATAAAAATTGATGAATCAAGTAACCATGTGCTCCATGAATTTCTATTAAATCAAATCCAATCTTAACAGCCTTTAATGAAGCAGAAATAAATTGTTTTTTAACCCTTTCTATATCCAATAATTTCATCTCTTGTGGAACATGCCAAGTTTCTTGAAAGGGTATTGGTGATGGACCTATAGTTTTCCAGGAATTTTCTTCTTTTCTAAGAGTACTTCTTCCCTCCCAGGGCCTTTGAGTAGAGGCTTTTCTGCCAGCATGTGCTAATTGAATGCCAAAAAATGATTTTTTGGGTGTAACTGATTTTGCTAATTGAATATTCCTTTTCAAAGAAATTACACATTTATCATCATATATTCCAACACAATTATGAGTAATTCTTCCAATCTTCTCCACTGCAGTTGCTTCAACCATTATTAAACCTGCTGATGAATAGCCTAATTGCATGAGATGCTGAGTGTGCCAATCGGTCATAACTCCATTAATTGCAGAATATTGACACATAGGAGAGACAACAATCCTATTTGAAACTTCGAGACCACCTATTTTAATTGGAGAAAAAAGCATAATTATCTTTAAAAAAAATTTTAACTAAAGCTGTTGATCCAAGTGTCAACTAGTCTGCGTGCTATTGAGTCAACCCTAGGTAACTTAAAACCTCCTATAATATATGGATGTTGTAAAGACTTTAATTCATCAATTGAAAACCAGTGAGCATCTTCAATTTCGTCATAATCAATTTTCATTTGATCGTTTATTGCCTCTGCAAAAAATCCTAGCATTAAAGATGCAGGAAATGGCCAAGGTTGAGAGTTAAAATATTTAATATTCTTTACTTTTATTCCAACCTCTTCAAAAACCTCTCTTTCAAGTGCCTGCTCCAAGCTTTCTCCAGGTTCTACAAAACCAGCTAATGTACTATACATAGATTCGGGGAATCTAGGGGACCTTCCTAATAGAACTTTATCTTGAAAAGAAATAAGAGTAATAATTGCTGGATCAGTTCTAGGAAAATGACTTTTACCACATTTATCATTGGAACATTTCATTACAAAACCACCCTCTGTTGGAAAGTTTTGAAAACCACATGTTCCACAAAATTTATGAGTATTATGCCAAAAAAACATTCCATTTGAAAAGGCTAAAAATGATGCTTCAACGTCATCTAGTAAAGGACCATATTTTCTTAAATCATTTATAATTATTTGCTTTTCTTTTAACCAGCATTCAAATTTTTTATTAGGAAGACTTAGGTCAACACCGATATAATTAAGAGTATTTGCTACGCCTAAAAAAATTGTATCTCCTATTCCATTTGGGAAAAATTCATCAAGTTGAATTTTATTAAAGATGACAGGAGCTATATTTTTATTAATTTCTAAAAATAGATTTTTCCCTTTATAGAATGGAATAAATTTAGTGTTTTTTTCAATAATTATTTTATTTAATAAGTTTTTATCATTTCTATAGTTTCCATAACGATTTATTGCAGAGCTGGTATAAAAAGGTTGGATCATGTTTTTTACTTCGGTAATTAGTTTTTTTTTGTTCATAAAAATGATTCTCTTCTTTAAAAAATGTTTATATATTAAGGGTCAAAATCTAGGTTAAAAATACATATTTTTCAAATGGTTATATTTTTCTATTGATGATCAGTTTAGTAAAAGGGAATAATTAGTATTATTTAGGAGTAAATAATGATTAAAATTAGCAGAATTTCTTCACCCTTAAAAGATAAGGTAAAAAATTTAGAAACTTGCTCTCAATTAGATGGTGATGGAGTTTTTGAAGGTAAATATAAGACGTCCGGATCAATCCTGATAAGAAATAAGTTTATCGGCGAACTTTCTGCCGATCAGATAATAGTTGATGAAAAGGGTGTTGTTGAGGGCGTACTGAAATCGTCTGAGTTAATTGTAAGTGGAAATGTTAGTGGTAAGATAAATTCTGATAGTATTGTAATAATGGAAAATGGAATTATATCTGGCGATATTCTTTATAAGCAAATTGCTGTGTTTGAAGGTGGTATTATTAACGTTGCTGGAATGAAACAAATAGAAAACAAACAAGATAAAGTCGTTGATATAATGCCTAAAGTGGCTGAATAACCTAATCAAGTTTTCACAATAAATTCTAATCCCGCCATAGATCCAACATATAAGTTTGGCTTCGTTTTTTTTAACTTAAGAATTGTGCCTGAAACATCTATATCTATTCCATTTGGAAAAATTCTTACAATCTTACCATTGCTACTTGTGTCATTGTCTGTACATATAACTGTTACTTTTTGGTCTAAATACATTATTTTTCTCCTACAATTATGCAGAATATTTTTTTAAATCCTCTAATTTTACTACCGAAATAGTTGCAATGTTAGTAGATTTTAAAATTACTTTAGGAGCTTTGCCAGCTTCAAATGCCTGTTGCCATCTTGAAGCGCATAGGCACCAATGATCTCCTTCTCTTAAACCTATAAAATTATATTCAGGTACAGGAGTACTTAAATCATTTCCTACTGATTTTGAAAAAGTTAAAAATGATTTTGTCATTATACAACAAACGGTGTGTAAACCGAAATCATCTGGACCAGTATTACAACAATTATCTCTATAAAATCCAGTTACAATTTCATTTTTATCTTTAGAAGAATTACATGGCTCAAGATCACCTCCAAGAACGTTAAGTTGTCTGTGTTTTCCACCTCTATTATGTGAGCCATCCATTTATTTCTCCAACGTAATGAGTTTATTTGAAGCAGTTTCTATAATATTTTCTAATTTTGTCAAAAACTCTTGCTTTGACAATCCTGGCTTTATTTCAGGAAGAATCTGGATAGTAACAAATTTGGACCTAAGTCTATTAGGATATTTGAAAAAACTATTTTTGGGCCATAGTAACCCTGCATTATGAGCCACGGGAATTACTGGAACTTTTGCTTGAGAATATAAGAAAAAAACTCCTGGCAGATATGGTTTTTCTTCTGAAGAGATCCCTGGTTGCACTCTAGTACCTTGAGGAAAAATCATCAAAGATCTATTTTCTTTTACTGCTTTTTTTGCATTTCTACCCATTTTTCTAAGTGCATTTAAACCTTGATCCCTCGTAATAGGAATAGCCCCTGCTCTTAAAAAATATAATCCAATTACCGGCAAAAAAATTAAAGCTTTTTTTAAAACTATTGATGGCATTGAAAATAGATAAGTGCAAAAAACAGTTTCCCAGGCTGATTGATGTTTAATTGCATAAATAACAACTCTTTTTTTTGAAGGTATTTTTCCAATAACTTTTATTTCAGTATTCAACCACCATTTCATTCCTTTAGTCATTATTGAACACCAAATTTTATTTACAAAGATTACCACTTCTCTTGGAAATAAAAGACATGGAAGACATATAGTTACCAAAATACTTGTACCTAAATAAAATTGTAAGTTAAATAAAAGAGATCTTAAAAATATCATTTAATCGCTAACCCTTTATTCTAAGTTTCAATTTTATGCATTGTAAAATAATGCCTCCCTTTTATTGTACTTTTAATAGTAATTTCATAACCTTCATTTTCTGAAAAATGAGTAAAGTCTATTGGGCTAGCTGGATCATCTGAAATAAATATTACTTTTTTTCCTTTAGCCAAATTCTTTAGTACCCTTTTTGCCTTTAAAACAGGAATAGGACATTTTAATCCAGTGAAATCATATTCTTCTATCAAGAAGAGCTCCTTAAAATCGCTTTTTAAAATAATTTATACATATTTATAAACCTAATCCAATTATATTTTCTTGAATGAAGTGAATCTTAATTGTAATACATAAATTATGACAATTTGGGGTAAAATTATTGGAAGTACAACTGGATTTGCGTTAGGTGGCCCGATAGGAGCCCTACTCGGAGGAGCTGCGGGACATGCTCTTGATAAATTTAAAACAAAAAAAAAACTCCCAGAAGAAGTTGCATTAAAGCAAATTGGATTTACCATTGGAGTAATTGTTCTTTCTGCTAAAATGGCCAAAGCTGACGGTAAAGTTACTAAAAATGAAATAAAAGCCTTCAAACAAAAAATAAATGTTCCAGATAATGAAATTAAAAATGTAGCAAGACTATGGGATCAAGCGAAAAAAACATCTGATGGTTTTGAAGTTTACGCAAAACAAATATCTAATCTATTAGAAAAAAACTCATCTGTTTTAGAAGAACTTCTTAACTTATTGGTGATTATAGCTGAAGCAGATGGAAAAATAACAAACTTAGAGAAAATATATTTGAAAGAGGTTAGTGATATTTTTGGTTTTTCAGAAAAAGATTTTGAAAGAATTTGTTATTCAAAACTGAATGTATATATAGATCCATACCAAACACTAGGTGTTTCAAAAGATACTCCATTGGAAGAAATTAAAAACAAGTGGAAAAAACTTGCAATTAAACACCATCCTGACAGATTGATTTCTCAAGGAATACCTAAAGATATAGTAGAGACAAATACTTATAGACTTAAAGAAATAAATAATGCATGGGATTTAATTAAAAATGAGCAGTATGACTTAAATGCCTAGAGCTCTAGTAACTTTTCAAAACTTTAGAATGTATCAATCTAATAAAGTTTTATTGGAAAGCATAAATCTCTCAATTCATCAATTCGATCGAATTGTTTTAGTAGGGGAAAATGGATGCGGTAAAAGTTCATTATTAAGCCTCTTAAAAAATAATGAAGAACGTGATGATGGTAGTATTTGGATGGCGCCTAATTTAAAAATTGACTATTTGGAACAAGATCCACCTGAACCAACTATTAATGATCTTTTAGAATTTTTATTAAAAGATAATCAAAACCCGAACTTATCTAAGACAAAAGAAATTGTTGAAAAATTAAATCTAAAAGAAATTAATTTAAATAATAAATTATCAGGTGGTGAAATACGTAAAATTTATATTGCTAAATTAATTCTAAGTGAATCCGAATTGTTACTATTAGATGAACCCACTAACCACATTGACTTGCCAACTATAGACTGGTTAGAAAAAAAGCTATTATCTTTAAATAAAACTTTAATCATAGTAAGCCATGACCAGGAGTTTTTAAGAAAAATTTCAACAAAAACTTTTTGGATGCATCAAAGTCAAATTTTGAAACGAGAGGGTCCTTATGACAACTTTCAAAATTGGACTAATGAAATAATAGAAGCAGAAAAAAATAAATCTCATAAACTAAAACAAAAAATAAAATCTGAAAAGAAATGGGCTATTGAAGGAATATCAGCCAGGAGAAAAAGAAATATGGGAAGATTAAGAGATTTAAACAAACTTTCTAAAAATTATGAAAGTACAAAAGACATAGTAAAAAAACCACTAAATATAGTTCTAAATAAAACAAACAAATCTGGATTAAATATAATTGAAACATTCGATTTATCTTTTTTTTATGATGTAGAAAATTATAATAAAAAGATTTTTTCAGATTTAAACTTGAAAATCAGAAGAAATGATCGCATCGGAATAATAGGTGCAAATGGCTCAGGTAAAAGCACTTTAGTTAAAATTTTACAAGGGATATACCCGCCTAAAACTGGAAAAATTAAATTTGGTGAAAATGTAAATGTTAAATATTTTGATCAAAATAAACAAAGTATAAATGTAAACAAAACTCCATGGAGTACTCTTGTTGAAAATGGAGACCATATTGATTTTATGGGTGAAAAAATTCATGTATTGTCTTATTTAAAGAAATTTTTATTTGATGAAAAAAAAAGTTTGCAAAGCAACTCAACACTTTCAGGTGGTGAAAAAGTAAGATTATTACTCGCTAAGACATTTTTAAATAAACATAATTTTTTAATTTTAGATGAACCCACTAACGACTTAGATTTTGATACTCTTAATTTGTTAAAAATGATTATCAAAAACTATGACGGTACCGTGTTAATAATTAGCCATGATAGATTTTTTCTAGATAATACTGTTGATAAACTTCTTGTATTTGAAAATAATAATAGAATTTTAAAACACGAAGGGAATTTCTCAGATTATTACGAAAAATTTGGATTAGAAAAATTAAAAAAATTAAGTAATAATGCTAAAAATAAAATCTCAAATAAAAAAATAGTATCTAAAAAAGTTACTAATAGAAAGAAAATGAACTTCAAAGATACTTATGATTTAGAAATATTACCCTTAAAAATTGAAACATTAGAAAAAGAGCTTAAAGAATGTGAAGCTATCTTAAATGAAAAAGATTTATTTAAAAATGATAGAAAAAAATTTGAGAAAGTAGCAATTGAAATAACAAATATTAAAAAAATTATTTATGAAACAGAAAATAAATGGCTTGAATTACAAATTTTGAATGACGAAATAAATAATCAATAAAATTAAAGTTTATATTGACCAAAAATTTATAACTTATATTTTATCATTGTCAGAGAGCTGAGTAGTTGCTTTTTAAAGAGGAAAGTCCGGGCTCTATAGAAATAAGGTGCTGGATAACTTCCAGCAGGGGTAACCCTAGGGAAAGTGCCACAGAAAATATACCGCCAATCTGGTAAGGGTGAAATGGTGTGGTAAAAGCACACCGCATTTTTAGCGATAAAAATGGCATGGTAAACCCCACCTAGAGCAAGACCAAATAGAGGAAACTTATTTTGAATTTCTACAAATTTTCTTGGGTAGGTCGCTAGAAAAATTTGGTAACAAATTTTCAAGATTAATAACTACAATCAAATTTATTGATACAAAACCCGGCTTATCGCTCTCTGACATAACTATTAAATAAATAAATTTACTTAAATGATACTATAAATTGGTTAATTTTTCCCATTGACTACCATAAAATCCCATGTTATCCCATAAAGTTATAAATTTATTGCTTACGCAATTTTAGATGGAATTAAAAGTTTGGACCTTATGCAGTTTAATTATTTTTAATTTAGGATATTAAAATCAATGTTTTTATCTACCTCACATAATAAGATTGATTTAAAATGTAGAGTATCAATTCCAGCATCATTTCGAGTTAATTTAGAAAAATCAAATGAAACCCTGATTTTATTTAAAAGTCTACAATTTAAATGCATAGAAGGTACTACCTCGACACGAATGCAAGCATATATAGATGCTATAGATGAGTTAGATGCTTTATCAGACGACGCGTTTCTTTTAAGGATGATGATGGCAGATTCTTTTGAAATCAAATTTGATATTAATGGTAGAGTAGTAATTCCAGACATTCTAATGAACTTTGCCAACCTTTCAAATAAAGCTGTTTTTATGGGTATTGGAGAATCGTTTTACATTTGGTCTCCCTCAGAATATGAAAATCAATATATGAAATCTCAACAGATACTTAGAGAAAAAGGTCCGCCTAAGTTAATTTTAAAAAAAATTGAGTAAGCAGTATTTGAATGATTGAAAAAGTAGTACATATCCCAGTTTTACTTAATGAGGTAATAAAAGCATTATCTTTAACTAAAGACGATGTTTATGTTGATGCAACTTTTGGTTTAGGTGGATATACCAAAGCGATTTTAAGTAACCAACATTGTAAAGTTGTAGCAATTGACAGAGACCCTCAAGCTAAAATTTTCGCAGATAATTTAAAAAGAAGTTATTCAGATAGATTCTACTTTAAAAAAGGCAAATTTTCTGAATTAGGTAAATTTTTAAATGAGCTAAAAATACACAATGTTGCAGGTGTTGTTTTTGACCTAGGAGTGTCAAGTCCTCAATTAGATATAAAAGATAGAGGTTTTTCTTTCAAGCTAGATGGTCCTCTTGATATGAGAATGTCATCAGAAGGCCCAACTGCACAGGAATTTTTAGAAGAAGTTGAGGAAGATACTCTTGCTAATATAATTTTTGAATTAGGTGATGAGATTTTTTCTAAAAGAATAGCAAAAAATATTATATATCAAAGATCAATTAATAAAATTAAAACAACAGGTCAATTAGCTAATATCGTAAGAAATGCTATTCCAAAAAAGAAAAGTAGAATTGATTTAGCTACAAAAACTTTTCAAGCAATTCGTATATATTTAAATGATGAGCTCAAAGAATTAGAAGAAGGATTAATTGCAGCAGAAAAAGTATTAAGACCAGAAGGCATATTGGCTGTAGTTTCTTTTCATTCAATTGAAGACAAAATTGTAAAAAATTTCTTCAATAGATGTTTACGAAACAAAACATCATCCAGACATTTGCCAGACCTTCCAAAAAAAAATCCAAGTTTAGAAATATTAACAAAAAAACCTATACTACCATCCGCAAAAGAGATTTGCATAAATAAAAGGTCAAGATCTGCAAAATTACGTATTGCAAAACGTACATACTTTTCATCTACATTTGGAGAAATTGCATGATAAGGTATCCATCCTCTTTTATTTTTTTTGTTATACTTTTTGTAGGTTTCTCACTTTACCAAATTAAACATTTCATTACAAAAAAAGAAATAGAACTTACTCAGATTCAAAACAATATTAAAAGTGCTAAATCAGATATAAACATCTTAAAAGCTGAACTTACCTATCTAAAACGTCCTGATAGAATAGAAAAAATTGCTCTAAACAAATTAGGATTAAGAGAAGTTTTACTAACAGATATATGGAATTTAGAAGATCTTGTAGACGTAACAAATACCATAAGTAATGGTGAAAAAAAATGAAAACATTTGAGTTTTTTGACCTCGATGTAAGAAAAGAAAATCAGTATAAATTTCGTAAAATCAAATTATTAATTAGTAGTCTGTTATTAATAATGTCTTTTACAATTATTGGATACAGAACAATATCACTCGCCAACATTAACAAAGAAAAGATTTTAAATATATCATATACAACAACAGAAAATAAATCTTTTCAAAAAAATTTAAGAGGTAACATCTACGATAGAAATAATAAAATTTTGGCTACTACAATAAGCACGTTAAGTCTTAATATAAATCCCCAGGAAATTTTGAATAAATATCAAACTATTACCAAATTAACTAAAATATTTCCTTACCTTAAAGAAGAAGATTTATTTAAGAAATTAAATAGTAATAAAAAACATATTAATCTGTTAAGAGAAATATCACCTAGAGAATATGTGAGTCTTTTGAATGCAGGAATAGAAGGTTTAAAAATTGAAAAAGCAAACAAGAGAATTTATCCTAATAATACACTCGCTTCTCATATTCTTGGTGCTACAGATATTGATGGCAAAGGTATTGCCGGCGTGGAGAAAAAATTTGATAGTCAACTTCAAGTTGGCAAAGATGTAACTCTATCTATTCATGGAGGCATCCAACATATAACAAGAGAATTGTTATTAGATCAAATAAAAAAATTTAAAGCTGAGGGCGGTGCTGGAATAATAATGAATGCAAAAAATGGTGAGTTATTTTCTATAATTTCACTTCCTGATTATAATGCTAATAATTACAATTCAATATTAAATGAAAATCTTTTTAATAAAGCTACTAAGGGTATATATGAACTGGGCTCTACTTTAAAGTTAATTACAGCTGCTATTGCTTTTGAAAGTAACTTAATAAATGAAAATGATGTTTTTGACGTTTCAAAACCCCTGAAAATTTCATCTAGAATTATCAATGACTTTAAGCCTCTAGATTACGCTATTAATATTCCAGAAGTAATTGTTCATTCTAGTAACATTGGATCAGCAAAAATAGCTGAGAAATTTGGCTCTTCAACTCAATTAAAATATCTAAGATCTCTTGGTTTATTAAATATGCTTTCATTAGAAATACCCGAGTTAGGAAAACCTCAAGTTATAAGAGATAAAAAAGTTTTAAGCACAATGACTATTTCATATGGCCATGGAATTTCAATCACCCCTATGCATCTTGCATCTGCAACCGCAACTATTGTTAATAGTGGAGTGAAAGTTAATCCGACATTGATAAAAGGAAAAGAAGAGGAAAAAAATGAAGTAATTATTTCAAAAGAAACTTCAATAAAAATGAAAAGTATAATGAGACTGGTTGTTAGCAATAAAAATGGTACTGCTAAAAAAGCAGAGGCGTCTGGATATCTCATTGGAGGTAAAACTGGGACAGCTGAAAAAATTAATCCATCTGGAGGATATTTTAAAAAAAAGAATATTGTAGCTTTTACAGGTGCATTTCCAATGAATGATCCACAATTTATAATAACTATTATGATTGACAATCCTAAAGGTCAAAAATTTTCTTTTGGTTATAGAACTGCTGGTTGGGTTGTAGCACCTGTTGTAAAAAAATTAGTAACAAGAGTTGCTCCAATTTTAGGAGTAAAACCTCAATTAGAAAGCTCGCCGAATTTTTCTAATAATCTTTTAGATTTTAAGATTAGAGGTAAAAATGATGGAGCAAACTTATAAAATGTTATTAAAAGATCTTATATCAAAAAATGAGATTTTATTGGATTTGTTAAAAAATGTTCCAAATAAAATACTAAATCACAATATAAATGGAATATCAGGAAATAGTAAAAATATAAAAAATGACTATATTTTTGTCGCCATTAAAGGTGCCCAATTCGATGGTTCAGATTTTATAAATGAAGCAAGAAATAATGGTGCTATACTTATAATTGCAGACAAGTCTTATGATAAAAATGTGATATCAACAAATAAACTATCAACAAGACTTGTTTATACAGTACTGATTGCATCTTTTTATAACAAACAACCCAAAGAAATTATTGGCGTGACAGGTACTAATGGTAAAACCTCAACTGTTGAATTTTGTAGACAACTATGGGTTCAAGCAGGATGGAAAGCCGCATCAATGGGAACCCTTGGAACAAAAATTGAGAATACTCTGAACAAAAGTATTCTTAAACCTCCAAAACAAAACCTTACTACTTTTGATCCTGATGAATTGTACAAAGAACTATATTCATTGGAAAATTTGGAAATTTCACACTTGGCTTTAGAAGCGTCATCACATGGTCTTGATCAATTTAGACTTGATAGTGTTAAATTTACTGGTGCAATTTTTACAAACTTATCTCATGATCATCTTGATTATCATAAAAATATTGAAAATTATTTTAACTGTAAAAAAAGACTTTTCACTGAGATACTTCAGCGTAATTCTGCTGTAGCTATTAATATTGATGATGATTTTGGTAAAAGACTTTTTAACGAAATCAAAAATAATAGACATATTGTTGTTACATTCGGAAAAGGTTCAGGTGCAGATGTTAAAATAATTTCTATAAAACAAAATAATCAGAATATTGATTTGGTTTTAGAATATAAGAGTTCAATTTATAAATCTACTATTGGAATGATAGGAGAGTTTCAGTCATATAACGTAGTTGCCGCTGCTTCTATTTGCATTGCATTAGGAATTGATGCAAATCTAATATTCAAATCAATTAGTTACCTAAAGCCTGCACGTGGCAGAATGGAAATGATACCAGCCACACACAATAACTCAATGATTATAATTGATTATGCGCACACCCCAGAGGCTTTAAAATATGTTTTAAAATCAATTAAAGAAATAGCTAAGGAAAAAATAATTACATTATTTGGATGCGGTGGTGACCGAGATAAAGATAAAAGAAAATTTATGGGAGAGCTTGCAAAAGAATTTTCTGATTTAGTAATAGTTACTGACGATAATCCCAGATCTGAAATTGCATCCAATATCAGAAAACATGTTTTGGAGGGCTGCCCAAATGCAGTAGAAATTCCAGATAGAAATAAAGCTATCAATTATGCTATTTCAAAATTACAAAAAAATGATTTTTTACTTATTGCCGGTAAAGGTCATGAAACCTCTCAAACAATTGGTATGGAAACACTTCCTTTTGATGACCTCACGGTTGCAAAGGAAACTATCAAGAATATTGAAAACACAAGGGAAGCTGACTAATGCCATTATGGACAAAACAGGACTTAATGACTGCTTGCAAAGCATCAGATCCAACTTCAAATTTTCTGAATAATTTTGATAATATTCATGGAATCAGTATAGATGACAGAACAATTAAAAAAGGGGAATTATTTATTGCCCTTATTGGGAAAAATTTTGATGGTCACAAATTTATAGAGTCTGCAATCTCTCGTGGAGCGTGCGGAGTATTAGTGTCAAATATTAGTATTGCTAAAAAGTATAACGGATTATATGTAGATAACACAAAAGAAGCACTAATAAATATTGGTAAATTTGCAAGAAACAGATTTAACGGAATTACTATTGGTATAACAGGTAGTAGTGGGAAAACTAGTACTAACAATATATTATCAAGTGCACTTAACCAGTTTGGTAAAACTCATAAAACTTTTGGAAATAATAATAATTTAATTGGACTTTCTCTAACATTATCCAGATTACCCTATGATTTTAGTTTTTGTGTTCTAGAATTAGGAATGAATAATATTGGTGAAATTAGAGAATTAACTAAAATTGCTAAACCTAATATTGCAGTTATTACTAATGTATCAAACTCTCATATACAAAATTTTAAAAATGAAAAAGAAATTGCCAGAGAAAAAAGTGAAATTTTCCTAGGATTAGAAAAGAATGGTGTAGCCATCATAAACTCTGATAATAATTGGAAAGAATTTTTAATAACTGAAGCAAAAAAAGTTAATGCTAAAATTCATCTATTTGGTCATTCTAAAATTTCAAAAACACAAATCAAAAAATTAGTCAATGAAAAAGATGGATCAACCATTTGTTATGATAAAATAAAGAATTGGCATTTGAAATATTTAAATACAACACAAGCTGAAAATGTGATTGCATCTATATCTGTCATTAAAGAATTAAAACTCCCAACAAAAAAAGTAATGAAATTAATTAGTAAGGTAAAACCCTTACCTGGAAGAGGTGAAAAGCTTATAATTAATTTTAATAGTAAACGAAAAACAATTATAATTGACGATAGCTATAATGCAAATCCTGCATCAATGATGGCAGCTCTCCTAAACTTTAATAATTTAAGAATAAAATATCGTCAATTTGAAGCAGTATTGATAATTGGCGATATGCTTGAGTTAGGTAAAAGTTCAACAAAGATACATTTAGATCTTGTTCCAATTTTAAAAAACATAAATCCAAATTTGTTATTAACGGTTGGGAAATACGCAAAGAAAATAAATGATAAGTTAAATTTAACAATAAACTGTCATTCATACTATGAAATTAACGAATTAATAAAAGATATCAAAAAATTTATAAAACCTAATCAAATAATCCTTTTAAAAGGTTCCAATGGCAGTGGTCTGTGGAAACTTGTACCAATATTTAAAAATATTATTCAAGAGAATTCAAATGCTGCCTGATCTTTTGTTAAATTACACTAATCACTTTCAACCTCTTAATTTGTTTAACTACATTTCTTTTAGAACAATTGGGGCTCTTTTAACCGCATTACTAATTAGCTTTATTTTTGGTCCAAGCATTATATCTCTTTTGAAAAAAACACAAAAAAAAGGACAGCCAATTCGCACTGATGGTCCAAAAAATCATATTATTTTCAAAGCTGGCACACCTACAATGGGAGGTTTATTGATACTATTAGCTTTTTCAATTTCAACAATTTTGTGGGCTAGGTTGGATAATCAATATATATGGGTTGTGCTGGGAGTGGCTATACTTTTTGGTGTAATTGGCCTTCTAGATGACTGGTTAAAAGTATCAAGGATGAATAGTAGTGGTTTAAAAAGTTATCAAAAAATTATTCCCCAGCTTTTTATAGCTTTTTTTGCGGCTTGGATAATTTTAGAAAACACACCAGAAAATTTACAAAACACATTATCAATTCCTTTTTTAAAAGATAGTATTTTATTTTTAGGAATTTTATATGTCCCATTCACAATCTTAGTAATTGTAGGTTCATCTAACGCTGTAAATCTAACTGATGGCCTTGATGGTTTGGCAATAGTGCCAGTAATGATTGCGGCAGGTTCATTAGCTGTAATAGCTTACGTAGTAGGAAATATAAATTTCTCCAATTATTTGCAATTAAACTATGTTCCAGGTGTTGGTGAAATAACAGTTTTATTAGGTGCAATTATAGGATCAGGATTAGGTTTCTTATGGTTTAATGCACCACCAGCAATGGTTTTTATGGGTGATACTGGTTCATTGTCACTCGGAGGAGTAATTGGTGTCACTGCATCTGCATCGAGGCATGAATTAGTATTAGTTATAATTGGAGGTCTTTTTGTATTAGAAACAGTGTCTGTAATAGTACAAATTTTGTCATTTAAACTTACAGGCAAAAGAATATTTAGAATGGCACCTTTACACCATCATTTTGAACAAAAAGGATGGGCAGAATCTACAATAGTAATAAGATTTTGGATTATTGCTGTAATTTTGGCTTTGGTAGGCATTTCTTCACTTAAACTAAGGTAATAACTTGATAAGAATTAATTATTATGAAAACAAAGATGTTGGGATTTTAGGGGCTGGATTGTCAGGTATGGCCGCAGCTAAAATACTTTCAAATTCAAAGGCAAATATATTTGTATTTGACGACAAAATAAACAAACCAAACTTTATTAGAAAAAAAAGTTGGAAAAATTACAATCTATGGCCATGGAAAACCTTAACTGCATTAGTTGTGAGTCCAGGTATACCAATAAATGCAAAAAATAAACATCTAGCCATACAATATGCAATAAAAAATAAAGTTAAAATTATTAATGAAATTGATTTATTTTTTGAAACAAAACCAGAAGCTAAAATAATTGGAATAACTGGCACAAACGGGAAATCTACAACAGTTGCATTATTATTTCATATATTAAAATTTAATAAAATTAAATGTGTCATAGGTGGAAATTATGGCTTCCCTGCCTGTGAAATTAAAGACCCCGGAAAACACGGTATTATCATTCTAGAATTGTCAAGCTATCAATTAGATGGCGCTAAAAAATTAAGTCTAGATCTAGCTACAATAACAAATATTACTAAGGATCATCTAGATTACCATGAAACTTTTAAAAAATATAAACTTTCTAAACTTAAAATCCTTAATTTTTTAAAAGAAAATGGAATATTTATCTTAGACGCTGACAACAAACTTCTCAATGAAATGGTTAATAAGAAGAAGTTTAAATCTAAAAATATAATTAAAATAACCAAAGAAAAAAATTACAATTATGTTAATGATAATGATTATCTGCAGGGGGCTCATAATGCTTCAAATTGCTCTTTAGCAATATCAATAGCTAAGCATCTAAATATAACTATTGAAAAAATTAAACTAGCTATTGAAAATTTCAGAGGGTTACCTCATAGGATGGAACCTGTATATATTTCAGAAAGAATTAAAATTATAAATGATAGTAAATCAACTAATGGAGAATCTACTGCCGCTGCACTAAAGTCTTTTAAAAATATTTTTTGGATAGCGGGTGGTCAACCTAAATCAGGGGGTATTGGAGAAGCTAAAAACTTCTTAGATAGAGTAGTAGAAGTATATTTAATTGGTAAATCAACTGAATTTTTTTGTAAAGAAATTTCAAGATTTAAACAAGATTTACAAATACATAATTGTTTAACATTAGAAAAGGCTACTAAACTTGCTTTTAAAAAAGCTGCGATTTCTAAATTTAAAAATTATGTGATTTTATTGTCTCCATCAGCGGCTAGTTTTGACCAGTATAAAAACTTTGAAGATAGAGGAAATAAATTTAAAGAAATAGTTAATCAACAATTAAGTGAAAGTTTAATAAAATGAACATCACACGCTCAGACAGATCTCAACTTGCGCTTTGGTGGTGGACTATAGATAGATATTTATTGACTTCATTTTTTATATTAATGATGTTTGGAATATTATTAGTAATGGCATCAAGTCAACATCTCGCAGAAAATTTAAATATTCCATCACATTATTTCACTATCAGACACATATTATACGGAGCCTTGAGTATTCCGATAATAATTTTCTTTTCAATATTAAATGAAAGACAAATTAAAATAATATGTATTTTAGGTATAATAATTACTACTGTACTGCTTTTTTTGATTTTATTTGATGGAGTGAAAATAAAAGGAGCACAAAGATGGTTTTATATTGGAGGTTTGAGTTTTCAACCAAGTGAAATAGGCAAACCTTTATATGTAGTTTTTAATGCTTGGTTGTTGTCATTGTGGATTCAAAAAACAAAATTTCCAGGTTGGATTTGGTCAATTGCGTCAATAATTCTAATTTCGTGTTTATTATTATTACAGCCTGATTTGGGAATGACTATCGTAATGATGTTTACATGGGGGTTCCAGTTATTTATTGCCGGAATACCATTGATACTGATTTTATGTCTTATTATAGCTTTTCCAATATTTATGATTTTTTCTTATCAACACTTTGATCACGTTAAAATAAGAATAGACAATTTCCTTGAAGGTAAAACTTATCAAGTATCTAAATCTTTACAATCATTTGAATCTGGTGGTTTTTGGGGCAAAGGTCCAGGTGAAGGGTTTTATAAAAAATCTTTGCCTGATGCACATTCAGATTTTGTGTTTGCTGTAGCAGCAGAAGAATATGGTGCTTTAATATGTAGTGTAATAATTATTATTTATGGTCTAATAATTATAAGGTCATTTTACTATACAATTAAAAATAATAATCTTTTTTTTATTTTAGCTGTTGGAGGTCTTGCTTTCCAATTAGGCTTCCAATCATTGATACACATGGCAAGCAACACGGATCTTATCCCTACTAAAGGAATGACATTACCATTTTTATCATATGGTGGCTCATCTCTCTTAGCATCAGCCATAACAGCAGGGATCATTTTATCTCTAACTAAAAGAAGTAACCTTTTAGATCCATTCAGAAAAGAAATTTATGAAAACAAGTAATATAAAAAATTGTAATAGAAAAAAAATTTTAATGGTTGTTGCTGGTGGCACTGGTGGTCATATTTATCCATCATTATCTCTAATTAACAAAATGAATAATTATAATTTTATTATTATTACTGATCAGAGAGGTGGAAAATATTATGAGAATTTCTTTGAGAAAAAATCTTTAAATTTTAAAATTTTCACTCATAAAGTATCAAGTCCAAGTAATAAAAATTTAATACAAAAAATAATATCATTATTGCAAATTTCAATTTCGCTAATTAAATCGTTGTTCATAATTTTATTCAAAAAACCAGATGTAGTGATAGGTTTTGGAGGATACCCTACGATAGCACCTATGATATCATCTAAAATTTGTTCCATTCCGTCAATAATACATGAACAAAATGCAATTATTGGAAGGGTAAATAAACTACTTAGTAAAATCTCAAATATATTAGCTTTGTCATTTGTAGATACTAAAAAAGTTGAAAATATTAAAAATATTATTTTTACAGGGAATCCTGTAAGGAGAGAGTTTGAAGAAATAGGTCGTGTTAATTATATAAAATCAACCTCAAATAAACCATTCACTATTTTAATCTATGGTGGTAGTCTTGGAGCGTCTTATTTTTCAAAACAATTAACATCCATTATCTGCCAACTTCCAGAAAAAATCAGAAAAGAAATTAAGATTATTCAGCAAGTAAGATTAGAAGATTTAAAAACTGTTAGAAATAAATATAAAACCCACAAAATTGAAGCAGAAATTTCTACTTTTTTTCAAAATATTTATGATAAATTTGAAACAGCACATTTAATAATCACAAGATCAGGTGGGTCAACAGTTGCAGAAATCTTAGCTTCTTGTAAGCCTGCAATATTTGTTCCATTACCAAATTCATTAGATAATCATCAATATGAAAATGCTAAATTTTTTGAAACTAACGATTGTGGTTGGATTTTTGATCAAATAAATAATAGTAAAAGTGATTTTGAAAGATTATTAAAAGATATTTTCAAAAACAAACATAAACTTTTTAAAGCAAGTCAGAAAATTAGAAAATTATCACAAACATTATCAAATTTGAGAAAAAGTAAAACACCCTCTGATTATTTGTCAGATTTAATTTCAGAGATGTCAAATAATCCAAAAAAGAGAATAAATAATTTATGCTAAAAAGTCCAGAAAATTTAGGAATTATACATTTTATTGGTATTGGTGGGATTGGTATGAGTGGAATTGCAGAAATTTTATTCCAATCTGGATATCATGTACAAGGAAGTGATTTAAATCAAAGTAATAATACAAATAGATTAAAAAAACTGGGTATTAAAATTTATATTGGACAAAAAAAATCAAATATTATTGATGCAAAAATAATCGTTATTTCAACTGCAATTTCAGAAAAAAATGAAGAATTTATTGCTGCTAAAAAAATGTTTCTTCCAATAGTACATAGATCTGAAATGCTAGGTGAATTAATGCGATTAAAACAATCAATTGCGATAGCTGGCACTCATGGTAAAACAACGACAACTTCTTTAATAGCAAAGATGATTGAAGATAATGGAATGGACCCAACCATCATAAATGGAGGTATTATTTCATCACTTAACAGTAATGCACGTCTTGGTAATGGCGAATGGATGGTTGTAGAAGCAGATGAGAGTGATGGAAGTTTTTCAAAATTAAATCCAACAGCCGCAATTATCACAAATATTGATTTAGAGCACTTAGATTATCATAAAAACGAAGATAATTTAGAAAATGCATTTTATAATTTTGTTTCATCTATTCCATTTTATGGCTTTGTTTGTTTATGTATTGATAATCCTCGAACACAGAGATTGATATCAAAGTTAGAAAATAAAAAAGTTATAACTTATGGAATGTCGGCCAACGCAGACGTAAGAGCAACTAATATATATTATAAAAATAATAAAATGAACTTTTCTTTAAATATTAAAAATAATAAAGAATTTGAAGAAAATGTTTATAAAATAGAATTTTCTATGATTGGAATGCATAATATTCAAAATGCATTAGCAACAATTGCAACAGGTATAGAATTAAAAATTCCACTTAAAAAAATTAAAAATACATTAAAAAATTTTACTGGTGTAGAAAGACGATTTCAAGAGGTTGGAAATTTTAAAAAAACCACAATTATAGATGATTATGGGCATCACCCTGTTGAAATAAATTCAGCATTATCCGCGGCAAGATTTTTAGCACCTGAAAGTAAAATAATTGCTATTTTTCAACCTCATCGATATAGCAGACTTAAAGACTTGTTTAACGATTTCTGTAGTTGCTTTAATAAAGCCGACTACGTTTTCCTTCTCGATGTTTATGCAGCTGGTGAAAAATCCATAAAAAAATTTGAGAGTATTAATTTAGAAAAGGGATTAGCAGATTATGGTCATAAAAATGTTTTGTACATACAGAACCAAAATCTTCTAGCAAAAAATTTATTAAAGTTAATACAACCTAACGATCTAATCATTTGTCTTGGTGCTGGATCAATAACAAAAATAGCGAATAGTTTAGAAGAAGAATTAAAAAATGAATATAAACATATTTAAAGATAATTTTGTAGAATATATATATACTGAACAAAAACTTGCAAATCATACATGGTTTGGAGTTGGAGGCAATGCAGAAATACTTTATATTCCAGAAGAAGAAAAATCTCTAGAAAAATTTTTAAAAATTAAACCAAATGGTTGTAAAGTGTTCACTATAGGGGCTGGATCTAATCTGTTGGTAAGAGATAATGGTATTGATGGTGTTACCCTAATTACAAGTAAGCTTAATAAAATTAGCATTGATAAAGATGGTATAATCACAGCAAATTCTGGCGCCATTGACGCTGAAGTGGCTCGATTTGCTAGAGAACATTGCAGAAGTGGACTTGAATTTTTAATAGGAATCCCTGGCACAATTGGTGGTGGAATTAAAATGAATTCAGGTGCATTTGGTTCTGAATTTAAGGATGTATTGATAGATGTAAAAGCTATAAACCATGACGGCGAATATAAAATATTTTCTAATGAAGATTTAAAAATGGAATATAGAAAGATTGGGCTAAAAGATGAGTGGATATTTTTGTCGGCTCGTTTCAAAACTTCAACAGAATCTAAAAAAAACATACAAGATAAAATGAAAAATATTATCCTTTCCAGAAAAAGCGCACAACCAACTGGAGTTAAAACAGGAGGAAGCACTTTTAAAAACCCTTCAGGTAAAAAAGCATGGCAATTAATTGATCAAGCTGGATGTAGAGGCTGGAAAAATGGAGATGCAATGATCTCAGAAAAACATTGTAATTTTATTGTTAATCTTAAAAACGCAAAAGCCCACCAAATTGAAGAATTAGGACAAAATGTAAAACAAAAAGTTTTTGAAAATTCTGGTATTCATCTTCACTGGGAAATAGAAAGAGTGGGCAAACGATGAAAACCTTTTTAAATATGCATGTTTTGTTATTGAAAGGTGGGGAAGGATCTGAAAGAGAAGTTTCTCTAAACACTGCAAAAGAATGCGCAAAGGCCATAAAAAAAATAGGATGCAAAATTACAGAGGTTGATATTTCAAAAATTAATATTTCAAATTTAGCTACAATTAACGCAGACGTATGTTTTAATGCATTGCATGGAGATTATGGAGAAGATGGTTCAATACAAGGTTTATTAAATGTATTGAAAATTCCATACACACATTCTGGTGTTGCAACCTCCTCTATTGCAATGAATAAAATAAACTTCAAAAGAATTATAACTGATGCAACAAGGTTTTCTAAAGATCCAATTTACTTTCCAAAAACATTAAAAATAAAAAATAACGGAAAATATTTTGAGGTAGATTATGATGGTGCTTTTGTAATCAAACCAATTAAAGGAGGAAGTTCAGTTGGAGTTAATATAATAAAGAAAGGAAATAAAATTCCTCAAATAGATAAATTCATTGAAAAACAATTAATGGCAGAGATATTTGTTGGCACTAAAGAATTAACTGTAACAGTTTTAAAAGAAAATCCATTATGTGTGACCGATATAATAACTTCAAATGAAAAAGAATTCTATAATTACAAAGCAAAATATGATGAAAATGGTTCATCCCATAAAATTCCTGCAGACATTCCAAAAGTTATTTATAATAAAGCTCTTTCATGGGCTTTAAAAGCTCATCAGATTATTGGGTGTAAAGGAATTTCACGTACAGATTTTAGATACGATCCCAATGATGAAAAATTATATATGCTTGAACTAAACACTCAACCAGGAATGACTCAAACCTCACTAAGTCCAGAACAAGCTGCTTATTGCGGTATTAATATGAATGATATGGTTAAGACCCTCATAGAGGAGGCTGGCTACGAATGCTAATATTAAGAACTCATAGAAGTAACTTTATAAATTATAAGAATAAGATAAATATGTTTGAAAATGTTCACAAAAAATTTATCTTCTTTATTTTATTTTTATTTCTTACAAGTTTTTATTTGTTATCTAATACAACTAATATCTTTACTGAATCAAAGTTAGATTTTTTAAACAAAATTTTAATAAATAATGGTTTTATAATTAAAAATATTGAAATTTCAGGTGTAAATCACCTAGATAAAGATGACATTATCAAAATTATTAGTACCTACAACAATATAAATATTTTTAGTGTAAATAAAAATAATATTTATAGAGAAATTAAGAATAACACTTGGATAAAAAAAGCATCCGTAGAAATAATTTATCCGAATACTATTAAAATATTATTAACTGAAAAAAAACCTGTAGCTATATGGCAAAATAGATATGCAAATAATTTAATCACTAAAAATGGGGATGTGATATCTGAAAAAAATTTAAAAAAGTTTAAAAGGTATCTACCTATCATTATTGGTCAAAATGCACATAAAAATTTTCACTCAATTTTGAATATAATAAGTTCTAATAAAAATTTTACTGAAAATATCTGGTCTCTAACATTTGTGAATGAAAGAAGATGGGATGTACATTTTAACCAAGGTCTTACAATTCGATTACCAAGCAAAAATGTAAAAAACGCTTGGGAAAAGGTCGTGCACCTTAACCAAAAATTCAACATACTAAATCTTGGTCTTACAGAAATTGATCTAAGAAACTCTAGGCAAATTCTTGGTAAAGTTAACATAGACAAAAATCTGATTTTTAAAAAGAAAAACTCATGACAATTATGAATAGCATAAACAAATCCAAAAATATATTTACTGTAATAGATGTTGGTAATAGTAAAGTATCATGTTTAATTGGATCCCCTGTAAGATCAAACAATGTTCAAATAAAAGCTCTTGGTTTTGGACAACATGCTTCTCTTGGCATGTCAAATGGTCAAGTTACTGACATGAAGGAAATTGCAAACTCAATTGCTCGAGCTGTTGAAAGTGCAGAAACCATGGCTGGATTTAATATAAATAAAGTTATATGCAATCTTTCAGGCGGTAGACCAATTACAAAAATTATTAGAAATAATTTAAAAATAGAAAATGGAAGAGTTGAGAAAAGTGATATTTTTAAAATACTTAAATTTAAAAATTATTATCAAATTGACGACTACGAAATATTATCATCATCAGTAATTAAATATTATCTTGATAATAATACATGTGTGGATAACCCAATAGGAATATTTACAAATAATTTAACAGTAGAAATGAACTATACTTACGGTCAAAAATCTGTAATTAAAAATCTATCAAGTGCTGTAAATTTATGTCACTTATCCATTGAAAAGTTTTTTATATGTCCTGAAGCATCAGGTGCATCAACAATGCTCCAAGATGAAAGAACTAATGGTGCAGTAATAATAGATCTTGGAGCAAATATCACTAGTGTTGGAGTTTTCTTAAATAATAAAATTATTTTTTCAGACTCTATCCCAATTGGTGGATTACATATTACAAGTGACATAGTTAGAGGCTTAGGAACAAAATCAGAAGATGCAGAAAAAATAAAAATTTTACATGGTTCTACTCTTTCTCACGAAACTGACGAATATATAAATCTTGATATCCCAATTATATCTGATCAAGGGGATATAATTTCTCAAACGATACCAAAAGCTATGTTAACTGCAATCATCAAACCTAGAGTTGAAGAAATATTTGAACTTATCCAAGAAAGATTAAACAAGTTAAAACCTGACTCAACTTATATTAACAAAGTAATATTGTGTGGTGGTGGAGCAAATCTTAGCAATATCCGTGAACTTGCCTCGAATTACTTTAAATCTAATGTAAGGATTGGAAGACCTATTGGTTTAATAAATCTTCCAGAAATTGTACAAACACCCTCCTTTGCTTGTTTAACGGGCTTACTTATTAAAAGTTTAGAAAAAGAAAAAATTTTTAACCAACAGAAAATGGAAAGAGGAATACTAAAATATTTTGGAAAACTAGGAAATTGGTTTGATCAAAATTTGTAAATTTAACTTTAATTATAACTAAACATAGGAGAATAAAATGACTCTTAATATTACAATACCAGAAAACATCAACGACACAAAACCAAAAATATCTGTGATTGGGATTGGAGGTGCTGGCGGTAACGCAGTAAACACAATGATTAGTGAAAAAATAGAAAATATTGATTTTATTGTTGCAAACACTGACGGACAAGCTTTGTCGAGAAGCCTTACTTCAAAACAAATACAACTTGGTAAGAGTATAACCTTAGGGCTTGGGGCAGGATCTGATGCTGAAATTGGAAGAAAAGCGGCTGAAGAGTCAATAGAAGAAATAATTGCAGAATTAAGTGATGTTAATATGTTATTTATTACAACTGGCATGGGTGGCGGAACTGGTTCAGGAGCTGCACCAGTTATGGCTAAAGCAGCTAGAGAAAAAGGGATATTAACAGTAGCGGTAGTAACTAAACCATTTGATTTTGAAGGAAAAAGAAGGATGGATGTAGCAGAAACAAGTTTGTCTTTGCTCAAAGAGAATGTTGATACATTAATAGTAATCCCAAATCAAAATCTTTTTAAAATTGCAAATGAAAGAACTACTTTTGCCGAAGCATTTAAAATGGCTGATGACGTTCTATATCAAGGTATTTGTGGTATAACAAATTTAATTACTAACCCTGGGATGATTAATTTAGATTTTGCTGATATCAAAACTGTAATGGCAAATATGGGCAATGCAATGATGGGTACTGGTGAAAGCTCAGGAGAAAATAGAGCTAAAAACGCAGCACAAGCTGCTCTTAATAATCCCCTCTTGGATGATACAAATATAAAAGGTGCAAAATCGATTTTACTTAACATTCAAGGTGGACCTGATATGGCATTGTTTGAGGTAGATGAGGCAGCGAGTAAAATTAGAAATGAGGTTGACGAAAATGCAAATATTATTTTTGGTTCATCTATTGATAATAATCTAGAAGGAATAATAAAGGTTTCTATAGTAGCGACTGGTATTAATAAAAATCAAGATTATTGTGAAAATGAAAATTTAGATTTTGAAAAAGAAGAGTTTGAGGCTAAAACAAAAACAATTTCTATCAAAGATAACTTAAAAACTTTGGAGGAAAGTACTGTTGATCAAATTGACTTAGAAACTGAAATTGACAAGTTAGATATTAAAAAAGAAAACGACTTTATTAATGTTAAAAATGAAACAAAACTTGATATAAATAACGAAGAACTGAAATCAATTTTTAATCATAAGCCAGATAATCAGTTCACACAAGCAAAACCTCAATCATTATTAAATCGAGTTTCATCTTTTTTTGTTAAAGACAAGATAAGTGAGATTAAATTAGATCCAAATTTGAAATTACAAAGGGATGAAATTACAGAAAAAGAGATTGACAAAAATAGTTATAAATTAAACCTTGATTTAGATGATCAAAAATTACAACAAAATCAAATAAATGAAATTGATTTAAATATTAACAAAAAACTTGAAGTACCTGAAAATAAGGCAAATAACTTTGATCTATTTGATGATAAAATTGAAAGTAATGTAAATAAGCATCAGATTGATCTTACTGAAATTGAGCAAGAAAATAAGGATATAGACGAAAAGGTATTAGAAATACCCGCTTTTTTAAGAAGACAAGCAAACTAATATAAATTGAAATATTTGGTAATTATATGTGATTTGTATTTAATAGTGAAGAGTTATAAATATACCTTGTAGGTATAGAAAATGAACAATATTAATACAATTAAACCTAATATTTATTTACAAAGAACTCTAAAAAGAAAAATTCACTTTTCTGGAGTAGGCGTTCATAATGGTAGGGCTGTATCTATGAGTATAGAACCTGCCGAGGCGGATACTGGAATTATTTTTCATAGAACTGATAAAGAAAAAAATAACATTATTAAAGCAGTTATTGATAATGTAACCGTTTCTAGATTATGTACAAAAATCAAAAACTCTAGTGGTATTTTTGTTTCAACTATAGAGCATTTAATGGCTGCATTAAGTGGATTAGGTATAGATAACGCTATTGTAAAAATTAATTCGTCAGAATTACCAGCACTAGACGGCAGCTCTCATGAATATGTAAAGAAAATCATAAATTCGGGTGTCAAAGTACTAAATAAAGGAAAGAAAATTTTCAAGATAATAAAAAAAATTGAAGTGAAAAGTGAAAATAGATTTATTTCAATTTCTCCATCCCACAAATTATCTATTAATATTTCTATTGACTACCCTGATACTATAATTGGACACTCCCAATATTTTTATACGCATACGAAAGATAATTTCATAAACAATTTGTCAATGGCTAGAACTTATACACTCCAAGATGACATCGAAAAAATGAGAGCTGCTGGTCTTGCAATAGGTGGAAATTTAAACAATGCTATCGTAGTTGATAAATATAAAATATTAAATCCAGACGGATTGAGATTAGAAAAAGAATTTGTAAAACATAAAACCCTAGACTGTATTGGCGATTTTTATTTATTAGGTATGCCCTTAGTTGGAAACATTAACTGCTTTGCACCTGGTCATAACTTAAATCAACAACTTTTAAAAGAGATTTTGAAAAGTAAAGAAAATTATAGGATTGAAGATGCAATCCATGAATATAATAATGAAAAATTA
Organism: uncultured SAR116 cluster alpha proteobacterium; assembly: GCA_902623995.1. Lineage (GTDB taxonomy): Bacteria > Pseudomonadota > Alphaproteobacteria > Puniceispirillales > Marisalimonadaceae > Marisalimonas. Next base: position 30,501 of record CACNWE010000003.1, on the reverse strand, counting down.
ATTAATTTAATTGACCACAATAATAGCCCACCAAACGTCACTTGCGTAGCCTAGTATTATGTAAAACATACTAGATTGATTTTGATATACAAACCTAATTATTCATAATAAAATTATATCACTTGATATTTAATTAGAAGAAACAAATTATGATTAACCTCAAAAAATATTTAATTATTTTAAAAATATTTTCTATAATGTTTTTATTGTCTAATTGTAGTTCAACTAACACTAATAAAGATCAATCTCAATTATCTGATATACAAATATACTCGAAGGGTTTATCTTCGCTTGAAAAAGGGAATTTTAGTAATGCAACCTCAGACTTTGATGATGTTTTTCTAAATTATCCTTTTTCTTCTTTAGCACCAAACTCAGAAATAATGTCAGCTTATGCACTTTATCAAAATAATAATATCAAAAAAGCAATAGCAAAATTAAATTCTTACATAGAGATGAACCCAAAAGGAGAGCTGACTGAATATGCTCACTATTTATTGGCTATGTGCTACTATTCACAAGTTTCTAGTGAAAACAGAGATCCAAGCTCTTCAATTAAGTCTTTAAACTATTTTAAATTAATTATGACCAAGTTTCCTAATACAAAGTACGCTAGAGATTCAAAACTTAAAATTCATTTTTTAAGAAACACACTTGCAAAAAATGAATTAAATATTGGAAAATTTTATTTAAGAAAGGGTGCTCCAGCAAGTTCAGTCAAAAGATTTAAGTTTATATTACAAAATTATCAAAATACCTCAGTTATTCCAGAAACTATTTACAGATTAAGTGAGGCTCTTCTGATTATTGGTTTAAAAGACGAAGCTATTAAGAGCAATGCATTACTTGATTATAATTTTCCTGATAATAATTGGACAAAACTCAGTAAGAATTTAATCAAAACAAAATCTAAAATTAATCAAAAAGAAAATTCTGAATACTCAATTATAAATCATTTAAAAGATTTTTTTGAATAAAAGATGCTAAAAGAGTTAATTGTCAAAAATATAGTTCTAATAGAATCAATTAAAATAGAATTCAAAAAAGGACTTTCAGTTTTAACAGGAGAGACTGGTACTGGTAAGTCAATTCTACTTGATAGCTTAGGTTTAATTCTTGGAAATAGAGTTGATTTTAATTTAATTAGACAGGGTGAAAATGATGCATCAGTAACCGCGATATTTCAAATTCATGAAAAACATCCGGTAATTAAATTGATTCAAAAATATGATATAGAATTAGAAGATGAGCTAATAATTAGACGTCAGATCAAAGCGGATGGAAAATCAAAATGTTTAGTTAATGATACCATTATAACAAGAAATGCGCTTATGGAAATAACTGACTATTTAATTGAAATTCAAGGTCAATTTGAAGATAGAGGTCTTTTAGATATAAAAACCCATTTATCACTATTAGATGATTTTTCTAATCACAATAACTTAATTGATGATACTAAAATTTCATTTAATGAGATGAAAAAATTTGAAAATTTGATAAATGAGACAGAAAAGAAGGAAAAAGAATTAAATGATGATAATGAGTGGATAAAAGATTCATTAGATCAACTAAATATATTAAATCCTAAAAATGGTGAAGAAGCAGAATTGAACCAAACCAAGCAGCTATTAAGCAATCGTGAAAAAATTTATAATACAATAATTAGAGCTAAATCTATTATAGAAGATGAAAATGGATTAGAAGATTTAATTAATAAATTGTTAAAGGAATTTGAAGATCTCAAATTTTACAAGCAACCTAATTTAGACGAAGCAATTGACTCTATTTATAGAACTAAAATAGAAATTGAAGAATTAAAGATATTTGCAAATAGAAAAAGTATAGACTTAAATGAAAAAACAGACAACTTAGAATCTATTGACGATCGACTTCACGAATTACGTTCACAAGCAAGAAAACATAAGTGCGAAGTTGACGACTTGATAAAAATAAAAATAGAATTAAAGAAAAAGTTAGAAGAGCTTAATATGAACAGCTCTAACTTAAATGAGCTTAGAGAAGAGTACAATAAAGCTAAAGAAAATTTTAGATTAAATAGTAGATTATTGTCAGAAAGCAGAAAAAGGACTGCAACTAATTTATCAAAAAAAATAAATGAGGAACTCCCTTACTTAAAATTAGAAAATGCAAATTTTGAAATTAAATTTGAAGAAATTGATTTTGAATTTTCTTCTATTGATGGAATTGATAAAGTGATATTTTTTGCCTCAACAAATACTGGGATGGATAAAAAGCCAATTAACAAAATTGCGTCTGGTGGTGAACTATCCAGATTTTTACTTGCAATTAAAGTTGTACTTGAAACTGAAATACAAAATAGAACAATTATTTTTGATGAAATTGACTCAGGGATTGGTGGTTCAGCTGCTAACGCTGTTGGTCTAAGATTAGCAAAACTAGGAAAGACATATCAAACAATGGTGGTAACACATTCTCCACAAGTAACTTCAAAAGGAGACAATCATTATCTAATAGAAAAACAAGATATTCAAAATAAAACTATTTCTAAAGTTACTGAATTAAACATTGATCAAAGAGTTGAAGAAATAGCAAGAATGGTTTCTGGACAAACCATTACAAATGAAGCTAGAGAAGCAGCTCAGAAACTATTAGATAATTAACCTAATGGATACAAAAATTTTCAATAAATTAAACCAATTAAAAAATAAAATCGATTTTCATGATAATAAATACCATTCTGAGGATAATCCTGAAATTTCAGATTTTGAATATGATAAACTTTGTCGAGAATATGATGCTCTAATTAATAAAAATCCAGGATTTAAGTTTTTGGAACGTAAAACTGTTGGCTCACAAATCTCAAATCAATTCCAAAAGTATAATCATAGAAAACCAATGACATCACTTACTAACGCATTTTCTTTCGAAGACGTAAATGATTTCATTGAGAGAACTCTAAAATTTTTAAATTTAAAAAAAGATTTTCAGATTGATTTTATGTGTGAACCAAAAATTGATGGTCTGTCAATATCACTTCTTTATATAAATGGAAATTTATTTAATGCTGTTACAAGAGGAGATGGTAAAGTAGGCGAAATAGTAACTGATAATGTCAAGACTATTAGAGATATACCACATAAATTAAAAGGTAATTATCCAAACCTCATAGAGATAAGAGGTGAGATCTTTATGAAAAAAGCTAATTTTGAAGAACTTAATAAGTCACAAATAGAAAAAAATGGGAAAGTTTTTGCTAATTCAAGAAATGCTGCAGCAGGATCCATACGACAAAAAGACATAAATATTTTAAAAGAACGTAAGTTAAATTTTTATGCCTTCTCCGTAGGTGAATATACAAATGATTTTAATATTAAAACTCAGTTTGATCTTTTAAAAAAATTTGAACAAATGGGTGTTAACACAAACCAAGAAAACTTTAGAGCAAGTAGAATTGAAGATATAAAAAAATTCTACTCTTTGATGATATCTAAAAGAAATGAGTTAGATTATGAAATTGATGGTCTTGTATACAAGGTGAATGATAGAATTTTACAAGAAAGGTTAGGTAATTTGTCTAGATCACCAAGATGGGCGATTGCTCACAAACTTCCCCCTGAAATAGTAGAAACTATACTTTTAAATATAGAAACACAAGTTGGCAGAACTGGCGCTCTTACACCAGTTGGTAAATTAAAGCCTGTAAATGTTGGGGGGGTACTAGTTTCAAATGTAACACTGCATAATGAAGACGAAATTTCAAGAAAAGATATTAGAGTAGGAGACATTGTAAAAATTCAACGTGCTGGAGATGTTATTCCGCAAGTTACTGAAGTAATAAAAGAAAAAAGACAAAATAATTCTAAAGTTTACGTTCCACCTAATTTTTGCCCATCATGTGGAGGCAAAACATATAAACCAAAAAATGAAGCAATTAGAAGATGTCTTTCTGGAGTCAATTGTCCTTCTCAAACGGTTGAAAAATTAAAGCATTTTGTTTCCAAAAATGCTTTTAATATTGAAGGTTTAGGAGACAAATTAATAATCATGCTCTTCAAAGAAAAAATCATAAATGATTTTAGTGATATTTTTAAAATTTATAAATATAAAGAATTATTGGAAAAACGTGAAGGTTTAGGAAAATTATCTGTTTCTAACCTTTTAAACTCCATTGAGTCAAAGAAAAGAATTCCACTAGATAAATTAATTTATGCTCTAGGGATCAAACAAATTGGTGAAAACAATGCTAAATTATTGGCTTTAAATTATAATTCTTTTGAAAATTTTTGGAATGAAATGGAAAAAGCTAATGATAAGTTATCTGATTCATTCCAAAAGCTTGTCTCAATTGATCAAATTGGTGAGAATATTGCAGAGGATATAATCTTATTTTTTAATACATCCTCTAATCTTATAATGTTAAAAGAACTCTTGAATTATATAAGAATTGAAAATGTTGAACAAAAATTAATTAATTCACCCTATAGGAACAAAATAGTAGTATTGACTGGTACATTAGATACCATGAGCCGTGATGAGGCAAAACAAAAACTAAACAACTTAGGAGCGAAAGTAAGTAGCTCTGTTTCTAAAAATACAGATTATGTAATTGTTGGTGACCAACCTGGATCCAAAGCAAAAAAAGCAAAAGAATTAAACATCCCTATAATAAATGAAAACGAGTGGATTGAAATAATAAAAACAATTGAAGTTTAAATTATTGTAGTTTTTCTTTTCAAGAATAAGAGTAATTCCTTATCATCTTTGTCAATTAATTTTGATAAATCTTGATATACTTTCTTATGGTAATTATTAATCCAATTTATCTCAAACGATGATAACATACGCTTATTAATTAGATTTAATTCCAAAGGTACTCTGGTTAAATTTTCAAAACATAAAAAATTTTTATTAGCCTTTTCTTTTACAAATTCTAAGTTTTCAATCCTAATACCGTACACACCTTTTTTATAATATCCTGGCTCATTAGAAATCACCATGCCTGATTCAATAATACAATCAGATTTTTTAGAAATTGAAACTGGTCCTTCATGCACACTTAAAACATGACCTACCCCATGTCCTGTTCCGTGAGCATAATCTTTACCTTCAGACCATAGTGCTACTCTACCTAGAGTATCTAATTCCCTTCCTTTAGTACCTACAGGGAAGGAAGCAGATGCAATTGCAATGTGCCCTTTTAAAACTAAAGTATAATCATCCAACATTTGCGATTTAGCTTTTCCAACTAGAAGAGTACGAGTGATATCAGTAGTTCCATCTAAATAATGAGCACCTGTATCAATTAAATACAGACTACTTTTATCAATTTTTTTATTAGAAGAATTACTTGCCTTATAGTGAATAATTGCACCATTCTCTTCAAATGCTGAAATTGTAGCAAAGCTCTCACAAATAAATGTTTTATCTAAAGAACGAATATTAAGAAGTTTCTGAGACAAGAAGATCTCAGTAAGTTTGTTTGAATTAACATTTTTTTCAAACCAAAATAAGAATTTCAATATAGCTAAACCGTCTTTTAAATGAGCATTTTTAAATCCACTTAATTCTAAAGGATTTTTTATGGCTTTAAACTTATCTACTGGGCAATTGGTAAATTGGTATGGTAAATAATTTTCCTTTAAAATATGATAAATTTTTAAAGGTAAAAAATTTGGATCAATAAGAAATTTTTTATTTTTTAAATTTAATAACAAATTAGAAAAATCATCTAAGTTATAAATTTTTATTTTCTTATTTTTACAAAAATATTTCTTAAGCATATGATTTTTTGTAAAAATAAAAACTTCTCCAGTTTTTGAAATAACACAAAAAGACCTTATGACTGGGCTATACTTTAAATCCGTACCTCTAATATTGAGCAACCATGAAAGACCAGCAGGATTAAATAAGATATAAAAATCACAATTATTCTTTTTTATTATTTTTTTAAGACGGTTAAATTTTGAAGAAACAGGTTCACCATTAATTTGATTAGAAATTTCAAAGATTTTATTTTTAACAATTAAATTTTTTTTAACCCATATTTCATCAATTAAGTTCTTATCAACAAATTCAAATTTTATTTTTGAACCTTTAAGTAAACCTTTTAATAATTCATATTGCTTTAGTGTTAAAAGCCAAGGATCAATTGCAATATTTTTTAGTTTTTTTGCATTTGCATTTAAGAATAAACAAACATCTTTAAAACCACCATTCAGACAATCAAAATTTTTTGCATCTACTTCTTTTTTTAATTGAAGTTCATAACGACCATCACTAAAAATAACAGATTTTACAAATGAATTAGAGGATATTACTGCATACCCAGCAGAACCAGAGAAATTTGTAATATATTTTAAACGCTCTTCATCTTCTGGAACTTCTTCACCAGAATACATGTCAGCTCTAGGAACTAATAGTGCGTCTAGTTTTTTTAACTTCATACTATTTATTAGTAATTTTAAATTTGCACTCAAACTTTACTCTTTAATTAAAATTGACGTCTCATTATTACTGTTCCCCACCCATTTATAATAATCTTTTTTTTCAATTTAAACCCAAACATTTTATACCTATTAATAATATTTGTGATTTGATTACTCAAAAGCCCTGATAAAACTATAAATGAATCTGGTTTTGAGATAAATTTAAGTTTAGGTGCTAAACTTGTTAGAGGACCAAAAAGAATATTAGCAAAAATTAAATCATAATATTTTTTTTTGTTGAAATTTTTCATTATGTTTGATTTAGAAAGTAAAATTTCTCTGCTAATAATATTATTTGATTTAAGATTTTGTTTTGTTAGTTTTAATGCATTTATATCTATATCAACAAAGGTAATTTTATTATTTTTAAAAATTTTTTTTGATGCTATTCCAAGAATTCCAGTTCCACAACCGTAATCTAATACAGATTTTGGATTATAAATTTTAGATAAATAAGTTAGGGAATTTAAGCAACTCCTTGTAGTTTCATGAGATCCAGTTCCAAATGCAAAGGACGCATCTATTTTTATTGGTATTTTATTTTCAGAACACTCTTTTTTAATATGAGAACCATAAATATAAAAGTTATCAATATTTATAGACGGAAATGATGACCTGTTTTCTATAAGCCAATCTTTATTAATAATTTTAGATATGTAAATTTTATTTAAAAATTCTTTATCATTATTTTTTTCGTTATAATCATAAAATTTATTTAGTTTAAATTGCTTAGCAAGGAAATTAAGTTTGGTTTTTATAAATTTTTTGTCAGGTTTAATATTAAGAATAATTTCTAATATCCAGTATTTATTTAGATGAAACTCACCTAATTTATTAGCCGTTAAATTATAAGATTTGCTTATATCATACCTGACGCTTAAATCTTTATCCTGAAACAAACTAGATGATAAGTATCCATCAAAATTTTCAAAAAATTCAGAAAATAATTCTTTAAACTTATCCTCTACAAAAATTCTGATTGACCATAAATCCATAACTATGCGTGTTATTCTATTATTTTTACGAAACTAGATACTACTTTCTTTTCACCAGCTTTATCAAAATTTATATTCAGTTTGTCTCCATCTGAGGAAATAATAAGACCCATACCAAATTTTTGATGAAAGACTCTTTGACCAACATTAAGGTTTAAATTAGGGCCAGGTAGGCTCTTCTCAAATTGAGAATTTTTATAAACATTAAAACTTTTGATGCCGTTCTGTTTTGCTCTAATAAATCCTGGCCCATATGAGGAATTGTTTGATGGTAAGTCAAAATCAATTTGATTATAGCTAGACACATCTGCTCCAAGATTACCCTCTATATTTTCATTAATAATCTTTTTTGGCAATTCACTTATAAATCTTGACGGAATTGATCCTTGCCATAAACCATGAATTTGTCTATTTGCCGCAAAGGTTATAAAAAGTCTTTTTTTTGCTCGCGTAATTCCAACATAAGCTAACCTTCTTTCTTCTTCCAAGCCTGATAAGCCTAATTCATCAATAGATCTCTGACTTGGGAACATACCTTCTTCCCATCCAGGTAGAAAAACAGCATCAAATTCAAGTCCTTTAGCAGCATGTAAAGTCATTAGAGAAACTTCACCTGCCTCAGCTTCATTATCTCCATCCATAACTAACGATATATGCTCTAAAAATCCTGATAAATTATCAAAACCACTCATAGCATTAATCAATTCTTTTAAATTTTCTAATCTACCTTCGCCTTCGATCGAATTTTCATTTTGCCAGTGACCTATATACCCAGATTCTTCGAGTACTTTTAGAGCCAAGTCTGTATGAGAAATCTCTTTGTTATGATTGTTCCAATCAATAAATTGATTTATTAAAGTTTGTAATGTTCTTTTTACATTGGGTCTTAACTCATCAGTCAACAACAATTCTTGAGAAGCTGAAAAAAAAGAAATATTATTATTTTTTGCATATGAATGTATTAAGCTAGTTGTACTTGTTCCTAATCCTCTTTTTGGAACATTTATTATTCTTTCTAGCGCTAAATCATCGTTAGGTTGCTGGACAACTCTCAAATAAGCTAAAGCATCTCTGATTTCTAAACGTTCGTAGAATTTTGCTCCAATTACTTTATATGGAATACCGATATCTACAAATCTTTCTTCAAAATATCTAGTTTGGTGCCCTGCTCTAACTAAAACAGCTATCTGATCATATCTAAAGCCAAGTGAATGTAAGTTTTCAATTTCTAAACTGGTTATTTTAGCTTCTTCAACACCATCCCAGACAGAAATTAAATTAATTTTGTCTCCATCCCCAGAAGAAGTTTTAAGTTTTTTACTTAATCTTTCTTTATTATTGGCAATTATACTGTTAGCAGCTTCTAATATTCGGCCAGTTGATCTGTAATTTTCTTCTAATTTTATTACCTTAGCTGAAGTATAATCCTTTTCAAATTTTAAAATATTTCCAACTTGTGCTCCACGCCAACCATAAATAGATTGATCATCATCCCCTACACAACAAATATTTTGAGATTTATTTGCAAATAATTTCAGCCATAAATATTGAATAGTATTTGTATCTTGATATTCATCAACTAGAAAAAATAAAATTTTAGATTGATATTTTTGTAATATGTCTGAATGTTCCGTAAATATGGTTAAATTATATAACAATAAATCACCAAAATCAGCAGAATTTAAAGTTACCAATCTTGATTGGTAAGATTTATATATGTTTATTGCTTTACCATTAGCAAAGAAATCATTATCAGATTTATTTATGTCATTAGGTTTATAACCTTTATCTTTCCAAGAACTAATTAAATTAGACATTGCTTTTGGAGTAAACTTTTTAATATCAATGTCTTGATCAATCATTATTTGTTTTAGAAGCCTAATCTGATCATCTGGAGTTATAATTGTATAATTTGAATTTAAACCTACAACTTCTGAATTTTCTCGTAATATTCTAGCAGCTATTGAATGGAAGGTACCTAACCATACCGAGTTTGCTGATGGACCAATTAAACTTTCAAGTCTGGTTCTCATTTCTTTTGCAGCTTTATTAGTGAAAGTTACTGCAAGAATATTCCATGGCTTAGTCTTATTACTATATAATAAGTTTGCTAGTCTTGCAGTAAGAACTCTGGTTTTTCCTGTTCCTGCGCCAGAAAGTACTAATAAAGGGCCATCAAGATTTTTCACAGCCTCTTTTTGAGAATCATTAAGGTCTGTAAATGCTTGATGATTATAAAATTGGGTCATAATTTTTTTATATTTTATTATAAAGAATTTAAGAAAAACACTTACATATTTTTAACATATTTGTGGTTTAACTTGTACAAATTTAATAAATTAATAATAATAAAATTATGATTTAATTGATTAACGTGTGTTCATTACATGACTAAAAAATATAAATTTTTATTTGTAAAATTCATAGCAGCTTTATTTATTTTAAATGGGTGCTCAAATTCTACGAAGTTTGCATCTGAAAACAGAGATCCATTCGAAAAAATAAATAGAAATGTATTTCAATTCAATAAATATGTAGATCAGAAAATCATATCACCAATAAGCAAAACTTATGTCAAAAAAGTTCCTGCAAAAATCAGATCAGGTGTTAGTAATCATCTTCAATGGATGGACACGCCTAATACTATAATTAACAGCGCTCTACAAACAGATATGGAAAATACGATTTTAGCATCAGCTAAGTTTCTTTTAAATGGCCTTACACTAGGTTTTTATGATCTAGACAAAGGCGAAACTGTTATTAAAAAGAGAGATTTTGGATCAACCCTCGCTAGGTTAAATGTTTCAGAAGGACCCTTTTTGATGGTGCCCTTAATTGGACCAAAAACAACTAGGGATTTAACTGGAACTATCCTAGACAGACAAAATATGGCAACTTTATCTTCTAATTCAATTGATGATTTGAGCTTAGCTGAAGTTCCTATTAATATAATTGACAAGAGAAGTAAAATGTCTAAAACACTCGACAACATTTATCTTTCAGCTGATCCTTATGTCAAAGTTAGATCTTTTTACCTACAAAATAGGCGTAATGAAATTTATAGTGAAAAATATATTGAGAATAAAAATAACAATTTGGATGCAGAATTTGAAAAGCTTTTGGATTAGAAAAAAAATAAGCAAGTTTTTAAGTTATACGTTTTTAATTTTTATGTTTTTTAACGTTAATATTACTAAATCTTTATCAGATAATTTGAAAATGGGTGAATCTACTATTCAACAAATGATTTTAGAGGCTCAAAAACATGCTATTGACACTATAAAACTAGAACCAAATGAGAGATCCTTAAAAATTGAATTATTAATAAAAAAATATATTAATCTTGATTTTATGAGCAAAGCCACAACTGGGTCTTTTTGGAAAAAGGCTTCAGAAACACAAAAAGAAAAATATAAAGTAGCTTTACTAAAACAAATAGTTCTTACTATTGAAGAACATCTAAACACTCTAGCAACATTATCTTATAAACCAACAAAATCTGAAAGACGTGGTGAAAAACTAATTTATGTGAGAGGATTAATTGAAGATCCTAATAAGAAAAAGCCTGATATAAATCTTTTGTGGAAATTAGCTGCAAACAAAAATGGATCATTTTTAATTCTTGATTTAGAAATAGAAGGTATATCATTAGTAAGTTCACAAAAAGCCGAAGCTGTATCTATTTTGAGGAAAAATAGGGGTAACTTTGACATATTATTGAGTAAAATGAGTAGAGATAATTAGATTATCTTATGATAGGTTTATATTTTAATCGTTTTGGATTAAGCGCTTCATCACCTAATCTCCTTTTTTTGTCTAACTCATAATCTTGATAGTTTCCTTCAAACCACTCTACATGACTACCACCCTCAAAAGCGAGAATATGTGTAGCTAGTTTGTTTAAAAACCACCTATCATGTGAAATAACAACTACACATCCCGAAAAATTAAGAATTGCTTCTTCTAATGCTCTTAATGTATCTACATCAAGGTCGTTAGTGGGCTCATCCAAAAGTAAAACATTACCTGGATCTTTTAACATCTTTGCAAGATGCACTCTATTTCTTTCTCCGCCAGACAATTGACTTACAATTTTTTGTTGGTCAGATCCCTTGAAATTAAATTGACCAACATAAGCTCTACTTTGAATAGTCTTTTTACCAATTTGTATTTCGTCTAGTCCATCACAAATAGACTGCCATACGTTTTGATTAGGTTTTAAATCATCCCTTGATTGGTCAACATAGTTTAAACTTACAGTTTCTCCAATTGAGATTTCTCCGTTGTTTGGCGCCTCTTCATTAGTTATTAATCTAAATAGAGTAGTTTTACCTGCACCATTTGCTCCAATAACACCTATAATTCCTCCAGGAGGAAGTTTAAAACTAAGATTATCTATTAATAGTTTGTCATCAAAAGACTTGCTGACATTTTTAAAAGTTATTACATCATTACCAAGTCTTGGTGCGGGTGGTATTACAAGGTTTGCAGTATTAATTTCTTTTTTCTGTTCTTTGGAGACGAGTTCTTCATAAGAAGTTATTCTAGCCTTTGATTTTGCCTGCCTTGCTCTAGGTGCTGACTTTATCCACTCTAATTCTTCGTTAATTTTTCTTTTTCTTGCTTCTTCTGTTTTTCCTTCAAGTTCAAGTCGTTTTTGCTTTTGCTCTAGCCAGCCAGAATAATTACCTTTAAAAGGAATACCTTCTCCACGGTCTAATTCTAAAATCCAGCCAGCAACTTCATCTAAAAAATATCTATCATGAGTAATGGTTACAACAGTACCTGGAAAATCATGAAGAAATCTTTGTAACCACGCTACAGAAAGAGCATCTAAATGATTAGTTGGTTCATCCAACAACAAAAAATCTGGATTAGATAAAAGTAATTGAGCTAAAGCAACTCTTCTTTTTTCACCACCAGATAAATGATCTATCTTTGCTTCTGCTGGAGGTAGACTCAATGCATCCATGGCTATCTCTGCTTTTCTATCCAAATCCCATGCATCCATATTATCAATTTGTTCCTGCAACTCACCTTGCTTTGTAATGACTTGATCCATTTCATCTTCAGTTAAATCCTCTGAAAACTTTAGAGAAATAGCATTAAAATCATCAACAAGTTGTTTTGCTTCAGCCATTCCTTCCATCACATTTTCATAAACATTCAAGCTATTGTCTAATTCTGGTTCTTGAGCAAGATAACCTACTTTTATTCCATCAGCTAATTTTGCCTCTCCATTATATTCTATATCAACACCTGCCATAATTTTTAACAGAGTTGATTTACCCGCTCCATTACCCCCCAGAACTCCTATTTTGGCTCCAGGTAAGAAAGATAAACTCATATCTTTAATTACTTGTTTCCCCCCAGGGTAAACCTTACTTAATTTATACATTGAATAGATATATTGTGGGTTATTCATATGATCACCTCAGACTTATATTTTTATTAATAAAATAAATAGTATTAAAAGTTTTTTTCGCTTAAATAAACATACAATTTATATTATGATTTCTCATTTATACAATATGTTAGTATGGTATTTTTATGATTAATAATTTCCCTATATGGCTTGTTGCTCTTGATTACTTTTTAGCATGCTTGATGGTAATTTTATTAATTAATTTTATATTAAATTTATTTTTAAGTGAAGCTAGTAATTTTATTTTGTATCGCTTTATAACTAAACTTGCTAATCCAATTATTAATATTACAAATAAAATTACACCTAGTTTTATTGTTCAGCCATTGATACCAATGTACATAGCTTGGCTAATTTTTATGATTAGAATATATTTTTTACCATTACTTTTAGGATACTCTTATATAGGAAAATTTGCATTTGTATTTGAAAAAGAGATAATTACTCAAGTTAAATCAATAATTCTGAATATAGCTATTAATTTAAATTATGGAATTTAATTAAAATAAGTTTTCAATCGATTGATAATTTCATCTATCTGACTTGAAGTTGTTTCAAAAGATGTTACAAATCTAACCACTAAATGATCTTTATCAATTTTATTCCATAAATTTGGAATTATATTTAACTTGAGAATATTTTGATATGATAAATCAGTCATCTTTACAAAAACTTCATTTCCCTGAGTTGGATATAAGAATTTAAAATCATTGAATTGAGATAATTGATTCCTTAGGTATAAAGCATTTTCATTAGCTGACTTAGCTAATTCCAACCACAAATCATCTTGAAACCATGCATTTAACTGAGCAGAGATAAATCTAGTTTTTGGAATTACGTGTCCAGTCTGCTTAATAATCTTTTGAGCTTCACTTGCTAATGTTTTATTAAAAAATATTATTAATTCTGCTGCCATAGCACCATTTTTTGTTGCACCTAGTGACAGACAATCAACTCCAACTTTCCATGTGGCTTGTGCGGGAGATATTAATTCTTGGTAGACTAATGCATTTGAAAATCTTGCTCCATCCATATGAAGATAGAGGTTGTTTTTTTTACAAATTTTGCTAATTGAACTTATTTCATCTAGTGTATATAAAGTACCATTTTCAGCTAATTGTGTAATTGAAACACCAGATATTAACGAACTTGATTTACGTTTAAAATTTATTTCATCAATTTTTTTTAGAAGATCTTTAGCATTAATACGTCCTGGAGAATTTAAAATAGTAAGTAATTTGCCACCACCAGAAAAAAACTCTGGCGCTCCTCCTTCATCTTTATTGATATGTGCATCACTATGACAGATAACACTACCATAAGACCTCAGAAAAGATGATAGTGCCAATGAGTTTGAGGCTGTACCAGAGACCATAGGAATAATCTCTAAATCACTTTTGTCAAAAATATTTCTTACAATATTTTTACACTTTTCTGTCAAAATATCATTACCATAAGGCAATGTTTTTATATATGATGCTTCTTTAATTGCATCTATAATCTGTGGAGCAATACCAGAAGTAGTGTCAGTTCCAATTAAAATTTTTTCTTCATACATTATAAATTCTTATTTTACTAATTAATCTTGAAACTGTTTTGACCCTTTTTGATAGTGACGATAGATTTAATTTTTTTTGTTTTAACGTCTAATATTACTAATGTGTTTTTACCTTTGTAAAGATATCTTAATAAAATTTCATTATTAACCCCTAAAGATGAAGAGATTAATTGTGCTTCATTTGGTTCATTAAAGTTAAATTTATTTGTATACTCTATATCATCTTTGAGGGTTTTACTTACAGCAGGAGTATTATTTAATTTATTATATTTTTTTCCTAATCCCCAAAATAGAAAAATTAATCCAATAACAATTAATATACCTAAAATTATAGCAATAATTTTTATAGCCCTTATATTAGATATAACAAAAGAAGTTTTTTCTGTTTTTGGATCAAACATATTAGACATGACAGTTCCTATTAAAATTCTACTTGTTGTAAAAGACTTCAATTTACCTTTTGAAAGACTTGATACATGGATTACTGAAGCTATTAAAGTAAGTGACTCCACAAAACAACTATTAAATGAAAATAACTTTTCTATTTCTAGAAGTAGAGTTAAAAATTTAATAGAAGATAAACAAGTAAAAGCAGATGGTGTAATAATAAATAATCCATCTTTAAAGATTAAAAATTGTGAAGTTATTGAAATTCTATTACCGGAACCTAAAGAAGCTATACCCTTACCTGAAAATATTAAATTAGATATTTTATATGAAGATAATTTTATAATTGTTATTAATAAGAAGTCTGGAATGGTAGTCCATCCGGCGCCTGGTTCATACAATGGAACACTAGTAAATGCCCTCCTTTATCATTGTGGTGAAAATTTAAAAGGAATTGGAGGGGTTAAGAGACCAGGTATAGTTCATAGATTAGATAAAAATACTAGCGGTGTAATGGTAATAGCAAAAACAGAATTATCGCATAGAAATCTATCTAAAATTTTTTTTAATCATGATTTAGATAGACGATATAATGCTATTGTATGGGGTCAACCTATAAATGAAGGTTTTATTGAAAAACCTATTGGAAGGTCTCAACTAAATAGAAAAAAAATGGCTGTTGTCGAAAAAGGGAAAATAGCTATTACAAAATGGAAAATATTAGATATTTTTTCCCCTTTTGCTAGTTTAATTGAGTGTAAACTTGAAACAGGTAGAACTCATCAAATTCGTGTTCATATGTCATATCTAGGACATAGCATCATTGGTGATGATTTATATGGAAAACCATTAGCACAAAAATATTTTAAAAATTTATACCTAAAAGAAAAAAATAAATTGATAAAATCATTTAGTAGACAAGCATTACATGCTACAAAATTGTGCTTTAATCATCCAATTAATAATAAATATTTAGAATTTTCTAGTCAATTACCAGAAGATATTTCTGTACTTATTGAGAATTTGAAGGCATAAAGTCCTAAACTTTATATAAATACTTTAAATATAAGAACAAAAATACTATATAAATAATAAGATCGGAGATGTAATTGAGTAATATAGATAACATGAACTTATCCTTAGTTTCACCAGATAATAATTTAGGTAGATACTTAGATCATATTAAAAAGTTTCCTATGTTAGAACAAGGTGAAGAATATTTACTCGCCAAAGATTGGCTAGAAAAACAAGATACAAAAGCAGCACATAAACTCGTTACTAGTCATCTTAGGCTCGTAGCTAAAATAGCTATGGGATATAGAGGTTATGGACTTCCAATTGCTGATCTTATTGCGGAAGGTAATATTGGGATGATGCATGCTGTTAAGAAATTTGACCCTGAAAAAGGTTTTAGGCTAGCTACATATGCAATGTGGTGGATCAAAGCTGCTATCCAAGAATTTGTCCTAAGAAGTTGGTCTCAAGTCAAAATTGGAACAACTGCTAGTCAAAAGAAATTATTTTTTAATTTAAGAAAAATAAAAGGAAAAATTAATGCTTTAGAAGATGGTGATCTTTCACCCAACCAAGTTAATCACATAGCTAAAACTCTTGACGTTTCTGAAGATGATGTTGTTAATATGAATAGAAGAATGTTAGGCGGTGATCACTCACTCAATTCACAAATAAATCGTAACGATGGTGAAGAAGCTGAATGGCAAGATATGCTAACTGACGAGAGAGATAATCAAGAAACCCAATATGCTAATAATCAAGAAAAAAATATTAGGAATAAAATGATGTTAGAAGCATTAGATTATTTAAAACCTAGAGAAAAAGATATTATAATTAAAAGAAGATTAACTGAAAGCCCTAAAACATTAGAAGACTTATCTAAAGAATATAAAGTCAGTAGAGAAAGAATTAGACAAATTGAGACCAGAGCATTTGAAAAGCTTCAAACCGTTGTAAAATCTAAAGCCAAAGACTTAAAATTAATTGAATTAAATGATGACTAACTTTGGTTAAATGGATCTTCAATATAAATAGTATCAGATCTTTCTGGACTAGTTGATATTAATATTATAGGACACCCTACTAGCTCTTCTATTCTTTTTACATAAACTTTAGCAGCTTCTGGAAGATCGTTAATATTCCTTACTCCTACTATACTTTTATTCCATCCTTTAATAACTTCATATATAGGTTGTATTAATTTTTGTTGTTTTTCTGCTGTAGGTAAATAATTAATACTTTTACCATTTAGTGAATATCCTATACAAATTTTAATTTCCTCAAATTCGTCCAAAACGTCTAATTTAGTTAAAGCAATACCTTTAATACTAGATAATGATACAGCTTGTCTAACCAGAACTGAGTCAAACCACCCACATCTTCTTTGTCGACCTGTGACTGTTCCAAATTCATGACCTTTTTTACCTAATAATTTTCCATCTTCTCCGTCATCTTCTGTAGGGAAAGGACCTGATCCAACTCTTGTAGTGTAAGCTTTAGTTATACCTAACGTATAGTCTATATCTGATGGCCCTAAACCTGATCCTATACCTGCTTGTGAAGCGGTGGTATTGCTACTAGTCACAAAAGGATAAGTACCATGATCTACATCTAAAAAGGTGCCTTGGGCCCCTTCAAATAAGATATTAGATGTAGGCTGATTATATCTATTAATTAATAGCCAAGAGGGTTGAACATATGATTTTAAGGTCTGCCCTAAATCCCAAAGATTTTCAAAAACATCTCTAGGGTCAAGATTTTTTTCTCCCATCGCTTTTAACCATATATTATGAAAATCATATAGTTTTGTAAGTTTAGAAGATAATTCATCTTTATCAAAAAGATCACACATTCTTAAACCTCTTCTACCAACTTTATCTTCATATGAAGGACCAATACCTCTTCCTGTTGTTCCAATCTTTTCAGTATTTTTTTTGTTTTCTCTTAATTGGTCTATCATCTGATGTACAGGTAGAATTAAAAAAGCAGAATCTGAAATAATTAGGTTTTTAGAGGATATTTGAATATTTTGATTTTTTAATTCATCAATTTCTTTTTTTAAATGAAAAGGATCTATTACAACTCCATTACCAATCAAAACTAATGTATTTTCTCTAACAATCCCACTTGGTAACAAAGACAATTTAAAAATTTTTTCTTCAACAACTAGAGTATGTCCTGCATTATGTCCACCTTGAAACCGAACAACTAAATTAGCTTTTTCTGATAACCAATCAACAATTTTGCCTTTACCCTCATCACCCCATTGTGTTCCAATAACAACTACATTAGTCATAAAACTTTCCTTATATTTCTTATTATTTAACTAGATTTCTAATTTGACGATCTTTTTATTTTCCCAAATAAATTGACAATTTAGGCTAACGGCGTCTTTTTTTAGATCAGGGCTTAAGTTATTTCCAAAAACAATTCTATAACCCTTACTTATAATGTGATCTGCATCATTTATATTTAGATAGGGCACATAAACTAGACTTTTATCTAGACTAGATTTTGAATTAGAATAAATTTTTTCAGTATAAATTGTACATCCAGTTGCTGTTTCACCGTTTAAAGTTTTATATCTTCCACCTTTAGCAATTTCACCTTTTAGATTCCCAGAAAAAATTGTAAAGGATAAACCAGTATGATAATTAAATCCTCTGTTCTCAAGTGGATCAATTGAGATCTTGATAGAGGAGTCATTCTTATCAACTATATCAATAACTCTTAAATAATAATCTCTTACATTATTAATAAAACCTTCTAACTTTAATTTACTTAAAAAATTGGTAGCAAACGAATAATCACCAGATGATTCCACAAGATCTAATACAGTTTTAGAGTTCTTAAATTTAAACTTTTTTAGACTTTTTTTATCTCTTAAATCTATTGCTTTATTAATTTCTTCTTTTAGAGAAGATGAAAGATCTTTTAAAAAATACTCTCTTAAAAAAGGTAAGTTTATATCAATTGTTATATTTTCAATATTAATTGATTTAAGCGCTTTTAAACAAATGAGAATAATTTCAGCATCACAAAATTCATTCTCTAATCCGATTAATTCTGCACCAACTTGTGTCTTTTGACGCTCAGTATTAAAACTATCTCCTTTTACTCTTAAAACATCTCCAGAATAAGATAATCTAAGTGGTCGTGCTAAGTGAGACAATCTTGTAGAAGCTATTCGAGATATTTGAGCTGTTACATCTGATCTCAATGCCATCATTTTTTGTGATAAAGGATCCATAATTCTAAAAGTAGAATCCCTTAGAACCGATCCTGGTC
Organism: uncultured SAR116 cluster alpha proteobacterium; assembly: GCA_902623995.1. Taxonomy (GTDB): domain Bacteria; phylum Pseudomonadota; class Alphaproteobacteria; order Puniceispirillales; family Marisalimonadaceae; genus Marisalimonas. The sequence goes on along the minus strand of CACNWE010000003.1, from coordinate 11,367 downwards.
CATCAGATAATAGAGTCTCTTCGAATTCAACCAAGGGAGGTTTAACTCTTAGGTAGCCGTAGTTAGAAAATATATCCAGCAAATTTTCAATTTTTTTTGCTTGAACTTGAGCTTTCGGATAAAGAATGTCACTTAATCCTGCAGGTAATAGTCCTTTTTGAATTTGTGAATTGGTCATTCTATATACCTAATTATTAAATATCTATTTTATATACCAAAGTTATAAATGTATCTAATAAATCTTTAAAAGAATTACTATTTATTTACCTTCAAAATTAATTGAATTTACTCTTGCAACTTGAGGTAAATCTCTTATTTCAGAAATGATTTTATCATCAATCTTTCCATCTATCTCTACCAATGCTATTGCTTCTCCTCCTACATTACGACGCCCTAAATGAAAAGAAGCGATGTTAATATTATTATTTCCCAATTTGTTACCTAAATCACCAATGAAACCTGGTTTATCATAATTTCTAAGATATAAAGCATTTTTTGGAAATTCTGATTCAATTGAAATACCTTGGATGTTAATAATTCTCGGTTTATTTCCAGCAATTAAAGTACCAGTAATCGTTCTTTCACCATTCTCATGTTTAATAGTAATTTTAAGCAAAGTTTCATAATCACATCTTCTTTCATGCTTGATTGTTGATAAGTTAATACCTCTACTAGAAGCAATTGATGCCGAGCTTATATTGTTAACAGCAGCAGATGAAGGTTCTAATATACCTACTAATGCGCTTGCCATTAAAGGTACGTCAAGTAGGTTTGATGCTTTACCTTCTAATTCTAATTTTACACTCAATATACCGTCTTGTGTAACCTGTCCTAAAAATGATCCCATTAGATAGGCTAACCTAACATAAGGTTTAAGGATTGGTGCTTCCTCTGCAGATACACTAGGATAGTTTAGAGCATTTACCACAGCTCCTGTATTAAGATAATCTGACATTTGCTGAGCTATTTGAATAGCAACATTTTCTTGAGCTTCAATTGTAGCTGCACCTAAATGTGGGGTTGCTACAAAATTAGGAGCATCAAATAAAATATTTTCTTTAGCAGGCTCTTCTGTGAAAACGTCGAAAGCAGCACCCGCCAAATGACCTGTTTCTAGTGCAGCTCTACAAGCCACTTCGTCAACTAAACCTCCTCTAGCACAGTTGATTATCCTTGACCCTTTTTTCATCACACTAATAGCTTCTGATGAAATTATATTTTTAGTGTCTTCAGTGAGAGGTGTATGCAAAGATATTATATCTGAGTTACCCAGTAAGTAATCCAAATTTACCTTTTCAACACCTAATTCAGAAGCTTTTTCTTGTGTAAGAAATGGATCATATGCCAAAACCTTCATTTTTAGACCTAAAGCTCTACTAGCTACAATTGATCCTATATTTCCACAACCAATTAATCCTAAATACTTACCATTTATTTCAGTACCATTAAACTTAGATTTTTCCCATTTACCTTGTTTAGTAGAACTATCAGCCTGCGGTATCATCCTAACGAGTGACATCATAAGAGCTATGGCATGTTCTGCAGTAGTAACGGCATTCCCGAATGGAGTGTTCATAATAATTACACCATTTTTAGTTGCAGCTGATTTATCAATATTGTCTGTTCCAATACCAGCACGGCCTACAATTTTTAAATTTTTTGCATTATTAAACACTTCTTCAGTGACCTTTGTAGCCGATCTAATTGCAAGACCATCGTAGTTATTAATTTCTTTAAGCAAATCCTCTTGACTTAAGCCTGGACTATAGATTGTCTCAATTTTATTTTTTTTAAAAATATCAACTGCAGATTCACTTAATTTATCACTTATTAGAACTTTTGGCATTTTCTGACTCTCAATTTATAGTTAAATATCTAGATCCCTTAATGATTTGTGGTAGGCCCAATCTAACCAAGGTAATAGATTTTTTATGTCGTCATTATCAACTGTAGGCCCTCCCCAAATCCTTAATCCAGGAGGAGCAGATCTATAACTACCTATATCAAAAGCTATATTGTTTTCTTCTAACAACTTTACTATGTTATTTTCTATAATATTTTTTGTTTCTAAAGATTTTGTTGTTAATTTAGGATCAATGAGTTTCAAACATATTGATGTGTTTGATAAATTGTTAAGATCTTCACACAAGAAATCTACCCAACTAGATAAAAAAACCCAATCTTTAATTATATTTAAATTATTTTTTGACCTTCTAATTAATTCTTCCAACCCCCCTATTTCTTTGGTCCAATTAAGCACATCTAAAAAATCCTCAACACATATCATTGAAGGTGTATTTATAGTTGAACCTGAGAAAATATCTAAGTTTATCTCATTATTTTTTTTTAGTTGAAATAGTTTTGGTATTGGCCAATTGGGACTGTATGTATTTATTCTATCAACTGCCTTTGGAGAGAGAATAATCATACCATGACCAGCTTCACCTCCAAGAGATTTTTGCCATGAAAATGTACCTACATCCAATTTTGACCAATCAATATCCATTGCAAAAGCTGCTGAAGTTGCGTCACATATTGTTAAACCATCACGTGAATTTTTTATCCAGTCTCCATTGGGAACACATACTCCTGCTGTAGTACCATTCCAATTAAATACTACGTCACCTATGAAATCAAAGCTATTTAAGTTAGGTAATTTTCCGTAATCTACTTTTACAATGTCAAGATCTTTAAGTTTTAATTGTACTTGAATATCTTTGGCCCAATCTGCACCAAAACTATCCCAGACTAACATTGTTACTGGTTTTGCTCCTAGGAGGTTCCACATTGCTATTTCTACAGCACCCGTATCAGATCCAGGCACTATACCTACTAAATAATCATCTGGAATATTTAATACTGATTTAGAAAGCTCAATTACTTTTTTTAATTTATTTTTACAATCTTTATGTCTGTGGGATCTGCCAAGTGGCGTTTTTTTTAATACATCTAAAGACCACCCAGGTCTTTTTGCACAAGGTCCAGACGAAAATTCTGAACGAATTGGCTTGACTAACGGTCTTGTCATATTAACCTCATAAAAATGTTATTGCTTGTTGGGAAGCAATCACCCAAGATTTAAATAAAGGTTATTTGCTAAAAGTCAATATAATTAGAGGATCTCAGAAATTAATGCTTAAGCTCTTCGATTTATCTGGGAAAAATGATTTAAGATTTAGTCCTCCATGCTGGAATGTAAAACTATGTCTTATTCTAAACAATATAGAATTCCTAACTATTCCAGTAAGATTTACTGATAAAGATAAAATTGCATTTTCTAAACAAGAATTAGTTCCTATCTTAGATTATAAAGAAGGCTTTGTGAGTGATTCATGGAAAATAATTAATTGGTTAAACGAAAATTATCCTGAGAAAAAGATTTTTATAAATCATTCATCAAAAAATTTTTCATATTTTTTATATTTATGGACTTCAAGACAATTATTACCAATCTTATTTAAAATAATTGCACATGAAATACCGAATGTTTTAGAGGGAGATGATGTCGATTATTATATAAAGACAAGAGAAGAAAGAATAAATGGGCCAATTACAAAATTTGTACCATTTGTTTCGTCTTCTATTGAAGAGTTTAGAAAATTGATTGATCCAGTTAGGAAATTAATAATAGATAACGGTTACATATCTGGCAAGAAACCTGGTATAGAAGATTGTATTTTTTTTGGAAATTTAAAGTGGGTAGATGTTTGTAGTCCATGCAATTTGTTAGATGATAAAGACCCTGTTTATCAATGGTATAAAAACCTTCTTAAAATAATTAATACACAAATCAATTAATATTAAAGGAATGATTTATTGGACCATGTCCATTGCCAAATCGTGGAGATGTTATTATAGCTTGATTTACATAAAAATGAGCTTTTTGGAAAGCTTCTTTAATGCCAAGTGATTTAGCTAATCCAGCGGCTAATGCTGAGGCCATTGTACAACCAGTACCATGAGTGTTATTGGTCTCTATTTTTTTGGTTTCTATTTGATCTATAATTTCTCTTCCAATTAATAAATCTGATATAATTGAATTATTCAAATGTCCTCCTTTTAAAACAACAAAATTAGCACCAAGATTAATGATTTTTTCTCCAGCAGTTTGCATATCGGTCAAATTATTAATCTTAATACCTGTAAGTATTTCTGCTTCAGGAATATTTGGTGTTAAAACGGGATTAGTATTTTTTATGAAATTTTTTAATGAATTTACTGCATCTTCTTTAAGTAATCTATGTCCACCTTTAGCAACCATTACTGGATCAAGAACTATATTGATTTTTTTGTTACCTATAATTTTATTATTTTTAAGAGCTTCATATACACCATTAATCAACTCTGAATTATGCATCATTCCAATTTTAATTGCATTCGCTCCAATATCAGATAAACAACAATTAATTTGTTTAACTACAAAGTTTAGAGGAATTTCAAATATTCCTGAAACACCTTTAGTGTTTTGTTCTGTAAGTGCCGTTATTGCAGTCATCCCATATACACCAAGAGATGTAAGTGTTTTCAAATCAGCTTGAATACCTGCCCCACCACTAGGATCGGAACCAGCAATAACTAAAACAGTTTTGGATAAGTTAGTTACTCTACTTATTGTCATTTTCTTTAATTATAGCATTAGAAATAATTTCAGTAGTATCATTTATTAGGTTTAAATCGTTACACTCTACCATAATTCTAATTAAATCTTCCGTTCCAGAAGGTCGTAATATAATCCTTCCTTTGTTTCCCAATTCTTCCTGCTGTTTTTTTACTAAATTAATTATATTTTTATTTAAAAGAACATTCTTATCTATATTTTTTAAATTTTTTAAGGATTGAGGTATTGGTTTAAATGGTCTTAAAAATTCAGAGGCCTTTAAACCTGACTTTTTAAGAAGAGACAATATTTTAATTGCGATTAGCAACCCGTCACCTGTTTTTGAAAAATCACCGAGTAATATATGTCCAGATGGTTCGCCTCCAAGTTTAGCGTTAGATTTAATCATTTTATCCAAGATATAACGATCACCTACATTTGTTCTGTGGAGGTGTATATTTAATTTATTTAAATAATTTTCTAATCCTAAATTAGACATCAAAGTACCAACAACCTGATTATTAAGTAATTCATTATGATCTTGCATCTCTTTAGCTAGTACTGCAATTATTTGGTCACCATTAATTATTTCACCATTTTCGTCTGAAAAAATTACTCTATCTGCATCGCCATCAAGAGCAATACCTAAATCTGCTCCTTCTAATTTTGTGATTTTTGCCATGTTCTCTGGAAACATTGCACCACAATCTAAATTTATGTTTTTACCATTAGGTTCTGCTCCAATAATTACAGAATCAGCTCCAAGTTCAAATAATACTTCAGGGCCAACTTTGTATGATGCACCATTGGAACAATCTAATACTACCTTCATAAAAGTTAAATCTTCGCGTTTGGGTAATATTTGTTTAACAAATTCAGAGTATCTTCCAATTGCATCTTCCATCCTTCTTGCCCTGCCTAAATTTTCTGACTTTGCAAGGATAGGACCACTAATCATTCTAGATTGAATTTCATTTTCAACTTCATCATTTAATTTAAATCCGTCAGCACCAAATAATTTTAATCCATTATCTTCGTATGGATTATGTGAAGCTGAAATCATAACTCCTAAGTCACACCTTAATACCCTTGTTAAATGAGCAATTGCTGGTGTAGGAAGTGGACCAGTAGTAATAGAATCCAAACCTACAGAAGTAAAACCCGCTACAAGTGCAGGTTCTAGCATATATCCAGATAACCTAGTATCTTTTCCAATTAACACACGTGACCTTTTGGTTCCTGCTCTTCCATAAAAATATTCACCAGCAGCCATAGCTAAGTTTACAGCCATTAAAGCAGTAACCTTATCTTTATTTACAGTACCTCTAATTCCATCGGTACCAAATAACCTTTGGTTGCTGCTAAATGTTGTTTGTATCATGTATGTCTATCCTATAAATTTATTGACTTTTGACATATCAAAGCCTGATTTGTTTCAAATACATCATGAGTTCGTAATATTTGAACACCACTCATGTGTGCATGAATAGCAAAAGCTAAAGAACCACTCAACCTTTTACTTGGTTTTATGTTTATTTTATTTTTGCCACGAAGTTTGTAATCATAAATTGTAAGCTCACTAATTAGTGATTTTCTACTTACTCCAATCAAAATTGGGACTCCTAAACCATGAAAAATTGGTAAATATTTTAGAATATCTAAATTATCAGATAATGTTTTTCCAAACCCAATTCCGGGATCTACAACAATATTTGATTTTTTTACACCTGCATCAATCAAATCAGAAATTTTTTTGGAAAAAAATTTATAAATATCAATAGGAGCGAAATCATATTTAGGATTTATTTGCATATTTATTGGTTCTTTTTGCATATGCATTATTATTACAGGCGAACTTATTTTTGAGATAAATTCAATTTTATTTTTCTCCTTAAATGCCGTTATATCATTAAATATATCTACACCTATTTTGTGGCATGACTTCATTGTTGATAAATTTCGTGAATCTAATGAAATTAACGTATCTATCTTACAATTTTTAAGCTGTTTTAATGGTTCAAAAATTCTACATTTTTCTTCAAATACTGAAATTTTTTTAGCTCCAGGTCTGCTTGACTCACCTCCAATATCTACAATAGAAGCTCCGTCATTTATCATCTCGTTAAATTTTTTATTTAGAATATTAATATTATTGGTTTGACTACTCTTGTAAAAACTATCTGGTGTCATATTAATTACACCCATTATATGTGATTTTGACATATCAAGTTTTGCAAAAGGAAGCCTTTTATTTACCAAATTATCTATTTGAAATTCGGCTTCCGTTAAAGAACTTTTACTATAATTTTTAGCAACTTTTAGAAATTCTTGAAAAGACATTTGAACTTCAATCAATTTATCTTTTTTTTTTTGAAGTATTCTTAAGTTTTTAAAACATCTCCATCCACCTGCCAACTTTAAACCATCGGAAAGTTCAGAGGGTGAGCCGGGTATAGGACTTATAAAAGTTTCAGCTGTTTTGCAGTATGGTGGTGCTAGTAAATATTTTGTTTTATTAACAAAAGCCATCCATATACCTATGAAACTTTATTATTTTATGAATTATCTATTTCATTTGTGACAATTGTTTGTTTTGCGGAAGCAGTTGATGGAATACCAGCTCTTTTTTTTGGTTTTTTTGCCTTAGGAGTGTCATCTTTATCATCGTATTTCTTTATAGATATATTTAATCCCTTACATAAATCTTTTATTTGATCTCCATCTAATGTTTCATATTCAAGCAATGCTTCAGCTACTCTTTTTAACTGTTTAGAGTATTTTTTTAACATTTTTTGAGCATCTAAATATACAGAGTCTGCAATCCTTCTAATTTCTTCGTCAACTATAGATGCTGTGTTGTCTGATACATTTTTTTGTTGTGAAACTGATCTACCAAGAAAAACCTCCTGTTCATTAGCTTCGTAAGCTAAAAAACCAAGTTTGTCAGAAAGCCCCCATTCTGTAACCATTCTTCTAGCTATATCAGTAACCATTCTAATATCTGAACTGGCACCAGTGGTTACCTTTTCTTTGCCGAATATCATTTCTTCTGCTATTCTACCACCACAAGCAACTCTGAGATCAGCATATAGTTTGTCTTTAGCCATTGAAACTCTATCACCTTCAGGCAATCTCATAACCATACCAAGCGCCCTACCTCTAGGTATGATAGTAGCTTTGTGTATTGGGTCACTTGCAGGGGAATAAGCTGCTACAACAGCGTGACCTGCTTCATGATAAGCTGTAAGTCTTCTTTCTTCCTCTGTCATTACCATTGATCTTCTTTCAGACCCCATCATAACTTTGTCTTTAGCTTCTTCAAATTCAACCATACTAACATTATTTCTACCTTTTCTTGCTGATAATAATGCAGCTTCATTTACTAAGTTAGCAAGATCTGCACCTGAAAAACCAGGCGTTCCTCGAGCTAAAGTTTTTGGGATAACATCTGAAGAAAGTGGTACTTTTTTCATATGTACTCTGAGAATTTTTTCTCTACCGATCATATCAGGATTTGGCACGACAACTTGGCGATCAAAGCGGCCAGGTCTAAGTAAAGCGGGATCTAATACATCTGGTCGATTTGTTGCTGCAACTAAAATTACGCCTTCATTTGTTTCAAAACCATCCATTTCAACTAAAAGTTGGTTAAGTGTCTGTTCCCTTTCATCGTTACCACCGCCTAAACCAGCACCTCTATGTCTACCCATTGCATCAATTTCATCAATAAATATAATACAAGGTGAATTTTTTTTCCCTTGCTCGAACATGTCTCTTACTCTAGATGCACCAACTCCAACAAACATTTCAACAAAATCTGAACCTGAAATAGTAAAAAATGGTACACCAGCCTCACCTGCAACAGCCTTTGCCAATAATGTTTTACCAGTACCAGGAGGACCTACAAGTAAAACACCTTTAGGGATTTTACCTCCAAGTTTTTGAAATCTACTTGGATCTCTCAAAAATTCCACAACTTCTTCCAACTCAGCTTTAGCTTCATCGATACCTGCAACATCCTTAAATGTTACTTTATCTCTATGCTCAGTGAGAAGTTTTGCTTTAGATTTTCCAAAACCCATTGCTCCTTTTGCACCACCCTGCATTTGTTTCATGAAAAAGATCCAAACACCTATAAAAAGTAGCATTGGAAACCATGAAATTAAAACTGACAAAATTCCAGGCATACTGCTTTCATCAGGTTCTGAGGTTACTTTTATACCTTTTTCAGATAGTTTATTAGCTAAATTTTCTTCTTTAGGAATATATGAATAAAAGGGAACACCACTACTCGAAGCTCCGAATATTTTATCACCTTGAATGCTCACTTCTCTAACCTCTCCAGCATTTACTCTGGTTAAAAAATCAGAATAAGCAATTACATTTCCCTGAGTTTTAGACGAACCACCTTGAAAAACATTAAAGATTGCAACTAAAACAAGTGATATTATAACCCAAACTGCTATATTTTTTCCAAAATTATTCATTATTTTCCTTTTTTTAATTAAACAGTTATCACACCAAAATTCTATTAAGTAGGTAGAGGCTAAAACCTTTATTTCTAGCGGTGTTGAATTTTGAATTTTGATTTATAATACTCAAATGGGGGTTGATAGTCTTACCTTCAAGAGTTTCTAAGTGAGGAATTGTATTATTTATCAAAATACCATATTTATAAAAGGGATTTTTATTATCTATTACCACAGATTCTCTATTTTTACATTTCACAAGCTTTCCTCTGAGTGAACTTTTAACTAAAAACCTTCCATCAAATATATAATATTTATTTTGTTCTATTTTTAGGCCAAAATTTAAATTTCTATTTTCTCTTATAAAGAAAACATAACCTTGGCTAATAGAAATACTTACATTTCCAAGACTTTTCTTTTTAAATTTTTTTGAAAATAAAAAAGATATCAGATGAGATGTTTTCTTTCTTTTAGGTGCATGTTCATTTCCTCCAACGGTTTGGATGATTTTCCCTACTATTCTTATAGCAAATAATAGCGATTTTTCAAAAATGTTTCTTAAATTTGCATAATCAACTCTAATAGCTCCACCTTCATGGATTATTATGTTTTTATTATACCAAATATTAAAAAAATAGTCGGTTTTTTTTAATAAATTAGAATTTAAGTTACTGAAGTAATTAAGATCCTTAGTAATGTTAGGCCATATATTTTGTTTTATATAATCTAAATAAAATCTAGTTTTTACTCTTTCGAATTTGTCATTAATGTTTGAGCTATCTTCAAAATAACAAATTTTTTTATTTCGTACATAGTTTTTAATCTGTTCTTTTTTATAAGATAGAAGGGGCCTTATGATAAAAATACCATTCCATGAGGTTATTTCACTCATTCCTGAGAGCCCATCTAGAGCAGATCCTCTTGTAATACGCATAAACAATGTCTCAGCTTGATCATCAAAATGATGCCCCAAAATTAAATTTGCTGATAATTCTAAGCATTTTTGAAATAATATATTTCTTCTTTGCTTCCTCGCCCAATTTTGAATATTACCATTCGGCTTAGATAAAGTAATTTTTTTGATTTGGGTATCAAAACCCAGATTTTGGGAAATTTTCTTAACTTCTTTTGATTCTCTTTCAGATTCATCTCTAAGGTTATGGTCAATAATTAATGGTGTACATTTTATAGATAAATTTCTTGTATCATCTATAAAATTTTTAATTAGATGTAATAATGCCATAGAGTCTATTCCACCAGATAGACCAAGTATGAACTTATTATTACTATTAACGCTTTTAATTAATTTGTTAAAATGATCATCAAATTTTGAGATCATTCAGTAGTACACTGTTTTTTATTTTTTAGTATATTAATTCTCTTTACAAATTTATCAGATGGATTAACCATAAATTCAAGTGATTGTTTAAGAATATCACACAGCTGATCCTTAGGAGCAAAATTAACAGCAGACTCTGCAATTAATAATGTTGTTTCTTGGAATCTTGAATCATTTGGAAAAACACTGTTGAATTCTGCTAAAGCAATAGCAGCTTCTTCAAATTTTTTTTGCGCAAAATACACTCTACCTAACCAATATTGTGCATCAGCAACTTTTTCACTTTCTTTGTGTATTATTAAAAATTCTTTAAAAGCTTTTTCAGCATTCTCAAAATCAAGCTGACTTGCTAGATCCAGGGCATAATTAAAATTTTCTTCAGCCGTTCCTTTTGGTAATAAAGTTTTCTTTTCAGTCTTATTCCTCTGCTTACTAACAACTGTTTCTACTGAATTATCTTTTTTATTATCACTTTCCTTAATAAAACCCAAAACTCCCTCTGACTTTGAACTTAAACTTTCCTGTTTAATTTCAGGTTTATTTGCAACATTATATTCATTTTTGATTTTAAAATTTTCTAATTTTTTTGTATCTTTTTTTTCATTAATTGAAGATAACTCTAAATGACGTTCTATTCTTTTGAGTGCAAAGTCTAAATTATAAGCTAAGTTAGTTATATTATTAATATTACTTTCCAATAATTTTAATTTTTGGTTAATGACATTTATTTGGTTATCTAATAATTTTGAATTAGCATTATTTTTATTTAGATTTGATTGCTCCTCAATAGATCCAATTAGTTTTTTTAAATTGTCCTCTATAATAGTAATCTTATCTTGTTGAAGTTTTACAATTTCTTGAAGACCATCAATTGATTGGGAAGATGCCAAGCTTGATGATAAACACATAAGTATAGAAACAAGTATTTTTAATGATTTAAACATTAACATACCCATAAATAT
>CACNWE010000002.1 GCA_902623995.1 uncultured SAR116 cluster alpha proteobacterium | reverse complement strand
TCACGACACGCTTCCTAAAATTCTGAAACATAGAGCTGAGACTATACCAAGTACAGTCGCTTTAAGGGATAAAGATTTAGGTATTTGGAACGAAATAACATGGAAAGAGTATAACGATAATGTTTCATATTTGGCACTTAGCTTATCCAAAAGGGGTTTCAAGTCAGGTGATGTTATTGGTTTAATTGGCGATAACAAACCTTCCTGGCTGTTTTTTGAACTAGCTGCGCAAGCTATAGGTGGAATGAGCTTAGGTATATATAGAGATACATTAGATGAAGAAGTTGGCTATTTAATAAATGCTGCAAAAGTGAACTTTGTTTATGCAGAAGATCAAGAACAAGTAGATAAAATATTAACTATTAAAAGACCTAAAAATAACCAAATCAATATTTTCTATGAAGATAGCCGTGGTCTTAAAGAATTGAATGATCCAAAGATTACAGATATGAGTGATTTAATTAGAGAAGGAAAAGAGATCTGCTCCAAAGACCCTAATAAATATAATAAAATGATAGAGAAAATCTCAGGTGAAAAAAATGCTATTTTATGTACCACATCTGGAACAACCTCAAATCCTAAATTAGCGATGCTTCCAGGGGCTAAGTTTATTGAACATGTCATAAGGTATCTTAAAGTTGACCCAAAGTCTGTGGATGATGAATACGTTTCAGTATTACCATTTCCATGGATAATGGAACAGACTTATGGCGTGGGTTTTAACATTGTTGGAGGTATGAAAGTAAATTTTCCTGAAAGACCTGAAACCGCAATGGAAGACATGAGAGAAGTTGGTCCAACTTTTATGCTTGGAGCTCCTAGATTATGGGAACAAATTGCAGCTGACATGCGATCGAGAATTTTAGACGCCCCCAAAATAACTCAATGGTTGTTTAACACAATGGTAGAAAGAGGATTAAAAGCTGTTGATCAGGGAAAAAGAGATTTTCTTGCAGACAAACTATTATTTTCTTCACTGAAAGATAGACTTGGCTTTAGTAAGGTTAAATCAGCAGCCACTGGAGGGGCTGCCATTGGTCCTGAAACTTTTAAGTTCTTTCTTGCTATGGGTATTCCTCTTAGACAACTTTATGGACAAACTGAACTTATGGGCGCTTACACACTGCAGGATGTGCCAGATGGCACAATGGATTGTGAGACTGTAGGTGTTCCTTTTCCAGATTGTGAAGTAAAAATTGTAGACCCAGATCCAAATGGACTTGGTGAAATAATAACAAAACACCCAAGCATGTTTTCTGGTTACTATAATAATGAGAAAGCTTATAAAGATACTATTAAACAGGGATGGATGTATACCGGCGATGCAGGCTTTTTTGATGAAAAAGGAAGACTTAACGTTCTCGATCGAGTAAATGATATTGCCGTTAAATCAGATGGTGTTAAATTTTCACCTCAAAATATAGAAAACAAATTAAAATTTTCTCCTTACGTGGGAGAAGCAGTAGTTATTGGTTCTGAAAAACCCTACTTAACTGCAATTATCTGTATAAGATTTTCTATTGTCTCGAAACTTGCTGAGAAATTACAATTACCTTTCACCTCATACACAGGTCTCGCAGCACATAAAGAAATTTATCAACTTATAGAAGATGAAATCAAAAAAGTTAACGAACAACTACCTGATAATACTAAAATTGCAAAATTTTTATTATTATTTAAAGAGTTAGAGGCAGATGACGGTGAATTAACTAGAACAAGAAAAGTTAGAAGAAGTGTCATTAATAGTAGGTATAAAGATATAATAAAGGATCTATATTTAGATAAAGATACTGCTACAATTAATACTGAATTTACCTTGGAAGATGGAAGAAAAAGTAAAATAAGCGCGACTATGGAAATAAGACATTTAATAAAAACAACTAATGCAAAATCTAAGAAGCCTAGTTCCAAAGTGAAGAAATCGGCTGAAGGTAAAAAATAAATGAGTTTAGAAGATTTAAAAGAAATACCTTATGGAAAGACTGCTATTGAGCTTAAAAATATTAGCTTAGCTTTTGGAGGTGTAAAAGCTCTAACTGATGTCTCTTTTGATGTAAAAAAAGGTGAAGTTTTTGCAATTATTGGTCCAAACGGGGCAGGTAAATCGTCAATGCTTAATGTGATTAATGGATTTTATAAGCCCACAAGTGGAACAATTAATTTTGCTGGAACAGATAGAAATGAAATGGAACCTGAACTTGCCGCAAAAAGTGGTATAGCTAGGACATTTCAGAACATAGCACTATTTAAAGGAATGAGTACATTAGACAATCTTATGACTGGTAGATTGTTAAAACAAAAGCAAAATTTTTTAATGCAAGCACTTTATGTTGGACCAGTTGCAAAAGAAGAAGAAGAACACCGTGAAAAAGTTGAGAGAGTAATAGATTTTTTAGACCTTCAATCAATAAGGCGTACACCTGTTGGATCACTTCCATACGGTCTACAAAAAAGAGTGGAGCTTGGTCGTGCATTGGCAATGGAACCAGAAATACTCCTACTTGATGAGCCTATGGCAGGTATGAACGTAGAAGAAAAGCAAGATATGAGTAGGTTTGTTCTCACAGTGAATAATGAATTAAAGACCACAATTGTGTTAATAGAACACGATATGGGTGTTGTTATGGATATTTCAGATAGAATAGTTGTATTGGACTATGGCAAAAAAATTGGATCTGGATTGCCAAAAGAAATTAGAAACAATAAAGCTGTTATTGATGCATATCTTGGTGTATCTGATGATTAGTAGGGAAATTATTTTATGAGTGTAGAATTACTTAATTTTATTGAAACCGTATTAAATGGATTAATGTCAGGTGTGATGTATTCACTTGTAGCTTTAGGCTTTGTGTTGATTTTTAAGGCATCAGGAGTGTTTAATTTTGCTCAAGGTGTCTTTGCCCTCTTTGCAGCGCTTACTCTTGTTGGATATCAAACTGGTCAGGTTCCATTTGCACATTTAATAAACGAACTCTTTGGAACGAATTACCACAATTGGTACGCTTCGATGCCAAATTTTCTTGCTATCTTTTTAACGATGGTAACCATGATTGCTCTTGCGTGGATAATAGAACGACTGGTTCTAAAACACCTTGTTAATCAAGATCCTATAATCTTATTTATGGCAACTATTGGTTTAGCTTTTGCACTCGAAGGCGTTGGTGATTTAATGTGGGGATCAGATGTTAAGGTTTTAGACGTTGGTATTCCGAGTGGAGGATCAATCTGGTTAGAAGAAGCGACAATTGGTCTTGCCGCAGAAGGAAGTGATTATTACGGAATGTATGTGGATGTTTTAAATATTTGGGCAACAGTAATTGCTGTCATTTTAGTTGTATCCTTAGCTCTTTTTTCACAGTATACAAAAACAGGCAGAGCACTAAGAGCTGTTGCTGACGATCATCAAGCTGCACTGTCCGTTGGTATTTCGCTTAGAAGTATTTGGATACTTGTTTGGGCTATTTCGGGTTTTATTGCAATGGTAGCTGGGATTATGTGGGGAACTGAGTCAGGGGTTCAGTTTTCTTTATCATTAATTGCCTTGAAAGCATTACCTGTACTCATACTAGGAGGCTTCACTTCTATACCTGGAGCTATTATTGGAGGTCTTCTTATAGGTGTAGGTGAAAAGTTGGCTGAAATTTATATAGGTGGTTATTTTGAAACAGGTGCGCTTGAAAATTGGTTTGCCTACGTCATGGCTTTAGTCTTTTTATTATTTCGTCCACAAGGTTTGTTTGGCGATAAGATTATTGAGAGGGTTTAAATTCTATGATTTACAAAGAAACTGGTCAGTACAAATCTTCATATAAATCAGACCATGCCATTTTTCCACTTTTACAGGATAAAATAGCATTTAGTACACTAATGTTCATAGCTTTTTTAATAATACCATTTGTAATTAATAGTTACTGGGAAAAAGCTATCTTAGTTCCATTTTTGATATTTTCATTAGCTGCAATAGGATTAAATATTTTAACTGGATATTGTGGTCAAGTATCATTGGGAACAGGCGGATTTATGGCTGTTGGGGCTTTCTCAACGTATAAGATTATGACCTATTTCCCAGATATGAATATAATGATTATTATCCTTATTTCAGGACTGATTACTGCTGCTGTTGGTATTATTTTTGGTCTGCCTTCTCTCAGAATTAAAGGTTTTTATTTAGCTGTTGCCACACTTGCATCCCAATTTTTCTTGGTTTGGCTATTTAACAAAGTTCCATGGTTTTATAATTACTCTGATACAGGTCAAATTACTGTTTCAGAAAGGACTATGTTTGGTATTCCCGTTACTGGAGCGGAAGCCCCTTCATACGCAACTTATTTGTTCTGTTTAGTGCTAGTAGTAACCTTAAGTTTTGCAGCCAAAAATTTAATAAGAAGTAAAATGGGCCGCTCTTGGATGGCTATCCGAGATATGGATATTGCTGCAGAAATTATTGGTGTGCCACCTCTTAAGACAAAGTTATCAGCATTTGCAATAAGCTCATTCTACATAGGTGTTGCTGGGGCATTGTATTTTGCTGTCTTTTTAGGTGCGATTGAAGTTACAGAATCATTTGATATTATGACTATCTCGTTTCCAGTTTTATTTATGATTATTATTGGAGGACTAGGTTCAATGTTAGGCTCTTTTCTAGGAGCTGCGTTCGTTGTTACCTTACCAATAGGTCTAAAATTTCTTATGGTTGATATGGTAGGTTTGTCAGCAGTTACAGCTAAACATTTTGAGATAACAATCTGGGGATTGTTAATGATAGTTTTTTTAATTGTAGAGCCACATGGCCTTGCAAGACTTTGGTCCATCGCAAAAGAAAAGTTAAGACGATGGCCTTTCCCCTACTAAATGTAATTTAGTAGATAATGTTAATTTTTTCTCTAAGGGAGGATCTAATGAGAATAAAACAACTTTTAATAGGAATAACAGCCTCTGTTATTGCTGTTTCTAGTTATGTAGAAATGGCGATTGCAGACCTAAAGTTTCCTATGTTGGTATACCGAACAGGAGCTTATGCACCTAATGGTATTCCTAACGCTGACGGTTTTGTAGATTACTACAAAATGATTAATGCCAGAGATGGTGGAATCGGTGGCGAGAAAATTTTACACCCTGAGTGCGAAACAGGATATAAAACTCAAGTTGGTGTTGAATGTTATGAGAAAAATAAAAAAGACGCGATGGTATTCCAGCCAATGTCAACTGGTATTACTTATCAGTTAATACCAAAAGCTACAGCTGACGGCGTTACTGTTTACTCAACAGGATATGGAAGAACTTCTGCTGCAAATGGTAAAGTTTTCAAGTGGATTTTTAATGCTCCAGTTACTTACTGGGACGGTGCTTCAATAGCTGTTAGACACATACTTAAAAATAATTTTGGTAATATTAAGGGTAAAAAAATTGCACTTGTTTACCACAACTCTGCATATGGTAAAGAGCCAATAAGAACCTTACAAGTACTTAGTAAAAAACATGGTTTTAAATTGATGTTATTACCTGTTGATCATCCAGGACAAGAGCAAAAGGCTACTTGGTTAAAAATTCGTAAGGCTCGACCTGATAATGTTCTGATGTGGGGCTGGGGAGTTATGAATCAAGTTGCTGTTAAATCAGCAGCATCTATTAAGTTTCCAATGGATAAGTTCATTGGTATTTGGTGGTCTGGATCTGAAAATGATGTTTTACCAGCTGGACAAGGTGCTCATGGGTATAAAGCTCTTACTTTTAATGCTCCTGGTGATAATTATCAGGTTCATAAAGATATTAAGAAATATGTTCATGACAAGGGTCAAGCTTCTGGTGATGGATCTCACTTCGGAACAGTACTTTATAACAGAGGTTTATTCCAAGCAATGGTTCAGGTAGAAGCCGCCACTGTAGCACAAAAAATTCATGGCACATCAAAAATCACTCCAGCTATGTATAGAGATGGTATGGAAAATGTGAATTTAAGTGCTAAAAGATTAGAAGAGTTAGGTTTCAAAGACTTTGCTCCTCCTTTCAAAAATTCATGTGAAAATCATGGTGGTAGCGGACTTGCTGCAGTACAGCAGTGGGATGCTAAAGCTAAAAAGTGGAATTTGATTACTGAGTATATGTATGGAGATTCTGATGTGGTGCAAAAGTTAATCGCTGAAGATTCGTCAAAGTATGCTGCTGAGCAAAAAATTGCTGAGCGTTGTAACTAAAAAAATTGAGAGCCTATTTATTTAGGCTCTCTTTTACATATAGGAAAATAAAATGGATGACATAAAAGTTAGTAAAAATAAAAAATCAAACACATCTGAAGATGTTTTAATTGTAAATAATATAGAAGTTGTTTACAGCCATGTTATCCTTGTACTAAAAGGTGTAAGCTTAAAAGTTAAAAAAGGTGGTATCACAGCCTTACTTGGAGGTAATGGAGCTGGAAAGAGTACTACATTAAAATCAATTTCAAATTTGCTGGCATCAGAAAGAGGAGAGGTCACCAAAGGCTCTGTTACTTACAGTAACGAATATATACACGATCTTGACCCATCTCAATTAGTTAAGAAAGGTGTAATCCAAGTAATGGAAGGAAGACACTGCTTCGAACATTTAACTGTTGAGGAAAATCTACTGACAGGGGCCTACACTAGAACTAATAACAAAGAGGTGAAAGAAGACTTAGAAAGAGTTTACGGATATTTTCCTAGACTGCGCGACAGAAGGACGTCTTTAGCCGGCTATACTTCAGGCGGTGAACAACAAATGATTGCAATTGGAAGAGCTCTTATGGCTCATCCTACTATGATTTTACTTGATGAACCTTCTATGGGCCTTGCTCCTCAGTTAGTTAAACAAATATTTGAAATTGTTGCTGAGATAAACAGAAAAGAAGGTGTAACAATATTACTAGCTGAACAAAATACAAACATGGCTCTTCAATATGCAGAATATGCGTATATCCTTGAGAATGGCCGTGTAGTTATGGAAGGTACAGCTGAGTCAATGAGAGATAATGAGGATGTAAAAGAATTCTATCTTGGAATTTCAGGTGAAGGAAGACAATCTTTTAAGGATGTAAAACAATATCGCAGACGTAAAAGATGGTTATAATATTTAAATGATTAAAAATAAATTTTTTGATGATCTAGAAACACGTTCAATTGATAAAAGAAATAGTGATCATTTAGAAAAAATAAATAATCTAATTAAAAATGCTAAAAATAATAAAAATCAATCATTAAGACTTCACAGAACTCTTGATGCTTTAGAAGATTTAAGCTCAATACCTTTGTTGAGAAAATCAGAATTAATTCAAAAACAATCTGATTTTCCACCATTTGCAGAATTAAATGTTTCTGAAATTAAGGATTTTGCTCATATATATAGATCTCCAGGACCAATATATGACTTAGATGGCCATTCAAAAGATTGGTGGAGATTTTCTAGGGCATTGCACGCTGCTGGTTTTGGTTATGGTGATATTGTACAAAACTGTTTTTCTTATCATTTTACACCTGCTGGCGCCATGTTTGAAGAAGCAGCAAAAATCTTAAAATGTACAGTTTTCCCAGCAGGTGGAGAAAATACTGATTTACAGGTCGAAGTAATGAAAGATATTGGTACAACTGCATATGTAGGTGTTCCAGATTTTTTGAAAATCATTTTAGAAAAGGCTGATGAAAAAAAAATATCGCTTTCAAAATTGACAAAAGCTATGGTAACTGGAGGTCCCCTTTTCCCTGCAGTTGCTCAAAATTTCAGAGAAAGAAACATTCATGTAAGACAATGCTATGGAACAGCAGATTTAGGACTTGTTGCTTATGAAGCAGCAGAGAATGATGGAATGATTGTAGATGAAAATGTAATTTTAGAGATTGTTAAACCAGGCACTGGAATACCCTTAAATGACGGTGAAGTAGGAGAAGTTGTCGTAACTGTTTTAAATAATTATGAGTTACCTATAATTAGATTTGCTACAGGTGATCTTTCAGCAATATTAGAAGGAAATAGCTCAACTGGTAGAACTAATAAAAGAATAAAAGGTTGGATGGGTAGAGCAGACCAAACAACAAAAGTTAGAGGTATGTTTGTTCAACCGTCGCAAGTTAATAAAATTTTAGAAAATTTAAAGATTAATGGCTCTGCCAGAATGATTATTAGTAGATCAAATGATAAGGACGAATTAATGTTGAAGGTCGAGACTGAGATTACAGATACAGATCAGGTAGAAACTTTGCAACAAAAGATATCTGAAGAAATAAAAAATGTTATAAATTTAAGAGGCACTGCTAAAATAGTCCCCATAAAAAGTTTACCAAATGATGGTAAAGTGATAGATGATATACGTGATTTTGGAGAGTAAAAAATGAAAATTGAAAATGTTAAAGCTGTTATTACAGGTGCAGGAAGTGGCCTTGGTGAAGGAACTGCTAGATACCTAAAAAATAAAGGAGCAGAGGTACTACTAATTGATTTAAATGCTGATGGACTAAAGCAGGTTGCTGATGACATAAATTGTAAATACGTTGTTGGAGATGTTTCTAACGAAGAAGAGATGAAAAATGCTATTGATGGTTTTAACGGTATAAATTGCCTAGTTAATTGTGCAGGTATTGCAGTTGGGGCTAAAGTTGTATCGAGTAGAGGTATGCATGATTTAGGATTATTTGAAAAGGTTCTGAAAGTAAACTTGATTGGTAGCTTTAATATGCTCAGATTGTGCGCTGATAAAATGCAAGCCAATGAACCTGACAAAGAGGGTGAAAAAGGAGTTGTAATTAATACTGCTTCAGTGGCAGCTTTTGACGGTCAGGTAGGACAAGCAGCTTATTCTGCTTCAAAAGGTGGTATTGTTGGTATGACTTTACCCATTGCCCGTGAACTTGCATCAAATGGTATCAGGGTAAATACTATTGCACCAGGGTTGTTTGCCACTGCCATGCTTGCAGGAATGAGTGACGAAGTTCAAAAAAGCTTAATTGCTACTACTGTCTTTCCCAAACGTTTAGGAACACCTTTGGAGTACGCGATGTTAGTAGAGAGCATTGTGACTAACGTATTACTTAATGGTGAAACTATTAGACTAGATGGTTCAGTTCGTTTAGCCCCTAGATAACATACATGGTGTATTTTCTTTATGAAACTTAAGCCTAAATATTTTGAAGATTTTGAGGTAGGTTTAAATTTTGAATCTGAACCTACCTTAGTAACAAAGGATGAGATAATTGACTTTGCTTCAAAATACGACCCACAATCATTCCACTTAGATGAAGAAGCTGCTAACAATGGTCCATTTGGTCAGTTAACATCAAGTGGATTTATGACACTAGGTAAATCATTTACACAAATTTTTAAAACTGGTGTTTATGATGGAACTAGCATGGGAGCTTGGGGAATTGACGAGCTAAGGTGGACTAAACCTGTGTATCCGGGCGATTTGTTAAAAACAAAAATAGAAGTTCTAGAAGCAAAAAAATCAGCAAAAAATCCTAGAAGAGGTACTGCAAGGTTGAAGCATATTGTAATAAATCAAAACAATGAAATAGTTATGACATGGATATCTAACCAAATGCTTAGGACAAAGTCTTAATTTTATAAAAAAGCTTTCATTGCAGCCACTAACGCAACTCCATAAACAATCATAAATAACAGCAATGTATTAATTGAAAACCCTTTCATGAAAGAAGCTTTAGCTAATTGAGAGGCATGAAAAATTAAGTCTGGCCATGTGTAAGATACAAAATCACCTTGTGTAAAAATCACTTTAATTTTACCGTCAGCATCTACAACTGGCAATCTTCTGAATCTGTCATTTGACATTATTCTTAACCAATCAAGAACATCGTCATTTTCGTTAGCTACTCTTGGGTTGGGAGTCATTATATCTTCTAGTTTGGTAGTTTTAGGTGATTTGTTATTTTTCACTAACTTTTTTAAGATGTCTCTTTCTGTGACAATACCTACAACCTTTTGTTTATTATCTACAATGACAACTGATCCATAATTTTTATCAGCCATGACGGTGATCGCATCATAAACCTTGTCTTTTCCTAAAAATGTTATTGGTTGTGGTTTAGTTTTAAATTCTGGTCTATCTATAAGACGACCACCTTTACGAGTTTCCAAAGTTATCCTCATTCTTGATTTAATTCCATTTATATATATATCTTTTATCTTTGTTGAAACAAGATTTGAAGACTTAATTCAAAATAAATGTTATGTTTGATTAATATTTATCCAGCCTTCATATCCCTCATCCATGCTAAATACATTTTTAAACCCATTTTGACTAAAAAAATTGGCAGCTGATTGGCTTGAGTTGCCATGATAACAATAAATTAAAATTACATCGTTCTTATCTTTTTCTTTAAGAAAGTTTTGAATATTTAAATCTTCAACGTGAATAGCATTGTCAATATGCCCATTCTTGAAAGAATTGTAATCTCTTATATCAATTAAGATTAGATCGTCTTTTGATAAAAGATCCTTTGCATCTTTAATTGATATACGATTGAAAGACATTTTATTTTATAACGCTTCGATAATTACTGCTATTCCTTGTCCTCCACCAATACACATTGTAGCAAGGCCATATTTTCCTTTACGTTTCCTTAATTCATATACAAGTTTTGTCATAATAATTGCACCAGTTGCACCTACAGGATGACCTAATGCAATAGCTCCTCCATTAACATTAACTATCTTAGGATTAAGACCTAATTGTTTATTGACGGCACATGCTTGAGCTGCAAAAGCTTCATTAGATTCAATTAAATCTAAATCTGAAACAGTTAATTGAGCTTTATTTAATGCCATTTTTGATGCAGGTACCGGGCCCATACCCATTTCATCAGGATCAACACCACCAAACCCGTATGAAACTATTCTTGCTAATGGCTTGCCTTTTTTTGCCTTTTCTTCATTAGCTAGTATTAAAGCAGAAGCTCCGTCATTAATTCCTGAAGCATTACCAGCTGTTACTACACCATCTTTTTTAAAAGCAGTTCTGAGACCTGTTAATGTTTCCATACTAGTTTCTGGTTTTGGGTGTTCGTCTATTTCAAAAATCTCAATTCCTTTTCTTGTTTTAATTTCAATAGGTAGAATTTGATCCTTAAAAGCGCCGTTTTCGATAGCTTCATATGCTCTTTTTTGACTAGTTAACGCAAATTCATCCTGCATTTCTCTACTGATTTGGTATCTACTAGAAATATTTTCAGCAGTTATACCCATATGTCCATGTCCAAAAGGATCATGAAGTGCACCTAACATCATATCATGAACTTGTCCATCACCCATTCTAGAACCCCATCGAAACCCTTGAACAATATGTGCACCATTTGACATAACCTCTACACCTCCTGCCATTGCAACTGAAGCATCTCCAAGCATGAGAATTTGAGAAGCACTTACAATTGCCTGAAGCCCAGAGCCGCAAAGTCTATTTACAGTCAACGCAGCAGAAGCTTTGTCCATCCCAGCCTGAAGTGCAATAACTCTACTTACATACATATCTCTGGGTTCTGTATGAATAACATTACCAAAAACAGCATGCTCAACTTCATTAGCCTCAAATCCAGATCTAGCTATGGCTTCTTTTGCCACTAAAGTTCCTAGATCGACAGGACTATGATTTTTAAGAGTACCTCCAAATCCACCAATTGCAGATCTGTTTGCTGACATAATGTAAACATTGTTCATTTTAGTTTTCCTCCAGAAAATAACTTTTGTTCTAATTTGTTAAAATTAAGTCTAAATCCCCTAAATCTTCAAAAAAAAGATTAACTCGAGTTTCATCAACATCTCTAATATTGTTGGGTTTCCAATTTGGTTTTCTATCTTTATCTACAAGCATCGCTCTAACGCCTTCAAAAAAATCTCCAATTTCTACACAACGTTGTACCATCCTATACTCCATTATAAGTTCATCTTTTAAACTCATATAACTAGCGTTTCTGATTTGCTTTAAAGATATTTTTAAAGAAGTTGGAGATTTATGTTTCAACTCTTCATATTGAATCTTCAAAAATTTATTTTCAACACATTTTTCACATTCATCAAATATTTGTTCAATTGTATCATAAGAGAAAGCTTTTTTTATCAATTCCTCATTATCTAGCAATAGACTATCTTCAGTTTGTGGTTTTGATGAAAATTGATCAATAATATTGTTAACCTTTTGATTAGAATTTGGTGAAGAAGAAATGATTAAATTCTTTAAATCCATAACTTTTTCTGAGGAAACGTAATGAGTAATTAGTTTAAGCTTCAATAAGTCATAAGCTTTAATTCTTGCACCAACTAGAGACAACCAAGCCCCAATTCCTTTATCTAACTGACCAAGCAACCACCCTCCTCCAACGTCTGGAAACAATCCAATTGCTGTTTCCGGCATTGCAAACATTGTTTTTTCCGAGGCAACCACGTGACTGCCATGCATTGACACACCGACACCCCCACCCATGGTAAATCCATTAATTAGAGAAATGAAAGGTTTTTTATAATTACTAATTTTATAGTTAAGAGTATATTCGTCATAAAAAAAAGATTTAGATAAATTGGTTGGCGGTCCACCGTCTGCTAAAACTTCTTTTCTTAACTTAACAACATCTCCTCCAGCACAGAAAGAACGGTCTCCTGCACCCTCAATTATAATGCAGTTTATATTATCGTTAATTTCCCAAGAATTGAGATTTTTATTTATTTTTTGAACCATTGAATAAGTAAGTGCATTTAACCTATCTGGCCTATTTAAAGTAATTACACCTACGCCATTATCTTCAGTGAATATAACTTCATCCTGCATTGTCAAAATTATCCTTTTTAAATTTAATTAGCTTTTAAATGTCTTGAAATAATAACTCTCATTATTTCATTAGTCCCCTCTAAGATTTGATGAACCCTTAAATCTCTTACAAGTCTTTCTAGCGGAAAGTCTTTCAAATATCCATAACCACCATGAATTTGAAGAGCCATATTACATATCTCAGAGCATACATCCGTTGCATATCTTTTAGCCATTGCACATAGTTTTGTAGCTTGTTTATCTGCGGTATCTAATGCACATGCAGCTCTTAAAACCATAAGGCGAGAAGCCTCCAACTCAGTTGCCATATCGGCTAACTTAAATTGTGTAACCTGAAATTTATCAAGTGATTTACCAAACTGTTTTCTTTCTGCAGAATAACTTATAGATGCCTCTAAAGCTGCTCTTGCTCCACCCAAAGAACATGCGGCAATATTTACTCTTCCACCATCTAGACCTTTCATTGCAATTTTAAATCCATCGCCTTCATTTCCAACAAGATTATCTATTGGTATTTCACAATTATCAAAATTTACCATAGATGTGTGTTGACTATTCCAACCCATTTTCTTTTCTTGTTTTCCAAATGATAAACCTTTTGTTCCTTTTTCTACTAATATACATGAAACACCACTAGCACCTTCTTCACCTGTTCTGCACATCACTGCAAAAATATCACTTGTAGGTCCTCCAGATATAAAACTTTTTGAACCATTTAAAACGTAATGACTATTTCCTTTTTTTGTAGCTTTAGTTTTCAATGCCACAGCATCTGATCCAGAACCTGGTTCTGTAAGACAGTAACTAGACATCATTTGCATAGTTGATAACTTTTTAATGAACCTTTCTTTTAAATGATCTGATCCATGAGCATCTATCATCCAAGTAACCATATTATGGATAGATATATAAGCTGCAGTGGACACACATCCCCTAGAGAGTTCTTCGAAGCAAATAGCAGCATCCAACCGACTGAGACCTGAACCTCCATAAGTCTCATTCACATAAATAGCAGCCAAACCAAGTTCAGCTGCTTTTTTTAAAGTTTCGACAGGGAAAATTTCGTTTTGATCCCATTCAGATGCATGAGGCATGAGTTCTGTTTCAGCAAAATTTTTTGCCATTTCCTTTATATTTAACTGATCCTCGTTATATTCAAAGTTCATTTTTTACCTCTTCATAACCCATTTCATACTTACAAAATTTTATGTGACTGCAAAATCATCTCTGATGCCTTTTCAGCAATCATTAATGTCGGCGCATTCGTATTACCTGAAGTTATAGTGGGCATTACTGAAGCATCAGCAATCCTAAGACCATCCACTCCTCTTACTTTTAAGTTACTATCTGTCACTGAAGTTTTATTAGAGCCCATTGCACACGTGCCGACTGGATGAAAAATCGTTGTGCCAATATCACCAGCAACTTTTTTGAGTTCATCTTCAGATTGAAACTGTATACCCGGCGCAAATTCTTTGGGATTATATTTTTTCATTGCAGGTTGGGAAATTATTTTTCTTGCTAACTTTATAGATTGAGCAGCTACAATTTTATCTTTTTCTTCAGATAAGTAATTGGGGTCTATTGATGGAGCTATCTTGTAATCTTTTGAAGTAATGTGAACTTTCCCTCTGCTTTGAGGGTTAAGGTTACAAACACTTGCTGTTAAACCTGGAAAACTATGTAAAGGGTCTCCAAATTTATCTAAAGAAAGAGGTTGGACATGAAATTGAAGGTTGGGTGTTTCATAAGATTTATCAGACATTGCAAAAATACCTAATTGACTTGGCGCCATTGACATTGGTCCAGATCTCTTGAGAGCATATTCTAAACCAATGGCTATTTTACCAAGTAAAGAGTTTGCTTTTTGATTAAGTGTTTTAGCATTTTCTAGCCTGTAAATAACTCTCAATTGAAGATGATCTTGTAAATTCTCACCAACATTATTACTCTCAACCAAAGTATTAATGCCTAAGTTTGAGAGTATTTTTGGGTTACCAATACCTGATAATTCTAATATTTTAGGTGACCCTATAGATCCAGCAGAAAGCACAACTTCTCTATTTGCAAAAATGTCTTCTAGCTTTCCATTTCTAAATACTTGTATACCTTTGCACTTTTTGTTGTTCAAAATTATTTTATTAACTTCACATTTACTTATTATTTTAAGGTTCTTTCTATTTTGAATTGGTTTAATAAATGCTTTAACAGTATTCCACCTAAACCCAGAATTTTGATTTACTTTAAAATAAGAAACTCCAAAATTATTTCCTTCATTAAAGTCATCTGTTTTAGGTATTCCAGCTTCAATAGTTGCGTCTCTAAAACTATCTAAAATATCCCATGAAAGCCTTTGTTGATTTACTTTCCATTCGCCACCAGCGCCATGAAACTCACTTTCTCCTTCATAACTATCTTCCATATTTTTGAAATATGGTAAAACATCATCCCAACTCCAACCTTCATTACCCATTTGTCTCCATTGGTCATAATCACCTGCTTGTCCTCGCATATAAATCATACCATTTATTGACGAACAACCTCCCATGATTTTACCTCTTGGATAATTTAGAGATCTTCCGTTTAATCCTTTTTGAGAAGTAGTTTTATAAAGCCAGTCTGTTCTTTTATTTCCCATGCAGTAAAGGTACCCTACCGGTATATGAACCCAGTGGTAATTATCATTTCCTCCAGCTTCTATTAATGCTACAGAATATCTATCGTTTGCTGATAATCGATTCGCTAAGAGACATCCAGCAGTTCCTGCACCAACAACGATAAAATCAAAGCTTTGTGTCATACAGATTGCCTTTTATAATTGTATAAAATAATAAAAATTGATATTATAGTATTTGATATAAAAATAATTTTCTATGTAAAAAAATTTAAATCTGCTTCAGAAGAAAATTTTTAAAACTAGTTAATTCTACTTTTCGTTCCAAGAAGGTGGTCTTTTGTCTAAGAAGGCACTAATACCTTCGTGTGCGTCTATTTCCATCATGTTAATTGCCATTACTTCAGAAGTATAGTGATAAGCCTCATCCAGTGACATGTCTACTTGTTTATAAAAAGCCTCCTTTCCAATCTTTACTGTAGAAGTTGGTTTTGAAGCTATTAATTTTGCTAAGTTTAGTGTGTCAACATGAAGCCGTTCTAATGGCACACATTTATTAATAAGCCCAAACTGAACAGCTTCTTGTGCGCTAAGTTTTTCTCCAGTTAAGAGCATTTCCATGATTTTTTTTCTGCTAATGTTTCGAGAAACCGCAACCATAGGTGTTGAGCAAAAAAGACCTATATTTACACCTGGGGTCATAAATGAAGATTGTTCTGAAGCAACAGCTAAATCACAACTTGCTACTAGTTGACAGCCAGCCGCAGCAGCAATTCCACAAACTTCAGCTATAACTGGTTGTGGCAAGCTTAATATGGTTTGCATTAATATTGAACATTCATCAAACAAATTTTTAAAGAAAACTTTATTTTTCTTATTTTGTCTAAGTTCTTCTAGATCGTGCCCAGCTGAGAAACCAGGTCCCTCAGAAGAAATAATTATTACTTTTATTTTAGTTTGCGCAGAAACATCACCTAGAGCTTTTGTAAGATTTTTTATTAATTGTAAAGATAATGGATTATGTTTTTCACCGTTAGTTAATTCTATCCTAACAATGTTTTCAGTTTCATTTTTAATAGAAAAAAAATTATCCATTTTTTGATCATAAGTTGTTTAAATAATTATTTGAAACATATTTTGAATTTTGGTCAATAAATAATCTTATTTAATTGTTTGTTTTACTTAAATTAAAAATCACATTAAATTTGATTAAAAAGAATTGTTATTAAATGAAAAATTTTAATTATAAAGTTTTAGTCTTAATTTTAACTGGAACTGCAGCTCTTGCTTTAGCAATAGGAATTGGTAGGTTTACTTATACTCCAATATTACCCTTTATGTTAGAAGAGTTAAATATTACTAAAACTGAAGGTGGTTTAATTGCCTCATGGAACTTTTTTGGGTACCTATGTGGTTCACTGCTATCAATTTCGTCAATTTTTAAACAAAGAGTTAAGCTAGTTTTTTTTATTTCTATAGTTCTTTCAATATCAACTACATTTTTAATGAGCATAAATGATGAAGTAGTATTTTTTATTATTATTCGATTTATAAGTGGTTTATCCAGTGCTTTTGTTCTCATATTTGGGACGGCTTTAATTCTACCAAGCATACAAGCATTTGGGAAAAAATCACTCAGCACTTCACACTTCATGGGTGTGGGTTTTGGAATAGTCATATCTTCCATTCTAGTTACATTTTTAGGAGAATTAGGTTTCCATTGGGATGACTTATGGATTGGTGTAGCTGTGTTATCAGTAGTTTTAGCTGTTCCAATTTTTATATGTACTCCTAACGAAATTTTGCAGCACTCATATTCTCAAAATTCAAATTATAAAAATAATTTTAGTTTTTCTTTAATTTCTATTTCATATGGTTTGTACGGTTTTGGATATGTAATTTTGGGGACTTTTATTTCAGCCATGGCTAGGGAAACATCTGGTTTAGAAGCCACTGAAATGTATGTTTGGTTGTTAGTAGGTTTAGCGGGCATACCTATGGTTATTTTTTGGCCTTGGTTTGGAAAAAAAATCGGTAATGATTTAGCTCTTTTTTTTGCTTGTGCTATAATGGGATTAGGAGTTTTAATGCCCGTTTTATTAGAAAATAAAGTTGGTATTACTTCTGCATCTATTTTACTTGGCTCAACGTTTATACCAATAACTGCACTTGCATTATTAGAGGGTCAGTCTAGATATAATGGATCAATTAGAGTTTCTACTGCCATTTTAACCTCATCATTTAGTGTTGGACAAATGATAGGACCTTATTTTGGTGGAGTTATAATAGATTTATTCGATTCTTATAGTATTGCACTAACTATATCCTCAATATCACTTTTTATTGCTTCTATATTAATGATTAATCCCACAAGATTACTTAATAGAAACTTTAGAGATATTCTTTAAGTATTTTTGAACCTAAATCTGCAACTGGTTCTGCTTGTTCTCCTACTTCATAGGCATTTTTACCTGAGTTATTTCCATCAATAACACGCTTTGCTATACCTTGAAGAATCCCTGCAAATCTAAAGCAATTAAAAGCAAGTAAAAACTTCCAATATTTTGGTTTATCTAAACTAGTTAAATTTAAATAACTTTCTAAAATTTTTTCTTCAGTTGGTATACCAGAGTAAGACTTTTGATTATTAAAATTACTTAGACCACCTATTGGCCATGTTTTTTCGAATCTAAGCATTAATACCCAGTATGATAAATCAATAAAAGGGGGTGATAGTGTTGATAATTCCCAATCTAATAAACCAATTATTCTTGGAATAGATTTATTTTTTTCTAAAATCATATTATCTAAACGAAAATCACCGTGTAAAAGACATGGTTTCAAATTATCTATTTCAGTGGGAACATATTTTGGTATGGTATTTATTAAGTATTCCATACTTTTTATATGTTTTGTTTCAGAGTCTCTATATTGTTTTATCCATAATTTAATTTGTCTTTCAAGATAACCATAAGGTTTGCCAAAATTCTCTAAACCAATTTTTTTTAAATCTAATTTAACTAATTCTGCCAAAATTTTAATTTTATGTTTATAAATTTTGTCTCTTTGTTCACTTGTATAATTTGTAAGATCTGGATCGAACTCATGTGCTCCATTTATAAATTCCATAACATAAAATTCACTTCCAGTTATATCTTCATCACTACAATATCCATACATTTTAGGAGTAGGAATTTTTGAATTTGATAAAGCACTCATCACTTTATATTCTCTATCAATCCGATGTGCACCTCTAAGGAGATTTCCTAATGGCTTAGATCTAAGCACAAAACTTTTATTGTCTGATTTTAAAAGAAATGTAGGATTAGATTGGCCTGTTTCAAACTTTTTAATAGATAAAATTTGTTCATCAATTGATGTGTTTTTTTTTAACCAAAGATTTATACTATTAATTTTATTTTTTACTGACATATTTACTTGACTAATTTATTCTTATTGAAATGTCACATTTAAAAAAAATTTAGGTATATGATACATGACTATTCAATCTAACACTGTTTTAATAACAGGTGCAAGCAGAGGGTTAGGTGCAAATTTTTCTAAGGTGTTAGCACGTGATGGCTTTAGAATTATTGGGGTTGGACGTAATTTACAAAATCTTAAGTCAGTTATTTCATCTCTTCCTAACCAAGATCTAGATCATTCATATTTAGAACTTGATATTACAGATGAGTTGCATGTGCAGAGTATGTTAAATGATCTAAACATTTACGCCTTAATAAATAATGCAGGTATTGCAAACACCAAATTATTACATGAAGAAACTCATTCAGATTTAACAAAAATAATTGACACTAATTTATTAGGTTCAATTAATGTATCGAATGCTTTAATTCCAAATATGATTAAAAACAAAAATGGGAAAATTATAAACATTGCTTCTACTCTTGGTTATAGACCTTTATCATTTGTTGGAGCATATTCTGCAACTAAGGCTGCTTTAATACAAATTACTAAATCTCAATCAATTGAATTAGCAAAATATAATATATGCGTTAATGCACTTGCACCAGGCTACATACTAACTGACATTAATAAAAAACAATTAGAAGGTGATGCAGGCGTTTTACTAAAAAAGAAAATACCTCTCAAAAGATTTGCTACTGTAGAAGAACTTGATGTAATTATTTCTATGTTAGTGAATCCACTAAACACCTATATGACAGGTGCCACAATAGCTGTTGATGGCGGACTAAGTACAGGTCTTTGACAATAGGAGCAATTTATGGATTTCACACTTCCTGAACATATCGAAACTCTAAGATTAAAAACAAGAGACTTTGTTAATCAAAAGATTATTCCCCTAGAGTCAGATATTTCATCATATGATAAACATGAAAATATAAATGAAGATTTGCTAAATCAAATTCGTTTAGATGTTAAAGCAGCTGGACTTTGGTCACCACAAATGCCCACATCCAGATCTGGTCTTGGGTTAGGTCCTATTGGTATGTCTGCCCTATATGAAGAAATGAATAGATCAATTTTTGGTCCTGTTTGTTTTAATTGTGCCGCTCCTGATGATGGTAATATGTACATACTTAATAAAATTGGTACTGAGGAACAAAAAGTTAAATGGCTTGATCCAATAATTAATGGGGATGTGCGCTCATCCCTCGCAATGACTGAACCTGCGCCTGGCGGAGGCTCTGATCCTTCGATGATTAAAACTGAAGCTGTTTATTCAAATGGTAAATGGATTATTAGTGGTCTTAAATGGTATATTACTGGAGCTGAAGTTGCATCTCATTTTATTTTACTTGCCAAAACCAAAGATGGCTTAACTGCTTTTCTTTATCATAAAGATCAACCAGGCTGGAAGATTAAAAGACGTATCCCAATTATGGGCCCTGAAGAACATGGTGGCCATTGTGAAATAGAGTATAATGGTCTAGAAATTTCTGACGAAGATAGGCTAGGAGAAGTTGGTAAAGGTCTTAAAATTGTTCAAATACGTCTTGGCCTTGCTCGTCTTACACATTGCATGAGATGGATAGGGCTCTCTAAAAGATGTTTAGAAATAGCCTTAGATTATGTTTCCAATAGAAAAGGCTTCGGTGTCAAACTTTCTGATAGAGAATCAGTTCAAATTAAACTTGGTAAATCTGCAATGGACATTGATATTTCTCGTTTACTTGTAATGAGAGCTGCATGGAAAATTGAACATGGTAGTAAATCTAGACAAGATGTTTCAATGGCAAAAATATACGTCGCCGATACCTTAAATAATGTTTCTGATACTGCTATTCAATTAAATGGAGCTAAAGGATATAGTAAAGATATTATACTTGAG
This sequence comes from uncultured SAR116 cluster alpha proteobacterium, assembly GCA_902623995.1. Classification (GTDB taxonomy): domain Bacteria; phylum Pseudomonadota; class Alphaproteobacteria; order Puniceispirillales; family Marisalimonadaceae; genus Marisalimonas. Next base: position 238,081 of record CACNWE010000002.1, on the reverse strand, counting down.
TGGATTTATCGTTATGCACGCCAAGCAAAGTTAGTTGACGGAGCTTCAGAAGTTCATCAAATGATTATTAATAGATTTTTTAATAATTATAAAACTGATTTTTGGCATTGGGGTATTGGACACGATAGTTAATTTTTTAATATTTTTTCTATCTGTTCTAATGAATTTATAATTTGATCTGGTTTTCCTGGTAGTTTTTCCAATGTACTATTAAATCTATTTACCCATATAGTTTTAAATCCATAATTAGAAGCTGCATGCATATCCCATGCGTTACTCGAAAAAAACAATACGTTTTGTTTATTTACTCCCATTTTTTTTTCTACTAAATCATATACAATACTTGCAGGTTTAAAAACTTTGCATTCATCTACGGATAAAATTTCATCAATTAAAGTTTTGATATTCGCATTTATTACTGCGCTCGCTAACATTTTATTATTTCCGTTTGATAATATAGCAGTTTTCAATCCCTTATTTTTGATATTTTCTAGAGCAGATTTAATCTCAGGATAAGCTTCTAGTTTTAAGTATAGTGATAATAATTCATCTCTTAATTTACTATTTTTTATATTTAAAGTTTCCATAGCATAATCCAAAGCATCAGATGTAATTTTCCAAAAATCTACATATTCTTCCATTGAATTTCTTAACCACGTGTATTCTACTTGCCTTAGTCTCCATAAACTTGAGAGTTCGTTCCATTTATCACCAACTTCTTTTGATAATTCTCGACAAGCCGCATTTACATCGAATAATGTACCGTATGCATCAAAAACACATGTTGTTATTTTATTCATTTTTTTCCTCACTTAAATATTCATAAAAACCTTTTTTATTTTTTTGTGCCCATTCCATGTACTTCTTATTTTTAATTCGTCTTAATGCAAAAATTTTTGATACCTTTAAATTTTTCATTTTCAATGATTTTACCTGATATATTTTATAGGCTTGGTCAATTTTAATTGAAAACCCTTTTTCTTTAGTTACTGATTCTTTTTGAATGTTTAACTTATAATAATCATTTTGTATCACCTCTACTTTGTTTTTTTTATTTAGTAATATCGCTGTGTTGTACACATCTTGACTTCTATGATTCTCAAATTTATTAATTAAGTTTTTTTTTACAAAAGGATGATAGCTACAGGGAATTTCTCCTATATCATTTATAGATAAATACTTTTTGTTTTTTCCATTGAATTCTCCAATCAATTCATTATTTTTGTATACTCTTGTTGGTGCAAATGATAATCCATTTTTTTTTGCTAATTCATACATTTTTTTAAGATAGTTTTCTGACCACTCGTCATCAGCATCTAAAAAACCTATATATTCTCCTCTTGCCTTTGAAAGTCCAATATTCCTCGCATTACCTGGACCTGTTTTTATACCATTTGTTTTTACGAATCTAATTGACATGTTTTTATTAAATTTTGGAACAATACCATTGTATTTTTTTCCATCATCTATTACTAAAATAATCTCAATTTTTTTTTCTAAATCTATATTTTGGTTATTTATTGAATTTAAAGATTTTCTCAGTGTATTAACTGCTCTGTATACTGGTATGATTATTGAAATATTTATTTTCATTTAATTTCTTTTTTTTTTCTTTATATTGTCATTAGTTTAAAACTTTGCAAAATTTTATTTGTAAGGAAATTTCCTAATGATACCACTCCTACTACATCCTATAAATTGGAAAGACTATTCATTGGTTGACTCTGGTGATTGTAAAAAATTAGAACGTTTTGGTAATTTTTTATTTACTAGACCTGAACCACAAGCTCTATGGTCACCTAAATTATCAACTAAAGAATGGGAAAAATCTTCTGGAACATTTCTATCATCCTCAAATCCATTAAACGAGAGTGCTACTGGCAAATGGTCACTTAAAAAACATGTACCACCAAAATGGGAAATGCAATATGACAATATAAAATTTTTTGCAACTCCAACTCCTTTCAGGCATCTTGGTTTTTTTCCAGATCAATCTCCCCATTGGCTTTGGGCTTCCAAAAAAATACAATCTTTTATTAAAATTCAAGATAAAAATTATTCTCCCAAAGTTCTTAACCTTTTTGGTTATTCTGGCCTTGCTTCTTTACACGCAGCATCCCATGGCGCTTCTGTTACACATATTGATGCAAGTAAAAAAGCAATTAAATTTGCTTTTGAAAATAGAAACTTGTCTTCATTCCAACAATTACCAATTAAATTTATAACTGAAGACGCCATTAAATTTGTTAAACGAGAAATTCGTCGAGATAATAAATATGATGGTGTAATTCTTGATCCACCAAAATATGGAAGAGGGCCAAACGGCGAAATATGGGATTTTTTTCATGATCTTCCAAATTTGTTAAAGTTAATTACTCAAATATTAACTCCTGAACCTATTTTTATTATTCTAAATAGCTATGCAATTAGATCTAGTCACTTGGCTTTACATTTTGCATTAAATGAAACAATGAGAGGGTTTTCTGGTAAAGTTGAATCTGGCGAACTATCCATTGTTGAAGATCAGGAAAATCCAAGACAAATAAACACAGCAATCTTTGCTAGATGGGAACAATAAGCGATTTAATTAGGATTTTTCCTAATTGATTCATATAGAACAATTCCTGTAGACACAGCCAAGTTAAGGCTGTCTGATTTACCTAGCATTGGTATTTTTATCAATTGATCGCAATTATTAATTAATTTATCAGACAAACCATTTTGCTCATTACCCATAGCTAAAACAAAAGGTGTTTTCCAATTAACCTTAGTGTAGTTAGAAGCTTTCTTTAATGTAGTTCCAATCAAACTAATTTTTTTATTAGACTTCCATTTTAAAAACTGTTCAAGATTTGAGGCTATAATATTTATGTTAAAAACAGCTCCCATACTAGCCCTTACTGCCTCATATGAAAAAGGGTCTGTGCATTCATTAATTAAGACACAGTCACTAGCACCCATACCATCCATAGTCCTTAGTATTGTACCTAAATTACCAGGATCCCTCACATTTTCAAGGGCAACAATGCATTTATTATCAATTAAATTAGGAAGACGATGCCATTTTTGTATAAAAACGCCTAATACATTTTGTGGATTATCTTTATGTGACAATTTGGATAATATTCTAGAAGATACCTCTATTGTATCTGCACCTAATGAGATTGTTTCGTTCACTAAATCTATTATAGCCAAGTTATCTTTATTCTCTTTACTAAATAATAAATATTTAATTTCCCAATTATTATCTAGAGCTTCTTTGCAAATTCGAACACCTTCTGCAACAAAAAGATTCAAATCTCTTCTATATTTACGATGATATAAACTATTTATTAATTTAACTTTATCATTAGTTAAACTAGAAATTTCATATTGCTTTCCAGAAACGACCAAATTGTATTTCCTATTTTAATTTCTCTTGAGCTGAATCTTTAATCGAAGAGACAAGAGAAGAAAGACCATTTTTCCTTGTAGGGGACAAATGATCATTCAATCCTATTTGTTCAAGAAAATTTATATTTGTATCCAGAATTTCTTGAGGTTTTTTTCCTGAAAAAACTTTTAACATTAGAGCAATAAGCCCCTGAACTATAGCCGCATCACTGTTAGCTAAAAAAGTAATAGTTCCATCTTCATTGTAATATTTGCAAAAATATACCACAGATTGGCAACCTTTCATTTTATTTTCTTCAGTTTTAAGTGCTTCATCCATTTGAGGAACATTTCTTCCCATATCAATGAGATATTGATACTTATCTTCCCAAGAATCAAAAAAAGAAAAATCCTCAATTAATTCATTTATTTCATTACTAAAATTCATCTAAAACACACATTTAATGACTTGAGTTATTAATTAAACTTTAATGTCTAACAAATCAAGAACGTAAACTTATTCTGCTTTCAAAAATATTTAAAGCACAATAATATTGTATTTTTACTAAATATAGAATAATTTATTTAAATTAGGAGATTGGAATGTTATCACTCCGAAACAAGAGGGGACGATTTACCTTACTTAACACTCCTATAACTCTATTCATCTTAATAATTATAACTACTTTAAGAATATACTCTTTGTACGTTTCCCCAATAGAATTGTCTGTTGACGAAGCACAATATTGGCATTGGTCAAGAAATATAGACTTTGGATACTTTACTAAACCACCATTCATAGCATGGATGATTTCAATCTCGACTTTTATTTTTGGAAATGACGAATGGGCTGTGAGACTTTTTTCACCAATTACACATTTATTGATTTCCTTAGTTTTGTGGGGTGCTGCGAAATTTGCATTTGGGTTAAACTCTGGAAAAGTTGCAGCTTTAATCTGGATATTCACACCAGGAGCTTCTTTAGGCGGATTTATAATTTCAACTGACACTCCACTATTGTTATTTTGGTCTTTATCTTTGTTTTTGTTATTAATTTCTTTGAGACATAATTCTAGCCTTTCATCTTTATTTGTTGGCATGTTTCTAGGCTTCGCATTTTTATCCAAATATGCCGCTTTATATTTTTTGATTTTCTTTATTATATGGTGGCTAGTTTACGACCGAAGTACATTTTTAAGTGTAAAAAAAATTTTTATTATATTGTTTACAAGCTTTTTGATAGCAAGCCCAAACTTATATTGGAATTATTTAAATGACTTTTCAACGGTAAATCATACTATTTCAAACGCAAATCTTTCAGTAATAAGCCTGAACTATAATAATGTGCTTGATTTTTTATCATCTCAATTTTTGGTCTTTGGGCCTTTATTATTTTTATTATACCTTTTTGTAATAATAGATAGTTTTTTTAAAGACCGAGACATTACTCTATTAGCTATGATTTCTTTTCCTATAATTTTTTTGATTACAGTTCAAAGTTTTTTAAAAATTGCAAATGCTAATTGGGCAATTACAGCTTATGTAGGTGCAACTCTTATCATAAGTTACTATGTAACCAAAACACGAAGTGCTGTCTTTAAAATATCTTTTTATTTGGGACTTTTTTTAAATATTGCTATTTCAGCATATATATTAACTATTACAATCAATGGAAGTTTTTACCCATTAAATTTAAAATCTAATCCACTAAGAAAAAATTTAGGATTTGAAAACCTTGCTTCAAAAATACATGAAACATTTAAAGCGGAAAAAGCATCAAAAATAATTTTTGAAAAAAGAGGAGATATTTCAAGATTTAATTATTACCTTAATCGTCACAAAAACGAATTTGAAAATAAAATTTTTATAAAAACTAATAGCTTGGTTCCTGGTAATTTCTATGAATCGAATTTTAATTACGACTTAATAAATAAAACAAAAGGGGAAAAAATATTAATCATAAAAAATTTTCCTGATTTAAAAGAGAAAAACTATAATCTTAATGAAATTAAATTAATCAAAAGTATTTCCACAAAAACAGTTAATAATTTAGAACGAATTTATTATCTGTATGTAGGAGAAATAATATAAACTTTTAAGTTTTATTAAATTTTTCAAAAACACTTAAAGTCTCAGTACTGACATGATGCTCTAAACCTTCAGCATCATTTTTAGCAACTTCTTCATTAACACCTATCTTTATTAAAAAATTGAAAACAATATCATGTCTTTTTTTACAATAATCTGCTAATAATTTACCTTTTTCAGTTAAAAAAATAGATCTATAAGGCCTGCTTTCTACTAAACCTTCTCTAACCAAACGCCTAAGAATACTATTAACTGTTGGACCAGTTACCCCAAAGTGCTTTGCTAAATCGACAGCTCTTGCTTCCCCTGTCTCTCTAATCAAATCTGCTATCATTTCAGTATAATCTTCAGCTATTTCTGTATTTCTAGCATTTCTAACTTGAGCAAACCTGTCAGAGTTAATTTCAATTTCATTTATCATAAACAAAACTCCTAAAATTAGCCTAAGCTAATATAATTTTTAGAAGTTTACAAATTTTTAATTCATTTGTCTTTGTGTTAAATTTAGATTAAAAAACTTATTTAGAAATTTCAAAATAAGGTAATATTATGAATAATGAACAAAAAACAAAAGTGGAATCTATTGTTTTTAAAAAACTTATAGAGCATCTTCAGAATAGAACTGATGTACAGAATATTGATCTTATGAATTTAAGTGGTTTTTGTAGAAATTGCTTATCAAGGTGGTATTCAGAGGCAGCTGAAGAAACTGGTTTAAAAGTAGACAAAGACCACGCTAGAGAAATAGTTTATGGCATGCCACACTCAGTGTGGAAAGAAAAATACCAAACTGATGCAAATGAAGATCAAAAAAATAAATTTGAAAATTCTATTATAAAAGATCATTAACATGGACGAAAACTCAAAAAATAACCAAGAAATAATTCAAAAAGGGGATGATAAACTTAAGAGTTTTATAGAAAGACTTGAAAGGCTATCAGAAGAAAAGAATAATATAAATTTTGACATTAAAGAAGTTTTTTCTGAGGCAAAATCAATTGGGTATGATCCAACAATAATGAGAAAAATATTAGCCTTGCGGAAAATGGATGTTGACAAAAGACTTGAACAAGAAACATTGTTAAAAACTTATAAAAATGCGCTAGGTATTTATTAATAGATGGTCAATCATTTTGGTGACAGGCTTGTAGAACAAATAAGAAAGTTTAAATCTTTTTTATGTCTTGGTATTGATCCTCACTTAGATTTAATTCCAAAAATATTCAATGAAAATGGAACATTTAATAATATTAAAATAGTTGAAACATTTTGTTTCTCTTTGCTAGAAGCTGTTATTGGGAAAGTTCCAGCTATAAAACCACAGATTGCATTGTTTGAACAATTAGGACCAGAAGGTATGATGTTATTATCATCTTTGTGTAAATATGCACACTCTAAAGACTTTCTGATAATAATGGATGCAAAAAGAGGTGATATAGGCAGCACAAGCAAAGCATATGCAAATGCTTATCTTGGTAAAAATGCCCCATTCCCTAGTGATGCACTAACTGTAAACCCTTGGTTGGGGCTTGATAGCCTAGATCCTTTTTTTAGTAAGGCAAATCAGACTGGATCAGGTTTATTTATTTTAGTTCATACCAGTAATAAAGGTTCACAAGATATTCAAGAGATTTTAATTAATCAAGATTTAAAATGTTATGAACACTTAGCCAATATACTAAAACCAATTATTGAAAAAAATAATGGTCAATCAGGATTATCTTCTATTGGCATTGTCTCTGGAGCTACATATAAGGAACAAGCCATATCTTTAAGGAAAAAATTACCAAGTGCACCATTTTTAGTTCCAGGATATGGAGCCCAAGGAGCCTCCGCTCTTGAAGCCTGCGCTCCACTAATTACAGACCAGAGTTATACTGGTCTCAAAAATTTTGGATTGATAAACGCTTCAAGAAGTGTGTTATTCCCAAAAAATTCTTATTCCGTTGAAAGTATTGAAGAATGGCAAGATATAATATTATCAAAATTAGAAAAAACTAATAATATACTTATTAATACACAAACGTAAGAAAGTTTAATTAATGACAAAACAAAATCAGCTTAATGCACTAGGTAATAAAAGTAATATTCCAAATTATCCTGACAAAAATATTCTTGAAAAAGTAAATAATCCCAAAAAGGATATAGATTATTCCATTAGATTAACCTGTCCAGAGTTTACCTCTATATGTCCAGTAACCTCTCAGCCAGATTTTGCCTATATAATTCTAGATTATATGCCAAATAAATATATAGTAGAAAGCAAGTCATTTAAACTATATCTCTTAGGTTACAGAAATCACGGCGCATTTCATGAAGATTGCACCATATCACTTGCACAAGATATAATTGATCTTTTATCACCTAAGTGGTTAAGAATAGCAGGTTACTGGTATCCACGTGGCGGTATTCCAATAGACATTTTTTGGCAAACTGGTGATAAACCACAACACCTATTTTTACCTGATCATGATGTTCCAAATTATAGGGGCAGGGGATAATATAATTATTTTAATCATTGATAAAGTCATATCAATAAATTTATGAGGATATAAAATGTTATCAAAAAAAATTGATTGGCAATTAATCGTTTTGGTTTGTTCATTGATAATTATTATGATTATGGGAGTTCGCCAGTCTTTGGGCCTCTTTTTAGAACCTATTAGCCAGTTCATGAAAGACGGGAAAGAATTTTTTTCTTTTGCAATAGGTTTTCAAGCAATCATTTGGGGTGTTGTAACGTTTGGCTTAGGAATTTTAATTGATAGATTTGGACCACAAAAAGTTTTAGCTTTTGGTATCATTTGCTTTGCTTCTGGAATTTTTTTAATGAGCAATCCCAACAATCCAATAACATTATTTTCAGCCACTTCATTAATGGGATTTGGACTAGGCGGTGCTGGAATGGCCACAATGGTAAGTATTGCAGGTAAGGTTGCGCCACCAGAGAAAAGGTCATTTGCAATGGGTTTGATTGCAGCTGCTGCGTCTTTTGGTCAATTTGCAGTTGTTTTGCCTACGATGTGGATGAACAAAACATTTGGATGGGAAGCTAGCTTAATTGTTTTATCTATAATAACAATTTCAATGTTGATATTGTTACCTTTGTTGAACAATACAAATGAAAAAGTTAGTCAAAAGGACAGCTTTGGAAATGAATTACAAAACACTCTGTTTTTCTCATTGAAAGAGCGTAATTATATTTTATTAATAATGGGATTTTTTGTATGTGGTTTTCATGTAACTTTTATTGGTTTACACTTACCAACCGACTTAATGACTAAAGGTATTTCAGCAGAAGTTGCTGGATGGTCTCTTGCAATAATTGGTGTTACTAACATTCTCGGCACTCTTGGATTTGGATGGTTAGGAACAAAAGTAAAAAAACCCATGCCATTAGCTTTTATATATTTAATGAGGTCAGTTACTATAACTATATTTGTTTTATCTCCACCATCCGCAACATTAGCTATTTTATTTGGTGCTGTAATAGGTATTTTATGGCTAGCAACAGTGCCTATGACAAATGCTATAATATTATCATTTATAGGACCAAAATATTTGGCAACATTATCTGGTATTTGTTTTATTTGCCATCAATTAGGTGCAGTCTTAGGGGCTTGGCTTGGTGGCAGATTCTTTGATTTATATGGAAGTTATGAAAATATGTGGTGGCTAAGTGTTGCTCTTGGTATAATTGCTTTTTTATTAACGATTACTGTAAAAGAAGAACCATTTTTTGTTAATTCAGAAGTTAAACAAACTAGTTAAGTATTTAGCTCTTTTATATTTTTATATTCTTCTAAACATTCTGGATTAGCCAATGCAGTAATATTATTTATTGGTTTATTATGAATTAAATCTCTTACTGCAAGTTCTGCTATCTTACCTGACTTTGTTCTTGGAATGTCCTTAACAGAGATGATCTTTGCTGGAACATGTCTTGGAGAAGCGCCTGTTCTAATTTTAGTCTTGATTTTATCCATTAATTCTTCTGTCAAATTAGAATTTTCATTAAGCCTAACAAAAAGTACAACCCTTGTGTCACCTTTCCAAATTTGACCTACAACCAAACCCTCCAGAACTACTTCAATTTGTTCAACTTGCCTATAAATTTCAGCTGTACCAATACGAACTCCTCCTGGATTTAGAGTAGCATCTGATCTACCAAAAATAATAAACCCATCATTTTCAGTCTTTAAGATATAATCACCATGACACCACACATTCTCATATTTATTAAAGTAAGCGTCGTGATATTTTTCATTCTTTTTGTCATTCCAGAAGAATAATGGCATACTGGGGAAACTTTTAACGCAAACTAACTCTCCTTTCTCATTTTTTAAGGAGTTTGCTTTTTCATCATATACATGTACATCCATTCCTAAAATTGGACCTTGAATTTCCCCTCTTCTTACCACGGATAATGGATTACCACCTATAAAACATCCTACTATATCTGTTCCGCCGGATAAGCTTGCAACCAAAACATCTTTTTTAACATTAGTATAAATATAATCAAAACTCTCATGTATTAGTGGGGAGCCAGTTGAGCCTATAGTTTCTAAATTTTTAAGTTTATATTTGTTAATTATATTGATATTTTCCTTATTTAATGCATCAATATATTTTGCTGACACTCCCATGAAATTTATTTTTTCGTTCTCTACAAAATGCCACAAAACTTCCGAATTTGGATAAAAGGGTGAGCCATCATACAAATAGATTGTAGACTTTAACAACAGACCTGAAACAAGCCAATTCCACATCATCCATCCACATGTTGTAAAATAGAACACTCTACTTTCCTTTTTTGCATTAGAGTGCAAACCCATTTCAACTAGATGTTTTAAAAGTATTCCACCATTAGAATGAACTATGCATTTTGGTTTTCCCGTAGTGCCACTAGAAAACATTATATATAAAGGATCACTCAGACTAAGTGGTTCAAAAGAAATTTTATTTGTTGAGTATTGATTTTGAATAAAATTATAATTTATAAATCTATCATCATTATATTTAACTTTAATTCCCAAAAGAGGGGCTAATATAATTTTTTGTAGAGAAGGCAAAGCTTTAACTACATCAATTACTTTATTTGAAATATTAATTTCTTTACCATTGTACCAATAACCATCAGTAGTAAGTAAAATTTTTGGCTCTATTTGCCCAAATCTATCTAAAACTCCTTCTACACCAAAATCTGGTGACGCAGAGGAAAAAATTGCTCCTATCGATGAAGTTGCTAACATCATTATCACAGTCTCAGGCATATTAGGCATGTAAGCAGCAATCCTATCACCTTTTGAAATTCCTTGTTTTTTCAAAAAGTTTGCTAATGCTGCAACTTGAACTTTCAACTCTTTCCAAGATACCTCTCTTCTAATTTTATCTTCAGATTTAAACACAATAGCAGGAACTAAAGAATCTCCTGAAAGCATATTTTCAGCATAATTAACTTTGCCATATGGAAAAAATTTACTACCTGGCATTTGATTTATTGGATCAATATAAGGTTCCATCCCTTTAGATCCAATCACATCAAAAAAATCCCAAACTAGTGACCAAAAGTTAGACTTGTTCTCAATTGACCAAGTATGTAAATCAGCAAAACTTTGAATATTTATGTTATTTTTTTTATTAATAATTTTAATAAAATTATACATCTGTGAAGACTTAATTCTTTCATCAGATGGGGACCATAAAACGGGATTTAACACTTTCTTTTTGTTCATAACCAATTCATTAAAAAACTAAATATAATTTTTACAACAGCTTTCAGCAAAAAGTGCCATATCATAATCTAATTCTGTAATTCCACCTTTGTCATGGGTGGTTAAAGTTATTGTGACTTTATTATAAACATTTTCCCATTCAGGATGATGGTTTATTTGTTCAGCTTTCATTGCTATCGAAGTCATAAAAGAAAATGCTTGTTTAAAATCAGTAAACTTGAAAAATTTGGTGTATGCCTCCCGACCATCATCTGTTTTTGTCCAACCATCCATATTTTCAAACTCTTTGATTAAATCCTTACATTCCATTACCAAAATCCTTTCTATTAATAATCTTTCTTAGCGGTTTCATATTAAATGCATAAACTACAAGTAAATTCAAAACATAATCAATTCTACCTTCTAACCAATTAGGAATATTCTTGCCATGAGAACCAGGATTAAATTCTTCAACATTTCTAATAATGATGTTTTCTGGTATCCACATTAAATGCGTGTTCTTGTAAGAAGAAGTTCTTAGTTCAGATACAGGATATGCACCACCATTCCCACTACTTATTGATACGATAAGTCCAGGTTTATGAGCAAACTCTCCATTTCCACATAATAAAAAAATGTTTTTTGCCGCAGGAGTTGCCATTCCACCATATTCGGGAACTACTAAAATAAAAGCATCTGATTTATTAAGATTGTCTGATATTGAATTCCAAGTTTCTCCCCAAACTCCCTTACCTTCTTTTTTTTCAGGTGACCAAAGTGGTAATCTTTCGTTTGCTAAATCCAAAATAAAAATATCTAGTTCAGAATCTATTTTAGAAAGATTATTTTGCAAAAAAACAGAAATTCTTTTTGATTGAGAATTTAATCTGTGACTAGCAGAGATAATTGAGATTTTCATAGTAAATTTCCCAAAATTTTATTATTTTGAAATTAATGTTAATAATTAACACATTAAGCAAAACTTTTAAAGGTTAGATCATACATATGGAAGAAATAGATATTATTAAACCTGACGACTGGCATGTCCATTTTAGAGATAATGAGATTTTAAAAGCAGTAGTACCAGAAACAACAAGACACTTTAGAAGATCTATAGTTATGCCAAATTTATTGCCACCTATAATAAATGCTGAGCAAGCACTTAATTACAAAAAAGAGATAGAAAATGCTATCCCACAAAGTGATAATTTTGAACCATTTATGACTATTTATTTAACAGAAAATATTAATAAAGATGAATTAAAATTTGCATTTGATGAAAAAGCTGTTTTTGCAGCAAAACTTTATCCTGCAGGAGCTACAACTAATTCTGACTCAGGTGTGAAAGATATAAGCAAAATCATGACAACGCTCGAGACAATGGCAAAAATTGGCATGCCCCTCTTAATTCATGGAGAAGTCACTGATAAAAAAATAGATGTTTTTGACAGAGAGAGGGTGTTTATAGATGAAAAGCTCGATAATATTTGCAAGAAGTTTCCCGAACTAAAAATAACCCTAGAGCATATAACAACGAAGGATGCAGTAGATTATGTAAATGATGGCAATAAAAATTTAGCAGCATCAATTACACCTCATCATTTGGCATTAAACAGAAACGCTCTTTTCGTTGGAGGTATAAGACCTCATAATTATTGTTTGCCAATATTAAAAAGAGAAATACATAGAAAATCTCTTTTAAAAGCAGCCATTAGTGGCAATAAAAAATTTTTTTTAGGTACAGATACGGCTCCTCACTTAAAAATTGATAAAGAGAATGCATGTGGATGTGCTGGTATTTTTAATGCAACGTACTGCTTAGCAATTTTAGCTCAAATTTTTGATAATGAAAAATCAATAGATAAATTAGAAAATTTTGTAAGTAAAAATGGAGCATTTCACTATAATTTAGGTTTAAATAAAGAAAAAATTAAATTACGAAAAATACAAGAAAAAGTGGTATTTAGAAGATACGTAAATGTTGGCAACGATAAAATAAAGATTTTTGAACCTGATTTTCCAATTTATTGGAGAGTGGACAACTATTGATAAAAAATTTTAAATAGATTACATACTACCCAACATATATTTTACATAATGACATTAAAAGCTTTTTTAATAATTTATACGGCTAAACATATAACAATTTGTTTTTAAAAAAGCCCACTTATCTTATTTATGATACAATTTTTCTTTATAAATATGATCAACAATTTCAGAATTAGATTGATAAGAAGGCACTAAGTTAGATATTAAGTTTATTACTTCTAAAACTTTATTGTTTTCTAATAAAAAATATAACTTATCTAAATTTATGATAAGCTGTTCATAAGGAATAAAAGGATCTTGCGCTTTATAAATTTTTTCGTGGCGAGTTTTTTTAGGGTTTTTTCCAATCAATAATTCTTCAAATAATTTTTCACCTGGCCTGAGTCCTGTTATCTTTATTTCTATATCACCTGATGGATATTTCGAATCTTTAACAGTAAATCCTGACAGTCTAATCATTTTGTGGATCAAATCTTTAATTTTAATATTTTCTCCCATATCAAGAACAAAAACTTCAGATTTTTTTCCCATTGCTCCAGCTTGGATGACTAATTGCGCAGCCTCCCCGACAGTCATAAAATATCTTGTTACATCTGGATGCGTTAATGTAACAGGACCTCCTTCTCTAATTTGCTTTTTGAATTTTGGTATAACTGATCCAGATGATTCTAAAACATTACCAAATCTAACAATTGAAAAATTTGTGCTAATATTTTTAGTATTATTGTAAATACTCTGCAAACAAAGCTCAGATATTCTTTTAGAAGCACCCATAACATTAGTTGGCCTAACAGCTTTATCACTTGATATAAGAACTAAATTAGATACATTTTTACTAACAGAAGCTTTTGTGATTGCTAATGTACTAAAAATATTATTTTTAACTCCCTCACAAATATTTTCTTCAACTAAAGGAACATGTTTGTAAGCAGCTGCATGATAAACAGTTTCAACTTTGAAGATTTCCAAAATTTTCTCTATTTTTTTTTGATCTTGCACATTAGTAAGCAACGGGATAATTTTTATTTTTTTACTGATAGATGAAAGTTCCTCATAAATTTTGTAGAGTGCAAATTCATTTATCTCTACGAGAACTAATTTTTTTGGCTTTAATCGGATAATTTGACGACATAATTCTGAACCAATGGATCCCCCAGCACCTGTGACTAGAATTGTTTTTAAGTTAATATTTTTATTTAAGAGAGTAGTCGATGGCTTTACTTCATCTCGATTTAATAAATCCTCAACATTCAAATCCCTTATATCAGATATTGTAATTCTACCATCTACTATTTCAGATATGCTTGGAAGAGTTTTAACAATTAATTTATATTTATTTAAACTTTCTATTATTTGATTTCTTTTACTTCTTCCAATCGCTGGCATTGCCATAAATATTAAAACAATATTTTTGGTTTGTATTAATTTTTCTAAGTGAAATTGAGAAAAAACAGTATACCCAGATACAACTTGTTTATGCAGTTGAGAATTATCATCCAAAAATCCAATCACTTGAAACTCAGGGCTACCTTCTAAGGAAGTAACTAACTGTCTGCCAGCTTCTCCGGCTCCATAAATTAATACATTTTTTTTATTAATTGTTTTATTTATATTTAAATTGCTAATTAATGAATACCTAATTAATAACCTTGAGCTACTAATTGCAAAAAAAAGTATCATTGGTTGAATAATACCAATCATTCTTGGCACACCTTCAATACCGTAAACACCGATAACTAAAAAATAAATCAGCCCATAAAGAAGTATAGACATTAAAACTGTATAAATAATAGATAATCCAGCAAAGCGAATAATAGTTCTATATAATCCAAATAACCAGAATAATGGTATAGCAACAATAACTGAAATTAATGCAGAAAGTATATTAAAGTCTTTTAATAAGATTAACTCTTCTAATCTAATAATAAAAGCGATCCAAGTACATATTAAACACAAACAGATGTCAGTTATAATTGCAATGTTTCGCCTTGATGACCTGGGCAGATAAAGTAAAATTTTTGCAAATTCATTCATATTGTTACTCTAAAATTATAAGTAAAAGAAATTATAAAAATCAATATCATCATTAACAACAGAGAATTTTTCAACATAAATATTTTAAAAATAATTATTTTAAAATCTACAAATTATGATTTGATTTAACTAACCATTCTTATAATATGCATACCTTCTCCGTATGCGAATCCTGCTTGAGTGCCTCTAAATTTAGCTAATGCTTCTAATGCTTCTAATGACCTTGGCCCTGGGAAACTAGTAATTTGAGATTCATAACAATTTAAGGCTTCAATTTTTTTTTCTATATAATTTGAAATATCTATTACCCAATTTGGTGTAAAATTTGGCTCAATATGTGGAGCATTCCAATGTGTTTCTGAAAGTGTCTCGTAAGCTGCAACAATTTCAATATTTTGACCCAAACCTACTGGCCGTGTTGCTACCATAACACTTTCAAATATTAGACGGTGGTCTATATGTCTATCAGGATAAGGACAAAAAACAAAATGTGGATTGAAATTACTAATTGTTTTCATTATTTTGCTATTAAGTTCATGAATTGGTGTTTTATTAATCATGGTTGCAGGCAATTCTAAAAATTCTGAATTACTAACACCCAAAATTTTAAAAGCCCTATTTGCTTCTTGTAAAGTTGTTTCATAATCTACACGTCTATATATAGGAGGAAGGTGCCCAGATATGGTTAGAACATTTACTGTATGACCTTCATTTGCATATTTAGCAATTGTTCCTCCTACTCCTAAAGTTTCATCATCTGGATGAGGAGACACAACAAGGATTCTTTTTTTTTGCATTTCAGGTTTCCACTTCAAGCTTATTTGTATTTACCTAACAAGAGGAGTTGGCATAGGTATAATAAATTGGCCTATTTCTCGAGAGTATTTCTCTTGCATTTTCATTATTGGTTCTGCAAAGTTCCAAGCTAAAATGATAACATAATCTGGCTTACGTGAATATAGAGCTTTAGGTGACAGTACTGGAATATGTGCCATTGGGGTAAACAGTCCTTGTTTTAATGGGTTATCATCAACTATAAAATCAATCATGTTTTTATCTAAACCAAAATGAGCCATAAGTGTAGTAGCCTTAGTCGGTGCACCAAAGCCTGCAATAATTTTGCCGCCCTCCTTAAGTGTGCTGACTAATTTATATAATTTTTTCTTTACTTCACTTATTTTTTTTTCAAATTCTTGCAATATCAAAATTTGATCAAGACCCTGTTTTTTTTCAAATTCAATCAACTTGTCTACATTAGGTGATCTTGAATGTTGTCCATCTTTTTTTTGAGCAATAATACGGATTGAACCACCTTGTGGATTAATTCTTTCAACATCTATAATCTCCATACCAACCCGCGCAAATAATTTTTCAAATGGAGCTACAGTATGATAATCAAGATGCTCATGATAAATAGTGTCAAACCAAATATTTTCATAGACATCTAAAAAGTATCCAACTTCAATTACAAATACACCATCATCATCTAAGCAATATTCAACCCCCTTAATAACATCTAATAAATCATCAATATGAGCGCAAGCATTGTGAGATGTAATAAATTTAGAACTTCCATATTTATTTTTTATTTTGCAAGCTAACTCAAAATTAAAAAAATCTCCTATTGTTTCTATACCTGTATTTGTAGCTTTCTTAGCGATTTCTTTGGCAGGATCTATACCTAAAACCTTTAAACCTAAATCTTTAAAAAAACTGAGTGTTGTTCCATCATTAGAACCGATATCTATTATCAGTGAACCAGACTTTAAATTAAAACGTTCTATCATATTATTTGCATAATTTTTAAGATGGTTAACAAATTCTGATGAAGTAGCAGATACATAAGTATAATTTTTTTGATAAAGAATTTTTGGATTTACTACATGACCTAATTGTATATGACAGCAGTTTTCACAAAAATACAAATCTAATGGGTATTTTTTTTCATCAAAATGAAGTTCACTTTGTTTTAGGAAATCGTTTCCAGGTGGTGTGGGAGTAAGAGCCATCCCTTTTTTCAAAGACGTATCACCACACATTCTACAACTTTTTTTAAAATAATAAGTATAATTAGACATTATTTTAAATCTTCTGGAGAAATCAAAATTATTCTTCGTGTATCTGATTCGTATGTTTTCTGATCTCTCGGATTACGACTCATAGCTAATAGATTACAATCTTCTAAAAAAAATGTAGCATGATCTTCCATAGGTGGAGTAAATATCATTTCACCTTTTTTTACTCGTATACATTTTAAATCAACATCACTGTTTGTTGGTTTGTAATAATAATCAAAAGATCCAAACAATACATACATATAATGCCAATCAGTAAGATGATAATGATTAGAGCGTATAGATCCCTTTTTTGAAGAAATTAATGAAATATTTTTCATAGGGAAATTCACAAGATTTTGTATAAAACCACGATCGTCAACATGTGGACGATCAAGTTTTACAAGACCTTCCTTTGGCCACATAGTCTCGTCATCTAATTTAATATCTTGCCATTTTTTCATTTAATATCTCCCTCAAAATACAAGATTTTATATTTTTTTATATTTTTTTATATCTTTTTAAATCTTAAATATTAATTAATAATCAGCTATTTTCTGCATAACACCCGCTCTTTTCATAATATCTTTACGTTCTTGCTCAGCATTTTTTTCACATTCAAATAACTTTAAAAAACTTTTAAACATTTCTACAAATTGATTCATCGATTCTATTTTATATGTATTTTCAACACCATATGCGTCGCTGTATTTTAAAACTGGAGTGTCACCATCAACCTTAGAAAATATTTTATTTGAGTAAAGTGATCCTTTATCTCCCCATATATCTATCTCATTTTTATAGCTAGAACCAACACGCCAAGTTGATATTACTTTAGCACCTCCTGAAAATTCTAATATTACTGTACCATCAAGATCAACATCATATTTTTCAGAAAATTTCCTATTTACATATTTTATTATAACCTTTTCATTTTTAAATAATTTTAAAGCTGCTGAAATTGAGTAACTCCCAACATCCCACAAAGTACCACCACAGAGATCTCTGTTGTTCCGGAAACCTGGATTTTCTAACTCAGGAAAACCAAATTTAATATTAACCTCCTTAATTAATCCAAATTTTTTTTCTTTTACTCTACTACAAATTTCTTTAAATTGTTTATGATATAAATACATAAAGCCCTCAGCAATTACCAATTTCTTTCGTTGTGAAAGTAACACAAGGTCTTCAGTATCTGAAAGATTACAAGTTAAAGGTTTTTCAGACCATAAGTTTTTGCCAGCCAACAACACACACTTACCATGTTCTGCGTGCAATCCAATTGGGGTGGCTAAATATATAATATCAAGTTCTTTGTTCTCTAACATTTCATTATAATCAGTCCATCCATAACACCCCATAATCTTTGAATACTCTTTTACAATATTTTTTTTTCGAGAACAAACTCCTACTAATGTTAAACCATTAACCTTTTTTATTGCAGGTAAAATACGATTGATTGCATGTTTACCCAATCCCCAAACTGCTATTTTTTTTGAACGTAACATTAAAAAATTTTTTCCTTTAATGAAATGAAGTATAAGATTTGCATTTTATAGTATTATAAATTTTTTTAGATATTCTATGACTCTTTTGAAATTAAATATAATTTTTTATATAAAAATTTTATACAACTACGATGATGATAATATAGGCCCATATTTATAGGCTACTATCAAGCCTGGTGTGATGGCTAAAAAAACAGCTAATATTTCCATTTCAGGTTGTTTGACAGTCCACAATGTAAGAGGCAGCAACCAAAGTACGTGGAAAACAGTCACACAAAAGGTAATTTTAAAATGACTGCCAGTTATTCTTGCAAGATTTTGATAAGCATGACTTCGATGAGCTTTGTAATATTGCTTTACTAAAATTATTCTTGTAATTTGAGTAACCGTTGTATCAGCGAAAAAATATCCAAACATTACAAGCCAGGTCCAAATACTTAGCTCACCTCTAAAAACAGTTATAATAATAAATGCACCAAAAACATAACCTAGAAAAATACTACCTGCATCACCCATAAATATATTTGCTGGAGGCCAATTGAAAAGTATAAATGCACCTACACTTGCCATCAAAAGGAAAAATAAAAATGTTAGTTCTGAGAAATTATTAGTCATAATCATAATTAAAGTTAGGGCTCCTGAAAAATAAAAAGCACCCGTGGCTGCCATTCCATCTATTCCATCCATAAAATTATAGGCATTGATTATCCAAACTATAAAAAACATAAGCGTTGGTAACATAATAAATTCTAACAAACCAAGTTCATTTAAAAAAATTTCATCCTCTAACCAAAATAAAATCCAAGCACTTAAACAAATTTGAATTAAAAGTTTACGAATTGCTCTTATATTATAAATATCATCAATAAACCCAAATAATACTGCTATTGTTCCTCCCAAACCTAATATAAAAAATAATTTTTCCGATAATAAATTTAGATACCAAAGAACAAATACACCAACTATAAAACTAAATGAGAAAACTATTCCACCACCTCTTGGAATAGATAATTCGTGTAAAGTTCTAAAATTTGGATAAGCAAGAATACCAAACCTGAAGGCTAGCTTTTTATATAAAAAAACACATATAATATTTAGGGCAAACACAAATATAAAAAAAATTAGACTATTTGGAACTGTTCCAAAAATAATATCAATTAAACTCACTTAAAAAAGCACCTTATTTAGAAAATTTTGTTTAAATTATAATCCATTATTTAACATTTTTATAAAGTAAATAATATAAATAATTTTGTTGATATATTTCTTGTAAACCTTGAGTTTATGTACTTATAAGTTCATTATTTGTATCATTTTTTGGTTGACTTTACTTACCTCATATTTATCTTTTGCAATATTAAAACTTTCTCTAGCCATTTTTTTAATTTGTTCATCCTTTGTGTTTATCAATTTTATCATTGCCTTCGATAAAGCTAATGTATCTTTAACTGGTATTATTAATCCATTTTTCCCATGCGTTACAGTTTCCCTACAACCTGGAACATTAGTCGTAATTACTGGTCTTCCAGTTGAGAGCGCTTCCAGAGTGGATCTAGGAGTCCCTTCGCGATAAGAAGGAAGTACAAAAAATTTACAATTTTGTAGGATTAAATGAACTGATTTACATTTTCCTAAATACAAAATATCTCCTTGATGAATCCATTTCTCTAATTCTTTTAAGTGAATACTTGCAGGATTTTCGTCTAAGTTACCAGCTAATTGAAAAATCACATTAGGATATTGAAGACGTACAATCTTTGCAGCTTCTACATATTCTCTAACTCCTTTATCTATGAGTAATCTTGCCACCATTAAAAATATTGGTTTTTTAGGTAATTTTGAAAACGGGTAAGCTTTCAAATCAATACCAGAACCATTTACAATTTCTGATATTTTATATTTATCTATTATCTTAAATTTTCTAAATAATGTTTGGTCATCAGCATTTTGAAATATTATTTTTTTTGCACTTTTCAAAGAAAAATAATATAAATTTTTGATTAATAATTTTAGTATCATATGTTTGAATGATTTTTTTTCGTAGAGACCATAGCCTATACCGGTAATCATAGGATAATACGAGATTTTTTTAAAAATTTTTAATACTAAGCCTGTGTAAATTACAGGTTTAGCCATATAAGAAATTATTATATTTGGATTTGTAATTTTAATAATTTTGTATATCTCTAATAAAGATTTAAAATTCTTAAAAAGATTCAAACCTGTTCGTGAAACTTTAAATATATGAAAACTAACTCCAATATCTTGAAGTTCTTTTTGTAAAAATTTTGATGATTTATTTATTGGCGATGCAACACTTACCAAGTGACCTCTAGACAATATTTTTTTTATCAAAGGAAGTCTGAAATTAATTAAAGAATCAGCATCAGCAGCAATAAATAAAATATGTTTCATTGTTTAATTTCAATCAAATGTGTAAGTAATGTTTCACAATTTTTAAATTGTAAGTAAAATATTTTAACTTTATGTTATTAATCTGTTGTTGTTGTTATATGGAATAAATAATACATATCATATATTCAAAACAAATAACTACATATTGAAATTTATGCAAATAAAAACTCAAACAAATTTTATCTTAGATTTAATCGTCAGTTCAATTTTTGTTCTATTTAGCATGACTGCAATGAGATTTTTATTTCCAGAGGGATTTAATACTAAATTTTTATTATTGGGCTCAAAAATTATTATATTAGCTTTAATATTTTTAATGATTATTTACATAATTTATTTACTGTTTAATAAAGATTTTAAATTTAAAAATAAAATAGATTTACCAGAAACTAAGGATTTAATCCTAATAATCTTACCCATGTCACCAGTCTTTGATTATTCTATAATTAATAGCGAATACCTTAATATAAACGGTTTGATTCATCTATTCGGTACTACTTTATTTTTTATTTTAATTTTTAGTTTTATTTTACCTATAATTTTTAGCTACTTTGCATCATTGAAAATGTTGATGTTTTCAGGACTTACTCTGACTTTTACTGTATTAAATATGGCTCAAATATCTAATAAACATAACCCAGGTGATGATATATTTACCATTCAAATTGTAATGGAGGGATTATATATAGTTATTTTGTTTTTAATAATGTATGGATTTTTTTTATTTAATAAAAAAATAGCTTACGTAAGCGCAATATTATTTACTGTGAGTGGTATAATAATTAATTTTAATAACATTTCTTTACATAAATCAAAATATCTTGAAAAAAACCCTAAACTTTTAGAATTCTTGAAAAATAAAAATAACAAAATTATTAAAGATAAGAATATTTATATATTGGGATATGAATCATATGCAAACTTGGAAACACTGGATCATTATGGATTCGATAATAAAGAACATATTAAATTTTTAGAAAATAATGGTTTCAAAATTTATCATGGAACATATTCTAATAGCGCGTTATCAATAGGTGCTATCTCTAGAATTCTTGAAATGCAAGGTGAAATCAATCGTGATGGAAGACATTATACATCTGGTAATGCCCTAGGATTAGATATATTTAAAGCAAACGGGTATAAAACATCAGCGATATTTACATCTCCTTATTTCTTTAGTTCATCACCTATAAAATGGGATAATTATCATCCTAAAGAGGATGTCACTAAAATTGGAGGTAAAACTCTTACAAAAGCTATTTTTGAAGGTCAATTCAGATTTGACATATTTGATGATGACTTTAATTATAATAATTATCTTAATTTAAAAAAAGATTATTTAAGATCAGAGAAAAAAAAGTCACTATTTTTTACTCATAATAAATTTCCTGGCCATTCACAAAACAGCGGAAAATGTAACATAAATGAAAAGAATTCATATTTCGAAAGAATGAAAATAGCTAATACAGAAATGAGAAATGATGTTCTAAATATTAAAAAAAATGATAAAAATTCTATAATTGTTCTTTTAAGTGATCATGGCCCTTATCTGACCAAAAATTGTCATACTCTTGAAAATTATGATATCAATGAAATAAATAAGTACGATATACAAGACAGATATGGTACCTTTTTAAGTATTTACTGGCCTGAAGATATTTCAAATAGTGACGTCAATATCATGATCACACAAGATATTATTCCTGCCATTTTAGCTAAAATAACGAATAATAAAAATTTATTTGACAAGTTAAAAGTAGAAAGAAAATTCTTTGATCGATATAAATCTGTTGTAGGCGGTGCAAACGTTTATGACGGTATTATAGTAAGTGGTAAGGATAAAGGAAAAGCACTGTTTGATATAAGATCATATGATTTGTCAGATTAGCTCTCTTTAATAATTATTTAATAGAAACAATTAACCACGTTAGATCTTTATAATTTTTTAAATTACTTTTTTAGACTTTCGATTACATTCGATCTGTAATAATTTTATAAATTTTTTGATCATCTAATTTAATAGGATTATTTCCAAGCCTTAAAAAATTTATTCCTCCAATAATTTTTTCTGAGCTTTTTTCAATATCTATATTTAACTTAGTCAAATTATCTTCTAGCCTAGCATATTTTTTTATTGAAATAATTTTTGAAATAAAATCTTTTATATTTTTAACTTCTAGCAAATCAAAAATAAGCTCAAATCTTTTCTCTAGATCAAATTGAGTATCCGATTCACTTAAATTATAATAATTATACTTAAAAATTTTTTCAAAAAATAAACTTACTGCATGTCCGTGACTTATATTAAATAAAAAGGTAAAAGGGTATGATATTGCATGTGGTGCTGTTGTTTTTGAAATACTGATTGCCTTTCCAGCTAAATTTGCAGCTAAACTCATTTCTGATGCATTTTTAAGATTTGTATTATTTAAATAATGAAAATAGTAATCAATTGAAATTTTGAGTGAATTTGATGCGTACTCTATGCTTTCCAACGTAGATTTTTTTGAAATCAAGGACTCTAAAGCTTGTGCAATAGCATCAAAGCCCGCTGATGCTTTGACTTTAAATGGTGCAGAAATCAAAAAATTTGGAATTAAAAAGAATTTATCAGGTATTAATAGATCACTTTCCAATGAATGTTTTATACCATCAACATAAATAACAGCATTGGAAGTGATTTCGGCCCCAGATCCTGCTGTAGTGGGAATAACAACTAATTTTGTATATTTATTTTCAAAAGGGTATGAATAATTAGAAATTAAGTCTACTAAATTAGACTTTATATCAACAACATTAGCAATTTTTGCATAATCTAATACTGCACCCCCACCTACGGCTAAAATTAAATTTGGTTTGAAATTTCTAATAATTTTTATTATTGAAACTAATTCATTAAAGTCAGGTATTTCTGATCTTTTATAAAAAATTTTAATCTTTTTTTTTCTTAATATATTTTTAAAAAATACTTCTGCACCAGAAAATGTAAAAGATTTTTTTCCACATAAAATGAATATTTTTTTATAGGAATCATTATCTAAGTAATTAGTAATTTCACTTGTTGTATTTATCATTTATTCCATAAAATCGTTTTTAATTTTAATAAAATTTAATGGTCGGGGTAATTCTTTAATTTTACAATTTGCTATTTTTACTTCAAGGAAACTAAGATTTTTTTCTGATAAAAATTCCTTAATTTTATCTTCCAACTTATATTGATTGTCGATACAATAATACTTTTCAAAGCCAAGACTGATACTTAATTTTTCAAAATCAATTTCGCTCGCGTAAGTAAGTTGACCGCCTACAGAGTCATGTGAGTTATTATTTAAAAGAATATATTTAAAATTTGTACTTGCAAACATACCTACAGTTTTAATTGATCCAAGATGCATCAAACATGACCCATCACCATCTATACATAATGTTGTGTTTTGTGAAAACAAAGAATAACCAAGTGCTGTGGATGCAGTATGACCCATACCACCAACCATGTAGAAATCTCTACCATGAAATAGCTTATATTTTTTTCTAAAGTACATTAGTTCTCTAGAATTATAGCCAGTACTTGAGATTATTTTTGTCTTTATATTAATGTTTTCGAGCAAGGTTTTAAAAAAAAATTCTTTTTCTAGTGCATAAAAATCTTTTTTGTTAATTATTTTAGTTTTTTGGAAGGTGCCTTGCTCAATCAAACAGGCAACAATAGTTTTATTTTTATTTGCAAGTTTAATTTGTTTATCAAATTTATTTAAGTCAGCAGGCGATCTTATAATAGTGTATTTAATTTTTAATAGTTTTAAAAGTTGTTCAGTAATCATACCTTTTACATTATGCTGGGGTTCATCTTTAAGCATTGGTGAACCT
Source organism: uncultured SAR116 cluster alpha proteobacterium (assembly GCA_902623995.1). Taxonomy (GTDB): domain Bacteria; phylum Pseudomonadota; class Alphaproteobacteria; order Puniceispirillales; family Marisalimonadaceae; genus Marisalimonas. Next base: position 212,980 of record CACNWE010000002.1, on the reverse strand, counting down.
CTCCACCCAATCACTAAAATTAATGGTATCGAATAAACTTTATCATGTGCCATTGATATTAAAGGATTTAATGCATTTGAAAGCCCAGAATTTTGCATATAAATTATTGGTATCTCTTTTTTAGACAGGTAATGACCTATACCAATTGACACAGCTGAGCCTTCGCTGGTAGCAATAATATGGTTTTTTTTATTTTTACTTTGAAGAAACGATGACAATTCTTTTAAAACACTGTCTGGAACACCTGTAAAAAAATTACTATTATTTTTTTTAAAAATGTTTATTAGTTCTTCAACTTTAATCATTTTTAATTAAGTTTATTATTTCATTGATTGGTATTATTTTTTTATCAGCTTCAAATGCTCTTTGATTTTTCAAAATCGTTCTTGCAGTCTCTTGCATTGCTGGGTAAGCAGCTCTTAGAAGTTGGTTAGCATATATGACTAATTTAAATCCATGTTTTATCAAATCATCTTCCTTTACTTTAGAATAAGTAGAAGGAACACAAACTAACGGAATAAAATTTTTACTTTTTTTAAATTCTTTAGCGAAAGAGAATATTTCTGCCGGTGTTTTCTCTTTACTATGAATTAAAATAGCATCAGCTCCAGCTTTGGAATATATGTCTGCTCTTTTTATGGCATCAGTTAAACCTTTACCAATTATGAAACTTTCAATTCTAGCTATAACCATAAAATCTTTAGATTGACGCAAATCACATATTTTTTTTATTTTTTTTGCAAATAATTCAGGTTTATCTTGTTTAGTGTCTTTTTGATTTTTAAATAGTGAGTTTTTCTTCAAACCTACTTTGTCTTCCATTATTATAGCTGATGCACCAGATCTTTCTAAAGATCTAATTAAAAAAGGTAAGTGTTCAATTTGACCACCGTTATCTGCATCAAAAACAACTGGCTTACTTGTCACATCCATCATATCATTTAATGAAGAGATACGGGCAGAGAAAGATAAAGAAGAATTATCTGGAAGACCTCTTGTAGCAGAGTCAGTTAGACTAGATGACCACATTCCATCAAACTCTATTGTTTTTTTGTTTTTTTTAACATTAATTTTTTCTATTATTAGACCAGTAAGAGGATTATGAGACTCTAATATTTTAACAATATCTTTAGAGCTCATTAATCGTTTTAATCTTGAAATTCTATTTTCAGGCGAAGTAATTAAATTTGACATTTCTTTTTTTATTAACGTAGATGATATTTTTTCTGTATATTTTGGCTCTATAAGCTTACCGGACCACTTTTTTATAGTGTTAATCACCCTTTTTCGTGTTTCCTTTTGAATACCAATTTTCCAGTCATCACCATGAACTACATAATCAGGTTTAATTAGATTAAGATTTTCGACATAATCTAGGGTTAACTGTGGAACAACTTTCTTAACATATTTTATATTTTCAAGGATTATTTTTCTTTTTTCATAGTCTAAATATGGGATATTTTTATAACTTGCAATTGCTTGATCTGTTAACAATCCTACATATACCTCACCATATCTACTGGCAGTTTTTAAGATATTAATGTGACCTTTGTGAAGAATGTCGGCAGACATACCAACATATGCAATTTTTTTTTTCATTATTCTAATAATTGTTATTAAACCAATTACTTTTAAACTTAAATTGACTAAATATCTATATGTTTTTTTTAAAATATGAAAATAAATAAGTTTTTGTATTTCCAAAATAAAAATAATTCTTTTTAATAAAATTATTTAGTGCTGACATTTTTTTTACTAATTTTTTTTCTGAGTCATTAATAATAAAATCAATTTTATTAAAATCATGCTTTTTAAACATGTAACCAAAGTTTTTCTTAATATCATGATCTAACACTTTTTTTCCTAAGTGTTCTCTAAACTCAGAATTATGAATTTTATCATACTCGTCAAGATATAAAACTGGTCTTTTCATAACAATCATATACTCAATTGCTATGCCAGAGCTATCCGTTATTAAACATCTTGCTTTTTCCATAGATTTTAAATTGTTGTCATCAGCATCTAATTTAAAATTTTTATTTGAAAATTTATTTCTCATACCTAGTAATATTTTATTTGATCTTTTAAAATGTTCAGGATGTGGCCTAAAGATAACCTTAAATCCTTTTACAATTAAAATTTCTATCAATTCTATAAAATTTTCATTTATAAAATTTTTTAAATCTTTATTCCAAGATGGTGCTATTAAAATTTCTTTGTTATTAATGTTATAATTAATATTATTTAGTAGGTAATCAAAATATAAGTAGCCAGCAGAGATTAATTTTTTTTTCTTTAGATTTTTTGACTTTTCCCTTGATCTTATCTCATCTATTTGAAATTGACCAACGCACAATATGGTATCATAATTGTCAAATGCCCTAGAAGTATAATTCTTAATAGTGCTTACAGGTGAATGAAAATAGTAAATATATTGATCAATATTTTTTGTTTTTTTTAATAAATTATTTCCTAAATCCGTAATTGTTAAAAAAATATTTTCAGCTCTCAAATTATTGAATGTAAAATTTATTAAAAAAGGGCTGATATAATAATTTTTTACTTTTTTGTGGTGAATTTTGTCTTCTTTATCAATACTTAAATAATATATTTTGTTAGAGCTGACAGAAAGAATTATTTCAATCAATGGTTTAGAAAATTTTTGATAAACTTTGTTTTCTGAAAAAAAGATGATTTTTGGTTTTGTATTTTTTGTATCAACTAATATGTTTAAAGAAGATAATAAATCTCTAAACTCATTTATAATATTTTTTATAAATTTAAACATGATATTAACTGTCAGATTGATTTATAAATATCAAATAAATTAATTACTATACTAAATAAAGACTTATTCTTTTTTATCTTTTTTTTTCTTTTTGATAAAGAAATCCTTAATTTTTTGCCAGTAAATTTTAATTGTTAAACCTGTAGCGGCAATTGTAGCTATGATGCCTTGAATAATCATACTACCCATTCCAGGATCTAAATATGCATAAGCGTTTTTGCTAGTAATTATTAATATTATAGTAGTGAATGTATATATGAGTGGCATAAAAATAAGTTTGATTAGTTAGAATTGTGAATAAGATAACGATTTATATAAATAATTCAATTATATTTTATAAGTTACATTATTATGTCATTTTCTTATGAATAGAGCTCCATAGAGTGTTGTAGGATTTGATCATTATACTAATATCAAAATTAGTTTTAACTCTTAATCTTGTATTATTAACTCTTTTATTCCATTCTTCTTTTCCAATTTCATTAAGTGCTTTTTCAATTGTATAAGCAAGTTTTTTTGAATTATTAGGTGGAATCACCCATCCAGTTTTACCTACAATCAGCGAGGCATCTCCAACATCTGTTACAACACACGGTGTACCACAAGCCATAGATTCAGCAACTACATTTGGAAATCCTTCTCCATAAATACTGCTATGAACATAAACATCTAATCCATTCATTACTTCTATAATATTATTATTTTGTCCTAATAATTTCACATGATTTTCTAGACTAAGTCGTTCAATTTCTGAAGTTAATTCTAAATTATCCTTGGTTATATTAGAACCAATAAAGACACAAAAAAAATTAATATTTTTTAATTTTAGTAATGACAATGCATGCATTAAGTTCAAATGACCCTTTTTTGGATCATACCTAGCAACATTACCAATCAAAGGTATTTCTTTTTTTATACTATATTTTTTTCTAAAATCTGATTTTTGAAAATTATTAGGTTTTAAAATTGCAAGATCATAGCCATTTGGTATAAATATAAATTTTTTTTTGTCATATCCTTGTTTTTCATAAACTTTTATAGCTTTTTTAGAGACTACGACAATGAATTTAGGTATTAAAAAAGATAATTTTGCCAATAAATTAATTATTATAATTGTAAAAAACTTTGCTTTGCCAATTTCTAAATTTGAGTAACGAATATTCCAAATAATATTTTCCACACCACACAACTTAGCAGCAACACCTCCTAATAAATCAGCATGGACGAGCCAAGTTTGTACTATATGCGGTTTAGACAAACGGATTAATTTGATCAGAAAAATAAATTTATAAATAGAAATAATAGTTAAATTCAAACAATAAACTTTGATACCTAATTTTTCTAATAAAGGTCCATATTTATCAAGTCCGTTTAGCGAGACAACAATATGTTCATTTGAATTATCGTATTTACAAATTTTGTATAGTGTATGTTCAGCACCTCCATCCCCTAAGCCAGTAATTATATGAACAATTCTCATGTTTTTTGCACTATATATTTGTTAGAGAGATAAAAAAATATTACTTTTTGTTGAAATGTTTAGGTTTAATTGCTGACATAATAATACACAAGTATATTTATAAATATATATAATTAGTGACATCTTTAATAAAAATTATAAAATTCTTTTTTTATTTTAGCTCTTGCAGTTTTGCTTTTTTCTTTTTTATACATTTTCAATAAAACTTGTTGAATTTTTGTTCTATTTCTATTTTTGTTATCTTTCATAACTTTTTTTATTAAAGGTGAAAAGACTGTCTGTTTTATTTCTAAACTTTGTTCCTGTAAATTTAATAAAGATACAATTTTTTCTGATATTTCGAAACGATTGGATAATTCCTTTACACTCACTCTTCCTTTGTAAAAGGTATTACTATTGTAAATTTTTTTTAATAAAATTTTCATAATATTTTTTATAATTTCGTATCTACCAAATAAAACATTAAACTTTATGCCTAATTGTGAGACCGAATGTTGCCTCATAGACCTAATCCAAAATTCTTTATTATTTAACTGATAGTAAATACCACCCTTCTTTAACACCATTTTTTCTAACCCGCCATGACCTCCTCCATCATGAACAGATTTGAAACTACTGCCAAAAATTGAATATAGTGCTTGAATGCTGTAATTTTTTCTAAAAACCTTTACTAATTTATTTCGTATTGGATAAAAATATATCCCTATAGTTGCGTCAACAGAGATCAAATCATATTTATTTCTTTGTTTTTGAATATTTATAACGTCTAAAACTGATGAAATATAATCGTTAGAAAGTATGTCGTCTGCATCCACTCTAATTGTAACAACTTTATCCTTATTTCTAATACCCAAATTTTTCAAAATTGATGTGATATTAGGCATAGTAGAGCCTGATAAAAAAACATCATGTGCATAAATGAATAGGATATCTTTGGGGATTAATTTTTTTAATTTTTCTGTTACAAATTTTGGAGTTTTTACATCAATTAATATAATCCACTTAGTTATAAATTCTTTTTGTTTTAATATTGATCTTATTAATAGGTTTTCCAAATAAGGAATTTCACGATCATAAAAAGTTTTTGAATTTTGCCCAATACCAAAACGAGTTATTACAAATACATTGAAACTATTTTTCGTCATTTTATTTACAATTAATTTATTTTAAATGATTTATGAATAAGACTAATTTAACAAATAATCAGTAACAAAGTTTTTTGAAATTTTAAAGCTAAAAAAATTTCAACATGTTAATATAAATTTAAGTATTAACTCAATAAACTTTCCAAAAATCCCTTATAATTTTCAAATTCTAATCAAGTAATAATCTTTAAAATAATAGAAATTATTTATCCTTTCTTTTTGGCTATTGAAAAATAAAGCTTTGTGTGTATTTTAACTTAATCGGAATTATCTTAAGAAAATATTTATTTTGGTTTTAACATGGAAAATACTCAAATCATATCAAAGTGGCTAAAAAGTTATCCCAACTTTTCTCTATTTACAACTAAAGAAATTTCTCAAGAAATATTTAAAGATAATCCTAAAATTTTACTCAAAAGGATTGAAAAAGCTATAAATAAAAGTGAACTAAATTTTAATCCACTCGATAATCTGTCAATAGTGGATGAACATGGTAGAAAAGCTAAACAGTTAGTACTTGAACAACAAATCAAATGTGCAAGAAAATCAGAAAAATTAATCTTATTTGCTCAAATAGTTAATCATAAATCAAAAGAGTTTATCCTTGGATTAAACGATTATGATAAAAATCGTTTCTGGATAAAGTTAAATACTAATAGTGTAAAATATGAAACGCTTAAACAAGCATTTGTAGCAATTGCACAATTTGAGAAAAGAGATATTCAGATTTTGCCATCCGGTAAGCTTGTTGAATTTTTACGTAAGTTTTTAAAAAAAAATCATGCAAAAAAATTAATTAATTTACCTGAATCTTCTATTTGTGTTGAGCTTGCAATGTATTCACATGGCTACTCAGATATCTTAGAAACAACCAATCATAATTTTATAAACTCATCCAATACTAAAATGACCCATTTAGACCGACTTGAATCTGAATCTATTCATATCATAAGAGAAGTTATGGCAGAAGCAGACAATCCTGTTATGTTATACTCAATTGGAAAAGATTCGTCTGTTATGTTACACTTAGCACGTAAAGCATTTTATCCAAATCCACCACCATTTCCACTTCTGCACATAGACACACGCTGGAAATTTAAAGCAATGTATGACTTTCGTGATTATATCTCAAAAGAAGTAGGAATGGATATGTTAGTATATGTTAATCAAGAGGGTGTTGATAAAAATATCAATCCCTTTGATCATGGATCTTCCATACATACAGACATAATGAAAACACAATCTTTAAAATTAGCTTTAGAACATTACCATTTTGATGTTGCTTTTGGAGGAGCAAGACGAGATGAGGAAAAAAGTCGTGCAAAAGAGCGTGTTTTTTCATTTAGAACTTCCTCTCATCGCTGGGATCCCAAAAATCAACGTCCTGAACTTTGGTCTTTATATAATGGAAAGAAAAACCAAAATGAAAGCCTTCGTGTTTTTCCTATCTCAAATTGGACAGAACTTGACGTATGGCTATATATTTATCGTGAAAATATTCCAATTGTACCACTTTATTTTGCACATGAACAGCCGGTTGTAAATCGTGATAATATGTTAATAATGGTAGATGATGATCGTTTTCCTTTAAAGCCTAATGAGAATATTAAAATAAAAAGAATTCGTTTTAGAACACTTGGTTGTTACCCCTTGACCGGAGCAATTGAATCTTCAGCTAATAATCTTGAAGCCATTATTTTGGAAATTTTAAGTACAAATATTAGTGAACGTCAGGGAAGAGCCATAGATGTAGATAATGCTGCTTCAATGGAAATAAAAAAACAAGAAGGATATTTTTGAAGATGACTAAATTAACCTATGTTAGTGAGGTTAATCAGTATCTCAGCAAACAAGCCAAACTTGATACTTTGAGATTTATAACTTGTGGTAGTGTTGATGATGGCAAAAGTACTCTTATAGGAAGAATGCTTTTTGAGGCTCAAGTGATCTTTGAAGACCAAATAAAATCACTTCAATCTGATTCACGAAAAATTGGTACCCAAGGAAATAATATTGATTTTGCTCTTTTAGTCGACGGATTAGCTTCCGAGAGAGAGCAGGGTATAACAATCGATGTTGCATACAGGTATTTTTCTACAGAGAATCGTAAATTTATAGTTGCAGATACTCCTGGACATGAACAATACACAAGAAATATGATAACTGGTGCTTCAACAGCTAAGTTAGCAATAATTTTAATCGACTCACAACAAGGTATACTTGAGCAAACGCGTCGTCATTCAATTATTTGTTCAGTTTTAGGTATAAAAAATATTGTTGTGGCAATAAATAAAATGGATTTAGTGGATTATCAGCAAATTACTTATGATCAAATATCTGAACAATATAAAGAATTCTCTAGTTCACTTAAATTTCAAAACGTAATCACAATTCCAATTTCAGCATTAAAAGGAGATAATATTACTCATTCATCTGATAACATGAATTGGTATGAAGGACCAACGCTCTTAAATTATTTAGAAACTATTGAAACTAGATCAACCGCTGTTGATCAGCCACTAAGATTTCCTGTTCAATTGGTTAACCGCTATGATTCAAATTTTCGAGGTTTTTCAGGTATGATTGAGGCTGGTAGAGTTAATATTGGTCAATCAATTAAAGTTTTACCATCAGGTGAAATAGCAACAATTAAGGATATTATATTGTTTAAAGATAAACTCCAAAGTGCAGAGCAAGGAAAATCCATAACTCTTACTCTTAACAAAGAAATTGATGCATCCAGAGGAGACGTCATAGTAGCGGCTGACGACCCATGTCAAGTTTCAGACCAATTTCAAGTTGCATTAGTATGGATGGATCAAAACCCCGGTTATCTTGGTCGTAATTTTTGGTTGAAATTAGGTACTACATTAGTTAACGCTAATATCACATCAATAAAGCACAAGATAAATATTAATAATTTTGAGAATCTTTCAGCAACACAATTAGAGCTCAATGACCTTTTAGTTGTAACAATCAAAACTGATCGCCTTATAGCTTTTGAAAAATATCATGTCTGCCCACCACTAGGTGCTTTTATATTAATCGATAGAATAAGCAACCAAACTGTAGCGGCAGGCATGATAGAATTTGAACTCCGTCGTGCTAATAACTTACATCAACAAAAACTTGATATTGACAAGAAAGCACGGAATCAACTTAAGGGCCATATAAGCAAAGTTCTGTGGTTTACAGGAATTTCTGGCTCAGGAAAATCTACTATTGCTAACGCACTCGAGAAAAAATTATATGCAAAAGGTATTCACACTTATATTTTAGATGGTGACAATATCCGTCATGGCCTCAATAGTGACCTTGGTTTCACAAACGCAGATAGAGTTGAAAATATAAGACGAATTGGTGAAGTTGCAAAACTAATGGTAGATGCTGGAATCGTTGTAATTTCTGCTTTTATTTCTCCTTTCAGAGCTGAGCGGGAAATGGTACGTGAATTATTTGAAGAAAAAGAATATATTGAAATATTTATTGACACTCCACTTGAATTAGCTGAAGAAAGAGATCCTAAAGGGTTATACAAAAAAGCAAGGAAAGGTGAAATTCCAAATTTTACTGGTATTGGAAGTTCTTACCAAATACCAACTAATCCGGATGTACATATTAAAACTAAAACAGAAACAGTTGACGAAGCGGTAAATCGTTTATTAAAAATTATTAACGTTTAATTATTGCAAACATTATTGTTATCCCACTATATTTGGGATTGTTTAATAATAATTTAAAATGAAACTCTCACAACTTTAAAAATTCTTCTAATAACTTCAATCCTGCGTTTCCACTTTTTTCAGGATGAAACTGAAAACCATAGATGTTATTTTCTTTTACAACTGAACAAAAGTTATGATCACCATATTTAGTAGTTGCTAACCAAGATTTATTATTTTGAGGATAGCAAGCATAAGAATGAACAAAATAAAGATCTTTTTCAAAATCATGATTTTTAAAAACTTTATCTTTATTATCATGGCAAGTAGATTCTGGTGATCCATGGTACAAGCGTTCCCACGTTATATTTGGAACTTTAAGTTTTAAACTTTCAGGTAACTTATTAACTTTACCTTTTATTAATCCTAAGCCTTTATTAAAACCAAATTCTTCACTGCATTCAAAAAGTAATTGCATCCCAAGACATATTCCTAAAAAGGGTCTTTCTTTATTAGCCCATTCTTTTATTGAATAATTTAGATCGTTATTTTCCAAAGCCTTCATTCCTTCGGCGAAAGCACCTACCCCTGGAAATATTAAATAATCACTTTTTAATAAGTCTTTCTTTGAAGAGACTAACTGTACATTTGAACCTATATATTCAAAAGCTTTTGCTACATTAAATATATTGCCAGAGTTAGTTTTTATTATAGAAACATTTTTATTCATAAGTTATTAGCTGTTAAAATATTATTTTTTTTTAAATTAAGCTTGATATCTTTAATAGTATCTTTTTTATAATGTAATATTGATCCAATAGCTACTGCATCAATATCATAGAGTTTTACTAAATCTATAATCTCTTCATAACCCGTGCATCCACCGCTATAAATAACTGGAATTTTTACTACTTTTTTTACAGTATCTAAAAGCAAACGATCCATTCCCATTTCAGTACCATCTCTATCAATTGAAGTAATAAATATTTCTCCAGCACCTTCACCTTCAACATATTTTAACCAGTCTTTAAGGTCTATGCCTGTGCTTTCTCTTCCATTATCAATGAAAACCTCCCAAAAACTATGATCTCTATATTTTGCATGTATAGAGATGACTAAAGCTTGTGATCCTATTTTTTGAGCTAGTTTTTTTATAAGTGATTTATCATTAATTATACCTGTATTTACTGCAATTTTATCTGCTCCAGATTCTAGAAGTTTTTCGGCATCTTCAAGATTTCTTACTCCTCCACCTACGGTCATTGGTATAAAAATTGAGTTTGATGCTTTTTTTACAACATCTACTAAATTATTTCTTCCATATAAGCTTGCAACAGTGTCGATATATATTATTTCATCTGCAGCCTCAAAATAATATTTCTTAGCTAAATCGTTAGGATTACCCATTATCCTAAGACCTTCAAATCGTATTCCTTTTACAACATTATCACCTTTAATATCTAATCTAGCTATAATTCTTGGTTTTTTCATAAAATATTACTCAAAATTAAATGATAAATTTATTAATTGCCAAATTTTAAAAGAATTATTACTGTTATTTTCAGAAAAAAAATTTCTACTATTCAAAAAATATTCATCTGGAATAATTTTTTTTTCTCTCAAAAGTTCAATTCTATCATACGCCCAAGTCTTAAGTTCATTTTTAAGCCAAATTGTCTGTGGCGTTACAACACTCCTTTTTGGATGACGATAGACGCCACTTAACTCAGATTTAATAATATTTCTTAGGGGAGCTTTACTTAAACCATTTTTGAATTTCAATTTAACATCTAATGCCAACCCATAAGTTATTACTCTATGATCTAAGAGAGGAAATCTAATCTCTCTTCCTAATGACATTGATACTCTGTCATGAAAACGTAAAACTCTAGGAATTTTGTTTATTAATATATCATAAATTTGAATAGTAGTAAGCCAATCAACAAATTTATCCAAATTTATCTTTTTTTTCTTCATTTTAAAATCAGTCATATCAGTATGTACATTAAAACCATTTTCTAAAATTTTTTCAGAACTTCTAATAACGTCTTCTTTATTAAGATTATTTTCTTTTAAAATATACTCAAAAAGTTCCTTGTTAGCTCCAGATATGTATAAGTCGTATGCTGCCAAATATATGTGGTATAAATATCCGCCCAAACCCTCATCTCCACCTTGCCCTTCCAAAGAGACTATATACCCCAAGTCTTTCTCAAGTTTGTTCATTTTATAATAAGCAATTACAGGTATACCTGCATATGGTTCATCTTGGAATTTATAGACAGTTTCAGCTAAAGATGGTACTTCTTTAGCATCAAGATATACTTTATGATTTTCAACATTAAGTTTTTTACAATATTCTTCAGCTAAGTTAGATTCGTCTACCCTTGGTTCATTGTATGCCATTGTGAAAGTAGTGATAGGAATTTCTTTTCCAAATATTTCTTTAAATTTTAGTAATAATGCTGTGCTGTCAGTACCAGCGCTATAATGTAAAGATATAGGAACATCACTCCTTGTTCTTAGTTTTATAGAATTCTTAAGAAGATTTTCATAACCTTCATAGGATAAATTTTCCATTTTGAAATTATAATAGTAATCTTTCAAACAAAACCATCTCTTAATGTTAAATCCATTTTGACTTATTTTTAAGAAAGTTCCTCCTTCTAGTTGTTTTATGTTTTTATAGAAAGTATCTTTTGAATGCGGATATTCTGAATTATCAAGAAAATTTATAATTTTTCTATCATCAAATTTCACACAAGAAAATATTTTTCTTAATGATTTTATCTCTGAGGCAAAATATATTGATCCTTTTTCAACTCTATAAAATAAGGGTTTTATTCCAAATCTATCTCTCAACAAAACTATTTCATTTGTTTCTTTAAAATATATAACAAGAGAAAACATACCATTTAAACTAGAGAGACAATCCAAGCCTTTGATAGATAAAAGCTCAACTAAAACCCTTGTATCACCATATTCAATTAAATCTTTTCTGCCGATTGAATTGGCTAATTCTTTATAATTGTAAATTTCACCATTATATATAATTCCAATCCTACCATCAAATGAAAACATTGGTTGCTTTGCGTCATCTTGATTCCCAATAATTGCAAGTCTAAAATGCTTTACATATAAATATTTATTTTCAAAATAATTAGTATCATCTGGTCCTCTATGATTTAGTGAAGCCATTTGTTTAGCAAGGTCTTTGTTACCTAAAAATGTTCCATAAAAACCACACATTTAATTATTTTTTTTTACTTTTATCATTTTTTATTTCATTACATTAAATAATTATTTATCAGTTGTTTATTTTTAATTCTAACCATCTTCCTAAAGAATAGAACCTAAACCAAAATTCAGCTCTTTGTTCATTCAAAGTTATAGCATCATTTTCATAATTTAAAATTAAATCGTTAGTAAACCACTTAAATTTTGCAAAGATATCTGAATTAATTAACTTTTTTATCTGTGGTTTAAATAATTTATAAACAAAGTGTACATTATTACCAGGTCTTGGAGATTTGTCTTTTCTATTTATGACGCTTTCAGGCAAAATACCATCTAAACTGTTTCTAAGCATGGATTTATTAAATCCTGTTTTCATAAATTCTTTAAAATCATGAGAAAGAATGAAATCTATCAAGTCAATATCTAGAAACGGAACTCTAGCTTCAATGTTATTAAACATAGAATTTCTATCTTCCATTCTTAATACATAAGGTAAATCTCTTTCTGTTAAATGATAAAAAATATGAGAAAAAAACCGATTTTCGTGCTTATTATCTTTTTTTGGATATGATGGAACATTCAAAAGATTATTAAACTTTTGATAAAATTCACTATCAATTAAATTATATGCACTCATGTTTTCTTGGCCATGATGATTTAAACACACCATTTTTTCATATTCACTAAGAGAATTCATTATATCTGATTTAGATTTATTTAAAAAAACAGTAAATTTTTCTACATTATCTTTAAAAATATCATCTGCATTTTCTTTTTTTAATGTTGATAAATATGGGTTTACAAATCTCTTATACCCTCCTAAAAGTTCATCAGCGCCCTCTCCAACTAAAATAACTTTATAACCATACTCTGATATTTTTTTTCTCAAAATGAACTGATAAAGGACATTGCTTGATAAAAAAGGTTCATCTTGCGCATCAATTACTCTATCAAAAACTTCAAAAATATTTGCTACATCAGTATCTATATACTCATGTTCTATACCTAAATATGAGACTATATCATTAACCCACGAAGACTCATCGTTAGTATCAGGTGGCAGAACAGTGAAAGCCTTAATTTTACTAGAATTCTCGGATAGCACGCTAGAAAAAGCTGTTATAGTTGACGAATCAAGGCCTCCACTTAAAGTAAATGCTAATGGAGCGTCTGCAATTAAATGATATGAAATAGTCTCTTTTAATTTATTTTTAAAATCAACAGGATTAAATTTTATTTTTTTTCTATGCTTATTAATATTAAAATATTGTACAGAACTATTTTCGCATTCAAAATTCTTTGAATTCAATTCCATATAAGATCCAGCAGGAAAACTGTTTAAATTCTTAAAAAAAGTAAATTCTGTATCATCCACCCAACCTCTAGTAATATATTTAAAAACAATTTTTTCATTAACTATTTTTTCTTCAGGATATAAATTCAAAATCGGCTTGATTTCAGAGGATATTATAAAATTTGAATTTTTGTAAATATAATATAAAGGTTTTATCCCAAGCGGATCTCTAAAAACAAAGATATTTTTATTTTTTTTATTATATATAACAAACGAAAACATCCCTCTCAATTTTTTGACACATTCAACACCCCATTCGAGAAAAGAATTTAAAAGAACCTCTGTATCTGAATTTCCTCGAAATTTATAACCTTTACTTAAAAGGACTGTTTTTAACTCACTAAAATTATAAATTTCACCATTAAAACCTATAACAAAATTATTGTCCATTGATATCATAGGTTGATTGCCATCAGAAGATAAGTCAATTATGGAAAGTCTATAACAATTTATACAAAAGTCTTCATCAACATACATACCATGATGATCAGGACCTCTATGATTAATATATGAACTAGCTTCTCTAACTTTCTTCTTTATATTTTTTAGATTGTTTTTAAGAGAGAAAACTGCAAAAAAACCACACATCTAAATGATCCCAAATTTACGGTCTAGTTCATCAAACTTTTTTAAAATATCAATTGGTTTCTCATTTTTTCTAGAATTAATAATATCATCAATGCTCGGGTCTATTTTTTGTTTATCTAATTTACCTAAACAATAAATTCCACCTGGCCTTGACGAACCGCAAATAGGTTTGTCAGTTGTTAAAATTGGCGTCCATCCATGTTTCAACAAAATAAGCTCCATTGAGTTTAATGAAAAATATCTATGATGGTTCTGATTGAAGTAATTTTTTGAAGATGATTGTGGATGCCCCCTTCCCTCTATTAGTATTAATGAACCATCCTTAGCGGCTTTTTTGCATATTGATAAGGTTTTATTTGGATCATAAACATGTTCTAGTGATCCCATAATAATTATGAGATCATAAAAATCACTGTCCAACTTCATTTTTTCAGCTTTTACGTCTACAACCGGTAAATTCATATTATCTTTGCCAAAGTTTACATAATCTTTATCAGGGTCAGTACCAAGTGCTTTCCAGCCAAACTTTATGAAGGGTAACATCATACCACCAACAGAAGAGCCTACGTCTAACAAATTACCTTGATTTGGGATATATTTTTTTAAAAACTGTAATAGTTTTTTTCCTCTCAAAATCTGATCATCAATAAAATCCTTTGATGGAGTAGTTTTTTTAAAAAGTAAATTACGATACTTACTTGAGTAAAAATCATCATAAAAAGCCTCATTAAATCGAGGGTTTTGGAATAAAAATCCACAATTATTGCAGCTAACAACTGGCAATTTAGTTGACTCATTATTACCCAAGCTTACGTAGTTGCGAATAATAGTGTGATCTACTCTTGAACAAATTTCGCATTCAATATAATTTGAAGTATAATTATTTTTCAAACCTATTTTTTTTAAATATTCTTTAAGAAATTCTTCCATTAGTTTATTACTTTATGCAAACATAACCTTCAAAACAAACCCATTTGAATACAGGTAGAATATCAACAAATCCTGCTCTTTTGAACATTTCTAAGTTACCATTAGTTGAAAAAGGTTCCATCACTCCTTTTAAACTTCTAGCCTTAGATATTATTTCGTCAGGAGTGTAACCTTGTTTCAATTTAAATTCATTATAAACACCTGTCATCAAATCTTGAAATCTTGCGTCAGGCCCTCTTACTTTTTCAAACATTAAAAATGCACCACCCCAATTTAAATTTGAATAAATTGAATCTATTAGAATTTGTCTAAATCTATTAGGTATAAATTGAATTGTATAATATGAGACAATAAAATCAGACTTTTTATATTTATATGTAATAGCGTCGCCAGTAACTAATTTTAAATTTTTGATATTATTTTTACCAGAAGAAATTTCTCTCTTAGCTTGATCAATCATGTTTTTTTCTCTGTCAATACCAATCCAAGTAGTTGTTGACTTGTGCCTATCTACTAATTTTTTAATTAATGCTCCTGTAGATACACCAATTTCATAACAAATAGAGTCCTCCTTAACAAAAAAATCGCTTATATCTAGAACTAAATCATGACCTACATCGTACAATGGAACTGATTTTTTAACATGAGCGGAAAAATTCTTTGGGGTATCACTACCAAAAGTCCAAGAGGCATTTCCTGATTTTATTCCATCCCCAGCGTTTTCAATATTTGACATTTTTAGACCTTTTCTTTTGTTTTAGTAAATTTGATTCCTAAGGAACCAATCATTATTCTTTTTTTCCCACAAATGAGGTGACCTAGCTTTGTCAATCAGTTCCCAAAAATATTCTTCTGAAATGTTCATATAGTCCAAAATTTTATTAAAATATCTTTTAGGAAATTCTCCATCATATTTTTTTACAAGTGCAACACCTTCTTCACGTGTTATTTTTTTGTTTCTAATTTCTTGAGCTGCGTCCATAGATGCTCTTCCTAAACCATATTTGATATAACTGGTAAAATAATGAAAACCATCAATTTGATCATCTAAACTAGCATATTTTGAATAAGTCCCTTCTGTTCTTTCAGGGTTGGATTCAAAACCGCAATTTTGAGATGCATAGTAATATACTTCTTGTGGATCCCATTTCAAATAATAGCCTAAGAATTTATATTCTAATTCAAAATTGGCAAAATCATTTTCTTTAAAAGGAAGGTATAGACTTAAATCATTCAAACTTATTCCATAATCATTAGTTAGACTAGATACCTTTACTCCTCCCAAATATATGTCGTCTAAGGAATTATCATTAATAAAATAATTTTTTTCAAAACCACTCTGATTTATTTGTTCAAGACTCTTACCTCCATACTCAAAAGGACTTTCACCATGAAACACTAGAGGTATATTAAATTTCTGAGCAATTCTCAAACCAGCATATCTTTGCCCAAAAACGAATGGTTGAAAAGGATGTAGTAAGTTTTCAAAAGCAAGTTTTGTTAGAAGTCTATGGATTTTTCCATTAGGAGTAATTAATATGTTGTCAAAACCTGTATGTATCCAGCTTTGGAAATTCTTAAAACCTATATCTGTGTATATGTGAGGAGCCCAAGTAACTGTAAGAGGGTTCATATTATATTTTGTTTTTAATATATGTGCAGTGAAGCTACTATCTTTTCCACCACTTCCTGGAACAACACAATCATATTTTCCGTCCGTTGATCTATGTTTGTTACAAATATTAATTAATTCCTGCTCTCTTTGCTTCCAGTCAATGGCATTATCCTTTAATTCGGCAAACTTACAAGCATAACAAATGCCATTCTTGTCAAATCCAGTTGTTTCTTTTTTGGACTCAATTTTAAATTTGTGCTCTTGTGTAGGGTTGGGTCTTTGATTTGAGAGAACGCATTTTTTACAGAATATTACTTTAGACGGCAACCCATACTTGGCGTTTAAACCTTTTATTTCTGAATGACTATTATTGTTCATATTTTTGTTGAGATAAGTTTTATATTTTGAAATCTGATGAAATTAAAATAATTTATGTTTATTGTCTATATCTTTTTGTTAAGTAATTTTCTGCTTCTATCCAGTCATCAAATGTATCAAGATTTATAGATCTAGATCTAGGCATAATATGACATAAAACTTTTTTTCCATATATATTATCATATTTAAAAAAAGATTTCCTTGTAAAACAGTATACAGCTCCATTTCTAGTGTAAGTTTTTGCTAATTCTTGTCTCTTTGAAACTAAATTATTCCAATCAAAATTTTTATTGTAAAACTCTAAGGTACCATTATTAGTTACTTTAAATTGCCAATCAGGATTAAATTTTTTGTCAATTTCAGTTATGCTGACTACAGAATCGGCATTATTATTTTCTAAAATATTAATACTTTTCTCAATGTCACTTACATCTCTAAAAGGTGAAGTTGGTTGCAAAATTAATATAATTTCAGGGGTATAGTTCTCTTCTCGTTCTAAAAATTCAAGTGCATGACTAACGTATGATTTTGCTGTACTGTCATCATCTGAAATATTACGAGGCCTTATAAAAGGAACTTCAATTCCGTTACTCTTGGAAATATTAGCAATTTTATTTGAATCAGTTGTGACTATAGCTCTACTGATGTAACTAGAGCTTTTACAATGTTCAAATGTGTATTCTAATAGTCGCTTTCCACCTAAAAGCTTAATATTTTTTTGTGGTATTCCTTTTGATCCAGATCTAGCTGGAATAATTGCTAAAATGTTTTTCAAAATAAATTTCTAAAATGTAAGTTCTTTATAAATATTTAGTTTTATAGTTTCTAATTTTTTTGACATTTTTATCCCTGAATTACCTCTACCAAATAAAAATGATTTGGGATAAATTCCTCTTTTGATTTGTTTATTAACTTTTTGAAAGATTTCATGCCTATCATATTTAGAGAAAATTACATTCTTGCCATGCTCTCTTCCTCTCTGCCTGTCTCCAATTATAACTGCAGGTGTCCCTAAATAAGCTCCTTCTCTAATAAAAGAGCTACTATTTCCAACAAGACATTTAGAATTTGCAATTAGTTTTAAAAAAATTTCAGGTGGAAAATTTATAATATATGAAAAAGGAAGTGTAATATTTTGATTATGAAAATCTCGAATTGCTTTAGATAATTCATTACTTCCAGCATCAGCATTAGGCCACAAAACTAATTTATTTATATTTATCTCTTTTACTGCTTCTAAGGTTTCAACCATTTGTCTATTTGCCATTCCGTAGGATGTAGTGACTGGATGTTGCAAAAGTAAAATATAAGGTTTATTAGGATCAAAAACTTTTCCAGTTCCTTTATCTTTAAAAAAATCAGTTTTTGGCAAACTCAAATCCATATTTGCTATTATATCTATAGAAGGACATCCATAATTAAAAATCCGCCAACTTTCTTCTCCAAGGTTCTTTAACCTCTGTTTACTTTTATTTGTTGCCGGAAAATGTATATGTGATAATTTTGTTATAGCATGTCTAACACTGTCATCAATGTTACCAGAGACTTCTCCACCTTGAATATGAGCAAGTGGAATATTCATATAGCTTGCAGCAATAGCAGTTGCCATAGTTTCAAATCTGTCTGCTACAGTAACAACTATATCTGGCTTTAGTTTTAAAAAGGCAGATGACAACTCAATAATACCAATGCCAGTTGATTTAGCTTGTGTAATTAAATTTTCTCCATCTAGTAAATAATTTATTTCATAGTCTGGATTGAAACCGTCAGCCCGAATTACATCAATTACATTTCCATATTTATATAATAAAGCAGAAGCACCAACTATAATTTGCAATTGCAAATTTTTGTTTTGCTTAATTGCACTCATTAGGTATTTAACTCGAGCGTAATTTGCTCTACTTGCTATTACAATACAAATTTTTCTTTTCTTAATTTTCATTTTCTAAATCATTAAAGTTTATAAAGTCACCTTTTGATAAATTTTTATTTAGTTTTCTACCTAAAACACTTTCAAAGTTTTTAGCGGGGATACCTGCATCTAATGGTTTTTTGCTCTCTAAGTCAGTTATAAATATTGTATCTCCTTTTTTTTTATCTCTATTTATTGATAAAGACTTACCAAACATAACTTTCATTGTGTCAAAATTTAAACTATTTTTTTTAACAGGATTTATCAAAGATTTTTCGACATATCTTACACCATCTACCATTTCTTTAAACTTCTTTGGAGTTAAAGAAGATTTTGAATCTGGCCCAAACATTGTTTGATCATATACTATGTGAGCTTCAATTGCTTTCACACCAAAACAAACTGAGGCTATTGATGGATAAATTAAACCTGAGTGATCAGAAAGACCAACATCGTAATTAAATTTATTTTTTAATTCACTTATAACATTTAAACCTAATGTTTCTGGAGATGTAGGGTATGAAGTTGTACATTGAAATAATAATTTATTCTTATTTGCTCCAAATTTGTCCAAAATTTTCAACATATTTTCAATTTCACTAAAATTACTCATTCCAGTAGATATAAATAGAGGTTTCCCTGTTTTTGAAATATGTTCTAACATTAAATAATTCTCAATTTCACCAGAAGCTATTTTATAATATTTAATGCCTAATTTTTCCAAATAACCAACTGCTTTTAATGAAAAAGGAGAGACAATAAAATCTAAATTAACTTTTTCACAATGCTCTTTAATAGAAGTCCATTGTTCAAAAGTTAGCTCCATTCTTTTCCAGTAGTCATATCTAGTTTTATCTTCATAACTAAAATTTACTCTAAATTGTTCTAAATGGGAGCTTTCAGCATCTGCGTAATGCATTTGAAATTTAATGGCATCTGCTCCAGTTTTTGATACTGTATCAATATATGAATGCAGTATACCTAAGCTACCGTCGTGGGCTTGTCCCACTTCTGCTATAATATAAATTTTTCTAAACATCTGACGACATTACATCTTAAATTTGATTTGTAAATGCTTAAAGTTATAATATATACTCAACGCGAATTTCTTGACAGGAAACTTATAAACTTTCCTCTATAAATTTAAGTAAATAATTGTTTAATTTTTTGTGATTCTGTTTTTGACTTAGGTATTCTTTTGCGTGCAATGTTTGAGAAAGTTTATATAAGCTTATGCAAAATTTAAATTTTGAAACTTTGTCTACTCTTTTCTTGTTTTTTAAAATAAAATCTAACAGCAAATTATTTTGGATAATATAGCTTTCTTTATAATTAAGAGACTTTAACTGATCAACACAATCAATATTAAAAGATTTTTTTGTTTCTTTATATGCAGATTTTTTTTGAAAACACAAGCTTATACCTTGTATTTGTTTGCCACCAGAGTGATCATAGTCTTTAAAATCTGAGTTAAAAATTAATTTCAAACCATGTGAATTAAGGTTGGATATTAAGCTATTAATGTCAAATAAATATAAATTTGGCACTAAAACATCGTCAATAAAGTCAGCATAAATACTATCAGCTTCAATGTTTTTTGTTTTTTTCTTTAAAAGATTTAAAAAATCTCCCCTATCTGAAAATTTTCTTATAAAGTCAACTATATAAAATGCAAAGGATCCGCTTCTATAAATTCTCAGAAAAATTTTTCCATTATTTTTTAAATTATTAATAATATTATTGAGGAAATTATTATAACTTTTTATATGATGTAACACACCATACAAATATATTAGATCGAATTTTTTGTTAATTTTTTCATAATTTAAATCTTTGTATTCAGAAGTAAGGTTGGGAATTTTTAAATTATTTAGTTTTTCAATTGCATTTGAATTTATATCATAATGGTTAATATTTTTGAATTTTAATAGATGTAAAATATATGCTTGAATTCCAGTACCAACATCCATTACATCTAATTTCTCAAAATTAGTAATTTGAGCTTCACGCAAATTTTTTTTGATTACTTTTTTCCTTATTTGCAAAAGTCTTTTATTATGACTATATAAATCTTGATAAATCAAATTATACGTTTCAATCATTTGTTTGTGATTTGTATTACTTAATTTTTTCATAGATAACGAAATAATTTAAAAGTTAATAAATTCAAAAATATTTGGATCGGGAAACATAATTTTAATAAATTTGTCTTAATCAAGTTCATAACGTTCCTTATAGTCGGTTTTTAAAGACTTATCCTGATCTTCTTTGTATAAAATATAATTTCCTATTACTAAAACGTCTAATTCTGTACCCATAAAACACTTAAATGCGTCAACTGGTGAGCACACAATCGGTTCTCCACGAACGTTAAATGAAGTATTTACAACCATTGGGCAACCAGTTTTTTCATTAAACTTTGAAATTATTGCATGATAACGAGGGTTAGTATCTTTGTGGACTGTTTGTATACGAGCGGAATAATCAACATGGGTTATAGCTGGCACAGTAGATCTAGGAACATTTAATTTATCTATACCAAATAAATTTATTTCATCTTGTGTCATGACGCGACGTCTACTTTTTTTGACATCAGCAACGAAAAGCATATACGGACTATCAACTTCGTGTTCAAACCATTCACTTACATTTTCTTCAAGAATACTAGGAGCAAATGGTCTGAAACTTTCTCGATATTTTACTTTAAGGTTTAACTGCTTTTGCATTGTTGGTGATCTTGGATCTGCAATTATACTTCTTGAGCCAAGAGCCCTAGGACCAAACTCCATACGTCCTTGCATCAAGCCAATAGCTTTCTTTTCAGCAAGCGCGGAAGCAACTTTATCTATAAGTTTGGTATCTGATAACCTCTTATAAAATGCCCCACATGAATTAAGTTCAATTTCTATATCTGTATCACAAAATTCTGGCCCTAAATATGAACCTTTCATACGATCACGTGCTGACGATTTCTTTCTTTTTTTCTTAAAATGTAAGTGCCATGCCGATAACGCTGCTCCTAATGCCCCACCAGCATCTCCAGCTGCTGGCTGTATCCAGATATTATCAAAAATTCTTTTTCTTAAAAGAATTCCATTAGCTACACAATTAAGTGCAACACCTCCAGCAAGACATAAATTTCTTTCACCAGTTTCTTTTGATATTCCTTGAGCAATTTTTATAACTATGTCCTCTGTTACTTTTTGTATGGAAGAAGCAAGATCCATCTCACGTTGAGTCAAGTCTGTATCTGGTGATCTGGGAGGACCACCAAACAAAGAATCAAATTTTTTGTTTGTCATTGTCAATCCAGTGGCATAATTAAAATAACTCATATCTAGTTGAAAGCTTCCATCATTTGAAATGTTGATTAGGTTTTCTTTTATTAAATCTGCATATTGAGGAATACCGTATGGAGCTAAACCCATTACTTTGTATTCACCAGAATTAACCTTAAACCCAGTATAATAAGTAAAAGCGGAGTAAAGCAAGCCAAGAGAATGTGGAAATTTAATTTCTTTTAGAACTTTTAATTCATTACCTCTCCCAACAGCACAAGATGTAGTTGTCCATTCACCTACACCGTCCAATGTTAAAACTGCAGCTTTTTCAAAAGGTGAGGGAAAATAAGCGCTTGCGGCATGGGACAGATGGTGCTCAGAAAAGAGCAATCGCTCTTTCCAATTTACTTTATCACCGAGTGTTATATTTAGTTCATTTAAGATCAATGATTTTTGAAATAGCTTATCTTTAATCCATAATGGCATTGACTTAGAAAAACTTTTAAAACCTTTTGGTGCAAAGGCAAGGTATGTTTCAAGAAGGCGTTCAAATTTTAAAAATGGTTTCTCATAAAAAACTATAGTGCTAATATCTTGAACAGATATATCGCTTTCTTTTAAACAGTATTGAATTGAGTTCCTTGGAAAACTTGAATCATGTTTTTTTCGAGTAAATCGTTCTTCTTGTGCAGCTGCCACTATCTCACCATCTTTAAGTAAACATGCTGCACTATCGTGATAAAAAGCAGAAAAGCCAATTATGTACATACTTAGGACCTTAAAACAATGTATAAATAAAAGGAGCTACAACTGAACCCTGTGCAAGAACTAACAACCCACCTAATATCAAAATTATAATTATAATTGGAGCCAGCCAGAGTTTTTTTCGCACCCTAAGAAAAATCCATAGCTCTTTTATAAATTCCATTATATTAGCCTTTTCTAGAATTGGTTTTTAAAGGATTCTGATTTCGAATCTGTTTCATGTTTTATCCAATGAGACAGTTTTTTTTTTAAAATCAAACGTAATTCATCTCGTCTAAAAACACGCATAACAATACCTACAGGAGTAAATAATAAGAAAAATATTATTCCTAAAACAATTGGACTGATAATTTTTCCTAAAATTAAACCTAAACGCATCCATAATTTATTAATAGGATATAAAACGTCCGCTTTTAAAATAGTAGTTATAAAAAAAATTAGGGCAAGGGTAAAAAATAAGAACAACCACGAGAAACTACCCGAGAAATAAAAGTATATAGATGAAGCCAAAAACACTCCAGAAAAAAAGAAACCAAATTTACGATTTGACGGTAATTCAATGTTTGAAAGGTCTGTTTTCATTTCTTACCTTTAATTATCATAATTGAAAAGTTTAGTTTAAATTCTAACATATTACATAGTTTTATGTGATATTCTATTAATTATTAGGAATACTATTTACATCGTAATCAAATAAATCAAAGTCTCTTTTATAAATTAAACGTATTTTTTCAAGTACTGCTGAATTATTTGAAATGTTCTGAAGTGTAATTTCTTTTTTACTCTCGTTATATTTTTGTTTTAAATCAAGAATTATACCGAATTTACTATTAAAATTTGAGATGAAAGTTTCAATTTCTTCGACCTTATATATATCATCGACAATTAGCTTCCCATCCATTCCAATAAGCCAATCAGATTGCGGATTAGTTTGACTTATGCCTCTTGAGTTATACAAACCAATTGGTGGTCGATATAAGTGCACTTGGTCTAAAAAAGCCTCAAATTCAATTCTTATATTGATAAGTTTTTCTTGCTTAAGGTAGTTAAATAAAGATACAGCCCTACTATATGGATTACGCACAAAGCTAAATTTATATGCATTTTCATGAAAGTTCATACCTACGGCGCCTAATGCTAATAAATCCCCATAAGAAACGTGACCAAAAGTTACAGAACCTCGATTAGGAAAGCTTAAAAAATGTTTTTGTCTTTTTCTTTTTTGCATTCTTATAGATTTTCTTAAAGAATTGTATACTGATGTACCAGCTGTTTTGGGTATCCAAACGAAAAGATAATTTTTTTCATTTAAGTTATAATTCAGTCTTATGGATTCAATGTTACTATATAACGAACGTATAGAAACTGAAAAACGTGTGTTTTTAAAATAATTTGTTAATTCAGCTAATGGTCCATTTAAAATTTTCTTGGAGAAAACTAGTTCTTTGTAATTAAGTTGATCTTCTTTAAGTTCATCAGAGAGATTATGTTTGTTCAATTTAATCATGTACTATTGACCAATTTTTATTTTGTTAAATTTAATATAGGAAAAAAACTCATTATGACTTTTACACAAATAAAAATGTTTTATTAATTTATAGGTTATTTAATTGTTTGTACATTATGATCTTTTAAGTTTAATAATGAATAATTACAATATATTTTATAAAAAAATTAAGGACATACCTAAATTTATTATAAAACAATCATTTTTCTAAAAATCTTTAAGCATAAATATTGAGATACAATTTTTTATTTATTTAAAACCAAGTTCTCTAGCAATATGTTTCCCAACTTTTTCATACCCTTCGATAGAATAATGACCTCCTCTAGGGGCAAAGTTATCTAAAATATCGCTGTCAATAATTTGATTAAGATTTATGAATCTTATTTGGTTCTTAATAGAAAAATGTTTCAGTTGTGCCTCAAAATATTTTGCACTAAAGTTCGGATTCCAAAAAGTACTATTTGGTAAAAAGGTTATAAAAGGAATACAACCATAAATCCTACAATTGGTAACCAAAGTATCTAACGCCACTTTAGAAGACGGACTTATCCCAACTAGTGGAATTAAATTTGGAAAATATTGAAACAGAAGCGCTCTGATATTATTCAATAGTAAATATTTTTTTATTTTAAAAAATTTATCTCTTGTTGATAATGGCCATCTTTGTTTTAAATTTTTAATATTTTCATCTCTTTTAAGTAAGTCATTATGTATTTTTCTAAGATCTTCATAATATTTGGTAACTGATGAACTCAAATTACCATCATCATTGAAATATACATTGGTCTTTTTATTCAAACCAACCCAAAACTTATAAAATTCACTTGATTTATCTGAGTCGTTGAAATCATTATTGTAAAAGGCAATTCCAGCAAATTTTGGTTTTACTCTAGGTAGCATTACATTTATCATTGCAGCATAATGTATTGGGTCAGATCCACCAATCCCAAAACCTAAGGTGTTAGAAGATCTGGACATGGTTTGACTGATTGTTGAATTATTTGGGACACAACCGCCTTGTATATAGCTATCACCAAATATAGCTACGTCTACTTCTTCTAAATACTGAGAATTATTATTTCTAAAACCGTATTTATCAGATCTATATGTTTGCCAACCATACCCTTCATCACAATACAAAGTATCTGTATTTGGATAACTCCCAACACCTAATATTGAATTATTCAACATAGCTTCTCGAAATTCAATATGCCTTTCAATAACTGCTAAACCAATATTTGGCTTAAATCCCGCACTAGTTAACTGTTGTTTTTGGTTTTCAGATTTTATTTTATACTCTTTTTCATTATTTGATATTGAAGGTGATTTATTTTTTGAAATTCTTGGAATAAGAAAATCAACAACTACCAAGCCCAAATAAAAAAAAGTTGATATTATTAAAACACAAATGAATGTATAAATATAATTTGACTTTAGCAAACGCATTTTAATCCTTTATGTATTATTAAATTATCAACTCAATCATTTTTTTTTACTTTTTGTCAATATTCAAAAGCTTAGTTATTGTTATTGTAATAATTTAAAAAAATTTATGAGATATGTTTATTTTTTTTAAGCCATTCTTCACAAAAATCATAAAACATATAATCTTGAATATACCATTTTTTTAAATTTGTTAATGCTTTCTTAGACAACATCGGTGTTTTATAATAATCACTTACGTGTGCTTCAGAATTATTTTCTGAAAGAAGACTAGAGATTCGTACTTTAATATTGAGTATATCTAAAAGTTTTTGCATATCTTTTTCAAAAAATTCTCTTCTTACTATAGTTAAGGGTGGTTGTATTTTAAAAAATGCTGCAGATTCAAACCAGTCAACTTGTTGCATTCCTGTATGTGATATAGACTTTATTGCTTGACGAGCAGAAATTCCTTTTTGACCTGGAGAAAATAAATTTTCAGCAAGATCATTTCCATGTTCAAAATTATCAAATGCTATTTTTTCATGCATGTTCCAGTCACTATAAATTCTAGGAAGTCCTTTTCTTTTTCTTGAATAAAAACCTGACAAAAAACGATCAGCTGGATTCCTAATAGAAAAAAAATACTTACTACCTAATGGAAGATGTGAAAGTTTGACAGTGTGATTGAATTTTTTAATTTGAATTCCATAATCTTTTAATTGAGTTGCTATATGCATTACTTGGGTACCTGCATTTTTACCTATATGAAGAAATAAAATTTCATTAGGTTTGTGTCGAATTGATTTAACTCGACTTATAGATAACCCTACTGAGTTCAAACTTTTCTTAATAATATTTTTAAAAATCATATTTCTTGAAAAGGTACAGGTCTAAAAAATTTAATAGTTGGCTTATTTAACTTTTGTTTAATTGATTCTATATATTCATAGGCAAAAACAATGTAAACATCAGCTATGTCTTCTTTATTTAATTGACGGATTGGAATATGCATACCAGGTGACAATCTGCTTTGCTTTAAAGGACTATCATCTATAACGTATGGTATCTCATTATTTGTAATTTCTGCAAAATTAGTAATTGTTGAAAATCTTGCTGGGCAACCATAAGCTGCAAATTTAATATTTTTATTTTTTAAATTATTAATTTTTTTCTTAAGAACTTTGCAAGAAGATGAAAATTGGTCAAGTTTAGAAATTAACTGTTTTTTTGATAATTCTGATTTTTCTTTTTCTAGTATTTCTCTTGCTCTGTTAGAAGTTTCAACGTTACTATCTTCAATGAAAACTGCTCTAATTGATCCACCATGTACATTAATTAATTTAGCATCCTCTAGCACATACCCAGAAGTTTCTGCTAATTTAATCATAGCCTTAAGTGAATAATAATGTGGTCTATCAAAGTAAAATCTCTCAAAGGCAAAGTTAGAAACTATGTCTGCAAGATATTCGACTTCTATTAAAATCCTACCACCTTTTTTCAACAAGTTCTTACAGTTTACAAAAAATGATTTAGGATCTTCAAGATGAGTAAATACACTTGAGGCTGTTATCAAATCAGGTCTACCAAAGTTAGTTTTTATATAATTTGCTGAATCTTTATCAAAAAACCCGACTAATGTTTTTAAACCTTGTTCATTTGCAATTTGTGATACATTTTCTGATGGATCTATACCAAGACAATTTATATTTTTTTTCAATAATTTGGATAATAAAATACCATCGTTCGAGCCAATATCTAGAACAAATTTTGAACCAAAATTATTTATTTCATGTGCTAGTGAATCAAAATGATCTACTAGTTCTCGGTTTACTGATGATAAATAATAATAGTCTTCAAAGAAGATATCACGGCTAATATTACATGGAAGATTTACGTACAAACAATTATCACAATAATGTACACTCATTGATGAAATGAACTCATTTTGAATCTCATTTTTATCTTTTGGATATTTATTAGCTAAAGGCTGTAAACCTAATGATTTTATTTCATCAATTTTGGCTTCACAAACAATACATTTACACATTTGGATCTCATTAATGATATTTGAGTAACTCGATTGTTAAATTTATTTTTGCAAATAACAAATTACTCTTAACTTAAGTAATCATATCATATACTACACATTGTTTTAAATATTCAACATAATATTTTTATACTTAATGAATTTAATTTAGATATAAATTTAGTGATCTATGCCAGTATAAGCCTGCTCAGTCCATCCAAAAAAATCTTCAATACCTTTTTCTAGTTTTACCTTAGGAAAATACCCAATTTCATTAATTGCTTTTGTTATATCTGGGCATCTTCTTAATGGTTCATCAATGTAAACAGAGCTTGGTTCAACAAATTGGTATTTTACATTTAAATTTACCGTCTCATTTACAATATCAATTAGTTCATTGACACTAACTTCAGGTTTGCTCATTCCAATGTTATATATTTCTGTTTTTTTCCCATTAAGCAATGCTTTGAAAATCCCACCTATAGTATTCGCAGTTGGACAGTAAGTTCTTTTCGGTAAAAATTTACTTTTATATATATTCAATATTTTTTTTGATTTAGCTGCACTTGCAATTCTTGGAAGGATTCTTGAATCGTGTTCAGATATTCCAGGACCAAAACTATTAAATATTCTTACGCTACATGCATTAACACCATAATTTCTTGAATAAACATAAACATAATTTTCTGCCATTAGTTTGGATACATCGTAGCAGGATCTCTCGTTGTTTGAAGCGATTGCGCCAACATAGGTCTCTGGTGTGGGAATTATTGTTGCTGTTTGATATACTTCTGAAGATGATGTAAATAGAAATTTTGCATTATTAATTTTTGATATTTCAAGAGTGCTTCTTACACCCTCCAATGCTACATCAATGGTTTCAAGAGGTTTTACTTTATAATGTGTAGGGCTTGCAATACCAGCCATGTGTACTACGAAATCTATAGATTCTTCTGGAATTGGGAGTTTTGTTGTCAAATCATGGCAATGAAAATAAATACCATAATCTTTAAATTTATTTAATTCTAATTTGCTAGGTATATCAATGTCAAATGCCAAAAGTTTGCATGGCATGCGCAAAACAAATTCATTTAAATATTTAATTACTCTAATTACCCACTGACCTAAAAACCCGTTAGTTCCAGTCCATAAAATTGTTTTACCTTCTAATTTTTGCGCATCTGAACCTATAATGTCTGATACTGCATTTAAATTATAGAAATTTTCCATCAGTCACGTAAACCTTCCAATTACAATGTTACATAAAACTAAATCAATTTTTAAACAAGTTGAAAATATTAATACAAGAACTTAAGTCCCGTTATAAGTTAGAAACTAAAATAAATTACAATTAGATTTCTATTATTCTATTTGTGTTTTTTGAGGATTACGCATCATCATTAACTCTTTTTCTACTTTTTCTACATCTTCAGGTGAGTTAACCCCTAAATGATTTGAGGATGTTTCTACCATTCTTATTTTTTTCCCCCATTCTAAAAAACGAATAATTTCAATATCTTCTGAATATTCTAAAGTACTTTTCCTGCCAAATTCTGAATAATCTTTTAGTTCTTTGGCTGTAAAAGCATAAATGCATACTTGTTTAAAAAATTGAGTTGGGGCGTTATTCTTATTTTTAAAACCTGGAATAGCTTGTCTAGACATGTACACCAAACTATTGTTTTCATTGAATATTACTTTAGGAATATTTACATCATCAGGATCTTCATTTTCAGAAAGAGGGCAATAACCATTAATAATTTCTTCATAATGTAATTTTTTTGAGTTTATTATATTAATAATATCTTTGGGATTTACTAAAGGTTCATCACCTTGAACATTGATGTAAATGTCTGCTTTTACTTTATCTACTGCCTCTGCCAACCTGTCTGTTCCAGTAAGGCAACTTTCACTAGTCATTATAGCATTGTAGCCTTTATCTGAAACTAAATTGAATATTCGATCATCGTCTGTGGCTACATAAACATTATCAATTCCAACTGCTTCTACACTAAGTGCACAAACCCACAAAATCATTGGTTTACCAAGTAAATGTACAAGTGGTTTACCAGGAAATCTGCTAGATTTATATCTTGCAGGAATGATTATCACACTTCTCATTAACTAAACTCTTTGAAATATAGTAAAAAATTATAATTAGGAAAATCAAAATAAATTTATTTTTAATTTAATTTAAAACAAAACAATTTACTCAATTTTTGTAATTATTAACACAACGAAAAGATAGTTCAAACAATAATTTTGTAAAATAACACAACATCAATTGTTTTTATTACTATGTAAATGTAAATTAAAACTCTTAATTAAAAAAAACTTTACTGTTTTGAGTTTGAAATTAAATTTATTTTTGCAGGTATTTTTTATATAACCTATTAAATTGGCCAAAATCATAACATGTTATATTAGAAATATTCAATGAGTAACTGAGTGCTGATGCTGTTGTACCTCCTACAATGACTACAAGTGGATTTTTATGATTTTTACAAAGATTTTTAATCTGTGTGAGGATTTTTTCAAAATTCGCAAAAGCATTTTTTTCTGGTATCGTTAAGATCTCACATGGAGAAATAAAATCTGGTATTTCACTATTTCTATTATTCTTAGGACCAACATAAATAATTTTTCTTCCGACAAATAAGCTTTTTAATAGTTCAAAATAACTTTTCATATCTTCATCTTCAACATCCGTGATCCTAAAGCAAAATGGTGATGCATAAACTTGACTTTTTTTAACTAAAAATCTCATTGCCCATCTTGATGCTCTTCCAGGATACCAATCTGGTATGTTTCTATTAGTATATCCTACTATTAGGGTTTCCAAAGGTAGTGCCAATAAATATTTTTTCATTGTGTCAAAGTTATAGTATCGACAATTTTGTACTAATCTATCTCTTAAAATTTTGTTGTATTTTTGTGTCTGAGGGGAATTCCCAATTATTAAGCCCAATTCACTATTACCATTTCTTATAATGCCAACATTTGGATTTTCCTTTAGATGTAGTAAAGTTTCTCGGTCTGATAGAAGATTATTTCTTATCAAGTAATGCGGATCGATCCATTTATTTTCAGATCTTATCCATAAGATCAATAAATTGTAAATTTTATATAAAAGTAGATATATATATTTAAAAAAATTATTTATATTCCTAATCATTTTTTTTCCATTTATATTTATCTAGTTTGTTAGATAATAAAGAATTTTTAGTTGAAATTAATATTTTAGAATTAAAATATTCCCTTGCTAATTCATCTAGAATAACAACGGATTCCTGTAGTGGGAAACGTCCAAATAATTTGGTTGCTGTTAAGTGATAACCACTAACATTTTGACCACTTTCAATATCTTTAAAATTTTTATCTTTCTTACTCCAAAAAACCTTAGTGTTTTTTAAGTCAATTCCAAGAATAATTATTTTTGAATAACCAAGTAAAAGGGTAAGTGAAATTGCTCTTTCTAAAGTTGCACCTACACCTAATGTCAACACATTAGATTTTTTATTAATATTTGATAAAAGTTCTAAAGTTTTAGCAAATTGACTTTTAACATTCTTTTTAAAAGTATCAGGCCTTATATATTCATATAAAAAAACACTTTTCGGGTCCATTCCTTGCATCCAAGTTTTAATCTTTTTTGGATTTATTCTTCCTTTATGTATAAGAAAAATTGGATTTTTTATTTTATTTTTTTGCAAAAAAAGAATTTTCAACTTAAATTTTTGGTTTAAGTTATCATCCGCAGTTAATTCAATCATGTAGTAATTTGTTACAAAATCATGAAAAATCCACTTATTAATTCCAATACTACAGTTTCTGTTAATTTCTTCATAATTACTGTGATTCAATTCATTGATCGAGGAACCGCTTCCAAAAATGAATAATTTTTCACTTTTTTGCCTTTTTTGTAAAATATTAAAAATGAGTTTAGTACTAATTTGATCAATTAAATATTTTTGTATTTTATCTAATCGTCGCTTTTTAACTATAGTAGCAATTTGATAGTATAGCGATGAAGGAATGATTTTATATATAAAATATCTTAAGAAATTAAACATATTTATCTATAAAGTTTCTCTAAATTTTTTAAGTATTCTTCAGTATCCATTTTCATTACTTTTTGAAAGTTTTTGTCACCTTTAATTTTGTTTTTTTTATATATTATTTTTAAAAACTTATGGTGCATTAATGGATCATGATTTAAAAAACTTTCCTTCATAACTTTTATATTTGCGTTTCCATCTCTGTTGAATTGACTTGGATAGTAATTTGGACTTCTATTTGTTGTGAGAAATAAATCTGAATGAAAAATTTTTATACTTTTAGTATTCGCTTCCAGAATGTCCAATAAAGCAATAGGTAATAGATTTAAAGATGAATAAAAAGTTAAGCTATTATAGTTTGAAATTTTTTTTATTACTTTATTGGGATTAATTTTTTCTAATTGTTCTTTTCTTTTAAATTCATTATCTTTTATACAAGCAACATTTAAATCATTTGGTAATTTGCCTTCCATTTTATTTATAAGGTACTTAAACTGTTCTCCATTAAAATAACTAATATGAGTTTTTAAACCTTTTTTAAATTGATCCAAATTTTTACCTGAAAATGTGTAGTTAAACCTTACTACAATATCGAAAGCATCTATTTCAACTGCGTCATTACTATTACTCTCTGCAGGCCCAACTATGGCAACATTTTTATTATAAAGGAATTTAAAAAATTCTTCTTTCTGATTTTCACAATTTTTTTTTAAGGGTTTTACGGTATGTGTTAATAATAAAAATTTATTTATTAGTTCCTTATCAAAAATATTTTCAAAGTGCATAATATTTTTACTACATTTATTTTTTTTTAAATCTAAGATTAAATCAAGTTTTGCTCTGTTCTTGTCTTTTTTATTATAAGAAAATCTAGAGTTAATACTAGCACTCCTAACAGCATTTGTTCTACATATGCCACCTAAAACCATCTCAAATTTTAAATAAAATATATCTCTTAAATTTAACCAAGTTCTAAATCCAATTGAGTTTAAATTATGATTTTCAAGGTGATGCGTTAAAACACTTCTATTTTTGTCAAGGTTTCCTTGTACATTTATTACGTCAATGAGTTTATAATAAAAATTATCGTCCTTTATTTTTAAGTTTATACCCGAAAGTAAAAGAATGATTTTAATTTTTTTTGCTGAATAATTATATTTTTTTGCTTTCTCAAGTTTAAGTATTGTTTTGTAAGCTTTATTTAAATAAAAATTATCAATAATCGAAACCAAGTAAGATGAAGGTCTGAGTTTGCACATCAATTTAAGTAAATTTAATAAAAATATATCGAACATTGTAATTATTTTTTAGTAAATGATATCTAATCCTAAATTTATTTTTTTATTTCAAATTCATTTATCTGAAATATGAATATGGTGTTTTTCTTTATATAAGCGATAGAATTATTTTGAAATTTTACTAAAGCTAAATTCTACCATCTACTTGGTTTTTATCTAATAAATACTTTATATCATAAATGACTGAAATATCTTTGCCAAAATCTTTTATTTGTTTGAAAGATAATTTTCTAAATTCATCGTGTTCAACAGCTAATATTATTGCATCATATTTACCGTGAATTGGATAATCTATAACTTCAATGCCATACTCTTTTAAAACTTCATCCTTATTTATATAAGGATCAAATACATCGATATCTACTTTTTTTCTTTTAAAATTTTCTATCAAACTCATTATTTGAGTATTCCTTATGTCAGGGCAATTACCTTTAAATGTAAATCCCATTATTAAGACATTTGAATTCACGATTTTAATAAATTTATCTGACATTAAATCTATAACTTGTTTAACAATGTACGATCCCATATTATTATTAATTTTTCGACCAGCTGTAATCATTTCTGGATTATAGCCCTCCTCAAGCGCCTTATGTAGCAAATAGTAAGGATCTACACTAATACAATGACCTCCAACAAGACCAGGATTAAAAGGTAAAAAATTCCATTTTGTTCTAGCTGCATCCAAAACTGATTTTGTATCAATACCTAATTTATTAAAAATGATTGCAAATTCATTAATAAGCGCAATATTTACATCTCTTTGAATATTTTCAATAACTTTTGCAGCTTCAGCTATTTTTATACTTTCAGCTTGATGTGTTCCGGCAGTAATGATTTCTTGATATAAGTTATCAACAACAGAAGATATATTAGGGGTTGACCCAGATGTAACTTTTTTTATCATAGTTAATCGATGTTCTTTGTCACCAGGATTTATTCGTTCGGATGAATAACCACAATAAAAGTCTTTATTAAAAATTAAATTAGACGTTGTTTCGAGGATTGGGACACAAAACTCTTCAGTCACACCAGGATATACGGTTGATTCATAAATAACAAGATCTCCCTGCTTAAGAAGAGAGCCTACCATAACGCAAGATTTTTTTAATAAATTCAGATCAGGTTTGTTCAGGTGATCAACTGGTGTTGGAACTGTAATAATAAAAATCTTACACTCACTAATATCATTTAAATTGTTAGTAAAAATTAAATATTTTGCATTTTTCATTTCTTCTTGGGTAGTTTCAAGGCTTGAATCCACCCTTTTAATTAACTCATCAATTCTTTTTTTATTAATATCAAATCCTATAACATCTCTTTTTTTTCCAAATTCTAAAGCTAATGGCAAGCCGACATAACCAAGTCCTATAACAGCTATTTTACTTTTTTTGTAAATTTTTATTAATTCTCTTAAGTTAGACATTATAGTAATCTCTATACCAATTTACAAATTGCCTTATACCGTCTTCAAATTTTGTCTGGGGACGATAGTCAGTTAATTTTTTTAATAGGGATGTGTCCGCCCAAGTAGATGGTACGTCTCCCATTTGCATAGGCATGTAATTTCGAATTGCCTTTTTACCAAGAACACTCTCAATTGCCTCAATGAAGTCAAGTAAATTTACTTTTTTTGAATTGCCAATATTAACAATCCTGTAAGGAGAAACAGGTGAGTTTCCAGTTTTTTTAACATCATTGTGAAAAAATTTTGGTGATTTATTCATAAGCAGCTTTATACCATGCACTAGATCGTCAACATAAGTAAAATCT
Organism: uncultured SAR116 cluster alpha proteobacterium; assembly: GCA_902623995.1. Classification (GTDB taxonomy): domain Bacteria; phylum Pseudomonadota; class Alphaproteobacteria; order Puniceispirillales; family Marisalimonadaceae; genus Marisalimonas. The sequence goes on along the minus strand of CACNWE010000002.1, from coordinate 177,758 downwards.
CTGTACATATTACCATTATTATAAATGTCAATCGGTTTATCATTAATTATTGCTGAAACAAATTTAAATAAGGCCATGTCAGGCCTTCCCCAAGGGCCATAAACTGTAAAAAAACGAAACATTGTAGTTGGAATTTTCCATAAATATGAGTAGGAATGCGCCATACTTTCATTAGCTTTTTTAGTAGCAGCATAAAATGTAAGCTGAGTGTCAGTTTTTTCACTTTCTTTAAAGGGCATCTTAGAATTAGCTCCATATACTGAAGAAGTTGATGCCATCAAAAGATGATCTATTTTTAGGTTTTTAGAAACTTCCATTATATTAAAGGTGCCTACTATATTCGAATTTATGTAAGAACGAGGATTTTCTAAACTATATCGGACACCTGCTTGAGCAGCAAGATGAACAATTACATCAGGTTGAAATTTATTAGCTACATAAAAAAGATTTTCGTAATTTTCTAGCATATCTTCAGTTACATCAAAATTTGAGTTTTGCAACAAAATACTATGACGTTTTTGTTTTAGATTTACGTCATAATAATTAGTTATACCGTCATAACCATGGACTTTAAAGCCGTCATTTAACAACAACTTTGCCAAGTGAAATCCAATAAAACCAGCTGTTCCAGTGATAAATACTTTATTCATATATTTTATACATCATAATTAAAACCGTATTTAAGTTTTAAATTTATTATAATTAGATAAAACAATTAATGCTAATATGCACGTAAAAGAGTTAGTTATTGATCCAAAATTAACATAAAATAAACCGGATGCAAGAGTGCTTACAATAAAACCAACCAAATATATATTGAATTCTTTAACTAACCTTAAACAAGACAACACTTTATAATAATAAATAAGTAAGCCAACAACACCATGGTCAAATAAAAATTTAAGATGATCACTATGAACTCCACGTCCAATTAAAGTCTTTCCATGCCCTTGTCCTCCACCAAAAAATAAATTTAACACATTCATTTGCTTAAAATATTCTGTAAACATATTGTTCCACAATCCAAATCGAAGAGCTTCTACGTTTTGTACAGCTTCAATTTTACCGTATAGTCTTTTAAAACCTAGTACATCCCAATAAAATGAAGGAAAGTAAATAGAAGTTATAAATATCATAACACTTAATAATATTAAGATTATTAGTGAGTTAAGTAATAATGCTTGATTAATCTTTTTTACACAAAAAATCATTGCAAAACCACCTATGACAAGTCCTAATAAAGCGCCAGTGCTCTTTGACAAAAGAATTCCAATAAAAAAAGCAAACGCAAAATATTTATCTAACTTTGTGCTTGACTTGTTTGCATCAGGTTGGATTATGGAGTTCATCAGTACAAGCCAAAATCCTAACAGCATGTTGTATCCAAACAAGACCGGAGCTTTATCTAATCCCCTACTTCTAAATTTACGTCCTAAGGGCGATTGTCCTTGTTCAAGTGTAATTTCAACAATGTGATAAATTTCAAATATCAAATTAATTAAGCAACAATATGTTATTATTCTTAAAAAAGCCTTTAATTTTAAATGGTCAGAATTTTTAACAACAATTGAAATAATAATTATAAATGAAATAAAAATTGCGCTATTTCTAAACATTTCAGGTGTTGAAGTAAGGAATTGCATAGAAAGAAAAAAAATCCCTACTAAAAGGACGTATAACCCTCTAGGTTTCCGAAAATAATAAGGCATAGAAATTATAAAATATAATGTGAAGGAAATTAAAATAACATCAATCCATGAATAAAGAAATCCAAAATATTGATATTGTCCAATATGATCAAAAGCTAAGATCAAGAATACAAAAGTAATAGCATTTAATGAGGCAGTGATTTTTTTTAACATTACAATAATTCTATAAATTTTTTGTTAAAAATGTCTGGAAACGTTATATGCATTATGAATGTTATGTGTGATCATTTATTCCATTTAATATTAGCAATTGTAGCAATATTTTCACGTAACATATTTAATTATCCACTTGTAATATTTATAATAAAGTCAATAATTAATGACTAAATCAATTTAAACCATTATATAAAAACATAAATTTCTTATCTTACAAGTTGACCTTTATCAAGCTTAAAAATAATATCACAATTCTTAAGTGTATTTAAACGATGAGCAATTAGGATAATTGTAATATGTTGGCTAAGATTGTTTACTGCATCCATCACAGCTTTTTCCGTTTGATAATCTAAAGCACTAGTCGCTTCATCTAAAATAATAACCTGTGGATTATGATATAAGGCTCTTGCAATACCAATTCTTTGTCTTTGCCCACCTGATAATCTTACTCCTTGTTCACCAATAACAGTCTGATATTGTTTCGGCAATTCATCAATTACAAAATTATGCAAATTTGCGATTTTAGCAGCCTTTTCAATCATGCCATAATTTATATCCTTAGGTTGCACACCAAATGCTATATTTGCAGCTATTGTATCATCAATTAAATAAATATGTTGTGGAACATAACCAATAGAACGTTGCCATGACCTTAAGTTTTGTTTTGTGAGAATTTTACCGTCTATTTCTAATAAACCTTTTTGTGGTTCTAGAAGACCTAAAATTATATCAACTATAGTAGTTTTACCACTACCAGTTGGGCCTTCAAATCCAACAGTGGATTTTGCGGGTATTGTCAAACTAATATTTTTTAAAATTTTTCTAGACGAATTTGGATAATTATAAAAAACATTCTTCATTTTTATTGTTTTTTTAAGTGATAAAATATCTGGCTCATGATTTAAACTTATTGGTTTAAGGCTTTTTAAATCATCAATTAATTTATCGAGAGATGGGGCCACAAAAGTAAGAATGGTGAAAGACGCATATAATTGCTGAAGCGCTGGAAGTAAACGATATCCAGCAAAGACATATAAACTAACCATTGGCAAAGCATTATTAAAACTGCCTGTTTCAGACATGATGTAAAGTATAATTAATAAAATTCCACCAAAAGCAATAGCTTCTAAGAAGTAACGAGGTAATTGACTTATTATAATGGATAAAGCTTGAGTATTAGCGTATATCTTTGCAGAACTTGCAAAACTTTTTATATAAGTTTTTTCTAGTCCACCAACTTTTATTTCTTTTACAGCTCCAAACGCTTCACTTACTTTTGTAAAACGAATTTCATTATTTATGACTCTTTCTTCCCCAATTCGCTTTAGGTATTTTCGCACAATGTAAAATATTAATAAATAAGCACTTCCAAGTGAAAAACTAACAATAAGTGTAAGTTTAGGGTTAACTATTAATAATAAAGTTATTAATGCAATAGTTACTAAGCTTTTGGCTACCAGTTCAATTAATTGCCTAATTCCTCTCCCAATTATTTGTTGCACTTCTGACAAGATAGTTTTTCCTATATCAGCGCTATGCCTAGATAAAAACCAGCTGTAGGGTTGATGCAAATATCGTTGTACCAAGCGTTTGCCAATAGTGTATTCACGCATTTGAACAAAACGAATTTGCATGTAACTTGTTAGAGCTTTGAAAGTTAATGAAATTATTAGCAATACAAACACAACAACTCCTAATGCAAAAAGAAATTGTTGTTTTGTTTCTATTCCAAACATTATTGAAGTATGAAAAATTTTATTTAAAAAAATATTCGTTTCAATAAAGGTTGGATTTGAAAGCACTGCTATGAAAGGTAGAATAGAAGCTACACCAATCATATCTAGTAATGCCATTACTATGATCATAAATAATAGTAACAAAGCACGTTTGCGTTCATGAGGAGATAGTATAAATAAAATTTTTTTTAAGGTTTTCATTGATGTAATTTTTAAATCTGAACTTATTAAAAGAAGATTCCCTTTTCAATCCATTATTTTCGTGAGTAGTAATCTTCATATCTAATGATGTCATCTTCCCCAAAATAAGTACCAATTTGAACTTCAATGATTGTCATTGGATCTTTACCTGGGTTCTCTAGGCGATGCACTGCACCTAGTGGTACATAACTTGATTGTCCTTCGTTAACAAATTTTATGTCGCCGTCAATAGTAATCTTTGCTGAACCCTTAACAACAACCCAGTGCTCAGAACGAAATTTATGACTTTGCAAGCTTAAACTTGCTCCTGGATTTACACAAATTCTTTTAACTTTAAAGCCTATTCCTGACGAGATAATTTCAAACCACCCCCATGGTCGATAATCCTTTGGAAATAATTCTGATTGTTCAATTTTTTTTGCTTTTAAATATTCTACTATACCTTTTACATCCTGACTTTTATTTTTATTTGCTACTAAAACCGCATCAGACATTGATATTGCCACAATATCACGCAAACCTAAACCAACAATTTGCTGAGTTTTATTTTCAGATCTAAGTAAAGTATTTTCACATTCTATAGCATGTGCATTTTGGGACAAAGAGACACCATCTTTGTCACGTTTTGTTTCTCTCCAAACTGAATCCCAATTTCCTAAATCTGACCAAATGGAATTATAAGGCACGGCAACCAAGTTATTAACTTTTTCCATTATTGCATAATCAATACTAATTTTATTTATTTTTCTCCATGATTTTAGATCAAGATTTATAAACTCCATGTCTAAAACACTAAGTTCAACTGCTTTTTTAACATTTGATAAAATGTTTTGAGAATATTTTTCAAATGCTAAAATCATATCTTTTGCACGAAACATAAAAATTCCAGAATTCCACAAATAATTTCCTTCATTTAGCATTTTGGATGCAGTCTTAATATTTGGTTTTTCAATAAATCTTAGAACCTGCTTTGGATCTAATTTGTTATCTAGCTTTACTTGCAAATATCCATACCCAGTTTCTGGATAGGTTGGTTTGATACCAAATGTTACAATTTTCCCATTTGTGACTTCCTTAAGACCAACTTTAATTGCTTCATTAAAGTATTTAGTATCAGTGATTATATGATCTGAAGGAACTGCTATCATAACTGCATCTTGATTGTCTTTAGAGGCCACAAGTGTTGCCGCAAGAATTGCAGGAGCAGTATTTTTTGCTTCAGGTTCAATCAAAATTCGTCCAGCATCTACGCCTATTTTTTGTAATTGCTCTCTTACAATAAACCTGAACAAAGAATTTGTTACAGTTATGATTGAGTTATATTCAATTTTTTCAGAGTTAACAAATTTCAATGCTGATTGCTGAAACAATGTTTCTTTCGATATCAATTTTGTGAATTGTTTAGGATACGTTTTACGTGATGATGGCCAAAGACGTGTCCCAGAACCTCCTGCCAACAATATGGGAGTAATAATACCCAATCTAAAACATTCCTCTTAAAATAATAAGTTAATTGCTAGACTTATCTGTTTTGATAAAAATTTAAAATATTAATACTTTTAAGCTTTAAAATATATAATTTTGATAATATTCTATTTTTTAAATTAATAAAAGATATATAAATGCTTGTAAGTTCAAATATAGAGTTTTTAGTAATACACTGTTCAGATACTGATAATAGTAAAGATTTACGTGCCTTAGATATTCATAAAATGCATCTCAATTTTGGTTGGGATGGTATAGGTTACCACAAAATAATTTGTAGATCTGGTAATGTTGAAAATGGTAGACCAGAATATTGGATTGGTGCACATGTAAAAGGTAAAAATCATATTAGTTTAGGAGTTTGCCTTATTGGTCGTGACAATTTTACTAAAAAACAGTTTATTTCCTTAGAAAGAGTATTAAAATCTTGGAAGGCCTTGCATCCGCAAGCAAAAATCGTTGGACATTGCGAAACTGGTAATACATCGAAGACATGTCCAAATTTTGATGTTAAAAATTGGTGTAAAGACAAAAATTTATGAATGTTATTGAACCATCTGTTCCAATGAGATCGAAACCTAGTAATAAGTCAGGATTAGAAACAGAATGTTTGTTTGGAGAAACTGTAAAAATTTTAGATCATCATTCAAATTGGTATTATTGTCAATTACTAACTGATAATTATATAGGATGGGTCGAAGAAAAATATTTAAGTAATATGTTACCTTCCTCTCACAGAATACTCTCAAAAAGAACATTTCTATTCAAGAATAACGATGTTAAGTCAGGTTGCTTAAATTATTTGCCAATGGGCGCGCAGGTTCGTGTTAAAGATATTGATAAAAAATGGGCTAAGGTCTATTTGTATGAAGATAATGTTAAATATGCTTATGTTCCTAGTAATCATTTAATTAAAATTGGTGGAAGAATAAAGGATTGGGTAAGTATAGCTGAAAAATTGATTGGAACTCCTTACGTTTGGGGAGGTAGAAATTCAATAGGCTTGGACTGTTCAGCTTTACTTCAATTATCGTATCAATGTTATGGAGAAAATATACCTCGAAATTCTATTGATCAGTTATTACTTAAAAAAGAAATAATCAAAGACAAAAATTTTCTTAAACGTGGTTTTGTAGTTTTTTGGAAAGGTCATGTTGGTATTATGACAGATAATAAAAATTGTATTCATGCTAATGCATTTCACATGGAAGTATCCAAAGAGCCACTAGATGATATTATTTCAAGAACAGAAAAAAATAACCCAATTATAAAAATTATGAATTTTAATTGATGAATTTATATTATAATATAGTTTCTATGTATTAATGTTAAATTTTTTCCTTAACCTTAACTTATTATTGGTTGGGACCATCTCATTCATAATACCATTTTTTACTCTTCCCATTTTAATCATTACCATTGAAGAGATAATATTTAGACAAATCTTTTGAGCAGTTCCTGCCTTAAGTCTTGTAGAACCTGCAATAACTTCTTCTTTAGTATCAAGTATTATTTTATGATCAGCATGATCTAAAATTTTACCTTTTGGGTTGTTACTTATAGCAACTGTAAGTGCACTGTTTTTTTTTGCTTTTTCTAGTACTTTACAAGTAAAAGGGGTATTGCCACTTGCTGCAAGTCCAATAACCACATCCTCTTGACGGATTAATTTTTCCGATACAATACTCTCAGCTAATTTAGTATCATCTTCAGCATTTTCGACTGCCTTTATTAAAGCAGGTAAACCTCCGGCAATTATAAAATCTAAACGTTCAATTGGCCAATTAAATGTTGGAAAAAGTTCTACACCATCTTGTACACCTATTCTTGCTGAAGTACCAGCACCTGTGTAAACAATTCTACCCTTTGAATTAATTAGTAAATATTTATATATCTCTTCTATAGCTTTTTCAATCGATATGGCCGCTTTTTTTACCTCATTAGACGCTTTCTTTTGCTCTTCAATCATTAAAGATATACCTTCAGAAACACTTAAATGATCAATTGGTTTACTTTTGTGATACAAAAGTTCAGTTTTAGGTGTATTTTGATGCATACTTAAATATATATAATTTAAGATTATTTAAAAAGGTTAATTTCATTTTGAAATATAAATACTTAAATATTATCGGACTGATGTCTGGGACTAGTATGGATGGAATAGATATTAGCTTAGTTAAAACCAATGGATTGGGGTTAAAAAGATTAAATAAAAATTACTTTTATGAGTATAGTGTAACAACAAAAAAAAAGTTAATGAATATTTCACTAAAAGATATAAATTTAAATTTGACTAAAAAGCAATACTTAGATGATTTAATTACAGAAGAGCATTACCTAGCATTAAAAGACCTTAATATCATCAATAAATGTGACTTAATTGGTTTTCATGGACAAACAGTATATCACAACCCAAAAGAAAAAATTTCTATTCAACTAGGTGATCCAAAAATATTATCAAAAAAACTAAATAAAAATGTTGTTTTTGATTTTAGATCAAATGATCTTGCATTAGGTGGTCAAGGAGCACCGCTAGCACCCATTTACCATAAACTTATTATCGAAAAGTTAGGTTTAGGAATACCATCATGTATTTTAAACATTGGAGGAGTTGCAAATTTAACTTATTGGGATGGTCAAAATTTAATTGGCTTTGACACAGGACCAGGCAACGCATTAATGGATGATTATTCAAAAATTATATTAAACAAAAGTTTTGATGACAACGGTTATTTTGCCTCTCAAGGGACCCCGATCAAAGAAGAGGTTACAAAGTTTTTACAAGACGATTTTTTTAAAAAAGTACCTCCTAAATCTTTAGATAGAAACTCTTTTAAAACAACTTACAAAAATCTTACCCAAAAAAATTATTCAACTAATGATATTATGGCAACTTTTCTTGAATTTACATTAGAATCTATAGTCATAAGTCTTGAAACATTGCCAAAAAAAATAAAAAATATAATTGTAACAGGAGGTGGATATAAAAATTCATATTTGATTAATAGATTAAGTAAAAGATTAGAATTGAGTTTTTTAGATGAAAAAGAATTAGGAATTAAATTTGATTACATAGAAGCAGAACTCATTGCATATTTATCAGCTAGAGCAATTTATAAACTTCCATTTACATTCCCTTCAACAACTGGTGTTTCAAAACCATCTTCAGGTGGTGAATTATACAAGTTTTCATAAAAAACCATTTTGATTTTCTACATGAAAAGGTCTAAGTTTCAAAGGTGATGGTAATATATCTCTTATATCTGAAAAAGGAAAAGAAGGCTCAAAAAAATATGCTTCAGCATATTTGCCTTTTGGAGCATTGCACTGTGCTGCCCTATAACTATTCATCAACCTAGACAAATCAACAAACCTTTGTGGTTTTTGCGTTTCATGTTTGAGGATCGCCTTTTCTTTAAACATAAAATGTTCAGTTATATCAATGTAATAGTTGGGATTAAAATTGATGCCCATTAAAGTATCACAATATAATATTGGAATGTAATGACTTACAACACTACTTGTTAAAAATGATAAAGACCTATGATCTGAATGATAATCTTTTTTTGAGTGAGTGATTATTAAGTCTGGCATAATTTTTAAAATATTTTCTTTAATTATTTTTTTATGCTCAGGATCTTCACCTAATTCACCATCAGGTATATTTAAAAACTTTGGGTTTGATAATTTTTTTAATCCAGCAATAGCTTCTTTTTTTCTCTTTTCTGACAATAAATCGTCTTTTGGCGATCCTCCTTTAGAGCCGTCAGTTGCAATCATAGTAAATACTTGGTTACCTTCTTTTTTATAAGTAGAAACTAAACCATACATGAAAATTTCTATATCGTCAGGATGAGCACCAAGAGCTAAAATTTTCATTATATTTTTCTCCTAATTTCGATATTATAATATTCCAATATTAATAAAGATATCAAATGAAAAAAATAACAGATAAAAAAATTATCAGAGGTTATATAGAGGGTTATTATGGAAGACTTCTTTCATGGGAACATAGAGAACTTATAATTAAATGTCTGTACAAAAATAATATGAACACTTATTTTTATGCCCCAAAAGAGGACATAAATCATAGATTATGTTGGAAAAAAAATTATAGCAAAAATTGGCGTTTAAATTTTCGTAAATTCACAGACATAAGTAAAAAATATAAAATTGACATTATCGCAGGCCTTGCACCTGGGTTAGACTTTAATTTCAAACACCTAAATGAAAAATCGAGGATAAATAAAAAATCAGATTTTGATGTTCTTTTACGTAAAGCAAAACAATTACTTAATGATGGCGCAACATCAATAGCCTTAATGTTAGATGATATTCCACCTGATTTTAAAAATAAATTTGGCGTTGATGTATCCGAAGGAACTTATCACGCTATTTTGGCAAATAAGCTTTCAAAAGAATTAGGACAAAGTATCTTCTTTGTACCAAGAATTTACGCTGACGAATTAATTCAAGATGAACCTTTTTATTTGAAAGACTTAAGTAAGATATTAGATCCAAAAATAATTATGTTCTATTGTGGGCAAAATATTGTTTCTAAAAATTTATCAAATTATAAACTGATTAAAACAACAATACAAAATAGAGTAATCTTTTGGGACAATTACTATTCAAATGACTATTGTCCTAGACGTTTGTTCATAGGACCTTATTTTGGAAGAGAGGATATTAATGATGTAATGATTAATCCTACAGGTTTAATAAAAACGGATCTTCTGATTTTGGATATTTTCGCCAATAATTTTAGAGATCAGAACAATTTTAAAGAATGGTCAAAGGTGTTGGAAATTCACGGTGTCCCAAAACAATTCAGTAAAATAAAAAAGTTTTTTTTAAAACCAGATTTTGGTTCTAATCCTCCAGCAAAAAAAATAAATATTAATGATAAAGATTTTCAAGCACTAGATTTCCTTTTGTGGAAATGGAAAGGGCATTTATCGAGAGAATGGTATCCATTCATTTTTGGGTTGAAGCAAGATTTACAAATAAGTGAAAAACTTTTAACCTCAGAACGAAAGATTAAAACTCAAACTGCACCTCTATCTGAATTTTTATTAAAAGGAGAATTAGAATGACAAAAATTGGTTTTATTGGCTTAGGTAATATGGGAGCTAAAATGACAATGAATCTTCTTAAAGCTAATTATGAGGTTGTTGGTTACGATATTAATAAAGAATTTGTGAATAATCTATTGCCCAAAGGCCTTAAGCAAGCAAACAATTTAATTGAGATCGCAAAAGGTGCAGATATTGTAATTACTATGTTACCTAATGGTGACATTGTAGAAGAAGTTTATGATAATATAATTGATGAGTTCGTACCTGGTACTCTATTTGTGGACTGCTCAACCATTGAAGTCAACAAAGCAAAGCAACTTCACAAAAAATGTGAAGATAGAAACATCTTATCTCTTGATGCTCCCGTTTCGGGTGGTGTAGGTGGAGCAGAACAAGCAACATTAACATTTATGGTAGGAGGGACGGAAAAAGCTTATAAAATGATGTTACCCCTATTTGAAGTAATGGGAAAAAAATCTTTGTTGTGTGGTTCCTCTGGTTCAGGACAAGCAACAAAAGCATGTAATAATATGTTGTTAGCAACTACTATGATTGGTGTAGGAGAAGCCTTTTCTTTAGGGCAGAATTTAGGTTTGGATCCAGAAAAATTATTTGAAATATTGTCAACCTCAACTGGTTCCTGTTGGGCTATAAATAGCTATTGCCCAATAAAAGGTGTTGGACCAACAAGTCCAGCAGACAATGACTTTAGACCTGGTTTCTCAGCAGATCTGATGCTAAAAGATCTTACTATAGCGCTCAAGGCTATTGAAAGTACGAATACTTCTGCACCATTTGGTAAAAACTCAAGAGAGAGGTTTGAAAGAATGGTTAATGAAAACCAAGGATACTTAGACTTTTCAGCTATTACAAAATTTAATAAATAAAGCTATTTTAAATAGCTTTATTATTATATTTGTTAAACTAATAGCGGGGCTATAACTAAACTAACTATAGCCATAACATTAATCAAAATGTTCATTGATGGTCCTGATGTATCTTTTAGTGGGTCACCAACTGTATCTCCAACAACTGCTGCTTTATGAACTTCTGATCCTTTACCACCAAAGTTTCCTTTTTCTACAAACTTTTTAGCATTATCCCAAGCACCACCAGCATTTGACATCATCAAGGCCATCATAACGCAACATATGAGTGCACCACCTAACATTCCCCCAAGTGCTTTTGGACCAAGTAAGAAACCTATGATTACTGGTGACAAAACAGCTAAAGCTCCTGGTGCTATCATCTTTCTTAAAGCTGCTCTAGTTGCAATATCTACACACCTTGCAGTATCTGGTTTTGCTTTACCCTCCAACAAACCTGGGATTTCTTTAAATTGCCTTCTGATTTCTTTAATCATATCAAAAGCAGCATCACCAACTGCAGTCATTGTCATAGAGCTTACCAAAAATGGGAATATACCTCCTAAGAACATACCACACAAAACTAATGGATCGTTAATAGCTAAGACAAAACTTTCATCAGAAATTGATATTTTTTCTATATATGCGCTAATAAGGGCCAATGCAGCTAAAGCCGCAGCGCTTATTGCAAAACCTTTACCAATAGCTGCAGTAGTGTTTCCAACTTCATCAAGTGAGTCTGTAATTTCTCTAGTTTCCTTTCCCATCTCAGACATTTCAGCAATACCTCCGGCATTGTCAGCAACTGGACCGTAAGCATCTATTGCCATAGTGATACCAACTGTACTTAACATTCCAACTGCAGCTATACCAACTCCATACAGACCTGCATATATATTTGATATAAAAATTATAGATACAATTGTTAAAACTGGGATTGCAACTGATTGCATACCTGTTGCCAAACCTGATATTAAAACAGTAGCAGAACCAGTTTCTCCATCTTTAGCTATTTTTTCTACAGGACTTCCACCAGTATAATACTCGGTGATTAATCCAACAACTATACCTCCAACTGAGCCAACAAGCACAGCAATCCAAACACCAACAGCAACATTCATTAAATCAACCAAAAAATATGACAACACTACAAAAAGTACTGCAGATCCTATTGTACCATATCTTAGAGCTGTTTCTGCGCTTTTCGAGGAAAAAGCTTTTACAGTTAATATTCCTAGCAAAGAACATATGATACCTAAAGAAGCTAAAGCTAACGGCATAAATTGAAGAAGGTACTGATTACCACCTAACGAGTTGATAGTAGCGCTAGTCATTGAAGCAGCCAAGGCTATACATGCTATCATAGATCCACAATATGATTCAAAAATATCAGAACCCATTCCAGCTACATCTCCAACATTGTCACCAACATTATCCGCAATGACGCCAGGGTTTCTAGGATCATCTTCTGGAATCCCTGCCTCCACCTTACCCACAAGGTCAGCACCAACATCTGCACTTTTAGTAAATATACCACCACCTACTCTTGAAAATAAAGCTACCGATGAAGCACCCATTGCAAAACCTTCAATTGCATGAATTGTTTTGATATCACCTGCAAAATAATGAAATAAAATTCCTACACCAAACAAACCCATTGCAGCTACTGTTAGTCCCATGATTGAGCCACCGAAAAAAGCTATATTTAATGCTTCAGAAGCACCTTTTTCTTTAGCAGCAACTGCAGTTCTCACATTTGCCTTTGTTGCTGAATACATACCTATAAAACCTGCAGTACCTGAACACAATGCTCCAAGCATAAATGATATAGCAGTTTGCCAGCCAAGAGAAAAATATAATGCAACTATACATACTAAACAAAATATAGCTAATCTCTTATACTCTGCAGACATAAACACCATTGCACCAAGGTGTATTTCATCTCCAATTTCCTTCACACGACCTTCGCCTTCCGATGAGGACTTCACCTTCAAGTATACAAAATAAGCTGACAGTAGTCCAAGAAGACCAAGAATAACTGAAATTAATGAATATGGCATTTGCTAACCCTAATTTTATTTAAAAAAAATACTTTTAATTCGATTAATTAAATCTGTAAAGTTTTATATTTTTTTTAACTAGTTTTGAATTTTTATATATGTATTACGATTTAGATTTCCTAACAAAAAAACTAAATCTTTTTTTTTCAAAGCGATACAACCTGAAGTTTTTCTATTATCTGAGAAACTACAATGAATAAAAATTGCACTACCCTTATTTCTAATTGTTGGTTCGACATTGTGGGAGGTAACAATTATTAAGTCATAGGCATCATCTTCTCTCCATAATTTTTCGTGATTAATATTGAGCGATTGAAAATCGCTAATTTTTATATATTTGTTATATTTGTCACTTGTAATATCATCACACCATCCACAATTCTTTGTAATTTTATTTACTTTCAAAACATTTTTTTTCTTGAATTTTGGTTTAAAAACTTTGTCTGATCTGTAATAAATTTTTTTAAAATACCAATTCCCTATAGGTGTGGTTTTATCACCCTCAGTTTTTTTTACAGCCTTCTCAAGGCCTCCTTCACCTATTTGACATGGGAACAGTTGATTGCCAACTTTTAGAAAATATTTCTTATTCAGATTTATTACTAACCAATTTTTCATAGTAAGTAATTATAAATAATTTAATGAAAGAAAAAATATATTTTTATACAGAATAATAGTAAGATTTTTTAAAATTTAGAGATATTAAATTATGGTAGAGCAAAAACAAAGCTGGCTTCAATCAATTTTAGTTTACAAAGACTTAAGAATGCTAAAAATTTCACTTCTTGGTGCTATTAGTGGTTTTCCCTGGGTACTAATAGCCAGTAGTTTAAGCCTTTGGCTAAAAGAGGAAGGATTGAGCAGGTCAACTATTGGTTGGGCAGGTTTAATTTTTGGTGTTTACGCATTTAATTATTTATGGGCTCCATTAATTGATAGAATTCAAATACCTCTTATAACAAAAAAACTAGGCCACAGACGAGCATGGATAGTTTTAATGCAAGTCATAATTTTAATAAGTTTGATAGTTTGGAGTTTTATAAACCCATCTCAAAACTTAGCTTTATTAATTTCAGTAGGATTAGTTATTGCCGTTGCTTCAGCAACACAAGATATAACTGTTGATGCTCTAAGAATTGAACAAATAAATGAAAAAGAAACGAAAGTCATGGCCGCCGGTGCTGCAATGGCAGTAGTTGGTTGGTGGACAGGATACAAATTAGGAGGCGTATTAGCTTTATTTACAGCTGAAGTTTTTGAGAATATGGGTATTCCTGATTATTGGCAAACCACATTCTTAGTTTTAGGAGTTGTAATAATTTTGATGAATATTGGTTTAATGTTTGTTTATGAGCCAGTTAAAACTGATAGAGAAGCAAAACAAAAAGAAACTGACAAAGCAATCGAAAAAAGACTTGGATCTATTAACTTTATAACTAAATTTTTTATATATATTACTGGAACCATAGGTGGACCTATAATAAGTTTTTTTAAAAAAAATGGTTTTGCAATTGCTTTAGGAATATTAGGTTTTATTTTCTTATTCAAGATTGGTGAAGCTTTTCTTGGAAGAATGTCTATAGTTTTTTATAAAGAAATTGGGTTTTCAAAAGGACAGATTGCGATATATTCCAAAGGGCTTGGGTGGATTACAACTATTGTTTTTACATTGTTAGGTGGTGTCATGGCAATGAGAACAGGAACAATAAAAACAATGTTCTTCGCCGGCGGCTTGATGGCACTAACTAACCTACTATTTGCTTTTTTGGCTTGGACTGGAAAATCTGAATTATTATTTGCTGTTGCAGTAATTGCAGATGACATTACAGCAGCATTTGCAACAGTAGCTTTTGTAGCGTTTATTTCATTATTAGTTGATAGGACTTACACAGCCACACAATACGCTCTACTTGCTTCATTAGGTACTGCTGGCAGAACATTAGTTGCTTCTTCTTCGGGAGCTCTAGTAGATTGGCTTGAAGGTGATTGGGGAACATTTTTTTTAATAACCACAATAATGGTAATACCCTCATTGGTATGTTTATGGCTCATAAAAAATAAAATTAAAATTGGTTCGAAGTAAATACTTCATAAATCAAATTAAAAAAACAGTTTGTAAATAAAATTTGAAAGTTAAGTTTCAAATTATTTTTTTTATAAAACTGCTTTTGTTATTCATAATATTAATTCTTGTTTTTAATAATAATTTGTTTATCAGTAATAGTATTACAAATCTTATCAATTGGTTATTATGATACTCAAATATATTTCTACAGTTGAACTCAATTTTTGTACAAGTTGGGCACTTGGCTGGGATAAAATAAAAAGCCTTAATAGTTTTGATAAATATATGACTATATTTTGGTTTCTAGGACCATTTATTTATTTAATTGAGAGAGACCCAGCAGATATATGGCTTACTTCAATAAGTATCATTTTTTTAGTTAGATGCATAAAACTAAAAGACTGGAAATGGACTTCCCAAATATGGTTTAAAAGCGCTTTTGCTTTATGGGTATTTGGTTTGTTTTCAGCCATTACAGGACCTGATCCGCTATTTTCATTTCAACAAGGCTTTGTTTGGTTCAGATTTCCTCTCTACGTAGCGGCTGCACAAGTTTGGCTTGCAAGGGATAGAGATATCAGAATTGTAATGTTATTATCTATGTTAATCGGAATGTTAATAATGTGTTTCATTTTAATTGCAGAAACAATTATTGAGCCAAAAATGAGATTAACATGGCCATATGGCGACAAAGTACCTGGTAGTTATATTGCAAAGGTATCATTACCTTTATTTTGTGTCCTAATGGCATTGGCAGTTAGCAACAAAAATAGAGCTGGTATAGTGTCTGGGTTAATTGGATTTTTTTCAATTAGTGTGTCTGTTTTGACAGGAGAGAGAACAAATTTTCTTATAAGAGCTTGTGGTGGCATGCTAGCTAGTATTTTATGGAAACCAAAATTTATTTTATTTTCAACGCTTGTAATCGTTGAAGTTTTTGCAGTGACAGTAGTTTTTTTTAGTCGCCCAGACTTGAACGAACGTTTCATGAAAGAATTTATAAATCATATACCAATTCTAAACACTGACAATACTAATCAACATTGGGGAGCATGGAGAGGAGGAATACAACAGGGCCTACTTACACCAATCAAAGGAATAGGACCATCTGGCACAAGAAACACTTGTAAAAACTTAAATAGCAACCTTCCATCATGGTTGCCAGGAAAAAATTATTGTGGAAATCATCCACACAACTTCTATATTCAACTATTTTCTGAAACAGGCATCATTGGTTTATTCATTGGATGTATTATGTTTTGCTCTATAATCATCACTTGCTTCAAAGCTAGATTAAATAATTTTGAATGCCCAATGGCTGCCACGGCCTTCGTCGTGCCTGTTGGATTATTTTTTCCTATTCAACAGTTTGGGAGTTTCTATGCACAATGGGGTAATCTTTTTACATGGTTTGCTATCGCTTTTGCAGTCTCACAATATCAAGGATGGCGAAGAGAAAATCTTTAAAGAAATTTAATTTTTATTAGTTAGCATTTTATGTAATTTTGACATAATTTTTTGATTAATCTTCTCCTGATTTACGATAACTTTTTGGTATTTTTTAGTATATGGAGCATATTCCTTATTTATCATGTAAGGTCTGTTATTATAATTATAAACAACTAATACGGGTACATTGGACATTGAAGCCACGTGAACGCAACCACACTCATAAGTAATTACAAGTTTTGAGTTTAAAATGGCTTCTCTCCAATTTTTAAAATTAAGTTTATCCAAAATAATTATATTTTGTTTACTCTTAATAAGCTCATGTATATTTTCATTATTATAATTTTCGTAAAGTTGATAAATTTTTCTAAATTTTTTTTTGCTTGTGTTGTCAGTTGTAATATAAATTTTACTGTATTTATCTCTAATTTTATTTATTAATTCGAGCATATTATTTTCACTATATTTATCATCTATCCATCGAGCTGATAAATGTATTAATATTCTTTTCTCAAAAACATTTATAAGATCATTATTATTGGGAATTAAATGAAATAATTTTGGTTTTTTTATAAAAAGCTTTTTCTTTACTAACTGATATATCATTTCAGTTTGATGAATATTTAATTTATTTTTAATAAATTGATTTCTATCTACTATTAGATTATCAATGCAAAATAATTTCGAAGCTGTCCTCTGAAATATTTTTGAAAATTTGGAATTACTATATCTTGATAAATAAATTAGTGACAATTTGTTAACTGAATTTCCAATTAGGAGTAATAAAAAAGTTTCAATGTTCTGACTAAAGTTAAAAACTAAATCATAGGAAACTTTCCTGAAATTCGTTAAAAAAGATATCTTAGATGTAAGTCTGTCATTTTTGTCAAATATAAAAAATTCATCTAAAAACTCGACCTCTTCACATAGAAAAGAATTTGAGTTAGAACAAACAACACAAATATTTGAATTAGGATAGCTTGTTTTGATAGCTTTTATGATCGGCAAAGTTAAAATCATATCACCCATCCTATCATTTCTAATTATGCAAATATTGATTTTTTTTAGATTGTTCATGTTGATAGTTTTAATATAATATCCTTAACAATAATATATAATTTTATCATAAATTAATTTAGAAGAGGAAGCTTCAGTTGCAACAAATTATCTGCATGAAATGGGGATCAAGGTACGGACCAGAGTTTGTTAATAGGTTATATTCATCAATAAAAAGACATACTATTAGAAAAACTAAACTTTACTGTTTCACTGATAATAAGGAAGATATTAACAAAGAAGTAATATGTAAACCATTACCAAAATTGAAATTGCCAAATGATATATCTTCATCGCCTTGGAGAAAGATAAGTGTATGGCAATACCCTCTTTATGACTTAAAAGGAGATGTATTGTTTCTAGATTTAGATTTAGTAATAACTGGTAATTTAGATCGTTTTTTTGACTATAAACCTGGATGTTATTGCGTAATTGAAAATTGGACTCAATTAGGTCAAAATATAGGAAATACAAGTTGTTTTCGATTTCCAGTTGAAAAGTATAAATCTATTTTTGAAAAATTTCAAAAAAATCCACAAAAATATTGGAAAAAATACCATATAGAACAAATTTATTTAAGTGATCAAATTAAAGATCAAGTTTTTTGGCCAACCGAGTGGTGCCAAAGTTTTAAACATAATCTTCTTCCCTACTGGCCATTTAGGATTTGGCGACCAGCGCAACTTCCTAAAAACACTTCTATTGTCGCTTTTACGGGCAAACCTGATCCGGATGATGTTATAAAAGGTAATTGGCCAGTAAAAAAATCACAAATTTATAAAAAACTTTATAAACAATTAAAAACCCCTCATTGGGTTTCAGATAATTGGTTATGATTTTAAGAAATTTGATTAATTGGACTTTTATTTATAAATGCTTCTATTGCTTTTAAGTAACCATTAAAGAACTTCTGATACGCTTCTTCTGAAACGTAACCAATATGTGGCGTAAGAATTAAGTTTTTTGTCTTTCTTAAAATATGAACACTAGGAAGAGGTTCTTGGTCATAAACATCTAAAGCTGCACATGAAATAACATTATTATTAAGTGCATCAATTAGATCTTTTTCCTTGATAATTGGTCCTCTACTAGTATTTACAATAACAGAGTTTTTTTTCATTAACTTAAGGTTATTTTTATTAATATAATTTCTTGTTCTATCTGATAATCTTGTATGAATAGTTAAAATATCTGAAATTTTAAATAAGTCATTACTATTTACGTATTCAACGCCAACTTTATCACAATCTTCTTGCTTTAAATTATGGCTCCAAGCTATCACCCTCATTCCAAAAGCTTTAGCATAATTAGCTACTTGCAATCCTTGTTTACCAAGGCCAAAAATGCCTAGTGTGTTTCCTTTCAGCCCTCTTCCAATAGTAGTTTGCCAATTACCATCTTTCATGTTTTGAATTTCAGTCTGCAACCCTCTCCATGCATTCATAATTAGAGCCCATGTTAATTCTGCCGTAGAATGAATTTTAGTTTCAGTACCGCAATAAATTATATTTTTTTCTTTTAAGGTTGCTGCATCAACAGAAGCATTCCACATCCCACTTGTAATGACTAATTTAAGATTAGGGAGTTTATTTATTATGTTTCTGGGAAGTGGTGTTCTCTCTCGCATCAAACACAAAACATCATAATCAGATATTTTTTTTGATAAATTAGGATCACTTCCAATATATTCATTAAATATTTTAAGTTCTATTTTTTCACAAAGTTTTTCCCAATTAGCAAAACGATGAGTTACATTTTGGTAATCATCTAGAATTGCCACCTTAATTTTTTTCATACTCTATCCTTCTTGTACTGAACCATAACCTGCCATTCTTCCAAATACTGCACCAGAGGTTAAGCCTGAACCGCCAGGATATCCATTAAAAAAAACACCTCCTACTAATTCGCCACAAGCAAATAGTCCTTTTATTGGATTATTTTTTACATCTTGTACTGATCCATTTTTATCTACTTTTAATCCACCATATGTAAAAGTAATACCACCAGTAACAGGGAAAGCTCTAAAGGGACCTCTATCTATTTTTTGTGCCCAATTAGATTTTTCAATCTCAAGACCCTTGGTTGATTTTCTATCAAGAATAGTTGGATCAAAAGTGGTATTAAGATCTACTGAATTATTAAATTCTTCAATTGTTTTCTTAGTTTCATTTTTATCAACACCATCCATTTTTTTTATTAACTCATCAATAGTATCAGCTTCAACAAAGTGCGCGTCATGGAATGTATATTCTTCATAAAGTAAATCAAAAACCTTACTATCAAAAATCTGCCAAGCAAAATGTCCTGGTTGATCTAAAACTCTTTTTCCGTATTGAGCATAAGTATAATTTCGAAAATTTTTGCCCTCATCTAAAAATCTTTTACCATTTGCATTAATCATGATTCCTAAAAAATAGCATATCTTTCTATAATTTTTTCTCTCAGTTGGTTCTAAATCTAAACCACCATAATTTTTCATATGTAAATCCATTGGAGTGGCATGACAACCATCATATAAACCATGTTTAGCAGCACCAATTTCTAAGGCCATCTTCAGACCATCTCCTGTATTATGAGGAGTTCCTCTAACTTTCGCCTTTAGCCAGTTGTTACCAATATAGGATTTTCGAAGTTCATCATTAGCCTCGAACCCACCTGATGCTAAAATAACTGCGTCAGCAATTACTTTTTTCCCATTTACATAAACGCCTTTCACTTCTCCAGCTTCATAACAAAGATTTGTAACAGGACTTTGATAAAAAATTTTTCCACCTAATAATAAAAATGCTGCTAATTCTTGCTCAAATAAACCAACACCTTCGTTTTGTGATGCAAGTGTTAGGCCTCCCCAAAAAATATGCTTACCATTTTTCAAAAAGCTTTGCCTAGAATAAATAGGCTCAAACTTAACATTGTGCAAAGAAAGCCACTTTATTGTCTCTAAAGATTTAGAAACCAAAATTTTCTGCTCATGGCTTAGTGGTCTACCATCATTAAAGTTTAATAAATCTTTTTCAAATTTTTCTTGGGTGTAAGAACCAAAATCTGTATGAAGAAGCCTTTCATCATTTGGGTTTTTTAAAAGATCCATTAACTGATTACTATTATCATAGGCAAATCGCATTGCACCAGCTGTATACTTAGTGTTTCCGCCAGCCATTTTTTTATCTGCTTTTTCATAAATAGTTACATATGCACCCTTTTCTAAAGCGGCTATACCCGCAGATAAAGCAGCGTTACCAGAACCAACAATTATTACTGTTTTTGTCATTTAATTTTACCCTTGAGGAGATTATGTCTATTAGATTGTTGTGTTTATTGTTATTCTTTAATATATATTTTTCAAGTTCATTTTATTTGGTCTAATATGTCTTCAAATATAATCGGTTCTCTCATTTGGATCATATTTATATTTCTATCACTATTTACTCACATGATAATCAAGTCTTTATCCGGTGAAGTGGATTTTGTTATAACTTTATTTTCTAGGTTTGTATATTCGTTACCAATTTTATTTATTTTAGCTTACGTAGCTAGAAAGTCGTTTCTATTTCAAGTGAATAATTGGAAAAATATTGCTTTACGGTCTTTTTTTGGTTTCATCACAATGATAATGGTTTTTTCCTCTCTACAACTAATTCCTATTGGGCTGACTACTGCTCTTGCGCAAAGTTCAGCCATTTATGTCACTCTCTTATCTCCACTTGTCCTAGGAGAAAAAATTGGTCTGGTTAGATGGTCAGCAGTTATATTTGGATTAATTGGTGTTTTTTTAATGATAAATCCTGTCAGTATTATTAATGAGAAATCAGAGTTGTCAGCATTAGGTGTTTACCTTGCATTCGGAAGCGCATTAACACACGCAGCACTTGCTCTTATATTAAGAAGAATTGGGAAAACAGAACATCCAGCCACTACAGCTTTAATTCATAATCTATTAACTTCCCTAATTATCGCATGTACTATTATTTTTTTTGGAACTAAGTTTTATGGAAAAACTGGGGATTATGGAATTGAAATTTTCATAACACCTAATAACACGCTATATACTTTAATTGCACTTGGAATGATAGGGTCATTTGTTCAGTATCTTATGGCCCAGAGTTACAAATATGCAGAGGCCACAATTTTAGTAACACTAAGATATTTAGCAATTCCATTAGCAACTCTTTTTGGTTTCATTATTTGGAATGAAATTCCAACATACAATCAAGTTATCGGTGGCTTGGTCGTTATTGGCTCTTGTCTTTTAATAACATACCGAGAAATTAAGAAAAAATAAATCAATATCCTATTGCAACACCATCCTTACGCCAATCACTTGCACCAATTAACACGTCCTTTTCTTCATCTATTAAAATTATTTGACCACCACCTATAGGAGGTACTGAATAGTTAATTTTGTGCCCTTTTAATTTTAATTCAGTTATTAAGTTCAAGTCAAAATCATCTTCAATATCTAACACATTATTATTAGGGAAAATCCGGGGATAATTTAGGGCAAGTTGTGGGTTTAATCCAAAATCAATCATTTGAGATAAAACATAAGCGTGACCAGCAGCTTGATATTGACCTCCCATGATACCAAATGAACCTATTAATTTATTATTTTTGGAAATCATAGCAGGAATTATAGTATGTACTGGCCTTTTATTTGGATTTAACTCATTCGGATGTCCCTCAATAGTATTAAAGGCTCTTCCTCTACAATGAAAAAGAACCCCACTTTTAGGGGCTGTAATACCGCTACCAAAGGCGTCAAAGAGAGAGTTGATAAATGAGATTGTCATGCCATTTTTATCTCTTACAGAAAGATAAATTGTATCAGGATGATCTGGGAAATCACTTAAACTATAAAATTTTGCCTTATTTATATCAATGGTGGACGCATATTGATCCAGCAAATTTGATTTAAGAAAATAATCAACAGATAGTTTGTTTAGCTCTGGATCTGCTAGATACTCATCTCTTAGAAAATATCCTATTTTTGTTGCCTCACAAAATACATGTGTGTAGTCAGTTTTAGACATATTTTTTAAATCAAACTTCTCAAGAATTGATAAAATAATTAAGGCAACCAAACCCTGCCCATTTGGAGGACATTCATAGATACGAAACCCTCTGTAATCGGAATAAATTGGCTTTACCCACTCTGCGGTCGTGTTTCCAAAATCGTTTAGGGTATGATTTCCTCCAATTGTTTCTAGCTTTTTAAGCATGTCATTAGCAACCCAGCCATGATAAAAACCATTTCTACCCTCATGAGCAATTGTTCGAAAAGTTTCAGATAAGTTTTCATTTTTAAAATTCTCCATGAACTTAAATGATTGTCCATTTTTAAGAAAAAGCTTGGATGTATCAGAATCTAAAGATAATTTTTGTATGTTTTTTGACCAATCAAGCGCTACTCTCTCATGAACTTTAATGCCTTGGGTTGCAAAGTTAATGGCTGGACTAAAAAGTTCTTTCCATGGCATATAACCATGCTCATTATGAAGTATACTCCATGCAGCAACGGCTCCTGGTATTGTAATAGCATCTGGTATTTCGGGAGTAATAACTGATATATTTTTTTTACGAAGGTTTTCAGCTTTAGCATTTGAAGAAGATTTACCTGATCCATTAAGAGCTTTGATATTTGTTTTGCCATCAATAGATAGCATCACAAAACAGTCACCACCAACTCCTGTCATGTGTGGTTCGGCAATACAAAGAACAGCATTCATAGCTATTGCAGCATCAACTGCATTTCCACCATTTTTTAAAATTTCTATGCCAATCATTGAAGCAATAGGATGAGAGGAAACAACCATTGCGTTTGAACCAATAACGTTTGATTTGCCTAATTTCGAAAAATTTCTAGATTCAAAATTATTGAAAATATTTGTCATACTTTTTTTTTCTATAATACTTAATTAATAAAACCTTAATAATCTATCACAAACTATAAAACTTACGTTTATTCCTAAATCCATTAATTAAATTTACAATGTAATTTTCATATTTTGTGATATTAATAAAATTTAAATTATTTACTTAACTTAACTACTATATTAATAAATAATCCATTAATAATTAGGAAATATGTAATGACAAAAGTTAAAATAAATAATAATGATGAAATAGATATTATTAATATCATAAAATCATTTGGAACAATAAATTAATAATTCTATCAATTGCAATAATATTCTTCGCAATAACTTTTGGATATCATACAATTTTTCCTAATAATTCATTTACTGCAATTACAAATATCAAACCAGTAACAACTGCTGAAATGATAAAATACAAATCGTTTAATTCAAATATTGAGAATATTCAAAAATTTTTTAATAAATATTCAGATGTTGATACTATTTTTAGGACGCCAACTAGAAAAGCAGATCTAAGAGTTACTCCAAAAATACTTATGGATTTGTTTGTAGAACGAATAGATGAAGGAGTGTCGTTTCAAAGAGCAATCAATAAGTTTGAATTAATTGATAAGGAAAAATTTGATAATGAAGAAGAATATAATGAAGCTGTGATAAAATTAGTTTCAGAATTGAAAATTTTACTAAACGATGAAAGTTCGAAAACTTTCTCTTTAAAAATTCGTTTTAATGATGTTGAGAAGTGGAAAAAATCACTTTATTACATAGTTAATGAAAGTAATAAATCAGTAAAAAATTATTTATTTAATCGTTTTCAAAGTGAGCTAACTGCTGCTGAAGAATTTAAGATTCAAAAAATTGAAGAGTATAATAATAAAGTTGCTAATGAATTAATAACTTATGATAATAAAATTAAAAATAAAATAGCTTTTTTAAGTGAACAAGCTAAAATTGCAAGAAAGTTAGACATAAAAAAAGGTACCAAAAGTAATATTGACAGTAAAATTGTTTTCATTGATAAGGATCAGAGTTTGAAATTATTTGATAAAGATTCAGACTCTTACTTTTACACTGGTGGAAATGAATACTTATACACGCGTGGTTATCAAGCTCTAGAAGAGGAAAAAATTTAATAAAAAAACGTGAAGATAAAAGGTTATTTATCCCTAGTATTATTATGTTAAAAAACAAAATAAGATCTATTAAACTTGATAAGAAATTGGATACATACAAAAGATCATTTGAAACAACTCCGGTTCTAAGTAATGATTTCAAATCTGTAATAGTTAAAATACCTGCTACAGAGTTTATTTTTCATAGCAAAAGAAAATTACATTTAATTCTATCATTTTTTTATTGGGACATTAGTAGGTATATTTTATGTAATCTTAAGAGAATCCTTTATTGTAAGTAACGAAATATAAAAATTAGGATAATAATTTTTTTATGTTTTTTGCTGCTTGTCTAATCCTTTGTTCATTTTCGACTAAGCCAACTCTTACAAAGCCCTCTCCAAATTCACCAAAAGCCACACCTGGAGAGACTGCAACATCCGCTTTGAGCATTAATTCTTTTGCAAACTCTAATGATCCCTTCTCTTTATATTTAGGAGGTATTGGAGCCCAAGCAAACATACTTGCTTTTGGACTTGGAATACTCCAGCCAGCCCTTTCCATAGATTTTATAAGAAAGTCTCTTCTTTTTTGATAAGTATTTCTTATCTCTTGGACACAATCTTGAGGACCATTTAATGCAGTTGCTGCCGCAACTTGAACTGGAGTAAATGCTCCATAATCTAAATAAGACTTAATTCTAGTAAGTGCGTTTATTAGTCTTATATTGCCAACAGCAAAACCAATTCTCCATCCTGCCATAGCATAAGTTTTTGACATTGAAGTAAATTCTACTGCCACTTCTTTTGCTCTTGGAATTTGAAGAATTGAAGGAGGCGGAGAATTATCATAGTATATTTCTGCATACGCCAAATCAGATAATATATATACGTTATATTTGAGAGCAATTTTTACAACTTCTTTATAAAATTCCAAAGATACAACTTGCGCGGTTGGATTGGAAGGAAAAGATACAATAACAGCTAAGGGGGCAGGCACACTCTCAATAATAGATCTTTCTAATCTTTCTAAATATAAATCAGCGTTAAAAATTCCATCATCCATAGCTGGTAAATGACGCAACGAAGCACCTGCAATTATAAACCCATAAGGATGAATTGGATATGAAGGGTTCGGAGATAGTATTATATCTCCAGGTGAAGTTATTGCTTGGGCTAAATTAGCAAGGCCCTCTTTTGAACCCAAAGTAACTATTACTTCATTTTCAGGATCTAAATTAACGTCAAATCGTCTTTTATAGTAAGCAGCTTGGGCTTTTCTAAGCCCATTGATACCCTTACTCGTAGAATATCTTCCTGTGCCAGGTTTTTCTACAGTTTCTTTTAATTTTTGCCTGATATGCTTTGGGGTTGGCATATCTGGATTTCCCATTCCAAAATCAATTATATCTTTACCTTTTGATCTTAGTTTAGCTTTAAGATTGTTTACTTCAGCAAAAACGTATGGTGGTAATCTTTTAATTCTATCAAATTCGTTTCGCATAAATTTTTCAATAAATCCTCAAAATATTATCTAAAAATTAATTACTTCGCCTATAAATTTGTTATAATTAATTACATGATAAGGTGTAATATGTTTATTTTAAGGTATCAATGCGTTTTTTAACTAAAATTATTTTTTTTCTGTCAGGGATAAGTGTTATTGGGCTAATGCTATGGTTTGGTATGCCTAATATTCAACAAGCTTTTAAACCTGTGGAAGTGATTTCTGTTACAATTACTTTAAATAATAAATGCTCTGTTGATGATGATAGTTTTGTAGTTGCAGTTCCAGGTACAGACATAATTTTCCCATTTGAAAAAGGGGTAGCAAGGTATAGATTAAAATCAGATAGAAAAGTACAACTCATATCTAACCCAAAATATAAATCTGTGCGCTATGTTGGCATTCACGTTCCTGTAGAAAAAAAAATGATTTTAGAAGCTGATTGTTCAACCTCACCAAGATTAAAAGGAATTTTTGGCTCTATGAAAAATCAATTTAAGAATTAAGGGTGGTTTTAATGAAAAGTTCAAACAAAAATTTACCAAGTGACCCTCTCACTGGCATATCAATAAATGAATTAGGGAAGAAGTTTAGAGATGGTTTGGTTAGCTGTAAAGAAATTACATCAATATACTATGAAAGAATAAAAATTTTAAATCCACATCTTCACGCTTATATATATACTGACGAAAATCAAGGACTTACTTGGGCAGATGGAATAGACAGACTATTTTCTTGTGGAGTTGATTTAGGGCCTTTAATGGGGATACCAGTTGCGATAAAAGATATTTGTTCTGTTAATAAAATGCCTACAACTAATGGTTCTCAGATAGAAAGTGAAGATATAACAGGGCCAGAAGGAAATTTAGTTAAAAGATTAAAATCTCTTGGTTGTGTGATTTTAGGTAAAACACATACTGTTGAGTTTGCCTTAGGCGCGACTGGGCTAAATAAATATAGAGGCACCCCTAAAAATCCATGGGATAATATAATACATAGGATGCCAGGAGGATCAAGTAGTGGCTCTGCTGTAGCTGTTGCTTCTGGTCTTGCTGCTTTCGCCATTGGCACAGACACTGGGGGTTCAGTTAGAATTCCTGCTTCACTTAATGGTATAGTTGGATTAAAGACAACAAAAAATAGGTGGCCAACCAATGGTATTTTTCCATTATCTCCTACTTTAGACACACCTGGACCCATAGCAAGAAATGTTAAAGATACAAAATTAATATTTAATACATATAATGGTAAAACTATAGATCAAAAACCTATAAAGCTTAATGGTATGACGTTAGCAAAACTTAAAGAACCCTTTACATCAAATTTAGATCCAGAAGTTGAAGAGGCTTATGAGATTGTTTGTAGTAAACTTATAAAATTAGGAGCAAAAATAGAAGAATTAGTAATTCATGAAGCTAACGAAAAGGCAACTTTGTTTCCTGCAATTGTTGGTTCAGAAATTGTAAGCGCATTTGGTAAAGATAGATTTATCAAGAACGTTGAAAAAATGGACCCTGTTACTGGAAACAGAGCTAAGTTGGGTCTAAATGTATCCTCATTTGAATATATTGAAGCTAAAAAAAGACATTTAGAGTTAGAAGATATAGCTAGTAAATATTTTTCAAAATATGATGCTCTTATCTCACCTACAACTGTAATGCAGGCCCTTGAAGTTGATAAATCAACAATAGGTGGAGAACTTCACGAAAGAAGCCTTCTTGCATCGGCGAACACACAACCTGTAAATATTTTTGGATTATGTGGAATTTCTTTTCCCATTCATAATTTATTGAATAATAAAGATAACAAAACATTACCAATTGGTTTACAAATCATATGTGGTAAAAACGAAGATGAGAAAGCGGTTGAAATTGCTCTAGCTTTAGAAAATTACTTGGGAGAGCCTCAACTTCCTGACGTTAGCAAGTTTTTATAATTTTAGATTTATAAAGACAAATTCAAATATAAAAAAATAACTTTTTTATCTTGAAATTTATCATTTAAAAAATTAATTAAGACACAACTATTAAAAAGGAATCGTTCTTTAAAAGGTAAATATTTTGTCTGGTAAACTTATAAACGCAACTAATCTAAAGAAATCTTTTGATCAATTTATTGCGGTAGATAATATTGATTTGTCAGTGTCAAGGGGTGAGGTGGTTGGCTTTCTTGGTCCAAATGGTGCAGGAAAGTCTACCACAATGAAAATGCTAACTGGTTTTTTAGAACCAGACAATGGCCAGATTTTTGTTAACAATATTAATCTTAAATCTGATCCATTAAAAGCAAAAGAATTCATAGGGTACTTACCAGAAGGTGCGCCATCATATTCTGATATGATAGTTGCAGACTTTTTGTCATTTATTGGAAAAATGAGAGGATTAAATCATAATTCACTAAGCAAACGCTTAGAGGAAATGGCTAATCAAATTAACTTAAAAGAAATGTGGAACAGACCTATAGAAACACTTTCAAAGGGTTTTAAAAGAAGGGTTGGTATTGCTCAAGCATTAATACATGACCCAGATATATTGATATTGGATGAACCAACTGATGGTTTAGATCCTAATCAAAAACACGAGATGAGAAACCTTATAAAAAGAATATCTACTAATAAAGCTATTGTTATTTCAACACATATTTTAGAAGAGGTTGAGGCAGTATGTTCACGTGCTGTTATTATTGCAAATGGAAAGTTGCTTGCAAATGATACTCCTAAAAATTTAGAAAATAAATTTTTAAATAAAAACACTTTATCTATTAAAGTATCCAATAAAATTAATAATGTTATCTCTAAAGATATAAAATCACTAATAAAATATGATGACGTCAAAATTCAAAAAACAGACATTTCAACACATACAATTTTAATCAGTGACAACAAGAAAGTTCCAAATCTTAATACTGTTTTAAAACAAATAAATAAACTCAAGCTTGATGTGATTGAGGCAAATTTTCAAAAGGTAAGTCTTGAAGAAATCTTCAGAACAATAACCTCAGACAATAATTCAAAATAATTGGTAAAAACCCATGAATAATTACTTAAACAAAATATATATCATCTTAGATAGAGAATTAAAGGGATATTTTAGAACTCCGTTAGCATCAATTTTTTTGCTTGTCTTTTTAGCTTTATCTTCAGGTATGACATTCTTTTTGGGAAGGTTTTTTGAAAGAGATCAGGCTGATTTAACGGCATTTTTTTCATGGCATCCTTGGCTATTCCTTGTTTTGATGCCAGCTATCGGTATGAGATTATGGGCTGAAGAAAGAAGGTCAGGTACAATTGAGTTGTTAATAACTTTACCTGTTACTAATACGCAGTTAGTCGTTGGTAAATTTTTAGCAAGCTGGATTTTTACTCTGATTGCCCTTATTCTAACAATGCCTATTTGGATAACAGTCAATTATTTGGGTGAACCAGATAATCATGTTATTTTAATATCCTACTTAGGTAGCTGGTTAATGGCAGGAGCTTTTTTAGCTCTTACTTCTTGCCTGTCGGCACTAACCAAAAACCAAGTCATAGCATTTATAATATCATCCATTAGTGGTTTTGTGCTTATAATGGCTGGCTTTAATCTAGTTTTATCAGCTGTAAGGTCATGGTCACCAAATTGGATTACAGAAACAATTAGCTCAATGTCGTTTTTATCACATTTTAGTAGGATACAAATGGGTGTTTTTGATTTAAGTACTCTAGTCTTCTTTATTTCAATGATAATATTATGTCTTTGGATAAACGTACAGCTCGTCCAAGTTAAAAAAGCAGATTGAGGTTAAAATGAACTTTTTAAATAAGATAAGACCTAAAAATCTTGTTAAATTATCAATATTATTTTCTGTTATTATTTTTCTTTGTGTAAACATAATTACGAACAATGTATTTAATTCATCAAGGATAGACTTCACAGAAAAAAAACTTTACTCCTTATCTAATAGCACAACTAATCTTCTTGAGAATTTGAATGAGCCAATACATGTAAGGCTTTTTGTATCAGGGAATTTGGTTAAAGAAGTACCTCAGCTTTCCACATATGCAAATAGAGTTGAGACTATACTGAAAGCTTATAGCGACATTTCTAATGGAAAAATAACATTAGAGGTGATTGATCCAAAACCCTTTTCAGATGAAGAAGATAGAGCTGTTGGGATGGGTATAAACTCATTTTCTGCAACAGAAATGTCAGATGCATTATATTTTGGACTAGCGGCTACAAATTCGACTACAGGTCAAAAAAATATTCCTATTTTTTCTCCAGAAAGAGAAACTTTCCTTGAATATGATCTTTCAAGTTTAATCTCAGAATTAAGTCAGATTCAAAAACCAGTCATAAGTATTCTTGATAACCTTGGACTAATGGCAGACAGTAGAATAGGAAAACCAGAACAACAAATTTTAAAACAAATGAATGAAATGTTTAAAGTTGAAATGGTTAGTGAAAGCGATAATAAGCTTAATGAAAACACTAAAGTTCTTATGATTATTCACCCAAAATTTTTATCGGATGAGACTTTATATATGATAGATCAGTGGGTTCTTAAGGGAGGATCTACTCTAATATTTTTAGATCCTTATGCTGAAACAGAGATTAGTAGACAACCAGGCATGCCTCCAATGAACCCAAGATCAAATCTAAAAAAATTATTAGATACATGGGGAATAAAATTCGATAATAAAAAGACTGTATTAGACTCAGAATTTGGTTTCAGGATCACCAGGAACATTGATGGTCGTGATATACAAGTTACCAACTACCCTTGGCTAAATATTAGGGGAGATGGCTTGAATAAAAACGAAAGTTCATTGTCAAATTTAAGCACAATTGTGATGACTACCGCTGGCTCATTAGAAAAAGCCAACAAAGACACAGTTTTAGAACCAATTATTACCACTAGCAGAAAATCTGGTTTAGGTGATGCACAAAAAGCAGGAGATCCTAAAAATGACCCAAGAGATTTTTTATCAAGCATAAAATCTGATAACGATAATTTAATTTTAGCAGGATGGATAAAAACAAATCTCAACTCATCATTTAGTAAAAAAGATGGACAACTTTTAAAATCCCAAAATAAATCAAACATTCTTTTAGTATCTGACGCTGATATGTTGATGGATCGAAATTGGTTAACGCAACGAGGCGCTTTTGCTAACAATGGCGACTTTGTTCTTAATGTAGTTGAACAAATGGTTGGTGGTAATGCCTTATCCGATCTTAGAGGTAAGAGTACATCATGGCGTCCATTTGATAAAATCATTGAATTAGAAAAAATTGCTGAGGAAAAATTTCTTTTAGAAGAACAAAGACTAGCAAAACAATTAAAAGAAATGGAAAATAAAATTAGAGATTTAACGCAAAATAATGACAACAACTCAGATGTCTTATCTCCTGAGACTATTGATGCGATTGACGGTTTTAAAGCAGAAATGATGTCAACAAGATCACAGTTAAGGAGTGTTAAATTTGATCTTAGAAGAGATGTTGAAAGTTTAAAACGATGGGTTATAGCTTTAAACGTAGCAATAATTCCCATAATTTTTGCAGGCCTGGCATTAATTATATCTTTAAGAAGAAAAAAATTATTCTACTAATAAATTTTGGATAAAAAATGACTAAAAAAAATTTTTTAAAAATATCTATAATAACTGCAGCACTCGTTGTTCTAGCAATTATTTCAATAAACCTTAATGTAAATAATTATGGTTTTGAAAATAGAGGTAAGTTATTTTTAGATAACTTCACCAAAAACGTTAATGAAATTACAACTATATCAATTAGGTCTTTTGAAAATAATATTAACTTAGTTAAACAAAATAATAGTTATATATCTGAATCAAGCTACCCACTTAAAAAAGGATTGTGGGAAAATTTGATTACAAGTTTATCTTTGTTAAGAATTGAAGAGTTGAAAACGAGTGACCCATCTAGGCATTCACAACTAAATCTACTTCTTCCTGAACAAAATAAAAGTAAAGATGAGGACGAAGGTTATGGAACAAAAATCACATTAAAGAAAGAAGACGGAACTATTTATTCTTCAATACTTTTTGGGATGGTAGATAGAAGTGTTGGTGGAATAAGTGGGGGTCAGTTTGCCAGATTCCCAAATGAAGATCAAACATACCTTCTTAAAGGTGCAATTAGGATGCCTACAACAAAATCTGATTGGTTTGAAAGTTTACTTTTATCTATTAAAAAGGATGATGTTCAGAAGATTAAATTAAGTAATAAAAATGGAATAATTGAAATTCAATCCAAAGACGACAAATTGAGTGTGACGATGCCAAAATCTGTAAAATTTAAAATTGACGATACACAACTAAGTGATGCGAGAGACGTAATTAATAGCTTTTATTTTTATGATGTTAAAAAATCCACACAAAATTATTCAAAAAATTTGCCTACGTTGTCGTATGAAGTTAAAAACGGATTAATCTTAACAATATCCTCTATTAACCCTGACGATGAAGGAGAAAGTTGGGTAGTTATTAACGCAAAGTCTAATGACAAGAAATCAGAAAAGATAGCTCAAGAAATTACTAAAAAAACTAAAGGCTATGAGTTTTTAGCCAACATAATTACTAGCGATATTTTAAGATGGAAACTTAAAGATCTTGCAGCAAAAGATAAAAAATCTTAATAAGATCTCGGCATTCCTAAAACATGCTCAGCTAAGTAAGATAAAATTAAATTGGTTGATATTGGAGCCACCTGATACAACCTGGCTTCTCTAAACTTTCTCTCTACGTCATATTCCTCTGCAAAACCAAATCCCCCATGAGTTTGCACACATGCTTCTGCTGCTGCCCATGACGCATCCGCTGCAAGCAATTTAGCTGTATTAGCCTCTTCTCCTATAGGCTTTCCGGCTTCATAAAGCCTTGCTGCGTGGTATACCATTAATTCAGCTGCTTTCATTTGCGCATATGCCCTTGCTATTGGGAATTGAATACCTTGATTTTGACCAATTGCTCTTCCGAAAATATTTCTGTCATTAGCATAATTTGTGGATTTTTTAGTAAACCATTTAGCATCCCCAATACACTCTGCAGCTATGAGGATTCTCTCTGCATTCATACCAGATAAAATATATCTAAAACCTTTATTTTCTTCGCCAACAAGACTCGTGGCTGGTATTCTTAAATTATCAAAAAAAACTTCAGTTGTAGAATGGTTCATCATTGTTCGTATTGGTCTAATTGTAAGGCCATTACCTTTTGCTTTTCTCATATCTAAGAGAAAAACAGAAAGACCTTCCGTTTTCTTTTTAACTTCATTTAAAGGTGTTGTCCTTGCTAAGAGTAACATTAAATCTGAGTGTTCTGCTCTGCTTGTCCAAATTTTTTGACCGTTAATTACATAGTCATCACCATCACGAACTGCTACTGTACGCAAACTCGTTGTATCTGTGCCACTTGTTGGTTCTGTTACACCAAACGCTTGTAATCTTAGAGATCCATCAGCTATTTTTGGTAAATATTCTTGTTTTTGTTCAGGAGAACCATGTCTAAGGACGGTTCCCATAGTATACATTTGCGCATGACATGCTGCGGCATTGCATCCTTGATGATGAATTTCTTCTAAAATAACCGAAGCAGCTACCATTCCTAAACCAACACCTCCATATTCTTCTGGTATCAGGGCTCCTAAAAAACCAGCATCAGTTAGTGCTTTGACAAATTCTGTTGGATAAGCTTGTTCTCTATCGAGTTTTCGCCAATATTCTCCTTGAAAATCTCCACATAGTTTAGCTACAGAGTCTCTAACCTCTGTTATCATTTCATCATTAGAAACAGAATTTTCTACTTGAATGGTGCTGTCTGGCATATTAGTCCTCATAAGCAAATAGATTTGAATTATATATATATAAATTTATTTATATATTACTAGCTTATTTCTAGTTATTAATATTAATTTAAATAACAAAAAAATGATAATCAATAAATACTTTGGAGATTAAAATGAAGTTAGAATTCCACCACATTAACTTTGTATCTAAAGATGTAGACAAAATGAATGATTTTTATAAAAACATTTTATATATGGATAGCATTCCTATTGAAAACTTTCCTAGAACAGAAGAAACAGCTGATAGTGGATATAGTGGAAAAATAAATTTTGTTACTGAAGGTAAAATAGAGATGCATTTAGCTGAAAGAGACTTAAATGTTGCTTTTAAAAATAATCAAACAATTAATCCTGTTGATCAAGGACATATAGCATTTAGAACTAATGATATTAAGTCATTTCTAAAAAAATTAAGGGATAATAATATACCATTTTCAGACTACGGAACTACTTTCGCTAGAGAATGGCACCAAGTTTTCTTTCAAGATCCAGAGGGTAATGTAATTGAAGTCCATCAAAAAATTTCCTAACAACTTAAATGATTAAAGAATGTTTTAAAAATCAAGACTTTAGAGTTCTTTGGGGTGCCGGTGGAATGACTGGCATTGCTAGAGCAATGGAGTTTTTAGCACTAAGTTTATACGCACTGCAAGAGCTCGGACTTCCATATTTAGTTACGATAATTTTTGCAGCAAGAATGTTACCTATGAGCCTCTTAGGAATAATAATAGGTACTATCTCAGAAAGAATATCACCATTATTATTAATTAAAATTATTTATGCTTTATCTAATATTTTCACTGCAACAAGCGTAATATTAGTCATTACAAATAATTTTAATGTTTATTTTGCATTTACTCTTGCATTTATAAATGGAATTACTTGGGTTGTAGATCTTGCTGTTAGAAGACGTGTATTAGCAGAGAATATTAAAAAAAATCTTTTAAGTTCTTCTCTAGCAATGGAAACCCTTTCTAACAACGCAACACGGTTAATTGGACCTCTTTGTGCTGGATCTTTATATGCTTTTGTGGGTTTATCAGGTATTTTTTGTCTTCAATTATTGATGTATATTTTTGCGCTCGGATTAATATTTAGATTTAAAGATAATACAAATAATAAAAATTTTTTAAACTCTTCAAACAAAATAGTTTCAAACATCAAAGAGCATTGGGCACATGGACTTTTAGGTGAAATCTTAAAAACTAGTAAAAATGCTTATAATTTAATTAGTTTAAGGTTCGTATTAATAACCACCCTAATTTTTAATGTTTTTGGGTTTCCATTAGTTTCATTAATACCTGTATTAGGTAGAGAAAAGCTAATGTTATCTGAATTTAATATTGGTATTCTGGCATCTTCAGAAGGTTTAGGAGCGCTTATAGGTGCCTTACTCATTGGAAATATTTCACCTCAAAAATATCTTTCTTTAATTTTTATTACTGGTGTGGGAGGTTTCTTTTTTGGTATGTATTTGTTTTCTTATTCACCTAACTTATTAATAGCTTTTATAAGTTTAACTTGTGGAGGGATCTTTCTTTCAGGGTTCAGTACAATGCAAGGAGCTTTAGTATACCAGGCCTCAACAACTTCTAGGGGTAATAACTTTGGTATACTAGTAACTTGTATTGGAACAGCCCCACTAGGATTGATTAACTTGTCATGGATAATAACACTAATCCCAGTTGACCAAACGCTTCGAATAAACGTATATCTTGGTTTAATAAGTCTTATTGCAACTGGCTTTTATTTTTTAATAAGGAAAAGCTAAATTATTCAATTAGTTAGGTATGGCCTTTAATAAAAATTGGTTCATTATCTTACTAAATTGTGCAGGGTCAGCTGGCATCTTGCCTTCCATTAGCCTTGCTTGTTCAAATAAAAGCGTTCCAGCATCACTTACTAAATCATTACTTTCTTTTTTACTTAGAAGTGATTTCATATTTTTGATTAAAGAATGATCTCCATTAATTTCTAATATTCTCGGGGCTCCTTTATAGTTAGAGTCTCTTTGAGCCATTAATTGTTCCATGGCTATATCCATATCACCCTCGTCTGCTACTAGACATACCGGACTATCTGTCAATTTAGAGGATAACCTTATGTCTTTGATTTGATCTCCCAAAACAACTTTTAGTTGAGCAATTAAATCTACATACTCTTTGTCTTGTTTATCTTTATCATTATTAGACTTATTTTTTTTATCTTTATTTTTTGAGTCTAATTCATCTAAATTTATTTTACCTTGAGTTATTGATGTAAATTTCTTTTCTTTAAAAGATCCAACCATTGGTAACCAAAATTGATCTATTGCATCTGTCATTATTAGCACTGGTATGTTTTTTGATTTAAAACCTTCTAAATGTGGACTAGCTAAGGCTTGAGCGCTTGTTTCAGCTGAAATGTAATAAATTTCTTTTTGTGTATCAGGCATTTTTTCTAAATATTGTGATAGAGATATTGGATCTTCACTTTCATTAGTCGAAAACCTACATAAATCTAACAATATTTCTTTTCTTTCTGCATCCTCATATAAACCTTCTTTAAGAACGGCTCCATATTCTTTCCAGAAGTTCTTATAACCATCCGTATCTTTTTCACTAACTTTTTTAAGCTCTCTTAAAATTTTACCAACTAAAGATTTGCTAATTTTTGCAACAGCAGGATTATTTTGAAGCATTTCTCTACTAACATTCAAATCTATGTCTTGTGTATCAACAAGACCTTTTATAAATCTTAGATAACTAGGTATCAATGCATCGCATTTATCAGTTATGAAAACTCTGTTAATATATAATTTTAAAGATGATTTTCTATCAGGATTAAATAAATCAAAAGGTCTAGTAGATGGTATACAAATAAGATTAGTATAACTAATTGTTCCTTCTGTATTATTATGCATTGTTAAGAGTGGCTTTCCAAATCCCGCACCTATATGAGAGAAAAATTCTTGATATTGTTCATCTTTAATTTCTTTAGCAGGACGAGTCCAAAGGGCAGATGCTTCATTTAATGTTTTAATTTCAGAGTCTTTTTTATCTTTTTGGCTTAATTTTACAGGATAAGAAATATGATCCGAATACTTCCTTACAATAAATTGAAGTCTAGTTTCTTCCAAAAACTCTTTTGCATCTTTTTTAAGTTTTAATAAAATAGATGTTCCAAAATTATCTTTGTCAGCTTTAACTAAATTAAAACCAGTTTTACCATCTGAAGACCACTTCCACGCTTGGCTGTCACCTGCTTTCTTAGATATTACTTCTACGTCGTCAGCTACCATAAATGAAGCATAAAAACCTACACCAAATTGACCAATCATTGACATATCAGTTTTTTTATCTTTATTACTTTTTGAAATTTGTTCTAAAAAAGCTTTTGTTCCTGACCTTGCTATTGTTCCTAATGATGACTTAAGATCTTCCTCATTCATACCTATACCATTATCAGAAATAGTTAGAGTTTTTTCTTTATTATCCACTTCAATTATTACTTCTGGGGTTTCTGATGAATTAGCAATTTTTTTATCTGTTAAACCAAGATATTTTCTTTTATCTAGAGCATCTGAAGCGTTTGAAATTAATTCACGCAAAAATATTTCTCTTTCTGAGTACAATGAATTGATGACTATATCTAAAATTTTCCCAGTATCAGCTTCAAATTTGTTGTTCATATTAGTCATAGAAATTACCTTAATTTTTGTTGATTTATATTGTAAATTGGTAATTAAAACTAGTTTTTCAAGAGTAAAAATTATATTTTTAACTTTATTAAAAGTCTTTGAATTTACTTATTTAAATAATCGTAAATAAGTTTAAAAGTACTATTCTGAATTTGGATTGTTATTGAGAATAATCAGACTTTTCTTGATCAAGAATAAGTTTTATCTCTCTTAAAAAAGCAGTTCCCGCAGAGTTGGGAAACTCTTCATTTTCTAATTCCTGAGCAGTTTTCTCAGCAATATCGTCATCTAATATGCTTAGTGTTTTTCCAGTTTGAAGAGCTTGTACATATATTTTAGCTGCTCTTTCAAAATAAAATAGTCTATTGAAAGTTTCAGCAACATTTTGCCCAAACATTAATATTCCATGATTTCCCATTATAAAGGTATGTTTTTTTGGGTTGGAAAGTAAATCTGCGCATCTTTTACCCTCCTCTTCAAAAGCCAATCCTCCATAGTTTTTGTCCACTACTTGTCTGTTGAAAAACATAGATGCAACTTGATTAATTGGAGGTAAAATACATTCATCAATAGAAGCTAAAGTCGTTGCATAAACAGAGTGAACATGCATTATGCATTTTGCGTGTGGACATAATTTATGAATAGCTCCATGTAATCCCCATGCTGTTGCATCTGGTGGATTATCTCCTGAAAGAACTGACTTATCATCAACATTTAGTAAAAGTAAATCAGAAGCCTTTATCCTTGAAAAATGCCACATATTTGGATTCATTAAAAATTGAGTGCCTTCTGGATTTACTGCAAGACTGAAATGATTAGCTACTGCTTCATGCAAATTATTTCTTTCTGCCCATCTAAATGCAGCGGCCAAGTCTTTTCGTTCTTCAAGATAATTATCATTCGATAAATGATTTTCTGTTAGTTTTATTTCGTCCATTATATAACACCGTAAAATTTTAATTCTCTCATATTGTATTTGAAAAAGTCAAATAGTATAAACAAAACTAAATGAAGGAATATATATGGGATATTTTTATCTTTTAATTGCAATTATTGGCGAAGTAATTGGCACCACTCATCTTAAGAGTACCAATAATTTCACAGAGTTATTACCTACCACCTATGTTGTATTAGGTTTTGCAACGGCTTTTTATTTTATGATGCTTGCTATGAAAACCATTCCTATTGCTATAGCATATTCAATTTGGGCAGCTATTGGAATTTCTGCAATAACAATTTTAGGCGCATTGAAATATAAAGAAATACCTGATTTATTAGCTATTTTAGGTCTAGGACTTATTATCCTTGGGGTAATATTATTGGTTTTTTACAGTAAAATGGGCGCAAATTAAAAATGTATTGCTTTTGAGTAGGTTGCTAAAGCCGCTTCTTTGATTGCCTCATTTACCGTAGGATGACCATGACAAATTCTAGCCACATCCTCAGATGAAGCACCAAATCCCATTGCAATAGATAACTCGTGTATTACAGTTCCTGCCTCGTGACCAATCATGTGAGCCCCTAGTATCTTATCCGTAGATTTATCTGATAGGATCTTTACCATACCATCCGTATGGCTAATAGCCTTAGCCCTACTATTAGCCATTAGAGGAAATGTTCCTTTGTTGTAAGCAATGCCTTCTGCTTTCAATTCTTCTTCTGTTTTGCCAATAACAGCCACTTCAGGTGAAGTATAAATGATACCTGGTACAAGATTGTAATCAACGTGACCTGCTTCCCCATTTATTATCTCTACAGCTGCCACACCATCTTCTTCAGCTTTATGAGCTAACATTGGTCCCTTAATCACATCACCAATTGCATAAATATTTGATATTGAAGTTTGAAAATTTTCATTTGTTTCTATGAAACCATGCTTGTCTATTTTCAAACTTAATTTTTCTAAACCCAATCCATTAGTATTTGGTTTTCTTCCAACAGATACCAACGCAACGTCTGCTTCTAATTCATCATAGGCGTTATTATTAATATCTTTAACGGAGAGCAATACTTTGTCATTAATGATTTGTGCTTTTTCAACCGAATGAGCTAATTTAAATTTCACACCTTGTTTTTGAAGTATTTTCATAAAATTGTTGGCTATTTCATCATCTATACCTGGTAAAATTCTAGGAAGATATTCTACCACCTCGACTTCCGCACCTAGTCTTCTCCAGACAGTACCCATTTCAAGTCCAATTATTCCAGCACCAATGACTATCATCTTCTCCGGAACCTTATCCAATTCTAAAGCGCCAGTTGATGTTACAATTTTTTTCTCATCTACATTTATATTTGGGAGATTTGTAGATTCAGATCCTGTGGCAATAATAATTTTATCTGCATTAATTATTTCAGCTTTTTCATTATTCATAATTTCAATTTCATTGGAAGATAAAATTTTTGCAGCACCAATATATTTAGTAACTTTGTTTTTTTTAAACAGGAAATCTATTCCTTTTGTTAGCTCATCTACAATACCCAATTTCTTTTTAAGTAATTTTGGTAAGTCAAGGCTTACTTCCTTGTATCTAATACCCCATTCTTCATTACCATTAGATTTGATGGAATTTTCATATTGTTCTGAAGCATGTAATAATGCTTTAGATGGAATACATCCAACATTCAAACATGTTCCACCTAGAGTTTTTCGTTTTTCAACACAGGCAACTCTCATACCTTTTTGAGCAGCGACAATAGCAGCAACATAACCTCCAGGGCCTGCGCCAATAACAACAAGATCAAATTTTTTATCAGACATTAAACACCTTCAACTTAAAAAACTATGCACCTACTACAAGACGACTAGGATCTTCTATTATTTCTTTGATCCTAACTAAAAAAGAGACTGCCTCACGGCCATCAATTATTCTATGATCATATGAAAGCGCAAGATACATCATTGGTCTAATCTCAATATTATCACCTATTGCAACTGGTCTTTTTTGAATTTTGTGCATCCCTAAAATACCGGATTGAGGTGGGTTTAAAATTGGTGAAGACATCAATGATCCATAAACACCCCCATTTGAGATAGTAAAAGTTCCACCTGCCATGTCAGACATTGCTAAATTACCTTCTTTTGCTCTTTTACCAAATTCAGCAATTGTTGCTTCAGTTTCACCAAAAGACATTTTATCTGCATTTTTTAGAACAGGAACAACTAAACCCTGGGATGTTCCAACAGCTACACCTATATTATAATAATTCTTATAAATAATATCATTGCCGTCTATTTCTGCATTCACAGCCGGAAATTCACTCAAAGCGTCTATCGATGCTTTAACAAAAAAGCTCATATAACCAAGTCTTACACCATTCTTCTTTTCAAAACTTTCTTGGTAATTTTTACGCATCTCCATTAGTGCTGACATGTCAACTTCATTGTACGTTGTTAACATTGCTGCATTATTCTGAGCTTCTTTTAATCTCCTTGCTATAGCTTGACGAAGACGAGACATCGGAATTCTCTCTTCAAGATTAACATTATCTTCATTTCGAATGTTTTCTGTTACTTGATTATTAGATTTAACTTCAAGTTTATTTGAAATTGGTTTTTCTTTTTCTACATCTTTAACTTCTACTTCTTCAGAAACTTCTTCCTTTTTGTCTTGTTTTTCTCCAGCAATTATTGTCCCTAATAAAGCTCCAACTTCAACTGTGTCTCCCTCAGAAACAACAGTATTTTCTAATATCCCTGTGATAGAAGCAGGAACTTCTAAGGTAACCTTATCTGTTTCTAATTCTACAATTGGATCGTCAACTTCAACATAGTCGCCTTTTTTCTTTATCCATTTGGAAACAGTTGCCTCTACAACAGATTCTCCTAACACTGGTACTATAACATCCATACCATTTTCCTTTCCTTTAAGAATATTTTTCTGGGACTTAGAAGTTTCTTCTTCTATTTTATTATTTTTAATTAAGTTTAAGTGAAGAAGAACATCCCCT
The DNA here is from genome assembly GCA_902623995.1 of uncultured SAR116 cluster alpha proteobacterium. Classification (GTDB taxonomy): domain Bacteria; phylum Pseudomonadota; class Alphaproteobacteria; order Puniceispirillales; family Marisalimonadaceae; genus Marisalimonas. Next base: position 135,923 of record CACNWE010000002.1, on the reverse strand, counting down.
TTTGTTACTCTTCCATCAACACCCGTACCAACCACAGTATTTATATCTATTTTTTTTTCTTCTATAAGCTTTGCGGCAGATGGCATTGCAAGCTTTTGAATAATTTTATTTTTATTATTCATTAAATCATCTACTCTGCTGCATGTCTGCTAGCTTTCTTTGTGGTCAATTCTAGAGCATCATTTACTAAATCATTTTGCTCTTTGTTGTGTCTAGAAAAAGAACCCGTTGCTGGAGAAGCGGCTTCTAATCTACCTGCGTAAGTTGGTCTTGTTAACTTCGCTTTAATATCAACTAACACTTGCTCTATTCTTCTATCAACAAAAAACCATGCACCCATGTTCTTTGGCTCTTCCTGACACCAAACGATTTCAGCATTTGGGGTTTTTGATAACATTTTTTTTAATGTTTTCGAAGGAAAAGGATAAATTTGTTCTAGTCTAAGTATTCTAATATTATTAATTTTTCTTTTTTCTCTTTCTTCTAACAAATTATAAAATACTTTACCTGAACAAATTACCACTCTTTTTATTTCACTATCCTTAAGATTTACATTTGGATCTCTAATGACTCTTCTAAAAGCAGTTTGTTCTGCCATATCTGACAGACTAGATACGCACATTTTATGTCTAAGTAAACTCTTAGGTGTCATAATTATCAGAGGTTTTCGAAAATCTCGTTTAAGTTGCCTTCGCAACGCATGAAAATAGTTTGCAGGTGTGCTGCAATTCAACACCTGCATATTATCTTCACCACATAGCTGTAAATATCTTTCTAATCTGGCTGATGAATGCTCTGGTCCTTGACCTTCGTAACCATGCGGCAAGAGCATAACCAAGCCTGACATTCTTAACCATTTTGCCTCACCGCTTGAAATAAATTGGTCGACTATGACTTGAGCACCGTTGGCAAAGTCTCCAAATTGTGCCTCCCACATGACTAAAGCTGTCGGTTCAGTCAAAGAATAACCATATTCAAACCCAAGTACAGAAGCTTCTGATAATGGTGAATCAATTACTTCAAATGTTTCTTGTTTATCTTTTATATTATTTAAGGGAATGTATCTATTTTCAGAAATTTGGTCTATGAAAACAGAATGTCTTTGAGAAAAAGTTCCTCTACCACTGTCCTGACCAGACAATCTTACTGGATGACCCTCTAAAAGCAACGAGCCAAACGCAAGGTGCTCTGCAGTAGACCAGTCAATTCCTTCTCCACTTTCGATGGCTTTTTTTCGAGCATCAACAACTCTTGATAATTTTTTATTGATTTGAAAACCTTCAGGAACGGTGGTAATTGCCTTACCAACTTCTTTTAGCATTTTTGTTGAAACAGAAGTTTCACCTCTTCTTGCGTCACCATGCGCAGACCTTAGATTGGACCATTGTCCTTCTAACCAGTCAGCTTTATTTGGTTTGTAACTTGAGCCAGCTATAAATTCTTTTTCTAAAAACTTATTGTGGTTATCAACTTCGTCCTTAGCTTCCTTTTGAGTTATTATTCCCTGATTAATTAGGTTTTGAGCATAAATTTTACTAATGCTATCATGAGAACCTATTGTTTTATACATTACTGGTTGAGTAAATGCCGGCTCATCACCTTCATTGTGACCATAACGTCGATAACTTATAATATCTAGCACTACGTCACATGCAAATTTTTGCCTGAATTCAGTTGCAATTCTGGAGGCATGAACCACAGCCTCTGGGTCGTCTCCGTTGATATGAATTATAGGGGCCATTACCATTTTAGCGACGTCAGTACAATAAGGACTAGAGCGAGAGTAATTTGGGCTGGTAGTGAAACCAATTTGATTATTGACCACTATATGTATTGTTCCGCCAGTCCTGTAACCTCTAAGACCTGAGAAATCAAAAGTTTCAGCGACTATACCCTGACCTGCAAAAGCAGCATCACCGTGTAGAACAATTCCTAATACAGACAATCTATCATTCGTATCATTATGTTGGTTTTGTTTAGCTCTAACTCTACCTATTACAACTGGTGCAACAACCTCTAAATGTGAAGGATTAGCTTGCAAAGATAAGTGAACTGTCTTTCCATCAAACTCTCTGTCAGCTGAAGCTCCCATGTGGTACTTAACGTCTCCAGAACCTCCAGCATCTTCTGGATTTGCTTGGTTACCTAAAAATTCAGAAATAATTGCTCGAAAAGGTTTGTTTAAAATATTGTATAATAGGTTGAGCCTTCCTCTGTGAGCCATCGCTATGACAACTTCTTTCATTCCTAACTGGCTACCGCGTTTCAATATTTGCTCTATTGCTGGCACCACTGATTCCGACCCATCTAGTCCAAATCTTTTAGTCCCAGCATATTTTTTATGAAGAAATTGTTCGAATGTTTCTGCTCCAACTAAACGTTCGTATATAGCCTTTTTACCTCTTTTAGTGAATTCTGTAGCATTACGAATAGACTCAATTCTTTCTTGTATCCATCCCTTCTGAGCTGGATCTTGAACATGCATAAATTCAATTCCTATGGAACCACAATAAGTTTCTTTGACTATTTCCATAATTTGTCTGAGCGTGGCTGACTCCATACCTAGGACGTAGTCTATAAATATAGGTCTATCCCAGTCATCATCAGTAAATCCATAAGTCTTTGGGTCTAGTTCTGGATGAATGTCCTGTTCTTGTAAATTGAGGGGATCTAATTTAGCTAAAAGATGTCCATTTATCCTATATGCTCTAATAAGCATAATAGCTCTTATAGAGTCAGTTGTTGCCGCTCTCAAATCTGTAGCAGATAAATTGCCTTTTCCCGCTATTCCTCGAGCAACTGCTTTTACACTCTCAACAGTATCAACAGCTCCAATGACCTTACTATTTTTTTTTGACCAACTAGGTCCTTCATCTAATAATTTGTCGTCTGCGTTTGTTTTAAACCATAAGTCCCATTCCTTTGGAACTGAATTTGAGTTTTCTTTCCATTCTTTATACAAATCATTTATGAAGGTAGCATTGGCACCAGAAAGAAAGCTTTGGTCAGAGCTTTGGTCATTCATGGTTGTAATCCTTTTAAAGTGTAATATGCCTAAAATACAATAAACAAAAACTTAACAATTAAATCAAGTTATTTCCATTCTTCTATAGCTTTTACAACAGCTTCTCCCAAACCTGATGGAGATTCTGACATTATAAAACCACACTCACTCATGACTTTAACTTTTGCATCTGCACCTCCACTTCCACCGCTAACTATTGCACCGGCATGGCCCATCGTTCTTCCTGGGGGAGCAGTTTTTCCAGCAATAAAACCAGCAATTGGTTTTTTAATTTTATGATTTTTATAAAAATTTGCTGCTTCTTCTTCTGCATTTCCACCAATTTCACCAATCATTAATATTGCTTCTGTCTGTTCGTCATTTAGAAACATATCCAAGCAATCTATAAAATTTGTTCCATTAATTGGATCACCACCAATGCCAATACACGTTGATTGACCTAAACCAGCAGCTGTGGTTTGTGCAACAGCTTCGTAAGTTAATGTACCAGACCTAGAAACAATTCCTATTTTACCGGGAGCATGAATATGGCCTGGCATAATTCCAATTTTACATTGATCAGGGGTGATTACACCTGGACAGTTAGGACCTATAAGTCTGGAGTTTGACTGTTTTAAAAACTGTTTAACTTTGATCATATCTTGGACTGGTATACCTTCTGTGATACAGATTATTAGAGGTACCTTAGATGCTATCGCCTCTAATATTGAATCAGCCGCAAAAGGGGGAGGGACATATATAACCGTTGCATCAGGATTTACTTCGTCAACACACTCTTGGACAGTATTAAAAACAGGAAGATTTAAATGTTTAGTACCACCCTTACCTGGCGTAACCCCTCCAACCATTTTAGTACCGTATGCAATCGCTTGTTCTGAATGAAAAGTTCCTTGACCTCCAGTAAACCCCTGGCAAATAACTTTTGTATCTTTGTTTATCAATACAGACATTTAGCTAATCTCCATTAACAGCACTGACAATTTTTATTGCCGCTTCATCTAAGTCATCCGCAGGTATAATTTGCAATCCAGAATCTCTAAGAATCTGTTTACCTTCTTCTACATTTGTGCCAGCCAATCTTACAACCAAAGGTTTAGATAATGAGAGTGTTTTAGCAGCAGCAACCACTCCACTAGCAATAATGTCACAACGCATTATACCTCCAAAAATATTTACCAAAATACCTTCTACAGCTGGATCAGATAAAATAATTTTAAAAGCTTCCGTGACTTTTTCCTTAGTAGCACTACCTCCAACGTCTAAAAAGTTTGCGGGAGACGCTCCTTTTAGTTTAATGATATCCATTGTAGCCATGGCAAGACCTGCACCATTCACTAAACAACCTATTGTTCCATCAAGTTTTATATAGGCTAAATCAAATTTGCTTGCTAATATTTCAGCAGGATCTTCTTCAGTTTCGTCTCTTAATGACATTATATCAGGGTGTTTGAATAAGGCATTATTGTCAAAAGACATCTTTGCATCTAAAGCAATTAGATTGTTTTCAGAAGTTAATACAAGTGGGTTAATTTCTAACAAACTCGCATCTTTTTCAGTAAAGAGTTTATATAATTGGTTAAAAAATTTACCTGCTTGCTTAAAACTAGAACCTTCTAATTTAAGTTCATTTGCTATTAATCTTGAATGAAAAGGTTGAAAGCCAATTGTTGGATCTATATTGAAAGATAAAATTTTTTCAGGAGTTTCTTTTGCTACTTGTTCAATGTCCATACCTCCTTCAGTAGATGCTATTACTGAAACTCTACTAGTAACTCGGTCTACAACCATAGAAAAGTAATATTCAGCACTTATATCACACCCATCCTCAATGTAGAGTCTTTGTACTAATTTTCCTTCAGGACCTGTTTGATGGGTAATTAAGTTTTTACCTAATATTGTCTCAGCTGAATTTTTTACTTCATCTACATTTTTTACAACTTTTACTCCACCAGCTTTACCTCTTCCGCCTGCATGAATTTGAGCTTTGACAACAAAAATTGGCCCTGGCAATTTTTTTGATACTTTTATGGCTTCTTCAGTTGTGAATGCAACGTATCCAGAGGGCGTAGGTATATTATATTGTCTTAATAACTCTTTAGCCTGGTGTTCATGAATATTCAATACTTTAACCTTTCTATTCTGAGATTATGATGATTCAAACTTTGAAGCAACTTCATTTAATTGTTTTACGGCCGAAACAGAATGATCAAACATATTTTTTTCATCTGACGTAAAACTAATTTCAACAATCCTTTCAACACCATTTTTACCAATAATTACTGGAACTCCTACATACAGTCCATTTAAATTATAGTGTCCATCAACATAAGCTGCACAAGGCAATAATTTTTTCTTATCTTTTAAATATGAGTCAGCCATCTCAATAGCAGATGACGCAGGAGCATAAAAAGCAGAACCTGTTTTTAGTAATCCAACTATTTCTGCTCCACCGTCTCGGGTCCTCTGAACAATCTGATCAATTTTTTCCTGAGTACTCCATCCCATTTTAACTAAATCTGGAACAGGAATACCTGCTACTGCAGAATATCTTGCTAATGGAACCATTGTATCTCCATGACCTCCTAGGACAAAGGCTGTTACATCACTCACAGAAACGTCAAATTCTTCTGCTAAAAAATGTCTAAATCTAGCAGAATCTAATACACCTGCCATACCAACTACCATATTAGTTGGTAAACCAGATGCCCTTTGTAAAACCCCAACCATAGCGTCAAGCGGATTAGTTATACAAATTACAAATGCTTTAGGACAATTATCCTTTATTCCTTCACCAACCTGTTTCATAACTTTAGTGTTGATCTCAACTAAATCATCTCTGCTCATACCCGGCTTTCTTGCAACACCAGCAGTTACAATGACTACATCACTATCCTTGAGATCTTTATAATCATTTGTACCGATCATTTTACTATCAAAACCCTCAACTGGTCCTGATTGAGCAAGATCTAAAGATTTTCCCTGAGGAATACCTTCTGCGATATCAAATAGGATTACATCCCCAAGCTCTTTAATTGCAGCTAAGTGTGCAAGAGTTCCCCCAATGTTTCCTGATCCAATCAAAGCTATTTTGTTTCGCATATCAACTTTCCATTAATGTTTTTCATTGAGTTAATTTATTAATTTAAATTTAAATTGTTATTTATGTCTAATCTTTTAAACTTTTTTTTAAAGTGCATCAAGGTCAGAATCCAAGTCATTAAGTGTTAAAGCTGTGACATTTCTGTTATTCTTGAAATCGTTCTTTGAAATTCAAACTTCCAATGTTCACCCGTATATATATCAGAAAAATCAGCGTTTGCGTTAGCAATAAGAAAACAATTTTTATCATAAAGAGCATCAACCAGCCATATAAATCTTCTAGTTTCATTTCGAAGGTTATCATTCAAGTTTGGAATGTCATCTATAATAATACCTTTATATCTTATCGCTATTTCAATATAATCGGTAGCAGCTAACGGTTTATTACATAAATCATCAAAACTAATCCTCGCAACACCCGCAGCAACTTCTGGAATATTTATTTTTCTTCCAGACACCTCAACATTCTCAGATATTATCTCAAAACCTCTAGATAAGGTTTTAAATATCTCGTTAATTTTTTCTCTATTTTTTTTATTAACTGGATTTAACCAATACTTTTGCCCACTAAGAGATCTTTTTCTCCAATCTTCACCCTCTGGAATTTCAACAACGTCTGTTTTTAGTTTTAAATTTTCTATAAATGGTAAAATTCTATCTCTATGCAATCCGTCTTTGTATAGACCATCCGGTGATTGGTTTGATGTCGTAACTAATATCGTACCCTGTGCAAACATGACTTCAAATAAACGTGACAAAATCATCGCATCTGCAATATCTTTTACCTCCATTTCATCAAAACAAAGTAATTTTGCCTTCTTGGCCAAATCTTGACCTACTAATAGAACTGTGTCTTTATTTTTTTCAATTTTTCTTTTTACAAGAATCCTTTGATGAACTTCTTTCATAAAATCATGAAAGTGTAAGCGTCTTTTTTCTTTTATTTGAACTTGGTGAAAAAATAAATCCATCATCATTGATTTACCTCTACCAACACCACCATAAAGATAGAGACCTTTAATCTTTTTGGTATTATTTTTTATAAAAATTTTAGAAATAAAATTTTCAGTTTGAAACTTACCAAATTTAATTAGTAAATTATCAAAAAATTGCGCTACAAATGCCTGACCAGCATCAAATATTATTGATTTGTTTGAAGCAATTAGACATAGTGACTTTTCTTCATTTATTTTCAAAATATTAGCCGTACAAAAAGCCTTAAAACTTACTTTCTTTCAAGTTGAAGTTTCTTAATTTCGCCTATCGCTTTAGCTGGATTCAAACCCTTAGGACAAGTTTTAGTACAATTCATAATAGTATGACAACGATAAAGCTTAAAAGAATCTTCGAGCTCTTCAAGTCTTTGTTCAGTGTTTTCATCTCTACTATCAGCTATCCATCTATATGCCTGCAATAAAACAGCGGGGCCTAAATATTTGTCCCCATTCCACCAATAAGAAGGGCAAGAAGTTGAACATGAAAAACATAGAACACATTCCCACAATCCATCAATTTTTTCACGTTCTTTTGGTGATTGTTTTCTAGATTTCCCCTTTTCCGGGTCAGATTTACTTTGCAACCATGGTTTTACTGATGTTAATTGTTCATAAGCTTTAGATAAGTCGGGCACTAAATCCTTAATAACTTCCATATGTGGTAAAGGATATATATTTATGTCTCCTTTAACATCGTCAATTGACTTTAAACATGCAAGTGTGTTTGTGCCATCTATATTCATAGAACAAGAACCACAAATTCCTTCCCTACAAGACCTTCTAAAAGTTAAACTTGAGTCTATTTCCTGTTTGATTTTTATTAAGGCATCTAAAACCATTGGACCACATTGATCTAAATCAATAGTATAGCTGTCTATTCTTGGGTTTTCATCATCATCTGGTGACCATCTATATACATTAATTTTTTTTGTATTTTGAGAGTCACCCTTTAGTGGGTAGTCAATACCTTTAACAATTTTGGAATGCTTCGGTAGGGCAAATTCAGCCACAAAATTCTCCTTTTAATTAGTAAACTCTTGCGGCTGGGGGTATTGATGCCACTTCGTTTGTTAATGTGTTTAGGTGGACATCTCTATAGTCTAACTTAGTTTTGTTTTTATCATTAAGCCACATAATTGTATGTTTCATCCAATTCTTATCATCTCTTTCAGGATAGTCTTCGTGAGAATGTGCACCACGCGATTCTTTTCTTTGGTCAGCTGACTTCATAGTAACAATTGCTTGTTGCATTAAGTTTTCTAACTCAAGAGCTTCAACTAAGTCCGTATTAAAAATCATTGATCTATCTTTTATGCCAATATTATCCATACCTTTTGAGATGGTATCAACTTTTTTAACGCCTTCATTCATTGAAGTATTTGATCTGAAAACTGCTGCATGTTTTTGCATCGCATTTTGCATTGAGTTTCTAACTTCACCTACAGAAACGTCTCCATTTGAATATCTTACTTTATCAAGTCTCGCTAAAATTTTATCTGTTACTCTTTTAGGTAAGGGCACATGAGCACTTCCTTTTTCAACTGTTTTTAGAGCTCTTTGTGCCGCAGCACGACCAAAAACCACAATATCTAATAATGAGTTGGTTCCTAATCTATTAGCTCCATGTACAGATACACATGCTGCTTCTCCAATAGCCATTAGCCCTGAAACAACTGCGGCTTGGTCATCACCTTTTCTTGTTACTACTTCGCCATGATAATTAGTTGGGATTCCTCCCATATTGTAATGAACTGTAGGTAAAACTGGAATTGGTTCCTTGGTAACATCAACACCACAGAAAATTTTGGCAGTTTCACTTATACCTGGTAATCTCATTTGTAAAGTTGCCGGATCAATATGCTCTAAATGCATAAAAATATGGTCTTTATTTGGGCCAACCCCTCTACCTTCATTAATCTCAATTGTCATGGATCTTGATACTACGTCTCTACTAGCAAGGTCTTTAGCAGTAGGGGCATATCTTTCCATAAATCTCTCACCCTCAGAATTTGTAAGATATCCACCTTCACCTCTCGATCCTTCAGTTATAAGAACACCAGCACCATAAACACCTGTTGGGTGAAACTGAACAAACTCCATATCTTGAAGAGGCAGGCCTGCACGCAAAACCATTGCATTTCCATCACCTGTACAAGTATGTGCAGAAGTACAAGAAAAATATACTCTACCATAACCACCAGTAGCGAGAACTGTTTGATGTCCTCTAAATCTGTGAATCTTACCATCATCCATGCATAAAGCTAGCACACCAACACACTTGCCATTATCATCCATAAGAAGATCAAGCGCTATATACTCTACAAAGAATTCAGCTTGATATTTTAGACATTGTTGGTAGAGAGTATGAAGAATTGCATGCCCAGTTCTGTCTGCAGCCGCGCAAGCTCTACGTGCCATTTTCTTTCCATAATCCAATGTGTGGCCACCAAATGGTCGTTGATAAACTTCTCCATCTTCTGTTCTCGAAAAAGGAACGCCAAAATTTTCTAACTCAGTAACAGATGGAATAGCTTCTTTACACATATACTCAATAGCATCTTGATCACCAAGCCAATCAGATCCCTTAACTGTATCATACATATGAAACTGCCAGCTATCATTTTCACCCATATTATTAAGCGCTGCTCCAATACCACCTTGAGCTGCAACAGTGTGACTTCTTGTTGGAAAAACTTTTGTAATGCATGCCGTTTTTAAACCACCAGATACCATGCCCAAAGTTGCTCTTAAACCAGCACCTCCAGCACCAACAACTACAACATCATGTTCATGGTCTACAATTTCATATTCAGACATAAAATAACTTTCTAATTATAAATAAATTTTCAAAACACAAAGAATTGATAAAACACCCAAAAGAATAGATAATAATTTTATAAGTATTATGGACATAATTTTCAACCCCTCATTATGTACATAATCTTCAATAACAACTTGTAATCCTGATGCAGCATGAAAGTATAAAGTCCCAAATAAAAGAACCAATCCGGTTGCGTTTAATGGATTCTGCAACCAAGCAACAGATTGTTCATAGCTATTGATTAAGCTAAATGTAAGAGAAGAAATAAACCAAATAACGAGAGGTATCATTGCAATTGCTGAAATTCTTTGTAATTTCCAGTGTACAACACCGTGAGATTTAGATTGCATTTTCATTACTTTCTTTAAAAAATTAAATTATCGACAATACTTTAAACAATTCTCAAATAGACTATTAACCATGTCATAGAAGTCAATAACAACGAAGAAATTATTACAGCCAAGCCTGAAATATAGGCATGTTTTAAATCATATCCATATCCAGCATCCCAAAAAAGATGCCGAATACCATTACTAAGATGATAAAACAAAGCAAAAGTGAAACCAAAAATTATCAATTTGCCAAACCAATTATTAATTAGATTTGAATATATTAAATAAGTGTTTTCACCTAAAGTAAGCGCTACAATCCATAGCACTAAAATTACACTTCCTATTGATAATGCTATACCCGTTGCTCTATGAAGAATTGACAACATAGAAGTTATTTGTGGTTTGTATATTTGAAGATGTGGTGAAAGTGGTCTTTGTCTACTCATATTAATCTCGTCATTAGGTTATTTAAATAAATGAACTAAATAAATAAAAAATTCAAATCTAAAATTTAAAATTTTAAATTTTCTTCAAAAATAATAATTAAAATTGATAAACCAAGTAAAATAATACCTGTAAGTTCAGTAATTTTAATCTTTTCCTTGAAAAAAATGACTGAAATTAAAATTGAAAAAATTAATTCTATTTGCCCAACTGCCCTTACTTCAGCCGCTGTTGTTAGTCCAAATGCTACAAACCATCCAAATGTTGCTCCTGTCCCAGATAAGCCAGCTGGCAGACTAGGTTTCCAATATTTAATAACAGCTAAAAATTGGTCTCTTTTATTAATTACGAGATACAAACCTACCAATATAGTTTGAAAAACAATCGCTATAAACGAAATAAAAAGTGATTTATCTAAAAGAGGGGCCTCTAGTGATATAATCGACATTCTAAATGTAACTACAGAGGCAGCTAAAAGTAATCCGGATAAAAGACCTACAAGAGTACCTACAGATAAAATTGAATTAATTAGAAGTTTAAAGGTTTTTAAAATACTGTCTGCTTTTTTGGCATAAGATAATAATAATACAGATATAACACCTAGTATTATACCTAACATTATAGATGTAGAGAAAGTAACACTTAGAATTATGATCTCCAAAAAAGCAATAAGAATTACTTCTGTTTTAGAAAATGCAATTCCCGTGGCAAAGTTTTTATGTGCAAAAACTTTCATAAGAACGTAAGTAAATAAAACTTGAAAAATTGATCCCAATAAACATAAAAATAGCGAATATAAAGAAAGGTCAGGAATATTATTTCCTGGAATGCTTATCCAAATTAGCCAAATAAGTGAGGTAAAAGGTAAAGCATAACAAAATCTAATATAGGCGGCTCCATATTCTCCTAATTTGGAGATCATATTTTTTTGAAATGCAGAACGGGCAGTTTGGCAGGCGGCAGCAAAAATTGCGGCAAAAATCCAGATAAATTCCATAATAATTATTTTGAAATTATATTAATTTTAAACATTAAAGTGGAACTCCTTTAATTTTTTTGCTTACCAGCAATTCGGCTATCTGAACAGTATTTAATGCCGCACCTTTTCTTAAATTATCTCCAACACACCAAAAAACAATACCATTTTTTACTGAAGGATCTTTTCTGATTCTGCTAATGTAAACATCGTCTTCACCAGCCACCTCCTCGGGAGTTACATATCCTTCATCTGCTCGGTGATCTACCACTGTTACACCATTGGCATCTCTTAATAAGCTTCTAACATTTTTTTCATCAATGTTTTTTTTGCATTCAATAAAAACCGCTTCGCTATGACCAATAAATACTGGAACCCTTACGCAATGCGCAACCAAATCAATATTAGGGTCTAATATTTTTTTTGTCTCAACCCTCATTTTCCACTCTTCTTTCGTAAACCCATCATCCATAAAAATATCAATATGAGGGATAACATTAAATGCTATTTTTTTAGTAAACTGTTCTGGTTTAGCTTGATCGTGAACAAAAACACCCTTTGTTTGATTAAAAAGTTCGTCCATAGCTGGTTTTCCAGCTCCTGAAACAGCTTGGTAAGTGGAGACAACAACTCTTGTTATTTCAAATTTTTTATGAATTGGCTTTAAAGCAACGACTAGTTGGATAGTTGAACAATTAGGATTTGCAATTATATTTTTGTTTTTATAACTGTTAATCGCTTCAGGATTAACTTCAGGTACAATTAAAGGGACTTTGTCATCCATCCTAAAACAAGAAGAATTGTCAATAACTATACAACCTTTAACTCCTGCCTTTGGACCAAATTTTTTTGCTATGTCTGATCCTGCTGAGAAAAGAGCAATATCCGCATTTTCAAAATTAAAATCATCAACTGAACTAACTTTTAGTATTTTGTCGTCACCAAATGATACTTCCTTACCAACAGAAGATCTTGAAGCAAGAGCGTAGATGTTTTTTACAGGAAATTTTCTTTCAAACAATGTTTGAAGCATTTCTCTACCAACGGCACCTGTAGCACCAACAACAGCAACATTATAAGACATTTATTTTGTTAACTCCTCTAACTTGTTGATAACTAAATCCATCATACCTTTCGTGCCAACTTTGACTCTTCCTGAAGCCATTATATCTTGCGTTCTTGGTCCAGCATCTAAAGCTCTTGAAACAGCTTCATCAATTAAATCTGCCTCTTCTTTCATTTCAAATGAATAACGAAATAACATTGACAAACTTAAAAGTTCTGCCAATGGATTCGCTAACTCTTTTCCAGCTATATCTGGAGCTGAACCATGAACTGGTTCATACATAGCATGTCTCTTTCCCGTATTTTGGTCGATAGATCCTAAACTAGCAGAAGGAAGCATTCCTAGTGAACCGGTTAACATAGCTGCGCAATCCGATAAAATATCACCAAATAAATTATCTGTAACAATAACATCAAATTGTTTGGGATCTCTTACTAGTTGCATAGCGCAATTATCAGCATACATGTGGTTAATTGATATATCTGAGCCTTCTTTTTCATGAAGATTAGTCATCACTTCTCTCCACAAAACACCTGACATCATTACGTTAGCTTTTTCTACAGAAGTCACTTTACTATTTCTGGCTCTTGCCATATCAAAGGCAACCCTACCAATTCTTTCAATCTCTGGTGTGGTGTAAAGATTAGTATCATAACCTTTTTTTGTGAGGGTATCTATTTCTTCTATTCCACGAGGCTCTGCAAAATAAATGCCTCCGGTTAACTCTCTTAATATTAAAATATCTAAGCCAGAGACAATGCTAGATTTAAGAGAAGAAGCATCGACGAGAGCAGGAAAAACTATGGCAGGCCTAAGGTTAGCAAACAAATCCATTTCTTTTCTTAATCTCAAAAGCCCATTTTCAGGTCTTTTTTCAAATTCAACTCCATCGTACTTTGGGCCTCCTACTGCACCAAATAAAATTGCATCTGCATCAATGGCGTCTGCTAACGTTTCGTCTGAAAGAGGCGTGCCATATTTATCAAAAGAAGCACCACCAACTAAACCTTCCTTTAAGTTAAAACTAATACTTTTATTTTTTGCAAACCAATCAACAACTCGTAAAGTTTCTTTAACAACCTCAGGTCCAACCCCATCTCCAGGTAGAACCATTAATGTACGATTAGATGGCATTGTATCAACTCACTTTTTATTTATAACCACGGTCTTTCATGAGACATCTTAGTTTCAAATTTTTTAATATCACTAGATTTTTGCATTGTTATACCTATATCATCTAAACCCTCAAGTAAGCATTTTTTTCTGAAAGGGTCGATTTCAAACTTGATAACTGCTCCATTAGGTCTTCTAATTTCTTGAGATGGAAGGTCAATTTCTAGTTCAGGATTTTCCATGTCTTTTGAATCTGCCAACAAAGCATCTCTTTCTTCAGATGAAACTTTAATAGGTAAAAGACCATTTTTAAAAGAGTTATTGTAAAAAATATCAGCAAAAGATGTTGAGATAATACATTTTATTCCAAAATCAGATAAAGCCCAGGGTGCATGTTCTCTACTTGAACCACATCCAAAGTTATCACCTGCAACAAGGATGTTACTCTTTCTATATGGATCTTTATTTAACACAAACTCTTCTTTTTCAGAGCCATCATCATTAAATCTCATCTCATCAAAGAGATGTTTCCCTAAGCCTGTTCTTTTAATTGTTTTTAAAAATTGTTTAGGAATTATTTTGTCTGTGTCTACATTTATAAAATTAAATGGAGCAGCTATACCTCTAATATTTTTAAATTTATCCATAGTTAAACCTCTAAAATTACATGATTGAATTATAATCAGTTAATTTGCCTGTAATTGCAGAGGCAGCAGCTATTTCAGGACTAACTAGATGTGTTCTACCACCTTTACCCTGTCTGCCTTCAAAATTTCGATTTGACGTACTTGCACACCTTTCACCAGGCTGAAGTTTATCTTCATTCATAGCTAAACACATTGAACAGCCAGGCTCTCTCCATTCAAATCCAGCTTCAGTAAACAACAAATTTAGACCCTCTTCTTCTGCTTGACTTTTCACCAACCCAGAACCTGGAACAACCATTGCCCTTATGCCTTTTTTAACTTTTTTTCCATCGATTACTTTTGCAGCTGACCTTAAATCTTCAATTCTAGAGTTTGTACATGAACCGATGAATACTGTATTTATTTCAACTTCCGAAATTTTTTGGCCACCTTTCAATCCCATATAATCAAGTGATCTTTGTAATTTAGCTCTTGCGTCCTCATCTTTAATCTTGGAAGGATCAGGTATATAACCATCAATTGAAACAACATCTTCCGGACTAGTACCCCAGGTTACAGTTGGTTTAATTTTACTAGCATCAATGGTAATCTTCTTATCATAAAATGCATTTTCATCTGAAGGCAATGATTGCCACCACTCTAATGCTAAATCCCAATCTTTACCTTTTGGAGACATGGGCTTATCTCTCAAGTAATCAAATGTTACTTTGTCAGGGGCTATCATTCCTGCTCTCGCTCCAGCTTCTATTGACATATTGCAAACTGTCATACGACCTTCCATAGAAAGTTTTTCTATAGCTTTTCCAGAATATTCAATAACATGCCCAGTTCCACCTGCTGTACCTATCTCTCCAATAATCGCAAGAACTAAATCTTTAGGAGAAACGCCTGGTTGAAGCTCACCTTCAACTTTAATAAGCATGTTTTTAGCTGGCTTTTGAATTAAAGTTTGAGTAGCCAAAACATGTTCTACTTCTGATGTACCTATACCGAAAGCTAAAGCCCCAAAAGCTCCATGAGTTGCTGTATGGCTGTCGCCACAAACTATCGTCATACCTGGTTGGGTAAAGCCTTGTTCTGGTCCTATAACGTGAACAATTCCTTGCCTTTTGTCCATCATATTAAAATATGGTATGCCAAAATCTTCCACATTCTTGTCTAACGCTTCAACTTGGATCTTAGATTCTTCTTCTTGAATTCCTCCAGCTCGATCTGTTGTTGGAACGTTATGATCAGCCACAGCTAGAGTTCTATTGGGGGAATTAACAACTCTACCAGACATTCTTAAACCTTCGAATGCTTGCGGGCTTGTTACTTCATGAACTAAATGTCTATCAATGTAGATTAATGACGCTCCATCTTCTTGTGTGCTAATAAGATGGTAATCCCAAATTTTATCAAATAATGTTCTGGGCTTCATTTTAGAACTCCATTAAGTTGAAATCAAAATATTAACATATTTTTATTTTGATAAAGTTAATGAGCTTTTATGTAGTTGTATCTTCAGTAACTTCTTTAGAAACAGGTTCATCAACTTGAGTTTTACTATCTTTTTTAGAGACTTGAATTTTTTCAACAATACGAGCTGATTTTCCTCTTCTATCTCTTAAATAATACAACTTAGCTCTTCTTACTTTACCTTTTTTAAGAACAGTAATTCCAGCAATTTTAGGAGAAAATATTGGGAAAATTCTTTCAACGCCTTCACCATAAGAAATTTTTCTAACGGTAAAACTTTCGTTCAATCCACCTCCACTTCGAGCAATACATAATCCCTCAAATGCTTGTATTCTTTCTTTATCACCTTCAACAATTTTTACATCAACTTTAATGGTATCACCTGCGCTAAAATCAGGTATGGATCTTTCAGCAATAATCTTGTCCATCTGATCTTTTTGAATTTTATCAATAACATTCATCTGTCTACCCTTTCGTGAAAATACTTCTAGCAAATTAATAAATATTTTTCTAGTTAAGATTTAATATATTTTGACCATAAATCTGGTCTCCTTAATTTTGTAAGACTTTCAGACATCTTTAACTTCCACATTTGGATTTTCTTATGATTTCCAGATAATAATACTTCTGGTACTTCCATATTATTCCATACTCTTGGGTGAGTATATAATGGATATTCTAACAAATGTCTTTCAAAACTTTCATCAATCAATCCTGCGGCATTACCAACGACGTCAGGAATAAGTCTTATGGTTGCGTCCATAATTAATTGAGCACCTATTTCACCACCAGATAAAACAAAATCTCCAACACTTACTTCTTCTATTTCGTTATGAATTAAAAATCTTTCATCAACACCTTCATATCTTCCACATATAAAAACAGCACCTTTTTCTTGTGATAATTTATTTGCGAATTCTTGATCAAATTTTTTTCCTCTTGGTGAAAGATAAATTCTTCTACCTTTTTCTTTAGAAACAGACTTTAAAGCTTTATCTAAAACTTCTGGATTAATGACCATGCCAGGTCCTCCACCAAACGGAACTTCATCTACTTTACCATTTTTATCATTTGAGAAATGTCTAATGTTAACAGTTTTTAAAGACCACAAATTATTTTTTAGAGCTTTGCCTGCAATTGAAAAATCTAAGGTGCCAGGAAACATTTCTGGGAATAATGACAAAACCGTTGCATTCCACACAAAACATCTCCTTTTTAATTTTCAATAAAATCTATCTCTAGATCTAAAATTATTCGTTTATCTTTGTAATCAATTTTTTTTAGAAAAGCTTTTCCCATTGGCAAATAAAAAGTTTTATTATTTTTTTTTACTTGAACTAACAAACCTGCTCCAAAATCTTCCAAAGATATAACTTCACCAAAGTTTTCTTTACTTAAATTATAAACTTTAAAGTTCAACAAATCATAATGATAAAACTCCCCATCAACAAGTTTTGGCAAACTTTTTCTAGATATGAATAACTTTAATCCTTTAAAAAACTCAGCATCACTTCTTGTTTCAACATTTTCAATTTTGCAAACAAATACTTTTTTAAATTTTCTAATAAACTTTAAATTTATTGGATTTTCCAGACTTTCTACGAAAATTTCTTTGAAAGAAAAGATATTTTCTGGAATTTCTGTAAAGCTTTTGAGCTTAACTTCTCCTTTAATACCATGGACGCCAACGAAGGATCCTATTTCAATTAAATTTTTCTTAGACAAAATTATTCTATTCTTTTTTATCCTTTTCAGCTTTAGTTTCTTCTTTAGCCACTTCCTCAACTGGAGCTTCTGCCTCAGGTGCCTCTTCTACAGCCTCCTCCTCTACTGGAGCTGCTGGCGCAGGTGCCTCTTCTAAAGCCGCTTCCTCAACTGGAGCCTCTGCCTCAGGTGCCTCTTCTACAGCCTCTTCCTCAACTGGAGCTGCTGCCGCAGGTGCCTCTTCTACAGCCGCCTCCTCAACTGGAGCTGCTGGCGCAGGTGCCTCTTCTAAAGCCGCTTCCTCAACTGGAGCTTCTGCCGCAGGTGCTTCTTCTACAGCAGCCTCCTCAGCTGGAGCCGCTGACTTCTCTGCCGCTTCTGCTTCTCTTTCTTGCCTTTTCTTACCAGGAGCACTTTTAATTGGTTGATCTCTAATCACAGGTGCTTTTACTAAACCATCAGATGATAGCATTTTTGCAACTCTTAATGTTGGCTGAGCGCCTTTTGATAACCAGTATTTTGCTCTTTCAACATCAAGAACTAATCTTTCAGCGTGGTCTTTAGCTACCATTGGATTATATGAACCTAATCTTTCTATAAACTTTCCATCTCTTGGTGACAATGCTTCTGCAACTACGATTTTGTAAAAAGGTCTCTTCTTTGCTCCACCTCTAGACAATCTTATTTTTAACGCCATTTTTTTTCCTTATAATTAAGTTATTGTTTAATAAATTTATCTTCTTTTTTTAGATGGTTTACCACCTAACCCTGGTAATCCCATACCTCCAAATCGATTTGCCATCTTACCTAGATTAGGCATATTACCGCCCATCATTTTTTGTAATTCTGCCATTTTATTGGCATCCATAACTGAATTTTGACCATCTCCTAATCCAGGATTTGGACTTGCTCCTCCAAGTGAAGACATCATATTTTTTAATCCACCAAGACCACCCATTTTACCCATTTTTTTCATCATACGAGCCATATCTTGTTGTTGTTTCACAAGTCTATTTACATCAGAGACAGTTGTTCCTGATCCTGAAGCAATTCTTTTTCTACGAGAAGCATTTAAAAGAGAAACATTTACTCTTTCTTTTTTTGTCATAGAATAAATTATAGCTTCTTGTTTTGAAATTGCTTTATCATTAAAATTATTGGCAGCCATTTGCTTCTGGAGCTTACCAATACCTGGAAGCATGGACATTATTCCACCTAAACCTCCCATTTTTTTTAACTGTCCAATTTGTTTTAACATATCATTCATATCAAAACTGCCCTGTGACATTCTTTTCATTATTTGGGCAGCGTCTTCTTCTGCGATAGTCTCTGCAGCTTTTTCTACAAGTGAGACAACATCACCCATATCTAAAATTCTACCAGCCGCTCTATCTGGATAAAATGGTTCTAATCCGTCTAGTTTTTCAGAAATACCAACAAATTTTATAGGGCACCCAGTTACTGATCTCATTGATAGTGCTGCACCTCCTCTTGCATCACCATCAGACCGCGTTAAAACAACTCCTGATATTTTTATTAGTTCTGAAAAAGCTTTTGCTGTCTGGACTGCATCCTGACCTGTCATTGCATCTGCAACTAATAAAGTTTCGGATGGTTTAGATAATTTAAAAACCTCTTTTGCCTCAGACATCATGGCTGTATCAAGTGTCGTTCTACCTGCTGTATCGAGTATCAATACATCTATTGCCTGTACTTTAGATGCGGCCATTGCTCTTTTTGTTATTTTCTCTGGGCTTTCACCATCAATTTCTGGAAGTACTAAAACTTCTGCTTGTTCACCTAATATCCTAAGTTGTTCTCTAGCTGCAGGCCTGTAAATATCAAGCGATGCAAGCATAACTTTCTTTCTTTTTTTTGATTTCAAATGAAAAGCCAACTTACCTGCAGTTGTGGTTTTACCAGAACCCTGAAGACCAACTAACAATATGACTGCAGGAGGAGCGTGGTCTATTAATAGCTCTGATTCTGATGAGCCAAGAACTTCTATTAAAACATCATTGACAATTTTTATAACTTGCTGACCAGGTGTAACTGATCTAAGAACTTCTTCACCAACTGCCCTAACTTTAACTTTATCAATAAATTCTCTGACGACTGATAGAGCAACATCAGCCTCTAATAGAGCTGTTCGAACCTCTTTAAGTGCATTTTCAACATCACTTTCGGAGAGAGCTCCTCTTTTGGTGAGTCCTTTAAAAACATTTCCAAGTTTATCAGTTAAGTTTTCAAACATTTTAAAACCAAATAGTTATTATAACCACGAATACGCCCGTGCTTGAAACTCAAGGACGCGCGTTTATTAATCTTTAACAATAAATTTATTTTTCAGTATAGAACTTTATCAATCAAGTCAAGCCTAACTGAAAGAAATCACTAATCCAAACCAGCTAATGCTTTTGAAAATGATGAAGCTTCAAAAATTTGTAGATCATCTAATCCTTCACCAACACCAACTGCATGAATAGGAATTTCGAATTTTTCAGCTAAAGATACAACTACTCCACCTTTTGCACTTCCATCTAACTTTGTAATTATCATACCTGTTAAACCTATAGATTCATCGAAGCTTTTTAATTGAGAATGTGCATTCTGTCCAACAGTGCCATCTAAAACTACAACTTTTTGATGTGGAGCATCGTGATCTAATTTTGATACAACTCGACAGGTTTTTGTTAGTTCTTCCATTAAATCTTTTTTATTTTGCAATCTTCCAGCTGTGTCAATAATTACAATATCAATATCTTCTTTTTTTGCTAATTCAAATGCTCGAAAAGCTACAGCCGCTGAATCTCCTCCTTCTTCTCCAGATACCACTTGTGCACCAACTCTTTTTCCCCACATCTTTAACTGTTCTACGGCAGCTGCTCTAAAAGTGTCTGATGCGGCTAAAACAACTGATTTTTTTTCAAGTCTAAATTTTTCTGCTATTTTAGCAGCAGTAGTTGTTTTTCCAGAACCGTTGACGCCTGCTAAAAGTAAAACGTGTGGTTTAGAGTTAACTTTTTCATAAAGATTTTGTTCACGAGGCAGTAAAATTTGTTCAATTTCTTCAGCCAAAGTTTTTGCGATTTGTGTCTTTTCTATTTCTTTATTTTTATTTAATTCGAATTTCTGATCTTTAATCTTTTTTGCTATCCTACCAGCAACTTCCACACCAAGATCAGCTAATATTAACTGATCTTCAATATCATAAAGTGTTTCTTGATCAATTGTTTTTTTCCCAGTTATAGAGGCAATCGCACCTTCCACCTTAGATGCCGATTTGCTTAATCCAGTCTTTAATTTTTTAAACCAATTTAATGCCATTAAATTTGACTCTTTTTTATCAATTTCAATTTCGGATAGTTCCTAGCAACCCATCAGGGTTAATTTCTAAAATTTTTGTAGAAACAATTGTGCACGCTTCAACATGTTCTTTTAATTTTATTTTTGAAAAATTTGTAGAATGTCCGACTGAATTATTTTCTACTAAAACTTTTTGAGTGGTTCCAATCTGACTTACTAAAAACTTATTATGTTGGTTTTCACCTAAATCTCTCAGTTCTTTAGCTCTTTTTTGAATAATTTTCTTTTGTACTTGTGGCATATTTGATGCTGGAGTATTTTTTCTGTTAGAGTATGGAAAGACATGAATATATGTAATGTTAGCTTCTGTAATAAGTTGCATACTCTTTTGGTGAGCTTTTTCATCTTCAGTAGGGAAGCCAGCTATAAAATCACCTCCGAACACAATATCATTTCTTCGTCTTTTTGCTTCTTTTACAAAATTAATTACGTCTCTATAAAGATGTCTTCTTTTCATTCTTTTCAAAATAATGTCATCACCATGTTGAATAGATAAATGAATATGAGGCATCAGTCTTTCTTCATGCTCAAATGCATCCATCAAGTCAAAATCAACTTCAGCTGGATCAATGGAAGACAATCTTAGTCTACACAAATTTGGGATATTTTTTAAAATTTTTTTTACTAACAATCCTAAACTTGGCTTCCCAAAAATATCAATACCCCAAGATGTTAAATCAACTCCAGTAAGAACAATTTCTTTTACTCCATTTTTTAATAAAGAATTAATAGAGTTAATAACATCTTGAGTTGATACTGACCTACTAGGGCCTCTTCCATATGGAATAATACAAAATGTACACCTATGATCACATCCATTTTGAACTTGAACGAAACCACGTGTATGTTTGTTGAATGATTCAACAAGATGCCCAGATGTACTTTTTACTTTCATAATATCTTGAACAAATACATTTTGATTTTGATAAGAACTATCTTCTGGTATAAATCTCTTCCAAAAATCTTCATCAAGCTTTTCTTTATTACCTATTACAAAATCTACTTCTGGCATGGAATTCCATTTTTGAGGATCTACTTGAGCAGCACAACCTGTAACCAAAATTTGAGCATCTGGTCTATTTCTTTTAGAAGATCTTATTGCCTGTCTTGCTTGACGTTCGGCTTCACTAGTTACAGCACATGTATTGAAAATTATTAAATCGCTTTGACCATTCTGACTGGCAAGGTCACTAATAACCTGACTTTCCCAAATATTTAGCCTACATCCAAAAGTCTTGATGTCAGGTAAAGAGTTTTTATTTTTTGAAGTAATTTTCATTTATTCACTAATAAACCCTTCAAACACTCTTTCAGTATCTCCAGAAAGAGTTACTGATCCATTATTAAGCCACTTAATAAATAAATCTCCACCGTCTAAAACAATTTTATTTTCCTTAGCACTTTTGTCTAATGAAGAAGCTGCTACTAATGTTGCACACGCTCCAGATCCACATGCTGAGGTCATGCCTGCTCCTCTTTCCCAAACTCTCATTCTTAGAGATTTATCCTCTAAGACAGATACAAATTCAATATTTGCAAATTCAGGGAAAATAGAATTTTTCTCTAACCTTGGACCAATAGAGTTTATATTTAAATTCTCAAGCTCTTCTAAGTTGTTTATAAATATAACTGCATGTGGATTTCCGATTGATAAACAGAAAGCTTCAAACTCATCTAATTTGACATTTTGTGTATTTTGATCTTTTGATAATGGTATTTCATTCCAGCTAAACTTGGGCACACCCATATTTACAGTAACTAAATTATCAGTTTTAGAACAAACTAAGTCATCACTAATACTTTTAATAGTTACAGAATTTAGGTCATTCTTTTTCATCAGATAATCAGCTACGCATCTTGTACCATTGCCACAAGCACCAGTTTCCGAACCATCAGAGTTATACATTTTAACTTTAAAATTTTCAGGCGTATTTGTGTTTTCAATAATCAAAACTTGATCGCATCCAATTCCTAAGCGTCTGTTACATATTTTATTTATAAATTTTGAGTCATGAATTATAGAATTCTTTATATTATCAAAAATAATAAAATCATTTCCTAAACCATGCATTTTTATAAATGGTATTTTCAAAATTTAAGCTTTCATTTTTGTTTTTAAATATCAATATCAACTATAATCGGTACATGGTCCGAAGGTTTTTCCCATGACCTAGTGTCCTTATAAATAACACCTGATTTTACTAATGAAAATAAATTTTTTGATATCCAAAAGTGATCAAGTCTTCTTCCTCTATTTGAAATTTCCCAATTTCTATTGCGATATGACCACCAAGAATAAAGTTTTTCATTGTGTGGAACAAATTCTCTCATTATGTCTACCCATTCACCAGTTTGAATTATGTCTAATAAAGTTTCTGTTTCTATTGGGGTATGCGATACCACGTTGAGTAATTGTTTATGTGACCATACATCTTGTTCTAAAGGGGCGATATTTAAATCACCAACTAAAATTTTATTTTTTTTTGTATCAGATAAAAAATAATTTTTCATTTCATTAATGAAAGAAATTTTATGCTCAAACTTTGGGTTAATTGAAATATCTGGTTCATCTCCACCTGCAGGTACATAAAAATTATGAAGTTCAATATTATTATTTATCTTCACATAAATGTGTCGAGTATCGTTTTTTTTGCACCAATTTATATATCCTGGGTCTGTTAATTCAAATTTTGAAACAATAGCAACACCATTGTAGGATTTTTCTCCTCTGTAATATTGGTATTTCATTCCCACTTTTCTAAAATCCTCACTTGGAAAGTTTTCGTCAGTAGTTTTTGTTTCCTGTAGACACATAACATCTATATTCTGTTCTTTTATAAAACGCAAAACATGATGTATACGTAGCCTTACAGAGTTAATATTCCAAGTTGCAATTCTCACTTAAAATCCTTTACCCCAAAATTACCCCAAATATTCATTCTTTTTCCAAACATTTAAACGCACACATCACTAATCTTTGAACTATAATACCTACTGGCAAAATACATATTAAAATAAGAAACGCAACGAAAATAGAAATTAACAAATCCATTATAGTAAACCTTTACTTTGTTTCAGATAATCTTTAACTTTTTCTTTAAATTCTTTTTTGATTAAACAGAAAGGTAAAGGGTAAAATCTTCAACCAAACAAACTGCTAAAATCTACGTACCTTAAATTCATCAATTCATTTCATTGAATTTTGATAAAATTAAAAAGGAAGGGCTATAACAATCTAATCTATTTGGGAGACTTTTTTTGAGTTATTTCATAATGACGATAACAGTCAAACAAGCTTTCTAATCTTTTTTTTGAAGGAAGATTTTTTAAAAATAATTAACTAAATTTTTGACTGAAAAATATCTATTTAATTTTTTTAAACAAAATATCTTTTTCAAATTCTTTAAAAATATCATATCCAAGATCATTTAAAAAATTTACTAGATCATTATCGTTTGTTATTGTTTTCTCAATAAAAATTACTGGTTTGTCTCTTTTAATTGTTTCATAAGCCCCTTTTAAGAGATTAATTTCATAACCTTCAACATCAATTTTAATAAAACTAATATTGCTTAAATTAAAAGAGTCTAAAGTCCTGATTTTTCATCACCATTTTTATCTTCAATGACATGAGCATTGAATGCTGCATATCCAAATTTTTCAATTGCCCACACATTATTACCAACTGAACAATTAATTGCTTTATTACCCAATCCAAAGGGAAATAGTTTATAGTTACTAATATTAAAATTTTCCATATTTTTTAAAAAACAAATTCTATGAGCATTTACTAGTTCAAAAGCATATATATTTCTAAAGTAGGGTTGTAACAAATATGTCCAAAAGCCGTAGCAAGCTCCACAATCAATAGCGTTATCAAATGTGTCTGATATGGATAATATATATTCTATGTATTTTGCATCTTTTCTTACAAAATCAATTTGTTTACTTTTTAAAATTGTAGCTTTATCTGGTTCAAATACTGTCCATTATTTGCCATCAGCAATAATATGTTTAAACATTTAACCTCTTCCTATTCTTTATATGACCATAAAAAAATTTTTAGACTTGATTTAAATCTACAAGTGTTGAAGTTGTCGTTACTATATTCTTTTTTCATCCTTAAAATATAAAAAATAATAAGTTTATTACCTTTTTTAGATAGTTTTAATTATGAACACCTTTTATACATCACCAACCTACATTATAATAATTGAACATTAATTAAAAAAGGTAACTATTTCAAAAATGATAATTTTTATTTTTTACTTGAAAATTTTAACTATTAACTGAGGCATAAATATTAGCTACATTTTGAATTTTATAGTTTTGTAATTCTAAAGGAACGATTTTTTCTGATATAATATAGAATTGATAATTAAACTTTGAAAGAAATTCAATGATATCTGTTTTGTTAGTTTCTCTCATTTCAATAATTATATGTGGTTTAAAATTTTTTATAATATTTTCCGCTCCCAATAAAACTTTATAATCTTCTCCTTCAGTATCAATTTTTATCCCATTAATTTTTTTATTTCCACTTATTGAAATGTCATCAAGTTTAATTACATTAATTTTTTCTCCCGACGATGCAATCCTACCTCCTTTTGATGTAAATGTCTTGTCAGGATGACTCATAAATAAACCTTGACCTGAATAATTTGATGCAGCTCCCAAAAAACAAGAATTATTTTTAAAAAGATTGTTTAATCTTAAATTTGATTTCATTCTTCCTAAGTTAATAAAGCTTGGCTCAATTGATATAAGAAAATTATTTTTATTAGAGAGTAACCCTACAATAGTATATAGGCCTGTATGAGACCCCACATCAATAAATACGCCCTCATTTTCTGTGATTTTAGACCATAGATCTAATCCTACTTTATCATGATGACCTTTCCAAAAATACGACACAACTGACGTATCATCGTTTTTTATACAAATAAGATTAAACTCATATTTCCCCGCAGTAAAATTATATATACCTGTTAATGCTGGGAACTTATTGAAGTCGCTTACACTTAATTCTTCATAATTTAACAAATTTTTTGATTTAAATATTTCAGCTTCTTTTGTCATGTGCTACATTCAAACATATATCATAAAATTTATCAAAACGTTACATTATTAGAATATATCCTAATTATATTAAAAATTTTTCTGGAATAATCATTTATTATGGAATATCAAGAATTTATTAAAAGAACTAACAATGCAATAATAAATAAAAATAAAGATGAATTTCTTTTAAATAATGAAAATAAATTTTTAAGAGCAAAACTTATTTTACAACTTCTAAAAAATACTTCTCAATATCTAAGATTTTTTGATTTTCAAAACAATATTATCTTCGAGAAAAATGATCCTTGTATATTAATTGATGATATAAAATTTAAACTTGATACCTTTTTTTTCTTAAAAAGATCTGGATCTCCCTATATCTCAGAGGTGAAAAACACAATATCTTTTATTAAAAATTATGAGATAAACCCTGAAGTAATAATTGACCTTGGAGCTTGTTGGGGAGAATACAGCTTATCTTTAGCAAAAGAATTTAAAAAAACTAATATTTACAGCATTGAAGGCTCACAAAAAAACTATGAAATATTATTAAAAAATTTAAAATATAACCCATCTATATCAAAATTTGTACTTCCATATAACCTAATAATTTCAAATCAAAATGGGATTCAAGAAATCACAAATGAAATTGCTACAATGAATACGGTAAAAGATTTTTCTACAGATTTTAAAAATTATACCACAATGACTTCAAGTACACTCACTAATTTTTGTGAGAAAAATTCTTTAGAAAGTATTGATTTTATAAAAATTGATATAGAGGGTAGCGAGTTAAAATTACTTAATGATTTAAATAACTTGTCAATAAAATCAATTCAGATTGAAATAATCAATTATAATCCTGAAAATGATATAATACATTTTATAAAAACATTATCAAATAATTTTCAATATGTGAAATATGACAATCTAAAAATAATTAATTTAGACGAAACAATAAATTTAATAAAAAAAACTTTACAAAAAAAAACAACTATTGATATTTTTTTAATAAAAAAATGATCAAAATTTGCCTAACAAAATTTACTAATGGACCATGGGAAAAAATAACAATTAAAGCCTTTAACAAAGCTTTGTCATACTATAAAAATAAATTTGAAATAGATATAATAAAAGGCTACCCCCAAAAAAAATATGATATAATAATTCTTGTTGGTATTAGGTCAATAGTTAAAAGAAAATTAGATCCAAATAAAATTTTACCATATTGTAAAAAACTTGTCGATATGGGCGATAGTGGCATGGATCCAAGAACTAATTTTGAAGATCTATATTTTTATTTTCTACCATCAAAAAAAAAGTTGTATGATCATTATGTATATTTACCTAAATATATAATTTCTGATGAACTTTATCCTGAAAAGTATAATGATGACAAACTTACAATTTATATTGATCATTTTAAATACCAAAATGAAAATGAAAGGGAAGTATCGATTAAATCAATAAATAAAATTTTTGATTCAATTAAAAATTCTAACATACCCTTACGAATATTTTATCATACATCAAAAGGAATAGAATTAAATAGATTGACACCAGAAATAACAAAAACAAATGTACAAATTGCAAAATTTCTACCCTTTAATGAAATAGTTGAATATTATAGAAAAACAGATATATTTTTTCCAACTCATAGAGAAACACAAGGAATGGTTGCACAAGAAATAGCAGCTTGTGGCGGAATTACAATGTTGCAAGCATGGATGTACCCTACGAATACACTAAGTCAATTCGCACACATATTATACAAAGAGAACGATCATATAGATTTTCTATCCATCAAACAAAATTTACAAAATATAGATCATGAAAAAATTAGAAATCACACTTTAGAAAAGTGTAATTTTGAAAAATTTAAAAATACTTTATACCAAGCTTTATTAAATTTAATTAGGATAAGTTAAAAAAGTTTCTTTATAAAAATATTTTTATAAATTTTAGAGGTAATTAATCCTAAAAATTCATATTATAAGTTTTTTTCCACGTCATAAAATGAAGTAAAGGTGCCCATCTTTTATCTTCGGGTAATTTTTTTATATCAGTTATTTGTCTAGCAATTCTATTTATTTCACTACATTCTTTTTTATACTGGAATCTCCATAAATTTATTGGTGCGGTCCAGCCAGTTTTTGACTTTTCAATTATGCTTTGTGGTAAGATGTTTTGGTAGGAATTCCTACTAATACTTTTTAAACTTTCTAATGTATTATTCATCTTAAATGAAGAGTGAATATTCATGCAATAGCTAATCATTTTTTTACTGGCAAATGGAAATCTACCTTCCATTGAGTAAAGCATTCCTAGTCTATCATTTCTTCTAAAATAGTCCTCTGAACATAAGCCCTGCTGATCTAATCTCATATAGCTTGATACAGGGTCATCTTTATCCCATAAAGATGCTGGAAAAATTGTATCAATTAGTAAGTCTATCAATTCATTTATATTTATCTTCATTTTAAATGATGGTGGTCTTATCAATCTTTTAGTAAGCCAAAACAATACGCATTCTCTATGTGATTTAAAATTTTGTCTGTAAGCATTTATATATGAGGGGTAACCACAAAGTATCTCATCACCCATATCACCTGCTAAAGTTATTACAATTCCATGTTTACTCATAACATCATTCATATGTGCGTACATTGGTATGCTAGGATTATATAGCGGCTCTTCTAAAGCTTCGACACTAGTCTTCCAATATTTTGCATATAATTTAGGTGAGTGAACAACCATTGTATGATTAAAACCAGAATCATGAGCTAATTTTTTTGCTTCAGAGCTATCAGAATTATAATCTTCATTAGGATCAGCTGGACAAGGCTGAATATGATTAGTAAATGTTTTCTGATTTGTATATTTCTCAGCATGAATAGCAATCATTGCTGAATCAAGTCCACCGCTCAGAAATGTTCCAATTGGTCTTGTGCCAATTAAACTTTCTTGAATTGTTTTGTCAAATACTTCTCTAAACTCTTCTTCATTAAATGATAACCCTTTGCCACCTAATATAATATTTCGTTTTATTTGGGTTAATTTTTTAGTTTTAATATCGTATTTCAGAGTCTCACCAGGCATTATTTTTTTTATACCTTTAAAAAAACTATTAATTGATATATTCAAACCAGAGATGTTCCAGCATGCAAATGCTGTATAGTCTATATTTCTGGAACCTGGCACAATATCAAGCAATCCTTTGGCTTCAGATCCAAAAACAAGAATACCTTGTATTAGAGAATAGTATAAGGGTTTGATGCCTGCATGATCTCTACTTAAGATAAGGTGCTTTTTTTTTATATCCCATAAAGCGAAAGCATGCATAGAATCAATTTCTTCTAAAAAATCAATTCCAAATTCATCAAGACCCCACGCTAATAATTCGGTATCGCATTGTGTTTTTGGTTTGAACTTTTTATATCGATTACAAAGATCATGATAATTAAAGATTTCTCCATTATAAATTAAAATATTTCCTTTATTTGTCTTCCATGGTTGAATTCCTTGTGATGGAGTATCTGTAATTGATAGTAAATTATGTCCTAAAGTAACGTTTTCATCACAGTAAGTATTATTGTTGTCAGGTCCTCTGTAATGACACTTGCGCATATATGATTTTACCCAAGAAAGGTTTCTCTCAGATATTCCATAAATTCCACACATTAGAAACCTATAAGATAATTATTATTAATTAAAATAATTTACGTTAAAAAAATTAAATATATCAAAAATTAAATTTAAAATCTTTTAAAAATATTTTAATTAATACATATGAAAACATTAATTTCCTATATTACTGATAAACAATTAACTGCTGAAATTGTCAGTATCTTTTCAAATGCTGTTAATACACACATAAAAGGTTGGCAATCTGAAATTGTTCACATAAACAACTTTTTAAAAAATGGAATACCTGCGAACATAGATGCTATAGCTACTCAAGGTATCCTGAGAGGAACTGGTCATCTTCTAAAAGAGGCTGCAAATAA
This sequence comes from uncultured SAR116 cluster alpha proteobacterium, assembly GCA_902623995.1. GTDB lineage: Bacteria > Pseudomonadota > Alphaproteobacteria > Puniceispirillales > Marisalimonadaceae > Marisalimonas. The sequence goes on along the minus strand of CACNWE010000002.1, from coordinate 105,809 downwards.
AAATTTAGATAGATATTATATTGATCATGCTTATTTCAATGGAGGTTATAAAGATGACTTTTGGTTAAGAATTTCGAAAAATAAACATACTGTTAATAATTTAAAAAAAGTAACGAATTTTAGATGGGAAAAGTTTTTTTCTCAAGATAACTCTATAATGCCATGGAGAAGTTTTTCTGAAAGAGGAAATAATATCTTAATTATTCCTCCCACTAACGCAATTTGTTGGTATTTTAATGAGAATGATTGGGAGAAGAACATAATTAATTTTCTCAAAGTAACTCTATCATCAAAAGATTTTAAAAAAGTAAAAATTCGGGCAAAACCAAATGAACCTATAGTTGACTCAAAAGGCATATATATAGGCTTGAAAGAAAACGAAGAGGCTAAAAATATTTCCTTAGAAGATGATTTAAATGAAGCTTCAATTGTAATTGCTTATAATAGTCAAGTAGCACTAGATGCTGTTCTAAAAGGTATACCAGTAATTGTTGATAAACATAATTGCTGTTATAGTTTAAGTTTCAAACTTTCAGATTTAAAATATGGTTTGAATAACCCAATTTTTGAAAATGAGCCAAAAAGGGAAGAATTATGTAAATGGCTTTCTTACTGTCAATTTAAACTAGAAGAAATAAAAAGTGGATTAGCTTGGAAAACGATAAATAATTTTCAAATTTAAGCGATGATAAATAATGTCAATACCAAATAATAAATATAGTGCGGTAACTACTTTTAATTTGAACAAGCATCCATACGGTGTTGAGATGATTAATAGTTTTTTTGCTAACTGGCCTGATGAAATTACGTTAACGGCATTTATTGAAAAAAGCTCAAACTTAGATGATAGTGCAGTAAAACCTAAAATTATAATTAAAGATTTTTATGAATATGTTCCAGAATATAAATATTTTATTGAAAAATTTAAGGATAAAGAAAAGTATACTGATGATTTTCGTTTTAATGTTTTTAGGTTTGCTCATAAAGTGTATGCGATTTCATCAGCACTTAAAAATACAAAAGCTAAATACTTAATCTGGCTAGATGCGGATATAAAGACATACAAAAAAATTCCATTAGAATTTCTTGATACACTAATATCTGACATTACTTATATGTCATATCTAGGTAGAGAAAATATTTCAATCAAACATTTAACCTATTCTGAATGTGGCTTTTTAATATTTAATACCGAACATCCAATACATAAAATTTTTTGGCAGAATATGATGAAAATGTATGATGATGGTGATTTGTTTAAAGAAAAAGAATGGCATGATAGTTATATCTTTGATGTTGTAAGAAAAAATCTAGAAAAAAATAAAGGTATAAAAAATTTTGATATAACCAGTCATGGTTTAGTAAACGTCAAAAATGACGATCATGTCTTTGTATCAAGTGTATTAGGAAAATTCATGGATCATAAAAAAGGAAATAGAAAAGATAGTAAATGGTCTTTTGAACTTATCACCAGAATAAAGGAAGAAAAAGAAAATAAATCATAATAGTCTAATTAATGGTAATAATTGAATCAAGCCGAAGATAGTTATAAATGTGCCAAAAACTAACTTAGTGGTAGGTTTAATAAAAGGTGTCTTAGTGAAATCCTCATTTTTCTTTTTGCCTTGGATAACACCATATATAATTAATGATATGCCAATTAAAAAGATAATCAGTCCGTATTCCCATGACATCATAATATCAATACGTAGACTTTTTTTCATTTTAAATTACTTTAAAATTTCTTTTTTATAATATCCATCTAACAAATTAAAAAATGACTTTTCCCAATAAGATGAAAAACTTTTGTTACTATATTCCTCAAAACAAGGTGTTCCTATAGTATAATGAATTAAATTAACATCATCTTTTTCTTCATATTCCATAGCCAACCAATTCCATTTTTTATCTATGTTTCCTATCTCTTCATCATTTAACCAATTGAAACGATGTAAAAAAGCTCCAGGTTGATTTTGAATGAAATTGGGTGTCAATATTTTGTGCTTTTCATGAGCACAATTCCAAATAATAACACTTGACCAGTTTTTTCTTGGATAATCCTCATTTTTATTTCCCCAATATTTCTTGGCTATTTTTGTTTTATAATCATGTTGAACAACTTGAACAGCGTATTTTTCATCTCTTAAATCCCAAAGTTTTTTTATATCTTCAACACAAATCATATCTCCATCTACATATATTGCCCAACCATCAAAATTCATTAGATATGGAACTAAAAATCTAGAATAAATAAACTCATTACTTCCATCAGTATGCAATTCACTATATCCCGATAAAGATTTTATGTTTAAAGGCATGAACCTAACTGGAATTGAAGTCTTCTCTATAACACTTTGAACAAAAGCGTGATATGCCACGGCTTCTTTTTGATCAAATCCAACTGCAAGGTCAATCACGTTATCCATTAGTTCGTTCCTTTATTATTTTTTTAAGTTTTTCAACTGGATAATCCCAACTATCTATGTTTTTTTGTTCAATAATTTGTATTGAATTATACCAAAAACATCTATCTTTATGCGAACTCCAATACCAAAGTTTACCTTTTCCTTTTGGTAATAAAAGGAATGTATCTTTACCTAATGCTCCACTTATATGAGCATTAGTGTTACTAACTGTAATCACAAAATCACATAAATCAATTAGTGAGGTTAAACCATTCAAATCATTAAAATTGTCTATATGTTCTATTTTCCTTATTTTTATACCAGTATTTTTAAAAAATCTATCTCTTTCGTCATTTGTATCATTATACTGTAAGTCTAAAAATTCTATATTTTCCATAGATAAAATAGGTTTTAAAATTTCTAAACTTATACTTTTTTTTTCTCCTATATCTTCGTTTTTACTAATCCAAGACAAACCACAAATAAATTTCTTTTTTGTTTGAAAATTGTTTTTCAATTCATTTGTCAAACTTTTTTCTGCTATTAAATAGTTTTTAAATTTGGTTAGATATGAAGCATCTTTTACAAATAAGTACCCCAAATCACCCATAGGTAATTGATAGTCAATAGTATAATTTTTATAATTTTCATTTTTTTCTAAAAATCTTATATTTGGATAAATCTTTTTTGTTATTTCATGAAGCCTGGAATCAATTTTAATGAATAAATTATCTACATAAGGTTCTAATTTTTTTAAAAATCTTAAAAAAAGAATTTGATCACCTACACCTTGTTCACTCCATAAAAGTAGATTTTTTTTATTCTTGTTAAGATTAAATTCTAGTAAGTTTGTGTTTAATTTTTTTGAGTTAAATTGGTTTGCAAACCATCTGTATTTATAATTTTTCCAACCTTTTCTAAACTTAGCTTGTGCTAATTGACATTGAGCCAAGTAATAATATGCGTCATTATTATTATTATTATTATGTTTAATAGATAATTCATAGATTTTTTCAGCTTCACTTATGTCACCTTTAAAATAATATAGGGAGGCTAAATTATTTAATGCCATCTTGTTGTTAGGCTTTATCTGAAGTGATTTATTATAACAAAGTTTTGCGTTATCAAAATCACCAACTGCTAAAAAATTATCCCCTAATAATGTGTGTGTATTACTATTTTTATTGTTTAGATTTATAGAATCACAATAAAATGACTTAGCTAATTTAAATTGTTTTTTTTTAAAGTAAGCTAAACCTAATATTGATTTTAGTGTGCTGTCTATTTCATTTTTCTTTTCATATTTTTGAATAAACAGTATAACATCATCTTCTTTTTTATACTTAATTAAATTATCACAATAACTATAAATTACATCTTTACTAATTTTTTGATAATCAATTAATTCTTGATAAATTTCGTTTGATTTTGAAAATCTCTTTAAATCAGTTAATAGCTTAGCTATTTTGTGATCTATATCTTTATTTTTAAGAGATAATATCTTTGCATAATACAAAACATTTAAGGCATCTTCCAATTTGTTAATTTTTACCATTGTATCTGAGAGATTAAGATAAAATGCACTTTCTAGAGGATGCTTTTGAATAGCTAATCTATGAAAGTAAATAGCTTTATTGTAATTTCCCTCAAGAGAGCAAAAATTAGCTAATAACGAAATAGTTAATATATCATTTTTGTTTTTTTCTAAAGTGTCTGAGAGTTTTCTAATAACAATCGATGATTTCCCAAATTTCTCCAGATTAAAAAAATTCTCAATTTCTGTCTTTGAAAACGTTTGAGCTATAGGTTGTTTAAATTTTTTTATCTTTTTATTTATTTCATCTTCTAATCTTTTATTTTTAGGAAACTTAATCCAAATCTCTTTATATACATCTATTGCTCCAAAAAAATTTTTTTCTAAAAAGAGCCTATTTCCTTTTATAAATAGATCATTTACTGACATTATCTGATAGTACTCAATTGGTTGGCTCAGGAAAATTATCTGGGAAAAACAATAAATGAGAAAGTTCATTATTATATTTTGCATTTTGTATCAATACAGTTGTATTTTCTCCCAATGAGTCTTGAATTACCCATTTTTTTAAGCTGAGCGGATTTTCTGTAAATTCTAAAACTAAACCTTCTTTCTTATCATTGTTTTGGCTCTTTATTTTTAATGAGACTATTCCTGCTTCAATGCTATATTCTGTTTTAATGTTTTGATTTTTTAAAAATGACTTGTTTTCTAACAAAATAGCAAATGGAGAACTTTTGACAGGAATATTGTTAGTTGTTTTAGTCTCTCTATCCTGAATCACTATCCAAAATCCCTTACAGGTTATTAGGAGATTATTAGGATTTTCATAATCAATTCTCAACTTACCTGGTAAATCCAAATATATTTTACCATTACTAACGTTTCCTGAAGGACTTACCTGGATAAAATTTGCTTCTAGTGTAATAAGATTGTTAAAAAATTTTTCAATTTGTGATGTTGCTGATTTGTTTTCTTCAAGAGTATAAGCTGTTTGACAATTCAAAATTAAAAATAAGACATAGAAAAAAAAATTTAATTTGATTTTAAAAATCTGCAATTAATTATCCTCTATCAGAATTTCTCTTCTTCCAGCTCTACCTGGCTTGGACACAATATTATTATCTTCCATTTTTTCAATTATAGTAGCTGCTCTATTATAACCTATTTTCAAATGTCTTTGAATAAATGAAGTACTTGCCCTTCTTTCTCTTACAACTAAAGAAACGGCTTCATCATATAATTCATCTCTACCATTTTTGTTGTTAAAACTATCTAACTCACTTGAAGAAATATTTTCAGGTTCTTCCGTAATACTTTCATCATAATCTGGATTAGATTGATCAGATAAAAATTTTGTGATGTTTTCAACTTCATCATCTTCTACAAAAGGGCCGTGTACACGTGTCACTTTTCCACCTCCTGACATATATAACATATCTCCTCTGCCAAGAAGTTGTTCAGCACCTTGTTCTCCTAAAATTGTTCTACTATCAATTTTACTTGTAACCTGAAATGAAATTCTAGTTGGAAAGTTAGCCTTGATTGTTCCTGTTATTACATCAACGGAAGGTCTTTGTGTAGCCATCACAACGTGTATTCCTGCCGCTCTAGCCATTTGAGCTAATCGCTGAACTGTAGCCTCTATATCTTTTCCAGCAACCAACATTAAATCTGCAACTTCGTCAATTATTACTACAATGTAAGGTAGAGGTGTTAAACTTATCTGTTGATCCTCAAAAATTGGTTGGCCAGTTTCTGGATCGAAACCAACTTGAATATTTTTTGAGAGGATTTCACCCTTCTTTCTTGCTTGAATTAATCTTTCATTATAACTGTCAATATTTCTAACACCAAGCTTACTCATAGACATATATCTAGTTTCCATTTCTCTAACAGCCCATTTTAAAGCAATAATTGCTTTATTCGGATCGGTTACTACTGGTGTTAGTAGATGGGGAATACCATCATAAACTGATAATTCCAACATTTTGGGATCAATCATAATAAGTCTACAAGTATCTGGGGTATGTCTAAATAATAATGATAAAATCATCGCATTTATTCCAACAGATTTACCCGAACCAGTTGTTCCAGCAACTAGTAAATGCGGCATTCTTGTTAGATCAGCAACAATTGGATATCCTGCTATATTTTTACCAAGACAGACTGGTAATTTAAAATCTGAATTTTGAAATTCCTCATGTTCTAAAATATTTCTCAAAATCACTGTTTCTCTGGATTTATTTGGTAACTCAATACCAATTACATTTTGACCTGGAACCATTGCTACCCGTACCGCTTCAACTGACATTGATCTAGCAATATCATCAGCTAAAGATATTACTCTTTGGCTTCTCAATCCAGGTGCTGGTTGTAAGTCATATCTAGTTACAACTGGACCATACCTAACAGATTCAATATTTCCATTAATTGAATAATCTGACAAAACTCCTTCAAGAACTTTTGCATTCATATCAAGGGTTTCTTTACTAGGAATTTTTATATCTTCTTTAAAATTATTCAGTAAGCTTACAGATGGTAAAATAAATCCGCCTTCTGATCCTAAAGGTAAGTCATCTTGATATAGCTTGTTATTTTCTGTCTTTTTCTTTATGTATAATTCATTTTGTGTATTTTTTATTAAAATTGGTGTTTTTCTTACTTTAGGTTTTTTTCTGCTTATCGAATTACCTTTTAATTTAAAAAACTTATTTTTAATTTTGCTTAAAAAACTGATGCCTTTTTTCTCTTCTTCTAGTTCAACTTCCAATTTTTTATCGCTGTAAAAAAACAAATTTGAAAACATAGTTAATATCCAAAGTAAAGGTAAAAAGATAGGTTTAAAAAAAAATTTAAAAAATTTTATTTCTTTTTCGCCTGTGGATAATATCCAAAAAAATAGGAATAAAGAGATAATTAGAGATGATATCCCTAAAAATGTTTGAGATAAAATGATGTCAAAACCTATCAAATTAGAGATTTTATTAGAACAATTCGACAATAACCACTCAGACATACCTGTTTGACTTGTAACTGGTAAATTTAGATTCAATTTTTGAATTATATGAATCTCGATATAAGTACCTCCTAAAGAACTAAAAATAGTCATAAAGACTATTGTAAAAAGTTTTGTTTTAAATGATGATATTACAGTTTCATTGAATATTTTTAAAGACCACATAAATAAAATTGAGGAAAGAAATAATCCAGGTAAAATACCAAATTCTCTTATAACTAATCCAGAGAAGAATGAACCTATTTCACCATAAAAATTTTTTGGAATATTGTCAGAAACAACACCCCAACCTGGGTCTTCAGGATTAAATGAAAATAAAACTAAAAAAAACGATATAGAACTTAAAAATAAAATTGAAGACAATATTTTATTTGTTGTTTTAATATAAATACTCTTTTTTTCCATATCTCAATCTTTATTATTACATAACATCCATTTTTAAAAATAAACAAATACGTCTCATTGTTTCCTCAATAACTTCTTTGTTGTCTACTAGGGATATCCTTAAGTATCCATTGCCGGGGTTAACACCATTCACATCTTTCGCCATAAAACTACCTGGCATGACCCTAAGAGAAAATTTTTCCCATAAATCCTTGGCTGCTTTTGTATCGTCATTCACTTTTAACCAAAGAAAAAAACCTGCTTCTGGAATTATAAAATCTTTATAAAACGGTTTTAAATATTTTTCTGCTATTTCAAAGTTTTTGTCATAATGTAAACAACCCTCAACTTGATGATTATCGTCATCATACAATGCACTTGCAACTTTTTGAATAGGTATTGGGACTGGCGAAGCGCCATTTGAAACCAACAACTTGTAGTTTTCAATTATTTTTTCATCTCCAGCAATAAAGCCAGCCCTCATCCCACACGCATTACTTCTTTTTGACAGAGAGTTAAAAATTATTAAATTTTCTAGACTTTTTCCTAAACTTAGGGCCGCCTCTAGTCCACCAGTCGGTTTAGGTTTGTTCATTCTATAGATATCACTATAACATTCATCAATAGCCAAAATGAATTTATGTTTTCTAGCAAGCAGTATTGCCTTTTTTAAGTAATCTATGCAAGCAACACTACCATGAGGATTAGATGGGGAACAAATATACATTATAACTGAAGAATTTAACAAATCCTCAGGTAAATTTGAAATGTCTGGTAAATAATTGTTTTGTGGTAGAGAGTTTAGCCAATGTATTTTAGATCCACTTGATATGCTTCCTGCCAACCAAGCATGATAAAATGGATTAGTTACTAGAGCTTTTGTTTTGCCAGCTTTTAAATTTTTTGCTAATAAACCTACAAGATGTAAAGGTTCTCTTGTTCCTGGAACAGGAACAATATTTTTATTTAATTTTATAAGTTTATCTGCGCCCGGGTATCTTCTTTTTATATAATTTAATATACTATTTCCAAGAATTGGTATTGCTTCACTTGGGGGATATTTTGTCCAATCTTTATAATTCGCCTCTAAAATTTTTTTTGTAAAGTTTGGAACTCCTAATTTAGGTTCACCTAAGGACATTTTTAAGACTGGGTATTTAGGATTAGGCTCAATATTCTCCAAGAGAGATGTAAGTTTCCCAAACATCCAGTCCTTTAAAATATTATAATCTGAGTTCACCATCTTAGAACCTTCTGATAATTTTTTACATTTATTTATTTATATTATACTGGTAAAATTTAAAACTATTATAATTGTGTTATCTAAATAAATGAGATCATAAGTGAATATTAAAGACTTATCACAGGAAAATTTTCATAAAATTTGTGTTGTTGGAGGAGGAATAACAGGGGCTATGATGGTTTTGTTGTTAAAAAATTCAAATATGTTCGAGTTAAGTGATATAGGTTGGATTAAGCCAAATTTAAAATCAAAAGATGATTTTAGAACAACTTTTTATAATAAAACCAGTTTAGAATTGATGAAAAATTTAAATATTTTAAAAAAATTTAAAAAAAACGATTATACTTCAGTTCAAAATATAAAAGTGTTTGGTCCTAATTATACATCGCCATTGGAATGGGACAAAGTTGATTCAAAAAAAGAACTTGGTGCGATAATCAAAAATGACGTTGTTTTAATTTCTATAGAAGAACAACTAAAAGGTATTAAACAGTACAAAAGTTTTGTTACTAATACTAAATGCAACAAATTCGAAAGAACCTTATATTTAGAAAATAAAACTTTTATCAATACACATTTAGTTTTGTCAGCAGACGGAAAGAATTCTTATCTAAGAAAATTACTATCAATAAATACTATAAACAAAAAAACTAAGCACATTGCAATTTCTGGTTTTTTAAAACAATCTAAAAATCACAATTCAACAGCTATTCAAGCATTTACGAATATTGGTCCAATTGGAATACTTCCATATGAAAGTAAAAACCTTGTGAATTTTATTCAAAGCATTGAAAAAAGCGAGCTTAAAAAAATCATATCAAAAGAAAGTCCAGAGCATTTTATATGTAATGAACTAAATAAGTTTTTTTCAAAGATTAATCTTAATTTTAGTCCTGTAAAAAAAATAAATAAAATAGATAATAAATTGTCTTATTGGGATCTTAACTTAAATCTTGTACTCAATCCAACATCTTATAGAACAATTTTGATAGGTGATGCCGCTCACTCAATCCATCCATTGGCAGGACAGGGACTTAACCTATCCTTAAGAGATTGTGTTGCTGCATTAACCGCAATACAAAATTGTTTAAGAGTTGGAAATGATCTTGGCGATGTATCAATTTTAGACTTTTACAAGAAAGAGAGATTACCAAGAAATATTTCAATGTCAGTTTTTACAGACCTAATGTTTTTTGGATTTACTTCGACTTCAAATAAAACACAGTCATTGTTAACGAGAGGTATGGAAAATTTAAATAAAACTAACCTTAAAAATATATTTAGAGATTTAGCATCAATTTAATTTACAGAGAATTATAATATTTTTTAAGATATTTGTCATGATTATTTCCAAAATCATATAATAATCCCCAACTGTAAATGCCTGATGAATGATTGTCAGAAAAAATAATTCTTATGGCATAATTACCTACAGGTTCAATTTGATCAATTAAAACATTTCCTTTGTTTCTCACCACAATTTTGGGACCGCCATGACCTTGTATATCAGCAGATGGACTTTCCACCCTCAATAATTCTGAAGAAATATTATACTTTGAATTATCATCAAAATGAATTAATAAATATTTACCATTATTTCTTTTTTGAATTAAAGTAGGTAAAACTTCCATGTCATTCCTTTTAAAAAACCTAAGAGTTCAAACTTCACTTTTTAATGTTTGCTTAAATCGGAAATATTTTCTTCGTTAATGTAGCTATCCAATATGGTTTGTAATAACTTGTTTCTTTTTAAAATAGAAGTTGTTTCTAGTAATAATTGTTTTTCGTTATTTGCTAAAGGACATATCATAGTTATTTGATCTACAAAATTATATTCATTAAATGTATCAATTATGTCCATGTTTGCTCTAATGTTTTTTATCTTAAAAAAATTTTTTAGAGTTATCTTTAAAGTACTAAAATCTGAGGATTTCAGATTTGTGTTCAAATCATTACTAAAATTTTCCCAATTAATATTTGCTTCTCTAAATTCTTGGTCATTAGCTTTTTCCGAAATTAAATTAAATCTAATCAAACCTTTAAGAGTAATTAAATATCTATCATCGTCAGTTTCTTCGAATTTTACAATTTTACCAGCGCATCCAATTTTGTGAAGACTTAGTGTGTCATCTTTTTCATTTGAATTTTTAGGTTGTATCATACCAATTAATCTATTTTCATTTGAAATAGCCTTATCTATCATTTTTAAATAACGAGGTTCAAAAATATTCAATGGAAGATAAGTATCTGGAAACATTACGACACCTTTCAATGGAAATATTGGAATAATATCTGGTAATTTTAATTTTTGTTTAAGATTATCATTCATTTAAATTTATCCAAATTAAGAAAACAACAAGGTTGCTAGTTTTTTTCTGGCAATAATAGTCTCTTTAGCTTCAATGCCTGCTGACGAAAAAAATTCCAGCAACTGCTTTCTAGCTGCTTGTTCATTCCACTCCTTATCTATTTTAATTGATTTCAAAAGCATTTCAAAAGAATCTTCAATTTTACCTATACCAAATAAAGCAACTGCCATTTGTAATAGATAATCTAAATTATCTGGTTCTTGTTTTAGTTTTTTTTCCAAATCTTCGATATTTCCTTTTGCTTTAAATGCCTTCTCAGAAGTTTCGAGCAATGAAATTGCATCTTCAACTGACTTTGAGTTTTTAATTTCTGTAGCTAAATTATTTATTAGTTCTCTTGTTTCTTTAAATTTATCCAAACCAATCATTGAGCGAATAAGATTTCCAAAACCAATATGGTTTTTTGGATCTTTTTCTAAAATCTTTTGAGAAATTTCTAAAGAACTGTTCCAATCCCTCAATTCTATACATTCTTTTGCACTTAAAATTAAATCTTCAACTTCTTGTCCAGGGCCATTTAAACTTGCTGATTTTTTAACAAATTCGATTATTTCACTATTTGATTTAGCTCCTTGAAATCCATCAACCACTTTACCTTCAAAAAAAGTATAAATTGTGGGAATAGATTGAATTCTCAATTGTGCAGCAATATTTTGATTTTGATCGATATCAATTTTGGCTAAAATTAGTTCTTGTCTATAACCTTTAACAGCATCTTCTAATAACGGTGTAAGAGTTTTGCATGGCTCACACCATGGAGCCCAAAAATCAACAATGACTGGCTTTATATTAGAAGATTCTATAACTTCACTCATGAATGTTTCTTCATTTACATTTATGATATTGCTAGTTGTAGAGATTATATCATTATTTTCCATTATTCGAGCTCCTCAACACAGAAATTGATATGGTTATGAGTAAATTATATTTCAACATTTTATTACAAAATACTACAATTGACCAATTACAAAAGTGTCTATATTTAAAATATAGATAATATTTTAACTAAAGTGAAAATTATATTGTAAAATGATAAGAGAATTAAATATTGCTTTAGTTGGCTGTGGTAACTGGGGGAAGAATATAGCTAGAAATTTACATCAAATGGGATATCTAGCATGTATATATGACTCAAAATCAAATTTATCAGAAGAACTTAGTTATGACTATATGTTGCCAACTTTCGAACTCGATAAAATTTTTGAAAATCAAAATATCAACGCAATTGTAATTGCTTCACCCGCAATAACACATAAAGATTTGGCCATCGAAGCTCTAAAAAATGATAAGGATGTATTTATAGAAAAACCATTTTGTTTGTCATTGCCCGATGCACAAAAACTTTCAGAATTAGCTACAAATAAAAATAGAGTTTTAATGGTAGGACATTTACTAAATTATCATAATGCATTTATAGAAATGAAAGAACTTATTAAAAATGGGAAAATAGGTGTTACACAAAACATTCGAGCAAATCGTCAAGCTCTAGGTTCTATTAGATGTAAAGAATCTGTGATTTATGATTTATCAGCCCATGATATTTCTATGATACTTTCTATTACAGAAGAATTGCCTATCGAAGTAAATGTTCATTCAATTCATCATCATAACAACATCGGACCAGATGCAGTTAGTGTTAAGTTATCATTTTCAAAGGGTGTAACTGCAATAATTAATTCTGATTGGATGTGTCCTTACAAAGAACATAAATTTTCTGTAATTGGAACAAAAGGCTCACTCATTTTTGACGACACAAAAACTTGGTCAGAAAAATTACTTTATAATCCATCATTTGTAACATCTAAAAATGAGATTGAGTTCTTACCAATTGAAAAAATTAAAATTCAAGAAAACGAGCCACTTAAAAGTGAATTAAAAGAATTTATAGATTGTGTACTTTCAAGAAAAAGACCTTTAACAGATGATAAAGAAGCTGTAAAAGTTCAAACTGTTATGGATATGATAGACAAAAAAATTTTAGAGAATAGGGTGGATTTATGATTCCATTTATTGATCTTAATGCCCAACAAAAATTAATTCGAGATAAAATAGATAAGCGTATTAATCAGGTTCTTGATCATGGACAATATATTTTAGGTCCAGAGGTAAAGGAACTTGAAGATAAGCTAAGTTCATTTACAGGCTCTGAGCATGTGTTGTGTTGTTCTAGTGGAACAGACGCATTATTATTATCTCTACTTGGCTTAAAAATTAAACCAGGTGAGGGTGTGATTGTTCCTGCTTTTACTTTTGCTTCGTCTGCCGAAGTGATGCCTTTAGTTGGTGCCATTCCAATTTTTATTGATGTTAAGCGTGACACTTTCAATATAGATCCAACCAAACTCTCTGACACTCTGAAGACTGCAAAAGATATGGGTATTAATGTAAAAGGTATAATGTCTGTTGGTTTGTTTGGCCAACCAGCAGAGATGGATTTAATAAATGATTTTGCAAAAAATAATAATTTATGGGTCCTTGACGATGCTGCACAATCTTTTGGAGGAATACATAAAGATAATATTGTTGGTAATTTATCTGAAGTAGCTGCAACATCTTTCTTTCCTGCAAAGCCGCTAGGATGTTATGGTGACGGAGGGGCAGTTTTTACAAATAATAGAGAAATTTATGAAATAGCAAATTCTTCTCATATACACGGGATGGGAAAAAAAAGGTATGAATACGATAGAATAGGTATGAATGCTCGTATGTCTACAATTCAAGCTGCTATTTTATTAGAAAAGCTTGAAATATTTCCAGAAGAATTAAAAAGAAGGCAGGTAGTAGCTGATAATTATAATAAAATTTTAAACTCTCTAAATCTAGGCATTGAATTACCGAAAATTAACAAAAATTTCAAAAGTAGTTGGGCTCAATATACAGTCTTACTTCCAGAAAACATTAATAGAGACAATCTCCAAAAATATTTAAAATCAAAAAATATCCCTACTGCTGTTTATTATCCAATACCTCTCAATGAGCACAAACCTTATAATAAATTTCCAGTTTCAAAAAGTGGTTTAAATACGACATATTATTTATCTAAAAATGTTTTATCTCTCCCGATGCACCCATACTTAAAAGAAGATGAGATCAATTATATATCTGAGAATATAAATAATTTTATAAAAAAACAGTAAGACAAATTTTTTTTTGTTTTTCCTTGATACTATTAATTAGAATGCTATATTTCAACACTATTAAGCGGGCGTAGCTCAGTGGTAGAGCATCTCGTTGCCAACGAGAATGTCGAGAGTTCGAATCTCTTCGCCCGCTCCAATCGACTTCGGCGGGATGCCTAGATTTCCTTAAATATTCAACCTTTTAGAAGTATTAACTTTTGATGGGTAGACAAAATGGTAGACAAATTAGGATGTAAATATATCTTCCAAAAAAGAGGTGTGTATTATTTCTCTAAACAAATTCCTAAAGATGTGCGCCAACATTATTCGCAAAATCGCATTGTACAAAGCTTGAAAACTAAGTCTATTAAAGATGCATTTTATCAAAGCTAAAATCTGTTACACAAATTAAATCAACATTGGTTTTACTTGCGAGTAAAAGATGAAAATATACTCCTATTTCCTTATCAATTTACCCATCAAACACCCCAAAAAAGAGCGCAAAATCCAAAGCTCTCAGACGCTCTTCAAACGTATTTTAAGTTAAAAGGAAAAGGAAAGGGTGAGATCTTTTTTAGAGCCGCTAGAAGGGCTGTAAGAGACGTTATTGCCCTATTAAAGGACAGATATTTAAATGATTATTCAACGACTGATGCAGCTCAATTTAGAGATCATTTACTAGATAGGGGACTTGTCTCTTCAACAGTGAAAAGAGTATTCGCCATCGTAAGAGCCATCATAAATTTATCTATTCAAGAATACGGATTAAGTTTTAAAAATGCTTTTGCTAAGACCTACATACCAGATCTTGAAGACTCTATAAAACGTCAACCAATACCAATAGACATTATTAGAGACATTCAAAAAGAGTGCATGAAGATCAATGACCCTAATAGATGGTTAATTGCTCTTATATCAGATACTGGTATGAGATTATCTGAAGCTCTTGGTTTGAAAATTAGTGATATAAAATTGGATGAAGAGATACCTTATTTAAATATCACACCAAATTCTGCAAGAAGACTTAAAACAAAATCTAGTCAAAGACAGATACCACTTGTTGGATCATCACTATGGGCTGCTAAACAAATACTCATGAATGTAAAGGGTGAGTTTGCTTTTCCACATTATACCGTGAAAGATTATTGCTATACGAACTCAGCTAGTGCTGCATTAAATAAATGGCTCAGACCCAGAACTGCGGATAGATGTGTTATTCATAGTCTTAGACATAGTATGCGAGATAGGTTGAGAGCAACTAATTGTCCAAGCGAAATGATTGATCAAATAGGGGGATGGTCAAATCAATCTGTAGGTGAAAACTACGGATACGGATTTTCTTTAAAAAATTTGCTTGATGAGATGAGTAAAATTTAAGAATATTTATAGATGAAATTTGTAATAAATATTTTATTTATACTGAGTTTGTTAATTACCACTCAATCTTTTTCTGACTCATTTAAGTCAAAACGAGCAGAAGCTGTAAAAGACTATGATAACGGTAAAATAAATTTAGCGTTTGAAAAGTTAAAATCTTTAGTAAAAAAAGGTGATAGTGAAGCAGCTCGAGATTTAGGAATTTTTCTTATAAAAGGTAAACGTAGAGATATAGATGAAGCCTTTTATTGGTTTGAAGTATCAGCTAAGATGTGTAACGCCCGTTCTTTTGAGTTTTTAAAAAGCCAATATAATAAAAGAGGCGGTCTATATTTTAAACCTGCAAAAATTGAATATATCAAATCTAAATGTGCAAATTATAAAAAATATAAAGATAAATATGCTGAAAATACAAAGAAAAAAAAATTATTTGAAAAACCTAAAAACAAAAAAATTACTGAGCAAAAAAATAAAGAAAAATTACTTCAAAAGCCTAAGCAAACAGAACCATTAGAAAATCAATATTCTGAAAAAATTGATACAAACGATAATTATCTTATTAGTGAGAAAGTTAAGAATTCATGGAAAAAAATATTTCCTAAAATAAATAAAAATGTTGTTGCTAGCGGTATGGGTTCTGGGTTTGCAATTTCTGCTAATGGACATTTTTTGACAAATCACCATGTCATAAAAAATTGTGTAGAAATTGATATAGTTTATAATTCGATGGTGGGAGTTGGGAAACTATTAAGATCAAATATTAAGATGGACAGTGCTATTTTAAAAGTGGATGCTAAGACACCATATTACTCCAGATTTGATACAAAAAAACATACAGTTGGAGAGACGTTATATGCAGCTGGATTTCCAGTTACGTCAGAAATTATAAAAAGTGATTCTGTTACACTTACTAATGGGATGCTAATAAATACCCAAAAAATTAATTCAAACTGGGTTTTAATGAGTGTTCCAATTGCAAGTGGAAATAGCGGGGGACCTGTGTTTGGAAAATATGGTCTAATAAGGGGTCAAACAATTGGTGGTTATAACGTAAAAAAATTAATTCAAAAGGCATATGGTAATAAAATTGCAGATGAAGTGTTTATATCTAACATCACAATGAATTTGATGATATCTTCTGTACAGTTGAAAAAATGGATTGATGAGACTAATATAGTAAAAATCAGATCAACGAATAGATCAACAAAATTTGACTCTGATGAGATTGGTTTGATTGCAAAACGTGAAGTTGGTAGAATTTTTTGTTATAAGTATAAGTAGATATGAAAAGTGCAATATCAAAATCGTCTTTAGAAAGACTGCTGAAATTAGACGATCAAGAAAGAAACCGTCTTGAAAGAAAAGGCGCTGAAATGGGAAAAACCAATTCCCCATCTTCTTCATCAAAATCTATGACAAAGTTTGAATTAGAAGAAAAAAATAAGCTTGTTAAGGCTTATTCAAAATTCTCAACTGATGCAAAAAAACAAATATCAAAACTTGAAAAAGAAAAAAACGAGGTATTGAGAAAGCTAGATTTTCAATTGCCAAAATCTTTAGATGAAACCGACCAATTGCACGAAAATGAAAGAGAACAAATTCAAAAACTTGTTGGAGAGAGTAGTAGCAAATATGAAGAAGTGAGAGTAAAAGCAAACGATTCATACAGAACGTTACAAGCAATAAAAATTCAGGTAAATCAAAGACCCTTGAGCACTCAGTTTGTAAATTTTTATGTTCCTTTTATGATTTTACTAGCCTTTGCAGAAGTTTTTGTGAATAGTCTTGCATTTGAGCTTTTCTTTGAATCAAGTCAATTAATATCGATTATTGTGGCCACTGGTGTGGGCGCAATGTTAGTTTTCTTTGCACACATTACAGGTTCATCCTTTAAAAGGACTCAATCAAAAGAAGTACCTGTCTCCAAAGCAAATACTTATTTATCTATGGGTGTTTTAAATAGTTTAGTTGTTGTCTTAGTATTTTATTTATCTAAAATGAGACAAGCGTTTGTTTCAATAAATAATCAAAACGATCAAGGATTTAATATTGATGTAGATAAACTACTAAAGTCGGACACACCGGGTCTCAATGAAGCAGTAAGCTCACCCAGTATGCTTGATACATTAATGCAAGTAAATTTAGGCCCTGAAGGTATGTTTCTTTTACTTATAAACGTTGCAGTTTATGTATGTGGTTTTGTAGCATCTTTTGTAAGACATGACAGTCATCCTGATTATGAAAAAGCACAAAGAAGTTATGATAAAGACCGAAGTGCGCTATTCAAGGTAAAAAAAGCTTTTGATGATAAAATCGCTAGTATCGATAAAAAGCAATCTGATCTACATACAAAAATTAAACAAAATCGTGAAATGGCAGAAGATACCTTACATGAAATAGATAATGAGCTTAATGAGCTAAATTATTTCATCTCCGATTTCAAAACTCAGGTAAATGACGTTTTTAATGAAAAGATTAGAATTTTTAGAGACGCTAATAATGATAGTAGAAAAAAAGCTTCTCCTGATTATTTTAAAGAGGAAGGTTATGAAATTGTATAAAGGTATTACAATTCTTTTTATATTAAGTATGATGAGCTTTGGAACGTTAGCTTCAGAAAAATATTGTCTAAAAGAAGAAAAAACCAAACCAATAGTAGTTAACATATTTGGGCAAAGTTACCAAAATAATGACGATAAGAGAGCTTTTATAAATGGTTTAAATAAAATTAGTCAAAGTTTTAATGCAGGAGATAAAATAAGAATTGTTACGCACACAAATGAAAATGCGAGAATTCAAATTGATCAATGTGTCCCGGGATGTCCAAAAAAAAATTTTCTAGACAAGTTAGTTGATACTGATTGCAGCGCACAAGTTGCAAAAAAAGATATGGTTATTTTTAAAAATAAATATAGCAAAATAATACAAACTGAGTTAGCAAAAGGTGGTGATGAATACAGTGTCATTGACCATCTATCAAGTCTCGATAATTATTACAGAGGAAGAAACCTAAGTAATCAAACAACTTATATTTTCCATTCTCTTTTACCATATGATGTAGATCCCAACGATAAAAAATCATTCAATAAAAACTTTGTAAAAATAACCCAAAACTATGATTTATCTGAAATCTCATTACCTAATGTTACTTTTATAAATCCAAATAGAAGCAAAAGTACATTGCAATTTTGGAATGATTTAAAACTTAATGGAAATGAAACAGGTCTTCAAATTGATTTTCAAACTGAAGTTATTGATTAATTTACTTACTGCTTACATACGTTTTGATTAATTATATCTTGCAACAAATATCTAGACACAACATCAATATTTTTTTTCTTATTTGTTTTCTTTGCCCAAGCACAAGCAGGTCTACAATTTGTGAGTAATGCCTTTATTGGATCTGCAGAAAAACAAGCCCGTTGAACCTGAATTTTAGCTGAAAGTTTTTTGGATTTTTTTAAATCTGGTAATAGTTTATCTGCCATTTTATTATTAGAATATTTTGAAAACAACATAGGTTGATTCAGGATACTGTGTAAGAATGCTGTACTGTTTATGTCTTTTTTTTCACTACCCTCTGTAACATATGCAATAGCTTCAATCATCTTATCATCATAAGTCATACCAGATGTTGCTGATGATTTTCCTTCTATTATCATCATTGCCAGTAAATCACATCCTTTAGATGGATGGTCTTCATTCTCGCATCCTTTAAGTGCATATTCATATGCTTCATCATATTGCTCTTCTTTGTAAGCTTTGGTTGCAAGTTTATAGGAAACAACAGGAAATTTTACACACATGTCGTTGTTCCTATCATAATCAATTTCAAAATCACTTGGATCATTTCTGTTGAATTGAAGAAAGTCATTATAATCATTACAGTCTAGTCTTTTTTTGTTCAATTTTTTTTCAATAATGATTTTTACAGAATCAAGATCTCTCTTGGCTACTCTTAATAATTCTTTAATAGATTTTTTTGCAATATTTAGATCACATTTGTTAATTAAAGTTGATTGGGCTTCTTGGATCAAGTCCATTGGAATATCTAACTCGTCATTGTTTTTTAAGGCATAATCTAATGCTTTACAATCTTCAAAAATAACTGAAGTCATATAATTATATGCCAATTCCCCTCCATTTTTAAGGGAAGTCAAGTTACTTACGAATGACTTTTTAAAAGGTATTTTTTTTAGATTTTTTTTAACTCTTGGTGTATCTAAGTCACCATCATGTTCTTGTTCAAGAAGATCTAATTTATAAAGATGATAAAATTTTGCTAACACTTTTGGATCGACTGCTCTCCAATCTATGTATTCAATAACGTCAGCAATGTCTCGGAATGAGCTTGCAAAAGTAAGAGCTTCTCCATTTGCTATTAATTCAATTTCTAACTTTAGTTCCTTACTAACAATCTTTAAAGCTAGAGGATTAGATTTAATATATTCCATAGCTTTATTAAAATGTTTTTTAGGATCATTCTCAAATTTTCTTAAAATACTAGCTATATCAACATCATCGTTGCTTTCTAAATTTTCCATCAATTGCTGTGCATATTTCTTTGATTTTGGAAATCCTTTTGAACCATTATTCCACCACTCATACGCTATTGGTAAAGCTATTGGATCCCCAGCTTCTGCTGCTAAAGCACAAGCTGCGTTATTACCCCCAGTGGTTTTAGGTTTCGCAAACATATTTTTTTTAGAACTTTTATTCTTTGGCTTTCCACAAAAACTTCCATCATATCCATAACGTTTTATTTGTTTTATAAATTTTGTTTTTTGGGACTTAGATGCCTGTCTTTTAAATTCCGGAATTCTTTTAACCAATGGCATTAAGTTAATATCTTTTTCTTTTAACATCCTTTCAGAGGCTAATAAATAAGCTCCTTTGTTGCCATTATCAAAAGCTTTTAAAAAATAAGATGAAGCATTGCCTTCTAAATAATTTCTGACGATGCATTGTCCTATATTATAAAAATTTTCCATATCCTTTTTGTTGTATCTCACACAACTTTTTTTACTAATAGCACCAAAAGATTTTTTTCTAAGACTTGTAACTTTTTTATTACAAGAACGTGGGCCTCCAAGTTTTTCGCATTGCTCGTAGTATTTAAGTGATTTAGAAGAGCTTTTGGAAGCATATTTTCCTTCTTCATAATCTTTGGCTAAAAAAATAACAGCTTTTAAATAATCTGATTCTGCTGCTGATGTTATGAATTGAATACCTTTATTGAGGTTTTCATCAGCAGAGCCTTTTCCATCAATTAAAATTTTGCCTATTATAAAACTACTTTCTGGGTCTCCATCAAGTGCGTCTGCATAAGCAGCTCTGTAGGCTGCATCATAATCTTCGTTTTCATAAAATTCTGATGCATTTTTAGCTAATAATGCATTTGGAAAAGTACATAAAATAAACAGAACAAATAATTTTTTTAACATTCGAGCGATCTTAATTTATTTAAAATTTTGAATATAAATGATATTAAAAAAAATCCGACCATGCAAGAATGAATCAAACTCATACTTATGTTGAGACAATTATTGAACAATGATATTAGTAATATATGCCTAGAAGAGTGGGAAGATATACAAAACAGGAAACCACTGAACTTCTTAAGATGTTCGAAGAAGGCTATTCTATTTATAAAATCTGTAGAAACATTAACCGTAGCCAAAAATCCATCCGTAACAATTTAATTAGACTTGGTAAGATAAAAGGTGAAATAACGCCAAAAAGATATGTTGTAGAAGGCAAAGATGTAATTATTGAAGATGAAAATCATCTCTTTGAATACTTTAAATACTTTTCGATATTATCTATTATTATATTTGCTATGATTGTAAATCCTTTGTTGAATCCAATAGAGATTTTAATGAATTATATTTATCTAGTATATAATTAACTGTTCTTAGTATAGACCTGCTGGGTTCTCCTATTAGTTAATATTACAATCCTTATTGTTAAAAATTACTCTTTATTGTAGATAGTGCGTATGAACTCATTCGAAGAATTATGCGTAAAAGTATCACACAACATTGATGCAAAAGAACAAAGGATTAGATCACGAACTGAACAAGAACAAGCTAGATTTAATTACGCAGTAAGCTATCTCTTAATTGATCTGTGGAAGAAACACTTTGCACATAAAGATTATCATTCATCAATTCAAAAGAATAAAAACTACTACTCAGCACTTCAAATATATCGTGATCCAAATCTTACTTATCGAATGGTTATACAAGCCTTTGACGGTCTTCAAAAACTCAGCCTTATTCAAATTACAAAAGAAGGTCTTTATAATCACATTAAAATGGAAGGAAGCTTAACACGCTTCAAAGCTACAGATGAATTATCAGAGATGTTTGATCAACTAGATGGACATCCAGCTATTACGTTAAAACCTAATCTTAATGCGAATACTATCTTTCTAAGAAACATTGTTGATAAAAAAAGAATACTAGTATCTTACTCAGAAGATGAGGATACAGAATTGTGGAGAGATAACCTTAAGAAAATAAACACATGCTTTTCACGACATATGATTGATCTAAGAATTAAGGATGAAGAATACAAAGCTTTACAAGAAAGATTGTTAATAGACGATGATAAAGAACCAATTGATCTATCGCAAAAAGTCTTAGCTCGTATTTTCATAAATAATTCATTTGGGGAAGGGGGTAGATTTTACAGAGGATGGTGGCAAAACGTTCCGAGTGAATATAGACCTTACATAACTATTAACTCAAAACTAACACAAGAACATGATTTCTCTCAGCTTAATCCAAATATGATTTATTCACTTTATAATCATGAATTGGGAAGTGAGGATGCCTATTCTCGAGTTCTTGGACCTGAACATCGTGAAACTGTTAAAGAAGCATTCAATGCAATGTTTCAAGCTAATACAGAATTGAATAGTAAACCATCTAAACTAAACCTTGATGAAATAGGGATGTCATGGAGAGAGTTAAGAAAAGCAATTTTAAATGCTCATAAACCTATTAGAAATCTATTTTTCACTGGCTTAGGAAACAGATTACAATTTGAGGATAGTATTATTGCAGAAAGTATAATGCTGCAATTTGCAAAAATGGATTATCCTGCACTACCCATTCATGATAGTTTTATTATGCACCATGCATTTGGAAATTCTGGTGAGCTTGAAGAAGCAATGAGACGTGGCTTTTATGAGAGGTTCCACAGAGATATTGGTATATCTAGAGAGTTAGTAGCAACACATAGTATATCTGAGATTAGTGAAAGCGAAGATTTATCAGATATACTTTCTTCAAGTGGTCCATACTCTTCTTACAATAAAAGAAACGATTTATGGTTAAACAGAAATAAATAAACTCTAGTTAACATTACCTAAACTAAGTTTTTATTAATTGTACCAGAAACATATATTTATAAATTATTTAGAAAGTTCAAAATAAAACTTATTAGAAGTAAGACAATTTAAGAATTAAATGAATAATCAAGACCATTAAAAGCGTAAGCATCTAGTCAAAGCTCAACAATTTCTTGAAGTTTTTTTTCAGGCTGAGGTTGTATGTTTAGCCATTCTGGTGCTTTAGAGTAATATTTTGAGCAATCATATTTAGCATAATCACGGAACTCATAAACATTTAAATAAAAATCGTGAAAATGGATTGTATCATCTATCAATTCTGGAGGTCTAAAACCATAATCAATTAAACGCTCAACTATGATATACATGTACCTTCCATCCATAGTGGTGAAACGAGTTAATCTGCCATCATCATCATCAGACATTTTATCATTTAACCAACCAACCCAACCATTTGGATACTTTGCCCTAACTATATCTTTGGTTGTGAATAAGCTTTCAAACAGACTTCTCATACTAACTTCCTAAGACTTTATATAACCACCCGTTCATGATAGTATGTATATTATGACTGATCAAATATTGATTATGAATAAATTGAATAGATGGTTTTGGTACTTTGGGGTTTTACCTTTGGTAATATCTTATTTTATGTGTCTTAACTTTGTAGCTGAGTACATTCAAATACATTTAACTTCTAATCCTTCTATTACTCTACTTTACATGGGTGAACTTTTGTTTTTCGTAACTCTTGCTTTGGTAATACTTATGGTTTTGTGGTGTAACATAAATGCTTTTCGAGTTTTTAAAATATCATCAGAAATTACATCATCAAAATTTAGATTTAAAAAATATATTTTGAATACTGCTGTTTACTTGTGCCCTATTATCGCGATTTTAGGATTTATACCTTTATTAAAGCTAGTCTTAGATAAAGGTTTTTATTTACCTTTATTCCCCATTATTGAACCAATCGCTCAAAATTTAACACCATACTTATTTCCTGTTTACTTATTTATAGTTAATACACTCAGATACATTTTTGGTAGTCAGTCTTATGCTTACTAAATATTGTTTTAAGTAAGTTGTCACAAACTTACCTCATTTCATACATAATCAAGACTTAATTAAATTCATAATAATCACTATGAACCTAAAAGTATTTTACTTTTCATTTATTAACCTCCTAGTTGCATTAGCAGTTACTGCTGCTAATGCAAAAACTAGAAACCACCTTACAGATGAATGCTATGAACATGCTTCAGCCTTCTTTGAAAACAAAATTATCAAGTTTGAAGACTTTAAAATTATAAAAGAAGATGAACATATCTATATACCATCTACAATTTTGAAAAGGGAAGGTGCAAGTAAAGTTGAAATCAAAGCAGTAGAAATTGAAAATAAAAAAATCCAAAATTTTTATGGTCTTCAGTTTAATTGGAAAGATCAGTCAGTCATCGATTGCAGAAGTTGGTATCATACTCCTCTCATAATTTTATTAGAAACTTATGATTATTACACTCCTTTCTTGATGAAGGAGTTAAATGCAATAAAAGTTAGTACACATGATTTAGTTAGTTGTGGAAGTCCATGCCATTACGCAGAAGTTAATTCTGTATATATAATTGATGATGTTTCTTATGAACCATTTTCAAGAACTGAAATTTCTACACCTACTTATGAATATCCATCTAAAATGTTTATAGATTATCTAACACTAGATGAAGTTTATCAATTTATGAGTACAGGGGATGGATTTGAGACATTTGTATGGAGAGATAAGACTTATTCCATCAAAGATCTAAAAAGAAAATCAATAAACTAGTATTAATATTTATTTTCTTCAGTTGATTTAGTGTTGGGTAAAGCTCTTGCAACTGTTGCAGTTGATTTATCATAAAGTATTTTATCTATTTCCAAAGATCCAAAATTAACGTTACCATCAGTTAATAAATCCTGCCTTGAGTCTAATGCACGTTTTTCAAATCTAGGTTCGTTGCCAAAATATTTGTTATCAACGTAATATTGTTCTTCACCAACAGTATTTGCATGTGTGGGAAAATTAAATCTGCCACCTTTTTCAACCTCTTCTTGATATCTGTAAAACTCTATAATAACGCCTGTTTTCCAGATAAACGAAGCTTGCTCAGGGGGCACTTCCATTTCAGAAATTTTGAAGACTTTGAACACTGGGATACCCCAAACCTGAACTTCATTTTTTGAACAAAAATCATCAAAAGCAGATTTATTTTTTTCGAAAGATTGAAATCTACCTTGAAAAGAAATATTTGATGATAATTTATTGTCAGCTTCACCAGTCAAAGGACCTATTTTAAAATGAGAGTCATCAATTAATGACAGTAAATGTTCGAATGATTTATTGTCAGTAATATGTGCCTCCCCCCACTTTACGTCAATGATTGGATTACTCTGTAAAACATTTGCGAAAAGTCTACCAGAGTTAATATATCGACCATTGAAGATGTAGGTTTTTGGTATTTCTGCGAGAAATTGATATTCAGGCTTTTCAAAAACAGAGGATAATGCTTGTATTAATGGTGGTTTAAGCCTTGAGTCTTCACTACACATTAATTGGGTGCTTCTGGTACTAACCATACCGGATAAGCTTTGACTAAATTGCTCTAACGTCCAAAGTTTTAAATCCCTACAAACATTAATTCTTTTAGCGTCAGTTAAATATGTTACATCTATTTCATTCATTTATCACTACCATAATTAAATTAGAGGTGTATGTAAATTTATTTTGATCAATTTAACACATAAAAATACATTCATCAAGTAATAAAAATACATGTAGTTCACTGGGATCCAGCAAATTAAATTCGATATATCTGCAATCTTTGGATCCATAAAGAAAAATAATTTAATTTTATTCATGAACTTACTTGACAGGGCTAAATTAAATTTGGTAAAAAAAAAGAACAACCATTATAGTTGCTCTTTTTTTAAAAGCATCATTTAGTAATGAAGCTCCTCACAAGGCCCATATTACTAAAGATGCCTTTTAAATCAAGATTAATTTTTAGTATTATGAGGTAAAAAATGAAAAACAATATTAATGTTTATAAAAAAGAAGATAACCTTACTTCTTTAATAAGATTCTACAAATCCCAATTGTTTCAAGGCCCACTTGTTACACATATCAAAAAAGAGAAAATAAGAGAATTTGTCTTGTTCTTAGAAACTTCTCTTCAAAAATCAAATTCTGGAAATACTAATGTTTGATGATAATGAAAGTGTAATCAATCAATTTACTGAAGACACTGTTGATATAATTTTAAGACAAGGTGACATAGTTTTACATGATTTGATAAGACATAATCTAAACCACATAAAACATAAGTTTAGAATTACACAAAATGGTAATTATGGTGAATTTACATTTGCAGTTTGTTTAAGAAATGGAAAAACTGAAGAACAAATGGAACTCGAGGCTTATATTACAACAAATCCAAAGTATCATTTTAATCTACAAAAATTATTTATCTCTCCAAAATACAAGAAAGTATATTGTCTCTGGGGATATAAAAAAAACGAAGAAAATTGTCCTTTCATTCTCGTAAATGTGAATGACGTGGACGAAACTATTTTAATGGATGAAGAAAATGTCATTAAATATTTTACTTAAAATCCATTAAAAAAGGGCAGACAAAATGCCCACCCTTAGTTATGAGATCATGAGTTATAACCCCATATTTCACAATATAAATGTAACTCATTTTCTCCTTAAACTCAACAAGAAATATACCTTAGGAGTATAAAAAATGACTTATATTAATAATAATATTACTTATATAGACACAGAAACAACACAGCTACATGGAAGAGTAGGAATAACAGAATATGGTGAAGTTCCAGATGTAGAAAATTTTCATAATC
This sequence comes from uncultured SAR116 cluster alpha proteobacterium, assembly GCA_902623995.1. Lineage (GTDB taxonomy): Bacteria > Pseudomonadota > Alphaproteobacteria > Puniceispirillales > Marisalimonadaceae > Marisalimonas. The sequence goes on along the minus strand of CACNWE010000002.1, from coordinate 79,102 downwards.
ATAAGATTTTAAAAAGAATTAAGCCTAACTCAACTACAATTGCTGATCCACCTGCAATAGCAGTTCAAAATACAAGTTTGGAAGATTTAAATGCACCAGATAGAGTAACCGAATATGAAGGTGCTAAATTTATTGATAACAGGTTAAAGTCAATAACAAGTCCAACTCTTGCATTTCATCATTCTAAATTTGATCTTATGGTACTTAACCAAAATGCATTTGATAATTTGTTTCCACCTCACCGGACTTCGAATAGAAATATATTTGAAACTTTGGACTTTTTTAAAGCTGCAATAGCATTAAGACCTGATAAGTTTCATTTTTATAACAATCAAACAGGAAAACATAGTTTATCGTTAAATACAATTAGCTTGGAACTTCAAAATGAAGAAGAGAAACATCATGCTGATGATGATTGCTTAACAACAATAACATCTAAGCATTTAGTTGATGAAATAGTTCCAGAAATTAATTCATTAATTAATTATGTGTCAATCGAGGCTAATAGATTTGAATTATTAGACAGTCCATTACTAATGAAGCCAACACTTTCACCTACTTATGGACCTAGTACACAGTTAGTAAGTAGGTTAAGTAATTATGACTGGAACAATTGGGACATAATGATAACAATTCCTGATGAGTTTAATTGGGACGGGGAAGTTTCTGAATTAGTCAGTGAATTAAAATCAAAAGTAAAAATATCTGTGATGAAAACAAAAGGTATTATTATTTTATTTCCAAATAATTCTAATACTTTCAAAAAGCATTACTCGAATTATCCTGATGGAAAAATTGAACATGTAATAAAAACTTTGCGACAGGATGATGCGTATATTCAGGCAAAAAAAGAAGAAATGAGAGTTAAATACTCGAAACCGAAAGAAAGAGTTTTTAGTGATATTTATCATAATGAGGATGGCTTTCATTCGCCTAATGATAGTTATATTTCTAAACTTTTCCATGACAGTGATCCCAAAACAAAAAATCAACTTTGTTATGAGTTTGAAGATCATAGATTAGGCATGAACGCTAAAATAATTATGCTTCATAATTATAGAGATGTAATGAGTAACAAAGAGATTCAAAATGTCTTAGATTATGAATTATCCGAATTGGAAAAGCCTGAAGCATCAAGAGTAACTTTTGATTCATTTATGAAGTCGTATGATGAAGTGTGCTCTGATCCAAAATGGTCTAAAGAGGTTATAGATAATCTAAATGAATACAAAGCTCGTGTACTTGCCTTAAAAGCTAACCCAAAATTATTTTTGGAGGTATAACATGAATAGAAATTCAATATTTGAAACCAAAATGGATACTGTATTAGACTGGTCTAATTACCTTCTAAAAACTGTACCAGTTGCAGGTGAGATTAAAGATATTTGCTCTAGGAAGAACCTAGAGCAGATTTTTAATAATCATCCTCTAAAGTCTAAATGTATTAGACCAGAGAAATTTATAGTCACAAGACATCCTATTTATAATAATAAATGTTTTGCTGCTATTGGTGAAAATATGGAGCTTTTTCCTTTTTCAGTTAAAAACAACGCAATTAAAGTGAATCTTAATTTAAGAGATATACTGCACAAATTATGTCGAAAGATCGTTAAAGATCAGGTGTTTTTCAAGAAAGAAAAGATAATTCAAAAAATTGGATTAGTTTGTCAAAAGACAGGCAACACTTATCCAAAAAAGGATCTGCACTTGCACCATGAACATCCTTACGAATTTAATATTATTTGTGATAGCTTTCTTAAAAGTAAAGGAGCAGAACTTGATGATAATCTTTTTAAATATGATCATCTTGGAGAACTTGCTTTTGATAATGCAGATTTCAAGTATGAATTCTTAAAATATCATGCTCGATTTTTGAATGATGGGCATGTGTCTCTTGTATCAAGAGAGTTAAATCAAAAACTAGGGGCTTCCTATAAGTTTAAAAATGTTACATCTGCAGCAACTAGTGAAATTCAGGTCCCTGTTGCAGGTAATCACTCAGCCCAATTTAATCTTTTTTCTGCAATGGGGGTTTAAATGTATTTGAATTTTAAACGTTGGAAAGACGGTAATGATGAAATACATGCAATTAAACTTAAGCATATTGATCAGAGAATGAAGATATTTATTTGTGAATTAAACGATGATTTTCCAAGCATTGATAAAGAGTCTATTTTTATTTACGGAATGTTAAACTTGCTTAATTATCTCCATATGAATGAGCGAAGATATTTAGACAGATTAAGGATACTTCTTGAAACATATAAGATTTTTTTAAGCAATAGTTCACATTATAAGGATTGCAATCTAAAACCTCTTGCAATTACAACTTTTCTTGATCGATCAGAAATTCATTTGCATGGTTTTTTTGATCCTGATTTGGGTGGAAGCCCTGATTGTTATAACTTAGTTGAGTGCTTATCAAATTTCATAGAGAACATGGTGTATTCTGATCGTGAAAATCTATTGTTATTTACTCTAACAGACACGAAGCATTAGCTTATGAAGTTTGATTTTGAGAAATGGGTCAAGGGAAGCACCCCAGAAGAAACCTCCAAACTTGCTAAAATTGACAGTGAGTTTGGTAAGTTAATTGATCGACTTGATGATAACGATATAGATAAAGAGTCAATATTTATCTATGGGATGTTTAACCTTCTAGAGTACCTTCATTTAAGTAATAATGATCTCTTGCATAGGTTAACAATACTTTTAGAGTCATACATAAATTTTGTTCGTATGAGAACAAACTACAAAGATTATCGAGAGCTACCTACAGACATTAAAATAACTGAGTTAGGTGAAGAGTATGATATTAACATCACCTCAGTAATAGATTACATGAGTGATGGATCTGCAGAATGTTTTAGTCTTGTTAGGGCAATGAGCGATTATGTACAACTTGTAAACTTAGAGAAGGTTAAAAATAAAGGAACACAATTTAAGAATAGAACTAAACACTGATTATAAGTTTTATGATTTACAAATTAACCCCATGTATAGCTACGTGGGGTTTTTTATTTCTATACAAATAATATGCATCTGCTGTTGAAGCTGAATTAGAAGTAGATTAGTTACTTGTACAACTAACGGTGCAAAATAAAATGCGATCTAAATTACGTGCCTATGCATACACCCCCTGGGTGGCCCTTGCATGGTATTTCTTATCATTAATTATAAAAGGCAGAATACAAAATGGTAGACAAAAGATAAGAATTTTTTCACTGTTGATCGGTCTAATGAATTAATCCCATTACTTCAAAAGTCTTTTGAACATAATCAACTAATTCAGCTTTCTTCTCAATTATTTCAATGTCATAATTTATTTTTTCTGTAAATTCAAAAAATCGTTTTTCATCATCTTTATCAAATTTGAATTTAATTTTTTTAGCAATTTCTTTAATTCTTCTATTAACTAAACTATCTAATCTTTTTAAATCACTCTTATTTAAACTCTCTTCATTTTTAAAATTTTTAATAGTATCAAATAATCTTTCTTCTTCAGCTATTTCATAATTTTCACTAGATTTATAGCCATTTATTTTATTTCCAAAATTATTATTTCTATCATAATTATCATCTGACGCATTGTTGTTATTGTCATATGAATATGATTGTTCACTAGAGTTGTCTTGAACGGATGGTTTTTCTGTAGTTTTACTAGTAGGTGCATTATCTTTGCTTGAGTTAGTAATATTTTCTATACTTTTATTTGCTGAAGCCTCTGTTTTAACTCCTGCACTTGTGTCATCTGATTTATCTGCTTTACTTACAGAAACAGTTACACTTACTTTTCCAGAATATTTGCTGTAAGAAAATGCTTTGTTTTGGATAATCAACGTAAAAAGTAAAAGTATAAATATTTTAAATAAAATTTTCATTGTTTTCTGTGTTTCAAATCATGAATTGAGTACTTAATGTATATAATAAATTAGGTTAAATTTGAAAGAAATAAAATCGTTTATTTGCATTCATACTAATGTTTTTGCGTATTTAATTTGCATACTTATAGTTGAAATACATGGTAAAACCAATAACTAAAGAGACTTTATTCATGAATTGCATAGAGCTAGAGTTTGTGACAAAGGTTGAATTGGAGCAGTGGATGGCAACTTTTGAAGAAGAAGTATGGACAGAAGATATAAAGAAAGAATTATCTAAAGCAAGATTGGTAAGAAGAACTGTTGCCCAAGTCTGGAACAAAAAAAATCATAGATTAACAAGTACATTTGAATATGAAGATGAAAATGCTAACAAAGCTTGTCCAAAAATAATTGAAGAGAAAGTAGTTCCAAAAGTAGGAAAAAATTATAACACTAAATATAGAAACAATAGAGGAATTGTTCTTCATGATTATAGAAGTTGATTGATAAGTTCTAAATTTATTTTTGAAAATATACAGGAATTATCAATCTACCAAACTTTAAATAACTTCTAAAATTCTCTACGCAACAAACATAATTTTTTTTGATAATATTAGTGATATTGAATATTATTTAAAATAGATTAAATAATTACTATGTCAATAATACAAAAAATCATAGTTATACCAATATTGAGATCTCAAGTCAGACTTTATGTTTTTTTTGGTATTCTTTTTGGTTTTTATCAATTTATTTCATGGATAGAAAATTAGGAGTTTAAAATGTTTGGATTAGGAATAATAAAGGGCACTATTATAGGTATGGGCGTAGGAGTAATGGCTGGTCTAGCTCTAAAAGAAGTTTGCAAAATGAAAAAAAAGAAAGATCAAATTAGTAAAACTGAAAGTGATATTGTTGATCCGGAAAATAGTTAATACAAATTAATGAATAATGGATTTAACGAAATACAAATGGAAATGTAGAATACTTTTGTTATGTACGACTTGCTACAGAGAAAATAACTACAAAAAATCTAAAGAACTTTACCAAAAGCATATAAAAGAATTTCATAAAAGGCATATCAAATTAATGTCTTTCAGAAAAAAGGGTCTTAATTTTTCTATCAAACTAATAGGTTATGATGGTACTTTAAAAAAGGAATACTCATCTTTAGAACCTGATATTATTTTTGATCTTATAGACAATATGCCAATGAGTCAGCAAGACTGTCAGGAAAAGTTAAAGCCTCTTAATTTATCTCTATATTCAGATTACAAGCCCGAGACAACTCTAAAAGGACTCGGATTTATGAATAAAGAAAAAGCAACCTATACAATAGATGCAATAAAAGCTAGAGACAAAAAATATCAGGTTAATGTTGTATCCACCATGTTAGGAAGAGCAAAAAATCATCCAAACAAAACTACTGATATGGATGAAGCAATATTAGTTTTTGAGAAATGGATGCTGAATTTCAAAAAAACTAAAGCAAATTAGTTACTTGTACAACTAACGTTGCAACATAAAACGAGATCTAAATTATGTGCCTATGCATACACCCCCCGGGTGGACCTTGAATGGGCATTTCTTATCGTTAATTATAAAAGGCAGAGTACAAAAAGGTAGACAAAAGACGAGCATCTTTACTCCTTTTTCATTATATTCTATCGTAGTAATTGCAGTTGAATACACAGGAACAATGGCAGTAGCTCAGTGGTAGAGCATCTCGTTGGCAACAAAAATGTCGAGAGTTCGAATCTCTTCGCCCACTCCAAAATCTATATAAATATTTTTATGTGATATGTGATAAATCAAAATTAATTTTATCTAAAATATAATAATCATTTAAGTTATTCACAATATTTTTTGATGCAATTAAAAAACCTACATATTTAGAATGTTTAGGTGACCAAACAATTGAGGTTGCTCTTCCTATCTCTACATCTTCTTTGTATACTGGAAGATTATTGAAAAAAATTTGTTTATTTTCTCTTTTATAATCGAACTGAATTTTAAATATATCTTTTTCAAACCCAACTTTTTTTTGTTGCAATAAAGCAGATTTTCCAATGAATTCATAATCTGAGTTAAGATTACAAAAATTTCCTAACCCACAATCATAGGGTGTGTCTTTAAGTGTCATCTCATTTCCATAACTGAGAAGATTATTCTCTACTCTCTCAATCATATTTGGACACCCAACCCGAATTTTAAATTCCTTGCCTTTTTCCATTATTAGGTCCCACAAAATAATTGCTTTATTTGGATTAATTAGTAAAATTTCGTAACCAGATTGTTTGCTGTAACCTGTTTTCGAAATCATAATTTCTTCTTCATTAAACGGAAGTTTTATGAAATTAAAATATTTTAAGTTTTGTATTTCTTTACCAAAGATTTTTTGAGCTAATTCATTAGATTTTGGTCCTTGAATAGCAATTGTAAATATATCGGTTTCTTTTACTTCAGAATAAAATTCTTTTGAATTATTAATTGCAGAGACCCAATTAAACAAGTCTGAGTCAGATAAAGAAATCAAGAAATGATTATCAGCGATGCAAAAAACAACTGGGTCATTTAATAACCCACCTTCAAAATTAACTATTGGTGCGTAATATGCTTTACCAGAAGAAATATTAGAGAAATCTCTACAAAAAAGATATTGCATTAATGACAAAGATTTACTGCCTTTAACTTCAATAATTCTTTGGGCACAAACATCCCATAACTGAACATTTTTTATTAGATGATAATAATCTTCTTTTAATGATTTAAATATTGTCGGTAATAATGTGTTATTATAGACTGTATATTTTTTAACGCCTGCTAGCTCATTTCTAGAAGTAAATGGTGTGCTTCTAATTCTATTAGATGTGTTAATTAAAAAACTATTAGACATTTGTTTGTACCCCAATTAAACAATATCTATAAATTACTTTGGACATTTTTTATGAAAAGTAAATTAAGAAAATTACTTAAGGAAAATAAATTTGTTTTTACGGCTGAAACCTCCCCACCAGATTCTGGCAATAAGGATGTTGTTATAGATGAAGTAGAATGTCTAAACGGTCTAGCTGATGCTATAAACGTTACTGATGGAGCTGGGGCAAAATCTCATATGTCAGCTCTTGCGACAGCAGCAATTCTTGCTCAAAATGGCATTGAACCAATTTTACAATTCACCACGAGAGACAGAAATAGGATTGCAATACAAGGTGATCTACTTGGTGGGTGGGCATTGGATGTTCCAAACATTCTTTGTTTGTATGGTGATGAGGTTAAAGGGGGGGATCAACCAGATACCAAAGAAGTCAGAGATCTAGATACAATTGGTATATTGAGAACTGCTCACGAAATTAAAACAAAAAAAATGTATCCTTCTGGAAGGAAAATTAATGATGCACCAGAATTTTTCATTGGTGGAGCAGATACTCCATTTAAAATTAACAATGATTTTGATGGCTTAAACTTAGTAAAAAAAATTGAAGCTGGTGTCGAATTTTTTCAAACACAATACGTTTTCGAGAAAGATATTCTAAAAAGTTATATGCAAAAGTTAAATGAATTAAATATTACTGACAAAGCTTATTTCATAATCGGATTAGGAGTAATTAAATCTGCAAAAAGTGCTAAATGGATGAACAAAAATCTCTTTGGTATCAACATACCTGAGGAAATAATCAATAGAATTGAAGAATCTAATAACGAAAGCCTTGAAGGTATTAAAATTTGTATAGAATTAATAGAAAAATATAAATCGATTAAAGGCGTTAGTGGAATTCATTTAATGGGATACAAACAAGAAAAAGAAATAGCCTCTGTTATTTCAAATTTTAAATAAACAATAATCAATAATTTATATAACTAAATTTCTTTCACATAAATTTTATTAGCTGCCTTTTTCGCCTTCTCTAAAGTTGGAGCTAAAACAACACCCATTCGACGATATGATTTTAAAAATGGTTTTCCAAAGATTCTGTAATCTACATTTTTATCTTCAAGTGCATCTTCAACACCATCAATGACATAGTTACCCGAAGCATTTTCTTCTGCTAGGATCACATGGCTAGCACCAGATTGATTTATTTTAATTTCTGGTAATGGCATTCCCAATAAAACTCTGGCATGAATATCAAATTGACTAAAATTTTGAGTAAACATTGTGACCATTCCTGTATCATGTGGACGAGGGCTTAATTCGCTAAAAATTACCTCTTCTTTTTTATCAATAAAAAATTCTACCCCAAATATACCTGATCCACCTAAATCTAAGACCATTTTTTTTGCAGCCTCTTGAGCCTTTCTAATTACGTCCTGTGAGCATTCGGTTGGCTGCCAACTATACTGATAATCACCTCTTTTTTGAAAATGTCCGATAGGGTTGCAAAACGTAACTTTACCAGATTTTTCTAAAATTGTTAAAAGAGTAATTTCGTACTCAAAATCTATAAATTCTTCAACTATTACACGTTTCCTGTTTCCTCTCATACCTTCGAGTGCAAATTTCCAAGATAATTTTAATTCATCCTCTGAATTTGCATAACTTTGACCCTTTCCAGAAGAGCTCATAACTGGTTTAACTGCTACCTTTGTGCCAATTTTATTAGCCTCTAAAATTAATTCCTCTTCAGTTTCTGCATACGCAAAATTAGCAGTTTTTAATCCTAAATATTTTGCTCTATCACGTATTCTATCTCTATTCATTGTTAAATTTACAGCTTTTGCTGAGGGTATAACGTTATAGCCATTTTTTTCAGCATCAATTAAAACGCTTGTTTCAATTGCTTCAACCTCTGGAACTATGAAATCTGGTTTATGTTTATTTATAACTGCGTTTAATTTTTCTTTATCAAGCATGTTAAAAACTTCATTCTTATCACTGACTTGCATAGCAGGTGCATTTTCGTATGCATCACATGCTATTACATTACATCCAATTCTTTTGAGGCTAATTACTAATTCTTTACCTAACTCACCACTACCTAACAATAAAATTTGTTTCATGTAATAACCCTTTTAAGTTTAAATTGACTATATTCTAGCTTAATGTAATTGAATGACATTTATAAAATTACTTATTTATAAATTACTTAACAAACAAATATCTAACATTTATGATAAACGTTTTGATACTTTTAATAATACTCCTAAAGGAGTATTTTGGAATAGTAAACTATCACAAGACCTTAGATTAAATATAATTTTAGATAAAATATTACAAAACGCAAAAAGTGACGAATTCTCAATTGCAGATATTGGTTGTGGATATGGTAGATTTTACGAAATTTTAAAAGAAAGAAACTTAGATGACAAAGTTAAATATCATGGGTTTGATATAAATCAGAAAATCATTAATTTTTGCAAAAACAATAAAGATTTTGTAAATGTAAAATTTGGAATTAGTGCATTGCCTTTTGATTATACTGATTACGTCGTTATGTCTGGAACATACAATCTTACACCAACTAATGATATATCTTTATGGGAAGACTATATAATCAAAAATCTTACAAATAATTGGAAATTTGTTAGAAAAGCTATGATTTTTAATTGTCTAATGAAGGAAAAAAGAAAAATAGAAAAAAAACTTTATTATACTGAATTATCTTGGATAAAAAAAATATGCGAGAGAAATTTTTGTGATCCTGAGGTTGTAAAGCATAATCTACTTAAGGATGATATAACTATTATTCTTAAAAAATAATATTAATATTTAAGAGATATTATGAAACCGCTTAAGTGATATGAAAATAATTCTGGATCCTCTATAGGTATTAGATGTCCACATTCTGGAACTTCAATTCTTTTGACATTTTTCATATTTTTTATCAAATTATTTATGTCATCTTCAATTCTGAAAACTTTATCAAAATGCCCTGTTAAAACCAACACGGGTAAGTCAAGTTTACTCCAATCAAAATCCCAATTTGTTGTAAATCCACCATGCATAAGTTTTGATACCCCATTATAGTCATCCAATCCAAGATAATTCTCATATTTTAGAGCATTTTCTTTCATTTTAGATAAAAATTTTGGTGAAGCTATTACTGGTAATGTCATATCTAAGATAAGAGAAGTTCCACCAAATTTTACAGCATTGGCCATTGCATTATTTATCCAATTTAGTCTTTCGCTGGGCTTTCGCAAAGTATTTATAAGCACTAAACCTTTTGCTTCAACACCTTTTGATAAAGACATCGCAGCATAAAGCCCGCCTATTGACAACCCAACTAAAACCATATTTTTTGGATTGATGAAATTAACTAAATTTACAAGGTCACTTACTATTAATTCAGCGCTTAAATCTAAATTAGTTTCAAACTTACTTCTTGATTGCCCTCTAAAGTTATATACTAAATAACCGTCGTTATTTTTAATTAAATTTTCACCAATAGACCCGTTCCACGCAGATACATCGCCAGTCAAAGCGTTTACAAAGACACAAGTAAAGCCTCCATTTTTAGGTGGAACATATTCATAATAAATTTCGTTTTGATCATCAATTTTAAAAATGGACATATTTATTTCCTATTCTTCAGTAGTTTGAATTTTTAAGTGTTGAAAATGCGTTTCTAATTCTTGGTCTCTTAAAACAGAATATCTTTGAAATTCTTCTTCACTTAAAATATTGACATTAGATGTGTCAAGTGTGTTTGTTTCATCTTCTTCAGAATTGGGTATAGATAAATTTTTTTCTATTTCTAACATTTCCTTTTTAACAGGTAATTCACCAACTCTTTCCTGAAATGTAACAATTGCTCTAAGACCTCTCTCAATAGCTGATTTCTCATCATCATTTTCACTTTCATCAAAACCAACGTAGAGAGCATGTATTATATGCTGTTTAGGATCTGGCAGAAGGTCAATATCAAAAATTATTCCTTCTTCAGGATTTAAATTCATGTAGAACTCACTAAATCGTGCAAGAATTTCTCTAGTTCTAGATGGACCTGGTTCTATTGGAGGTGCTTTTTCTGGGGGTTGGGGAGCATTTATACTATTCCATATAGCAATACATATCATAAAACTGAATGTTACTACTAAAGCTATTATAAATGGTGTAAAATCTTCAAACATCTTATAAATATATAACAATAAAAATGAGGAAATATAAGTAAATAAGTAATAAAGTTAAATAAAAATTTATATATATAATCTCAAAATTTCTAAAAAAATATTATCTATATATATCAAGTATTTAGACTATATTAATAGTTATTTTCAATTATAGTGATTTGCAATTAGTGCAGTTTTCTTGTTATTATGATTCTTGAATTTTTAATTCAATTTACTTTAATTTAATTAATCAAGGTTTGTAATTATTACAAGCGGAAACAGGAGAATAAAATGAAAAGGGTATTCGGAGCTGCATTTACTATGGCAGCAACCGTAGCCGTAGGCCTTAGTTGGGCTACAATTGGTAACGCTGCATGTGGTAAAGTAACTATTGCAGAGATGAATTGGGCATCCGCTGAATTAATGGCCAATGTAGATAAGATAATATTAGAAAAAGGTTATGGATGTGAAGTTGAGCTGGTTTCAGGTGCTACCATGCCTACTTTTACCTCAATGAACGAGAAAGGATCACCTGATGTTGCTCCAGAGCTTTGGGCTAATGCAGTTGCAGTTCCATTAAAAAAAGCTGTTGGTGAAAACAGATTAATTGTTGCTAACAAAGGTCCAATTACTGGTTTAGGTGAAGGTTGGTGGCTTCCTCCTCACACTATTAAAAAACACCCAGAGCTTAAGACAGCTTTAGATGTTTTAAATAGACCTGATCTTTTTCCATACTCTGAAGACAAATCTAAGGGAGCTTTTGTTGGTTGTCCCGCAGGTTGGGGTTGCCAATTAGCTAATGCTAACCTTTTTAGAGCTTTTGAAATGGAGAAAAAAGGTTGGGTTCTTGTTGATCCAGGAAGTGCTGCTGGTTTAGATGGTTCAATGGCGAAGGCTGTTGAGAGAGGTGAAAATTGGTTTGGCTATTACTGGTCACCAACATCTATGATTGGAAAATATAAAATGCACAAATTAGACTTTGGTGTACCTTTTGGTGGCAAAGACAACTGGGATAACTGCATTGTGAAGCCAGAGAAAGAGTGCGCTAATCCACAAAAATCTTCTTGGGTTAAGTCTGAAGTTAATAGTGTAGTATCAGCAAATTTTAAAAAGAATGCTGGTGTCGCTATGAATTACATTACAAACAGAGTTTATCCAGGTGAAATAATGAACGGAATGCTTGTTTTTATGACTGAACAAAAAGCATCTGGAAAAGATGCGGCTTTCGAGTTTTTAGAAAAACACGGAAGCGTTTGGGAAAAATGGGTTTCTGCAGACGTGGCTAAAAAGATTAAAGCTGGTCTTTAATTTGAACTAAATTTCATAATCACTGCCTTTAAATTATTTAGGTAGTGATTATTTTTTTTAATCTTAGGAATGCAAAATGGATTGGTTTTTTAATTTCCCTGACATGAGCAGATCTGATCTAAGAGAGTTTAAGAAAACTGTAGATTTCGCATTCACTGATTTTTCAAGAACTTATGGCCAAGCTATTGAAGAATTTTTTGAACCACTACTGATGTTTTTAGTATGGTTCGAAAAGCTTTTTATTAATACCCCTTGGCCTATTATTATATTTAGTATTCTTTTACTTGCTTGGATAGGCTCAAGATCCATATTAATAGTTGTTGGAACTTTTTTGAGTTTTATGTTGATTGGTTATTTCGGTATGTGGGAAGACACAATGTCAACATTAGCCATTATTCTTGTAGCCACATTTCTATGTATAGCAATTGGTATACCACTAGGTATTGCAATGGCAAGAAGTAATAAAGTGCAAGCAGCAATAGTTCCTGTTTTAGACGTCATGCAAACAATTCCTAGTTTTGTGTATTTAATACCAGTTGTGATGCTTTTAGGTATTGGAAAAGTTCCTGGATTAATTGCAGTATGTATTTATGCTATTCCACCAATTGTTCGTTTAACGAATTTAGGCATAAGGTTGGTGGATAAAGACGTTTTAGAAGCAGCAGACTCATTTGGAGCAAATTATTGGCAGAAATTATTAGGAGTTCAAATGCCATTGGCCCTACCAACTATATTTGCTGGTGTAAATCAAACAATAATGATGGCTTTAGCAATGGTGGTAATAGCATCTATGATTGGTGTTAAAGGTCTTGGCCTTCCAGTTTTAAGAGCAATTTCAAATCAGTATTTAGCTCTAGGATTAATGAATGGTCTTGCTATCGTTATATTAGCAATTATTTTTGACAGAGTTACACAAAAATTCGGACTGAGAATGCAAAAATATAGGAACGAAGGTAAGGATTAATATAATGAATTCAAAAAATATATTAATCAAAGTAAATCAACTTTATAAAATTTTTGGAGATGGTGATAAAAATGCACTTGATCTGGTGAAAAATGGAATTGGTAAAGACGAGCTCCTTGAGAAGTCAAACTGTGTTCTTGGATTAAATAATATAAATCTAAATATTGACAAAGGAAAAATACAAGTTGTCATGGGTCTTTCTGGTTCAGGCAAATCAACTCTGATAAGACATTTAAATAGATTGATAGAACCAACAAGTGGTGAAATACTGTTTAACGATACAAATATCCTAAATTTAACTTCCAAAGAACTTATTCAGTTCAGACAAAATAATATGTCTATGGTTTTTCAAAAGTTTGCTTTATTTCCACATAAAACCATTTTACAAAATGTTGGTTATGGGCTTGCAATCCAAAATATTTCTAAAGATGAATGGTCAGAAAAAGCTCAAAAATGGATTAAAAGAGTTGGCTTAGATGGTTACGAAACATATTATCCAGGACAGCTGTCAGGTGGCATGCAACAAAGAGTGGGACTTGCAAGAGCGCTGGCAACAGACGCAGAAATCCTCCTAATGGATGAAGCTTTTTCTGCTTTAGATCCATTAATTCGTTCAGAAATGCAAAATATACTTTTAGATCTTCAGAGCGAATTACATAAAACTATAATATTTATTACACATGATCTTGATGAAGCTCTTAAAATTGGAGATAGAATAGCAATTCTTCGCGATGGAAGCATGGTTCAGGACAGCGATCCTCAAGAAATAATAATGAACCCTGCAGATGAATATGTCTCTGATTTTATAAAAGATATTAATAGAGCAAGGGTCATTCAAGCAAAATCAATCATGACACCAACAAATACAAAAAGCTCTGGTGCTACTGTTAAAGAAGATATGGTTTTAGAAGATATACTTCAAATAATGTCAGATGCACCCTCAAAGCCAGTTACAATTGAAAACTCAAAAGGTAAAGTTACTGGAAAGATTGAAATGGTTAATCTAATTGAGGGCATGAAAAGACCCAAATCACTTGGGACAAATATTACTGGTTAGGAAGAATTGGCCTTCCTACTTGAATAAGGTTCAATCCACTTTCAAGGAAACTATCTGGATTGAGAGCATTTCTTAAATCTATTAAAATATTTCCTTTCATATGTTGTTTTAATTTTTCCGGTGACAAACTTCTAAACTCATTCCACTCAGTTAAAATTACAAGTGCATCACTATTTTTGATGCAATCTTCAATACTTTCTGCAAATTGGATATTTTTTAATAATTTTTTTGCTTCATCCATTGCTACTGGATCAAATGCAGAGATTTGTAAATTCTTTTCTTGAAGTTTGGGGATAATATCTAGACACGGACTTTCTCTCATATCATCCGTTTCTGGTTTGAATGCTAACCCTAGGATAGATATTTTCTTATTACTATAATTTATTCCTAAAGCAGAAATTATTTTATCTGCCATATCTATTTTTCTTTGAGAGTTATAATTTATAACATTTTCTACTATAGAAATATTCGAGCCATAGTAATTAGCTGTTTTTACAAGAGCTTGAGTGTCTTTTGGAAAACAAGATCCACCATAACCTGGCCCCGGATGCAAGAATTTACTACCAATTCTTTTGTCAAGACCGATACCTTGTGAAACATCATGAACATCCGCCCCAACCTTTTCACATAAATCTGCCATTTGATTAATATATGAAATTTTAACAGCTAGAAATGCATTGCCTGCATACTTAATTAACTCTGCTGTTTTTAGATCAGTAAATAAAATTGGGGTTTCAATTAGGTACAGTGGCTTATATATTTTTGAAATTAATTCTTTAGCTTTTTCAGTTTCACATCCAACAATAACCCTGTCTGGTCTCATAAAATCCTCAATAGCATTACCTTCTCTCAAAAATTCTGGATTAGAAACTACATCAAATTTAGCTTTGGGATTTGTTTTTTTAATAATTTTTTTAATTTCGTTTCCTGTTCCAATTGGTACCGTAGACTTAGTAACAACTACTGTATAGCCCACTAAATTATTTGCTATTTCTTCTGCAGCTTCATAAACATATGATAAATCAGCATGACCGTCACCACGTCTTGCTGGTGTTCCCACTGCAATAAAGACAATGTCTGCGTTTGCTATATTTTTTTTTACATCGCTACTAAAAGTGAGCCGATTAGCATCTTTGTTTTTTTTTACTAAATTCTCAAGACCCGGTTCATAAATAGGTATGACATTCTTTTTTAAGTTTGTGATTTTGTCTTTATCTTTGTCTATACAACATACATCAAAGCCAAATTCTGAAAAACAAGTTCCAGACACTAATCCAACGTAGCCAGTACCTAACATTGTGATTTTCATGATATATCCTCTTATATTTGAGAAATGAGAAGTTATTAACTAATTGAAAATAAAAAAATAATTACCATATTAACTATTATACTAATTTATAGGATTTGTGAATGAAAATTAAGAAGGCAATTTTTCCAGTTGGTGGATTGGGTACTAGATTTCTTCCTGCAACTAAGTCAATGCCTAAAGAAATGCTTCCTATAGTTGATAAACCACTTATACAATATGCAGTGGAAGAAGCGGCTAATGCAGGTATTGACCAATTTATTTTTGTTACTAGTCGGGGCAAATCAGCTATAGAAAATCATTTTGATCATTCTTTTGAACTGGAAAATAACTTACTTTCAAAAGGAAAAAGACAAACTCTCAAGACTGCGCAAGAAATGCTAAAAATCCCTGGATCTTTTGCTTATGTAAGACAACAAGAACCAGCTGGTCTCGGTCATGCTGTATGGTGTGCAAGACATTTGATTGGAGATGAACCGGTGGCTATAATTCTTGCTGATGACTTAATTTATGGTGGTAATACGATTAAGGAAATGATTGATAATTACAATTCTGGCAATATGCTTGCTGTAATGGATGTAGACAAAAAAGATGTATCTTCATATGGAGTAATATCTCCTGGAAACTCAATGGATAATATTACTGAAATTTTAGGCCTTGTTGAAAAACCATCCACAGAAAATGCTCCTAGCAATATGGCTGTTGTCGGTAGATACATTATAGAACCAGCCGTTTTTGATGTCTTAGAACAACAAAATAGGGGTGCTAGTAATGAAATTCAACTTACTGACGCTATAGCAAGTAGAATAGGTTCATCTAATTGTGTGGGATATAAATTTTCAGAAGAGCGATATGATTGTGGGTCTAAATTAGGATTTATACAAGCTAACATTCGTTTTTCTATTGAAAGGCCAGAAATGAAACAGAACCTTAAAAGTTGGCTAGAACATGAAATAGTTAGTAAAAATTGATGTTTAAGCACACTTTTAACGAAACAATTCTTCGATCCTACGACATTAGAGGTATTTATGAGAAAACCTTAACACAAAAAGACGCCTTCATGCTTGGTTTTTTCTTTGGCATTACAATCAAAAAAAAATATCCAGAGAAGAAACATCCATTAATTGTAGTTGGAATGGATGGTAGATTGTCTAGCCCAGTTTTAGAAGAAAAACTTACTGAAGGACTAGAAAATTCTGGTTGCGAAATTTATAGAATTGGGCTGGGCCCAACACCAATGCTTTATTTTGCAAGTAATTATTATAAAGCAGATGGAGCAATACAAGTAACTGGAAGTCATAATCCAAAAAATTATAATGGTTTTAAAATAGTTTTAAATCAAAACTCTTTCTTTGGAGAAGATATTCAAAAACTAGGTAATTTTGCAAATAAAGGTTATACAAAAACATATGATGGTTTTTCGAAATCTGTCAACATATTTGAAAACTATATTAATGAAATTATAAAGCCTCTTAAAAATATTGAAGGTCAACTCAACGAAAAAACAATAGTATGGGATTGTGGTAATGGGGCATCCGGTCCGTCAGTTGAAATGATAACCACAAAAATTCCAGGAAAACATATTGTTTTATATTCTAAAGTTGATGGTAATTTTCCAAATCACCATCCTGATCCTACTGATGAGTCTACTTTGAAAATTATGTTAAATAAAATGGAAGAGGTAAATGCTGAACTTGGAATAGCCTTTGATGGAGATGGTGACAGAATCGGTGTTATTGACAAAAAAGGAAGATCAGTTGCTGGTGACCTATTAACTGCATTTCTTGCAAATTCAATAGCTACAAATGATAAAAATAACCAAACAATAATTTTAGATATTAAGTCAAGTTATATTGCATATGAGAATATTATCTCTTTAGGTTTTAAAGCAGAAATTGGAAAAACAGGACATTCAAATATCAAAAAAAGAATTAAAGAAATTAAATCTCCATTAGCTGGAGAAATGTCTGGTCACATCTTTTTTGGTGATACCTATTTTGGTTATGATGATGCACTTTATGCAGCTATTAGATTACTTACCTTGACTGCCAATAATATTGAATTAGATAAATTTATATCAACTTTGCCTGAAACATTTGTTTCACCTGAAATTAAAGTTTTTTGTTCTGATGAGATGAAATTTTTAACTATAGATAATATATCTAAAAAAGTGTTTGAAAAATATAATTCCAATGACGTTATTACATTAGACGGCTTAAGAGTTAAAAATAATCATGGTTGGTGGTTAATACGTGCAAGCAACACAGAAGAAGCACTGGTAGTTAGATTTGAAGGTAAATCTGAAGAAGGTAAAAATGAACTATTTTTTGAAGTTAAAAATATTTTGGAAAATGAAGGATTAACTTTAGATAAATACTAAATAATGATATCAATTTGTAATCAATACACACATTGGGGATAAAAATGACTAAAAGATTGAGACGTGGTAATTTGCAAGTGTCAGAAATACTAGCTAATTTTATTGAAAATGAGGCGCTTAAGAATACAAACATTTCTTCTGAAATGTTTTGGGAAAAATTTGAAACAATTTTAAATCAATTTGTTCCTAGAAATAAAGAATTACTTCAAATTAGAAGTGAAATAAAAAGTAAAATAGACAAATTTTATTTAGAAAACGCTAGTAAAGATATTGATCATCAAGAATATATAAATTTTTTAAAGAAAATTAATTATATTGTACCCGAAGGAGAAAATTTCCAAATCAAGACAGAAAATGTAGATGATGAATTAGCTCTTAAAGCTGGGCCTCAGTTAGTCGTACCAGTTACAAATGCTAGATATGCACTTAACGCTGCAAATGCAAGATGGGGAAGTTTATATGACGCACTGTATGGAACAGACGCAATTGATGAGAGTGGCAACGCTGAAAGATCTTCGTCTTATAATCCTATAAGGGGAAATAAAGTTATATCATATGCGAAAGAGTTTTTAGATAAAAATTTTCCCTTGCGAAATTGTTCACATAAAGATGTAAATTTATACAAAATTGTTGATAATTCTCTTTTAATTGAAACCTTAAATGGTACTAATTCACATTTAAAAATAAAAAGCCAATATGTTGGCTATCAAGGTGATGCTAAAAATCCCAGTTGTATTCTTCTGAAAAATAATAATCTACACATAGAAATATTATTGAATAAAGAGGGTAATATTGGTGCTAAAGATAATGCAGGTGTCGACGATATTATAATTGAATCAGCTTTAACAACAATACAAGACTGCGAAGATTCTGTAGCAACTGTAGACGCTGAAGATAAAGTATTAGCCTACAGAAACTGGTTAGGTCTGATGAAAGGCAACCTTGAAGATACTTTTGAAAAAAATGGTAAAACAATAACAAGAAAATTAAATCCAGATAAAACATACATTACCTCTTCTGGAGAATATAAACTTCCAGGTAGATCAGTTATGTTAATCCGTAATGTTGGACATCTAATGACAAACCCAGCTATTTTGTTAAAAAATGGGGAAGAAATACCAGAAGGTATTATGGATGCAATGATTACGTCATTAATTGCAATTCATGATATTAAAATCAATAAGATGAACTCAAGAACCGGATCCGTATATATTGTTAAACCAAAAATGCACGGACCAGAGGAAGTCAAATTTGCATGTGATATTTTTGGTGCTGTAGAGGATGCTCTTCAACTAGAAAGAAATACACTCAAGATCGGTATAATGGATGAAGAAAGAAGAACTACTATTAATTTAAAAGAATGCATCAGAATGGCACGTGAAAGAACTGTATTTATTAATACTGGCTTCTTAGACAGAACAGGCGACGAAATACACACTGCAATGGAAGTAGGCCCAATAATACCAAAAGGTGAAATCAAAAATGCAAAATGGATTTCAGCATATGAGAATAATAATGTAAAAATTGGACTTGAATGTGGACTTTCTGGTAAAGCCCAAATCGGTAAAGGAATGTGGGCAATGCCTGATCTTATGCACGAGATGTTGAAACAAAAAATTAATCATCCAAAAAGTGGTGCAAATACTGCTTGGGTACCTAGTCCAACGGCAGCTACGCTTCATGCATTGCATTATCACGAAATTAATGTGTTTGATATCCAGCAAGATAAGTCTAATGATAATAATAATTACTTAAGCGATATACTTTCCGTTCCAGTCTCAAAAGGTCACAACTGGTCTCAAGAAGAAATACAAAAAGAAATGGATAATAATGCACAAGGTATTCTTGGGTATGTAGTAAGGTGGATTGATCAAGGTGTTGGATGCTCCAAAGTTCCAGATATTAATAATATTGGATTAATGGAAGACCGTGCAACTTGCAGAATTTCTAGTCAACACTTATGCAACTGGCTCAAACATGGTATTTTTTCCAAAAATCAACTTATCAATACTATGAAAAAGATGGCTAGAGTTGTTGATGAACAAAATAAAGATGATAGTAACTATATTCCTATGTCTAAAGACTTTGATAAATCAATCGCTTTTAAGGCATCTGTGGATTTAGTTTTAGAAGGAAATGTTAGTCCTTCTGGTTATACCGAACCAATTTTACACAAAAGTAGATTAGAATTAAAATCTATGCTTGATTAACTGCCCTTGCTGCATGCCTCAAACTATCTATTGGGATTAGCTTGCCAGATCTCTTTATGTACCAAAATGTCCATCCATTACAAGCCTGTAATCCTTGCAAATAAGCACCAACTGAATGTATTGAACCTTTTTTATCTTTAGAAATTAAACTTCCATCTGCTCTAATTTTAGCAGTCCATCTGCTTCGTGAATCTTGTAATAATTCACCTGGGTTTATTAAACCTTGCTCTAATAAATGTCCAAATGGAATTCTTGGTTCAGCAGTTTTTCTAGGAGTTTGAATTAGATCTTTAGTTTCAATTTCTTCTACTTTATTAATTCTTTTTTCAGCCTCTAAAGCATATTTTGCATCTTGTTCTATTCCAATAAAAGCTCTACGAAGTTTTTTTGCAACAGCTCCAGTAGTTCCAGTTCCGAAGAAAGGATCTAAAACTATATCACCTATTTTGCTGCTTGACATTATAACTCTATTTAAAAGATTTTCTGGCTTTTGTGTTGGATGTATTTTTTTACCATCTTTGTTCTTTAACCTTTCATCACCAGTACAAATTGGAAGAGACCAATCTGAACGCATTTGAAGATCACCATTTAATGATTTCATAGCTTCATAATTAAATGTATATTTTGATGACTTTGTTTTTGATGCCCAAATAAGTGTCTCATGAGCGTTAGTAAACCTTCGGCCACGAAAATTTGGCATTGGATTAACTTTTCTCCAAACCACATCGTTTAATAACCAAAATCCTAAATCTTGTAAAATATAACCTAATCTAAAAATATTATGATAAGAACCGATTACCCAAATACTGCCATTTGGCTTTAAAACTCGTCTCGCAGAACTCATCCATTGCTTCGTATAATTATCATAATCTGAAATAGATTCAAATTTATCCCAGCTTTCTTTAACACCGTCAACTTTAGTTTGATCAGGTCTTTCAAGATCTCCATTTAATTGGAGGTTATATGGAGGATCTGCAAAAATTAAATCAACACTTTCTGGTGGCAATTCATTCATTTTATCAATGCAGTCACCAACAATAACCCTATTTAAATAACTATTTAATAACATCATTAATCTTTTAACAGTTGAGTAACTTGTTTATATAATGTGGATAGAATGATAATTATTAAATAAAGTCAATTACTTAGTAAAAGTAATTTGCTCGGTACTACATGTGTATTTTTATTAGATTTTTTTACTATATATGGTAGCAACAGGTTTAAATGATTTTCTGTGTATATCTAAAACACCATTTCTTAAAATAGCATTTTTATGGTTACTAGTTCCATATCCAAAATGACTGTCAAAAAAGTAAGATGGGTGTTTTTTTGATAATTGCCTCATTATAGTATCTCTCGTTTCCTTGGAAATAATGCTTGCTAATGCAATAGTTTTGCAAAGACTATCACCCTTAACTAAAGTTTTAACTGAACAACTATATAAATGTAGTTTTTTAAATTGTAAGATATTATCCAAATTTTCAAAATCTGGTTTGAATTTACCATCAATATATATACAAAATTCTGTTTTTTTGTATGTTTGCAAATTTTTTAATTGTTCAGTTAGTGAAAAAACAGACCTTTTCATAGCGATAGCATTTGCATATGAAAGTCCATACTTATCAATTTCTTTCACACTTGCAATTGAAGAAGAATATTTAACAAAATTGTCTAATGATAATATTATTTCTCTTCTTTTAGATGATTTGAGTTTTTTGCTGTCATTAACCTCTGAGTGCAAAGATTTATATTTAGTAAAATCAAACCAACATGCAGTTGATACTAATGGACCAGCCCATGAACCCCTTCCAGCTTCATCAACTCCTATCAAAATTGAGTTTTTGTTATATAAATCACTTTCGATATCAAAACTTATCATTAATTTTTAGAACGATAAAGTTTATGCTCTTGGAGTCTAGGCATAATTTCTACAAAGTTACATGGTTTATGTCTTATATCCAATTGATATTTCAGTATTTCATCCCATCCATCTTTACATGCAGAGGGAGAACCAGGTAAACAAAAAATATATTTGCCACATGCAACCCCAGCAAGTGCTCGTGATTGTAATGCTGAAGTATTAATTTTTTTAAAAGATAACCAACGAAATATTTCTCCAAAACCCTCAATAGTTTTTTCAAACAGTGTCTCCATTACTTCTGGTGTAATATCTCTTCCTGTAAGTCCAGTACCACCTGTCGAAATTATAACATCTATATCTTTATTTTTGAGTAATTTTTTAAATAAATCCGAGATTTTGTCAAAATCATCTTTTACAATTTCTCTTGCCGTTACTTTGTGCCCAAATTTTGTAATTCTGCTAACTAAAGTATCACCAGACTTGTCATTTTCTAATTCTCTTGTGTCTGAAACAGTCACGACCGCGATATTTATAGAAATAAAATCATTTTCAACCATTGTTAATTTTAACTTCCTTTATTATTAAAAAAAACTTTTGAATCTATAGGCTTTCCAGAAGCTAGTGAGAGTAGAGCTGTATTATCTTGATTAAATCTAGTCTTGTATACCCATAAATTTGTAAGTACCAACTTTATATAGTTTCTAGTTTCTCTAGCAGGCAAACTTTCCAACATTAATAAAGTGTCTTTATATTTATAACTTCTATGTTTTGTCCATTTTTTAAAATTTCCAGGGCCGGCATTGTAGCTTGCTAACATCCACATTAAATCATTGTTTACGATGGGTAAACTAAAGAGAAATTTTATATATTTAGAACCAATTGAAATATTGTGAGGAGGATTGTACAGCAAATGATTTTTGCTTCTTCTAAGTCTATATTCTCTATTTTTCATGATAAATGCAGCTGTAGATGGTATTATTTGTAATACGCCCATAGCCTTTGATGAACTTCTTGCTCTTGGGTTAAAACCTGATTCTTGTCTAGCAATAGCATAGAGAAGAGCCTTATCTTTCAAATCTGATGTACCTAGATTCCAAGTAGGTACAGGATATAAACCTCCTAATAATATTTTGTCATGATCATTTCTCAGAATAGCTGCTAACCTAAAAGTTAATCCTGGCATATTATTTTTTGATGTAAATGATAATAATTGAGGATAATCTTTAACGTCAAATTTAGGAATAATTTTTCTAAACTCTCTTGCAGATTTATAGAATTCATTTACTTCTATTAATGCTAGGGCTCTGACACCGCCCCTATGTTTTAAAATTTTATTAATTAAATTATGATGATATTTTGGTAAATCAAAATTTGGCTTATACTTATACCCCAAAGATGCCATTGCCAAAGAACCATAAAAAGTTCTCTCTTTTGTTGCTGCTTTTTTCAAAAAATAATTTGCCTCCTTAGCATTTCCCAAGAAGTAAGAAACTCTTGCAGACCAATAACCTCCACCAGCAATTATTCCTTCAGGTCCCTGAATATTTGATAATTTGTTGAAAAAGTATTTTGATAATTTAATATCTTTTATTCTCCATGACGATAATCCACCAGCCCATAA
The DNA here is from genome assembly GCA_902623995.1 of uncultured SAR116 cluster alpha proteobacterium. Classification (GTDB taxonomy): domain Bacteria; phylum Pseudomonadota; class Alphaproteobacteria; order Puniceispirillales; family Marisalimonadaceae; genus Marisalimonas. Next base: position 55,479 of record CACNWE010000002.1, on the reverse strand, counting down.
AGCAAGAGGGTTTGGTTTTTCTGACAAACTTACTGAGAGTCTAGCCTGTCTTATAGATTTATAATCTTGTTGAAAAATAAATAGTGCATGTGAAAATTCTGCTCTAAGCTGGGATAATTCTTTTTTGGTGAGATAATTTTTTACTTTTTTACTATTTAACAAATTTTCAGCATATAGAGTATTTTTTTTATTTATGGCTCTTCTAAATTTGATTGAAGTAGTGTAGGCAAATTTTTTATATATTTTGTTATCGATAGGAAATATTGGTTTTAATACATTTGTTTTATATGTTCCATATCCGTTAAGAAAACCAGGTGTTGGTTTTTTGGGATTTTTCAAATTATTAGGTTTTCTCTTAAGAGCTATTCTGCTTATTCTTGAAGCATCTGGATGGTCATTATATTTATCAAGCCAATTTTTTAAATCTGTGTATGAACTTCTCCATCCAGTAGGATGTAAAAATCTTTCTGCATACACATTGCCTAATAAAATTTTATCATTTAATCGCTTGATTAAATCATCAACTTTTTTCCACTCTTTAGATTTTTTACTTTTAATTGGGAGTTTTTGAATTTCAAAAATTTTTTTATAAATTTTTATATCATGTGGTGAAAGTATTTGTTTAACATTTTCATTGTTTGCAAACGAAATATTAGAAAAAAATAATGAACTTAAAGAAATAAGTACAATAAGTATTTTTATGTTTTTTACACTTGTCATAACGTAATTAAATTTTTTTGATTTTATCTCTTAGTAATTTCATGTCTTCCCAAGCATTTTTTTTTAAATCTGGTCTATTTAGTAAATGTGAAACACTAAAAGTTGGAAGAACAGAAAGTTGACTATCAAACTCATTGTTTTTTAATATCTGCCATTTCCCCCTCAGTTTAATGATGCTTTCGTTCAATTCTAAAATTTGATAAGTGGGAACCTCGCCTAAACAAACAATAATTTTTGGTTGAAGTAAATTTATCAAATTAAAAATAAAGGGTCTACAAATTTTTATTTCTTCATTACTTGGATACCTATTACCTGGTGGTCTCCAAGGAATACCCTTTACAGTAAAAATTTCATCGATCCTCAGCCCTATAGCATTAAGCATTTTTTCGAATAATATTCCTTTATTTGAAACAAATGAAAGACCTTTTTTATCTTCTTCTACATCTGGGGGTCCATCAACAACTAATAAATTAGAATTTATATTTCCATAAAAACTAACAAAATTTGTAGATGTTTTTTTTAATTTGCAACCTTCAAAGTTTTTGAATGAATTCTCTAATTCTTTTATTTTTTCATCTTTGTTTTTTTTCGTATAATGATTTTGTTTTTTTCTTATATTTTTATTATTATCTTTCAAAACCAAAAGCTCTCTACAAAAAAATTGATCAGAAACTGTAATATCTATTCCAATTTCTCTATAAATATTTAACAAATTTACAACTAGATTTTGTTTTTTCGTTTCTGATAGTTTCAATTAAAATTTCCTATTAAATTTTATTTAATAAATATAAAATAGATTGTATTAATTTTATATAAAAGAAAATAATAACTTTTGGTAAAATTTATGATTAAGCTTATAGTAATTCTTTTTGTTATACTCAATTTGATAAGTTGTAATATAAAAACAAAAGTCTTAGATAATTCACAAAGTTATTTTCATAAAATAAAAAGTACATCATATGTAGGCAACTATCTCACTGCAAATTACTCGATAATAAGAGGGGATGCTTATACTGCTAGTCAAATACTTGATAAAAATTTAAGTAGTCCAAAGCTTCTAGAAATAAAATTTTTTTCAAATCTTGTTAGTGGAAATTTTAATACTGCAAATGAGGTTTCTAAGAAGTTAAAAATTTATGGCAGAAATAATAAATTGTATGATTTACCTCAATATATTTTAAAAATTAAAAATAAAGATTTTAGAAGCAGTTTAGAAGTTTTTAAAAATGAAAAATTATTTTTCAATTTAGATGATTTAAATAATTTAATAAAATTTTGGATTAAAGAAAAAGAAAATAATAAAAAACATATTACAAAAAAATATTATATTAATACATCAATACATAAGTTACTGATTTTGGAAAATTTTTATAATTCTGATGAACTAATTGAAATTGCTGACTTAATTTATAAAAAAAATAGTTTAAATAGTCATGAATTATTGTTGTTGGCAGGATTTTACTTCAGAGTGGATGACTTCGAGAAATCAAAAGAAATTATTAGAACAAAACTACCAAACCAATTTGATAAAGTTAATATAATTGACAGTTTTTCTAATGACCATAACATATTTATTAAAATCCAAAAATTAAATGCTATTTTATCGTCCAAGGTTTATAATTTAATAAATAAAGATAACTCCAAAATAAATAAGTCTTATTCTTATCAAAAAATCTTATTAGAATTCAGTGTTTTTCTTGAACCTAATATGGATATTGCTAAATATGCTTTGGCTGAAATTTACAACTTTGAAAAAACACATGAAACAGCAATTAAACTTTTAGATTTCATATCTGAAAAATCTTTTTTTTCGTTAGCAGGTAATTTAAAAAAGTTAACTATAGTAAAGACTATTGATACGGATGAAAAATATAAATCCTTACTATTCAAAATTGTTAATTTATGGCCTGATAATAAATTAGTATTATATAGGCTTGCAAATTACTACAAATTAAAATCTCAATTTCAAATTTCTTTGAATATTTATAAAAAAATTTTAGATCATTATGATTCAAATGACAATGATCTATTTTTATATGCGTCTAATTTAGACAAAATTGGTAAATGGAAAGAAGCTAGAGTTTTATTTTTACAACTTTTGAAAAAAAACCCACAAGACACCTACACATTAAATTATATCTCTTATAAATTAGCTCTAAAAAATCGAGAATTAGATCTTGCTCTAGATTTGATAAAAAGAGCTTTAGTTATAGATCCTGATAACGGCTATTTTTTAGATACGCTTGGTTGGGTGGAATATAAGAGAAATAATTACAATTCTGCAGTTTACTTTTTGGAAAAATCTGTTTCTATTCTTCCAAGGAGTGCTGAAGTAATAGACCACCTAGGTGATTGTTATTTCATGTTAAATAGAAAAAAAGAGGCTATTTTTGAGTGGAAAAAAGCACTTAAGTATGAAACCGATAAAGATATAATACAAAATATCAAGGCAAAAATAAAAAAGCATGAGCATCTATTATAAAATTTCTGCACCGGCAAAACTAAACTTAAATTTATTTGTTAAAGATAAATTTTTAGATGGGCTTCATTTTTTGGAAAGTGATATATGTTTTTTGGAATTAATTGATAATATTTATTTAAAATTCAGTAAAAATGATACTTTTTGTCAAAACAAAAATAATTTATTTATGGTGAATCCTAAAAAAAATTTAATTTTTAAAGCCATAAAAAAATTTAGATCTCATACTTCTTGGGATCAAAAATTTGAAATTTATCTAGATAAAAATATCCCAATTGGTGCTGGTTTAGGAGGAGGCTCCGCGGATGCAGCGGCAACATTGGTGCTTCTAAGAAAACTCTTTAATAAAAACAAAAATCATAATAAAATACCAATTTCCAAAATATTTCAAATGGGTAGTGAATTAGGTTCTGATGTACCTTCATGTATTCTTAGTAAAGATTTGAAACTAAGTGGATATGGTAAAGAAATAAAAAGAAAAAATTTTCCCAATAATTATTATTTTCTTATAGTTTATCCAAATTTTGAATTATCGACGAAATCTGTATTCCAACATTACTCTAATATCAAAAATTTTAACCATAAATCAAACAAAATATCCTTCGAAAATATTAATATTTATAACTCTCTCTTATCTTCGGCAACTAGCTTGGCTCCTAAAATTAAAGATGTTTTAAATAAATTAAAAAAAATTCCAAATATTGTTGCTTATGGTATGACAGGAAGCGGATCTACATGCTTTGGTATAGTAAAAAGTTTAGAAGATCTAACTAATTTAAGTAAGTTTTTTAATAATAAATATTTTATTTGGTATGGACAAAAAGCTGATTACAATTTGAACAGGGTTTGTTACTCTAAATTGCTTGAAAATAAATTTTAAATAATGTAATTCAGTAATTAATGGGGCGTAGCCAAGTGGTAAGGCATCGGGTTTTGATCTCGTGTACCGTAGGTTCGAATCCTACCGCCCCAGCCATTCTAAATTTTCTCATGAGAAATTATTTTTCTTTTACAAATTCTTAACTAGTTATTTTATTTTAAATAATATAATCCATTTTTACTTTTTAACGACAAAGATAAGTTTTTATCAATTTTATTTAATTTTTGCTTTAACCTGTAAATATGCGTTTCTAAAGTATGTGTATTTATTTTTTCAGAAAATCCCCATATTTTAATTAATAAATCTTTTTTTAAAATCTTTTCATTTTTTTTATTATAAAGATAAATTAAAAGGTTATTTTCTTTTTCAGTTAAATGTTCTGTGTGATTTGTTGCTAAATTAGAAATAGTTTTTTTAGAGGGAGAATAAATAATATTATCCATTAAATATTTATTTGAATTATGCAAAGTTTCTGAGTTATTTATGTTATCTAAGTAATTAAGCAGTGTCATTAATTTAAACGGTTTTTCTAATAGAATTAATTTGACCGCATTACCAATCTTTGTTTGATAAAAAGGTTCGTGATAGGCAATGATATTAATATTTTTATTCTTGTGTCGAAGTATGTTTATGAAGTTCTTGATATCATTACTAAAATTATTTAAGTTTAAAATGCAAATGTCAAAACTTTTATTAATCATAATTTCTTGGAAACTTTCATGATTTTCCATTACAAATACTTCGTAACTATTATAATTTGAAATTTGATATTGAAGAATTGAGTTTAAAATTTTTTCCTTTTCATATAATAATATTGACAAATCTTTTTTCAAGGAAATCACCTCAATTAAATAAATGAAAATTCGTATGGGTAATACTTTAACAGTTAAAATAGAAAGAGCAATATCCGAACTTAGAAGAGGAGGAAAGCTAGTAATATCCGATATTAATTCAGGAATGTCTGTTTTACTAGTAGCATCTGAGCTGATAGAAAACCATACGATTGATGAGTTATCTAAACTTGCTCGGTCAAGACCAAATGTTATTCTCTCTAAAAATCGAAGCAAAGCAATTGGTATAAGTGGAGCTGAAGGACCGTGTTCGATTTTAATAAAAAATTTTTGGAACCTAGATGATATTCTTTCTTTATGTATGCCATTAGCTAATCATAGTATTCCTAAAGTTGATGGTGCTTTAACAGAGAGTTATAATGGAATTGCATCATCTTGTATTTTACTTTTACGACAGTCTAGGCTTCTTCCTGCGGGTTTGATGACTATAATCTCAAATGTTTCACTAGAACAAATAAATAAGTGGGCATTTGATAAAAACCTAATTCACGTAAATACTTCTGATATTAAATCTTATGAAAAGGTAAGTGCTGATAGTTTATTTATGTCAGTTAAAGCTAAAGTACCAATACTACATACCGAAAATTGTGAAATAATTATATTTAGACCGAAAGATGGTGGAAACGAACATTTTTGCATGGTTTTTGGAAAGAATAGAACATTGAAATGTGAACAAGCTTTAGTAAGAATTCATAGCCAATGTATAACAGGGGATGTGCTAGACAGTCTTAAGTGTGACTGTGGTCAACAATTAAAACAGTCTATCAAATTAATGGCCAAAGCTGATGAAGGTATTTTGATATATCTTGCTCAAGAAGGAAGGGATATTGGATTATTGAATAAGCTTCGAGCATACTCATTACAGGAAGATGGTATGGACACAGTAGAAGCTAATGAAGATTTAGGCTTTAATGATGATGAGAGACTGTATTACCCTGCTAAAGAGATTTTGGTTCAACTAGGAATAAAAAATGTAAAATTAATTACAAATAATCCTAAAAAAGTTGAACACCTAAAAAATTTAGGAATAAATGTTATAAAGCGAGTTCCTATTAAAATAAACCCTAACAAACATAATCAAAAATATCTGGAAACAAAATCCAAGAAATCAGGTCATATACTCTAATCAAACCTGTCTATGACCAAATAAGAGTGAACCAATTCTAACCGAGGTTGCTCCAAATTTTATTGCATCTTCATAATCACTGCTCATCCCCATAGACAATTCAGGCAAACTATTTCTATTTGCAATTTTTTTTAATAGAGCGAAGTGCATTGATGGTTCTTCGTTTATTGGTGGTATACACATTAAGCCAACTATTGGTAAGTTTAACTCTTTAACGCAAAAATTTGTAAATTCATCAGCCTGCAAAGGATCTATTCCACTTTTTTGTGGTTCATTTCCAGTATTGACTTGAATGTAAAAACTTTTAGTTCTAACTTTATTATGAAAGTTTTTAGCTATTTCTATTGCTATTTTTTCTCTGTCAATTGTTTCAATAACATCAAATAAGTTAAGGGATTGTTTAATTTTATTGGTTTGAAGTGGCCCTATTAGTCTTAATTCTAAATCTAAACTAGTCTCTAACCTTTTTTGCCATCGTTTTATCGCCTCTTGCACTCTATTTTCACCAAAAATTTTTTGTCCACATTCAATTGCCTTATCAATCTTATAATCTTCCTGTTTTTTTGAAACAGCTACTAATTTTGGTTGTTTTTGTTTTGAAAAAGAACTAGATCTATGGATATCGCTTATTTTAGATAAAATTAACTCATGATTTTTTTGTATACATTCCAAGATAATTTTCTCCCTAAATTTTAATCTAACATTTATAAATAAGAAGTAAGTAAAGTTTCACAATGTTGCATAAATACAACAACAAAACAAAAAAGTGATATTTTTATCATTACATGCTAGTTTTTACAGTAACTTTCATATAATAAGTATTTATAAAACATTTCTACGGTAGGAATGTTATCCAACCGTTTTCATAAGAAAACATAAAATAAGGGGATACGCAATGCGTAAATTACTTTTAGGAACAACAGCTCTTGCTGCTGCTGCTACTCTTACAGCTAACACAGCTTTAGCTGACGTTACTATCTCAGGTAGTTATGAGTTCAAGTATCTTTCAAGAAGTTCAAATACAAGTACTCTTGATGGTACTTCAATGTCACATGGCGACACTGATATGGTTGTAAACTTTACTACAAAAACTGATTCTGGTTTAGATCTTACTTACAGATACGATATTGGTGCAGTTGGAAGTACAGATGGTGGTAGCTTAACAATTGATGAAGCATCTCTAGCAATAGCAGGTGGTTTTGGTAAAATTGTCTTAGGTATGGATGATGATGCTGCTGATGCATACAACATTGACGAAATGGATCTTATTGCAGAAGAGCCAGCAGCGACTATGGCTTCATCATCAATTAGCTTAAACTCATCTATTACTTCAGACGATGCAATGAAAGTTGCTTATCATCTTCCAGCGATGGGTGGCCTAACAGCTGGTGTATCACACACAGACCGTGGCGCTGCTGGTGGAAGTGACACAACATCATATGGTGCAAACTACTCTATGGACGCAGCTGGCGCATCAATTACTTTAGGTTATGCAGCTGTTCAAGATGAAAATTCAACTCAAGACGTAGATCACGAAAGCATGGGTCTTAAAGTTGTGTCTGGTGATATTTCACTAATTTTATCACAAGGTAATTATGAAGCCAGTGATGAAGACAGAGATAACTCAGGTGGTTCGATTTCCTACACAATGCCTAACGGTATGACTCTTGGTGCATTTGTGTTTAAATCAGAAGATGATAAAGATGTCGGTGAAGAATATACAGCTTCTGGAGCTGAAATTCAGTACAACATCGCTTCTGGTTTAAAAGCTACTATTACTGTAGTTGATTACGACTATAAGATAACAGCAGCAAACCATGAGAGTGCTAACACAACTGCAGACTCAGGTACTATGACACAACTAACTATCGGAGCATCATTCTAATTGCTTCAATTAGTTTAATTAAAGGCGACTTCGGTCGCCTTTTTTATATTTTTTTATAAATCGTTTGATGTATTTTAAAATACTGATAAAAGTTTATCATAAAGTTAGTAAAGGTAATCTTTAATGATAAAAAATTTTTTATTAGTCCCCATCATAATATTTTTCTCAGCATGTTCTAGTAATGATAATATAGTCAAAAATACTAAGAAACCAGAACCCGGTTTGTTTTCTAAAGATGCTAGTGTAGGAATAAATGTAACAGATTTACTAGGGCCAAGATCTGACGAAACTTCTATAAAAATTAACGGTTATTTATGGCGAGCATCTTTAGACGTCTTATCAATCGCGCCATTAATTTCAACTGATGCATTAGGTGGAATAATAATTACAGATTGGTATACAAATAAAAATATTAAAAATAAAAGAATAAAGATAACTGCTCATATAAGAACAAGTGAATTAAGATCAGACGGTATAAAAGTAAAAGTCCATGTTCAAAAACTCATAAATAATATTTGGTCTAACACTGTTACAGATGAAAATTTGGCTTCAAACATTGAAAATAGTATTTTAAATGAAGCAAGAAATTTAAGAGTCAATGCTAATAAATAATTATAATTATGAAATATAACCCGTCTGTAATTGAAAAAAAATGGCAAAGAAAGTGGTCTAAACTTAATAGTTTTCGTGCCAAGATTAATTACACAAAACCTAAATATTATGTATTAGAAATGTTTCCATATCCTTCTGGAGCCATACATATGGGTCATGTAAGAAATTACACTTTAGGTGATTTAGTTGCTCGATATAAAAAAGCTCAAGGGTTTAATGTTCTTCATCCAATGGGATGGGACTCATTTGGACTTCCTGCAGAAAATGCTGCAATAGAAAATAATACACATCCAGCTAAATGGACTTATTCAAATATAGAAAATATGAAAATACAATTGAAGCAGATGGGCTTATCTTATGACTGGGAAAGAGAATTAAGTACATGTGATCCAGAATATTATAAATTTGAACAGAAAATGTTTTTAGACTTTTATAAAGCTGGTATTGCTTATAATAAAGAAACTTTGGTTAATTGGGATCCAGTTGAAAACACAGTTTTAGCAAATGAACAAGTTGTTGATGGACGTGGGTGGCGATCTGGAGCTGAAATTGAAAAGAAAAAAATGAAGGGATGGTTTCTAAAAATTTCTGACTTTGCAGATGATTTACTAAATGAAATTGAAAATTTAAATGAATGGCCTGAAAAAGTAAAAACAATGCAAAGAAATTGGATTGGAAAGAGTTATGGGGCTTTAATTAATTTTTCATTAGAAAAATCCTCTGAAAAATTACCAGTTTTCACGACCAGACCTGACACTATTTTTGGAGCAACTTTTATTGCTATATCTCCTCAACATCCACTTGCAAAACAAATCTCGAACACAGATTTTAAAGCAGCTGAATTTATAAAATTTTGTGAAAAAAATTCAACAAAAGAAGCTGATATAGAAAAAGCTGAAAAACATGGATACGAAACAAATCTTACTGTTTCTCATCCTTTTAAAAAAAATACGAAATTAAAAATTTTTATTGCTAACTTTATTTTGATGGATTACGGAACTGGAGCAATTTTTGGTTGCCCAGCGCATGATCAAAGAGATTATGATTTTGCAGTTAAATATTCTTTAGATATTATACCAGTCATAGAAACTAAAGAAAATCTCCCTTTTTTAGGGGACGGAATTCATATGAATTCTGAATTTTTAAATGGTTTAAATACTTATGATGCAATAAAATTATGCATTGAAAAACTAAATGTATTAGAAATAGGTGAGGAGAAAACAACTTATAGAATACGCGATTGGGGTGTTTCTCGACAGAGATATTGGGGATGTCCTATCCCTATCATATTCTGCAACAATTGTGGTGAGGTGCCAGTACCAGAAAAAGATTTACCAATAATACTACCGGAAGATATTAATTTTAACATAAAGGGAAATCCATTAGATAATCATCCAGAATGGAAACAAATACAGTGTCCTATATGTAATGAAAAGGCCACTAGAGAAACAGATACATTCGACACATTCTTTGAATCTAGTTGGTACTTTGCAAGATTTACTGAACTAAATCCTTCATCTGCTTTTACTGAAGAAGCCATTAAATACTGGATGCCAGTTGATCAGTATATTGGTGGTGTTGAGCATGCAGTTATGCATCTTCTTTATTCAAGGTTTTTTATGAGGGCTCTAAAACACGTAAACTCTATAGATATTAAAGAGCCTTTTGCTTCTCTTCAAACACAAGGCATGGTGTGTCACCAAACTTTTAAAACCAAAACAGACAAGTGGGTTTTTCCAAGTGATATAATTAAAAAGAACCATAAATACTTTCATTTAAAAACAAATGAACCTGTTACTATTGGAAGAATAGAGAAGATGAGTAAATCAAAGAAAAATGTGGTTGACCCTCAACAGATAATTGACAATTTTGGTGCAGACACCGCTCGTTTTTTTATGTTATCTGACTCACCCCCTGATAGAGATATGGAGTGGTCAGATTCAGGAGTGGAAGGTTCTTGGCGTTTTTTAAATAAACTTTGGAAATTTGTTCAAAATTTACCTAATAAAAATACAAAAAATAAATTACCAAAAAGAATTACTAAACAAAACAAAGAACTATTAACATTTTTGAATACAATAATTAAAGATGTTACAAAAGCAATTGATGAGTTTCACTTTAATATTGCAGTTGCTCAAATTAGAAGTTTATTTAATTTTGTTTCTTCATATAAAATTGAAAATGATAATGATAAACAAGTTGTTTTGTTTGTAACAAGTAAACTTCTTATTTTAATTAATCCAATGGTGCCACATTTAGCTGAAGAACTATGGTATAGTTTGGGTAATAAAAACTCAATTTCAAATGAGTGTTGGCCCAAAGTAGACTTGAGCTATATTAAAAAGGATAATATAAAAATGCCCATACAAGTTAATGGCAAAGTTCGAGCAGTCATTGAAGTGCCTATAGACTTAGATAAGAATAAAATAGAGCAGATTGCTTTAAAGGAAAAAAATATTTTAAAATTTTTGAACAAAGCTCCAAAAAAAGTTATTATTATCCCCAATCGTGTTGTAAATTTTGTGATATAAATTGAGAATAAGATGTTTACTTTTAAAAAATTTTTTTTTCTTAGTTTAATTATTCTAATTAGTAGTTGTACTCCAAATAATTTTGAAAAAATTCAAAATATAAAGAACTTTTCAATTGATGTTATTACACCCAATGATAGGTACAACTTATATTTTAAAGAAAATTTAAAACGTTATTTTAACATTAGTGATAATAACTCGAAATATATACTTAATACCAAAATAATCTTTGAATCTACAAAGACATTATCGGTAAGTGGACAAAATATTTTAAAATCAACAAAAGGTAAAGTTGATTATCAATTAACAAATAAATACACAAATGTTGTTGTCAAATCGGGTTCAATTATGACTTTCCCAGCTTTAAGCTCTTCATCAAATTCCCTTTATACTAACGAAAAAAGTATTGAACATATTAAGGAAAGATTAACAAAAAGCTCAGCAAAATCTCTTTATAATCGTATTAAAATTATTATTAGTAGATTAAATTGAAAATAGATCCTTTTTTTTATGAAAATAATTTAAAAAATAAGTTTGAAAACGTAAACTTACTTTTTTTATATGGTACTAATATTGGCTTGGTTGATCTTATATATGAAAAAACTATAAAAAATCTTGAAATAGACACAAATGATCCTTTTAGTGTGTCAAAAATAGACGGTGATGAATTTAAAGATAATCCCGCAATTCTACATGACAATGTTAATACCTTAAATGTTTTTTCAGGAAAAAGATTCGTACTGTTAGACCTAATGCATATTTCTATCAATAGAACATTAGAAAATATTATCTTAGAAACTGTTAAAATAAAAAGTAATAATTATTTATTAATAGTAAGAGCTGCAAATATAAAGATAAATTCTTTTATAAAACATTTACAAGATATTAATAATGCTATTTTAGTTCCTTGTTATGAACAAAAAATTAATACAATTAATTCAAAATTATCTGATTTATTTTCAAAACATAACATTAATTCTAAAAGAGACATTATAAGAAATTTAATCATTAAACTCAGTTCCAATTCACTAATTAATGAAATGGAAATTGAGAAACTTGATATCTTTTTAACAAATAATACAAGTGTTACTGAAGAAGTGATTTTAAAGTTTTTTTCAAATAATAATGATATGAATTTTAATAAAATTATCGAAAATTGTACTAATGGCCATCCTCATCATGCATTAACATCTTTTGAAAATATTTATGAAAACCAAAGTACGAGTATTACTTTAATACGAATGTTCGTCAATCACTTTAAATTAATCGAAAAAATTTTGTTACTTTTTGAAAAAACTAAAAATTTGGAAAGAGTTATCAATAGTATTAAACCACCAATTTTCTTTAAAAAAAAGGAATTTATAATTTTTCAATGCAAAGTTTGGGATTTAAAATTAATTAACATTATACTAGCTCGCTTAATTGAGTTAGAACTAAAATGTAAATTAAATCATTTCTCAGAAAAAGTTCTTTTATCACAGTTCATATTATCTACTTCTGTTCTTGCAAAAAATAGAATTAAGACTTAATTTTTTTAATTATAAAATTAAACTCTGCTAAATTTTTACATTCTAGCTTTATAGTTCCAGTTTTTTTCAAGTTATCAAAATTAACATTAACGCCTAATCCTGTTATTTCTGATAACTCTTTTTCTAAATTGATTATATCTATATCCTTGAGCTTATTTTTGCGAGCCTTTATGTTTCCTTCTTTTATAAGCTTTTCAATTTCCCTAGAATTAAGTTTGCTCTTTAATATTATATCCAAATAAATATCAACATCTTTATGCCCTATAAGTGGTCGAACTTGACCAATGGTAAGTTTTTTTTGTATTAATAAATCTTTAGCTTTATTGGACAATGATAATAATCTAATAATATTAGCAATGTATGACCGAGATTTTCCAACTGCTTTTGAAATATCTTCTTGGGTATAATTGTAACTACTAAGAAGAGATTGATAACCTTCTGCTTCTTCAATAGGATTTAACTCAGATCTTTGAATATTTTCAACTAAAGACAATTCAGCAATCTTATCATCATTTATATCATCTCTAATAATGGCTGGAACTTCATGTATTTTTGCTAGTTGACAGGCTCTCCATCTTCTTTCACCAGCAATTAAAAAATATTGGTTTTTAATAATACCGTTCGATTTTAAAATCACTGGTTGAATAATGCCCTGTTTCTTTATAGATGTTGATAAAGAAACTAATTCATCTTTGTCAAAAATTTTTCTCGGTTGCCATGGTCCAGGTTTAATAAACTCTACTGGTATCATTTTATAATTGTCAGTATTTTTTTTTATTTCAGCTCCTAAAAGACTGGAAAGACCACTTCCAAGGCCCACAGGTCTAGCATTTTTCTTTGGTTTCATTTTAGATCTTTCTCTTGATTAATTATTTCACCTGCCAATGAAGCATATGCTTGAGATCCTGGACATGAAATATCGTACATTAAAACTGGCTGACCATAGCTAGGTGCTTCAGAGATTCTAACATTTCTTGGAATTATAGTTTTAAAAACTTTATCATTAAAATGATTTTTAACATCATTTGATACCATTTCACATATTTTATTTCTTTTATCATACATGGTTAGAAGTATTCCTTGAAGAGTAATATTATTATTAAAGTTATTTTTAATTGATTCTAATGTTTTCATAAGTTGCGTTAGTCCTTCCAACGCATAAAATTCAGTTTGCAAAGGTACGATTAAACTTTTTGCTGCGCATAAAGCATTTAATGTAAGCAAACCTAAAGAGGGTGGGCAGTCAATAAATATGTAATCGTAAAACTCACTAATTTCTCTAATTAAATCACGAATTTTAAATTCTCTATTTTTTACATCCACTAATTCTTGTTCAAGAACTGACAGATCTGGTGATGTAGGAATAATATCTAATTTTGGAATCATAGTTTTTTTTATTGAAACGTTAATGTTATCTTTACCACATATTATAGAATATAAATCTTTATCTCTTTGATCATATTTTATGCCAAATCCTGTGCTAGCATTTCCCTGTGGATCAGCATCAATGATGAGTGTTTTTTTACCACAAGCTGCCATGGCTGTAGCCAAGTTTATTACAGTAGTAGTTTTTCCTACACCACCTTTTTGATTTGCAATAGCTATTATTTGAGTGATTTTATTAATCATATTCAGTATTTAACTTTTCTATTTTATTTATAAGTAAAATTCTTCCATTTTTGTCCGTTATCGAAGGATATTCCTCGAAACTAATTTTTCTATTTTTACTTAATTCAGTAATTTCAGAATAATAAGATTTTCCTTTTAAAAACAACAGCTTAGGCGATTCTTGTTTTTTTCCTAATGATTTATTTATAAAGATCTCTACATAATCGATCAGTTTACTCAATGAAGCTAATGCTCTGCAAGTAACTAAATCAACATTAATAAAGCCTAAATCTTCAATTCTACAGTTATGAATAGTTATATCTGTTTCTGTTAACATTGCAATTTCTTTTAAAAAAACACACTTTTTATGATCTGATTCAACTAAATGAATATTATTCTTACCCATTATTGCAAGCACCATACCCGGAAAACCTGCCCCAGAACCAAAATCTATTATATTTCCTTTTATGTCTCTAACAAACTTGTATAGTTGAGCTGAGTCTAAGAAATGTCTTTCCCAAATGTTTTTTATAGTATTTTTACTTATTAAATTTATTGACTTTTGCCATTTAATAAGAGCTTTCTGAAACACACATAATTTTTCGTATGTTTCACGTGAAACAAATACATTTGAACTAAATTTTTCATATGTATTAATATTTGTTAACAACTTTACTTTTTTTCTCTCTTTTTAAATGTCTAAGAAGCAGCAAAGTGGCTGTTGGTGTAAATCCTGGAAGGCTTGATGCTTGAGAAACAGTGCTTGGATTATTTTTTTTCAGGATATCCTTTATTTCATTTGACAGTCCTCTGATAAGATTAAAATCAAGGTTTACAGGAATTGAAATTTTATTTTCTTGTCTATACATTTTTATGTCTTCTTTTTGTCTTTTAAGATAAACATTATATATACAGTCTGTTTCTATTTGTGAATGTAATTCATCGGGGATCATTTTTAAATCTGGCCAAATTCCAAATAGATCTTTTATATGGTGCTTACCAGAGGATAAGATATCTTTAGGTGATCTTGGGTTCCCAGTCCTAGTGCTAGGCAAATTATATTGTTTTAACAAACTCGGCTTTGCACTTAAATTATCAATAATCCTGTACGAATTATATAATTTTTTTTTCTTATCTTTCCAAAACTTTTTTCTTTTTGGGCCAATAATACCAAATTTTAATCCCTTATCAGTTAATCTCTGATCGGCATTGTCAGACCTCAAAAGCAGCCTAAACTCAGCTCTAGACGTAAACATTCTGTAAGGCTCTGGTGCTCCTTTATTTATCAAATCGTCAATCATAACTCCAATATAAGCTTCTGATCTATCAAGAGTAAACCATTTAGGGTTAGTATTAATGTTTATTGAAGCATTAATTCCTGCAATTAAACCTTGAGCAGCCGCCTCTTCGTATCCCGTTGTGCCATTTATCTGACCTGCAAAAAACAGACCTTTGATTTTTTTTGTCTCTAGTGTGTGTTTTAAAGCTCTTGGGTCCATGTAGTCATATTCAATTGCATAACCATGTTGTTTTATAATAGCTTGCTCTAATCCAGGAATTGTTTTCAAAAATTCGTTCTGAATTTCTTTTGGTAAGCTTGTTGATATACCATTTGGATAAATTAAAGGACTATCCAAACCTTCTGGCTCAAGAAAAATTTGATGAGAATCTTTTTCAGAAAATCTACTAACTTTATCCTCTATACTAGGACAATATCTCGGACCAGTCCCTTGAATTGAACCTGAGTAAACCGGGGATAAATTTATATTATCATATATTATTTTATGAGTATTTAAGTTAGTTCTTGTAATGCCACATTGAATTTGTTGAACATATATTTCCTTAGTCATATAAGAAAAGGGTATTGGATCTTTGTCTGCTGACTGCATTTCAACTTTTTTCCAATTAATACTAGACATAAGCAACCTGGGTGGCGTTCCTGTTTTTAATCTGCCAATAGGCAAATTTAATTTTCTAATTTTATTTGATAAATGATTGGAAGGCTCGTCTCCTATCCTACCTGCTTGAATTCTTTCTTTTCCAATATGAATAACTCCTCCTAAAAAGGTCCCTGTTGTTAATACTACTGATTTAGCTTTTATTGAAAGGTCATTGTCTAAAACGACGCTTTTAACTACATTGTTTTTGATCAAAAGATCTTTTACTGTTCCCTCAACGATTGTTAAATTTTCATTAGATTTTAACAAATTTGAGACAGCTTTTTTGTAAAGTTTTCTATCTGCCTGTGATCTGGGTCCATGAACTGCTGGTCCTCTTGAACGATTAAGCATTCTAAATTGTATTCCAGAAACATCTATGGCCCTGGCCATTATTCCATCAAGGGCATCAATTTCTCTTACTAGATGACCCTTTCCTAAACCGCCAATAGCTGGATTACAAGACATTTCACCAATAGTCTCAATTTTCATAGTAATTAAAACAGTTTTAGCACCCATTCTTGATGAAACAGAAGCCGCCTCAATTCCAGCATGCCCTCCTCCAATTACTATTACATCAAAATTTTTCAATTTTTTTTTCAAAATTTATTTACCAATACAAAAACTACTAAATATATCGTCTAATATTTCTTCTACGTCAATAATATTAGTTAAATTGCCAATTTCTTTTGCAACTATTCTTAAGTTCTCAGATACTATTTCAGGATTAATATTTAAGTCAAATTTCTGTATATCATTCAAGGCAGATATACATCTTTTTATTGCCTCTGTATGCCTTTTTCTTGTAAGTAACACATCTTGTTTAGGGTTTAATGACTTTAAATGGTTAACAATCGAATTGATTAATTCGTCGACACCTATGTTTTCTTTAACAGAGATGCTATGAATACCTTTAGTTGAAGTTGTTTTCAAGTCTGATTTTGTGTGTACCAAAATTTTCTTACATGTTGTGTTAATTTCTGGATAAGAAAAATCTTCATTATCAGATAAAATAAGGATTATATCAGAAACTTCTGCTTTTTCTAATGCTCTTTTTACTCCAATTTTTTCCACTTCTGATTCTGCGCTTCTTATACCAGCTGTGTCGCTTAAGATAACAGGAAATCCCTCAAGATCCATAGTAACCTCTATAATATCTCTTGTTGTTCCGGCTTCATCAGTAACAATAGCAACTCGTTTATCTGATAAATAATTTATAAGTGAACTTTTTCCTACGTTCGGACGGCCTAGAAGAGTTATTACAAAACCATTTCTAATTCTTTCTCCATAATTGCTATGTTTCAAAGACTTCTTCATATCCTCTGACATTTCTAATATTTTAAAATTAAAAATTTGTTCAAGTTCGGTTGGGAGCTCTTCATCTGAAAAGTCAATAAGAGCCTCTAACTTTGACAACAACCAAACCACTTCATCCCTCCACAAATTTATTTTACTTGATAAAGCCCCCTCATATTGAGACATAGACATCTTGAATTGACTTTCTGTTTCTGAATTTATTAAATCACTTAAACCTTCTGCTTGAGTTAAATCTAGGATCCCATTTAAAAAAGCTCTTTTTGTAAACTCACCCCTTTGTGCTATACGAAATCCTTTAGTTTTTAAGAAAACTTCATATATTTTTTTTTCAATCATTGTGCTTCCATGAATATGAAACTCAATAACATCTTCCCCAGTCACTGTTCTTGGTCCTGGAAAGTAGATTGTTAGAGCAATATCAATAATATTGTGATTTAAATCATATATTTTTCTAAGAGACGCAACACGAGGCTTGGTTGGCTTAAAGGAAAAAATCTTTGGTATTTGTTTTGTTTTGCTTCCAGATACTCTGATTATTTTAATTGCACTTTTTTGTGGACTTGAGGCTGAGGAAAAGATTGTGTCCAAGTTTTTGCTCTTTTGCTAAAAATGTTTCACGTGAAACATCTTATTTATTCATTGCTCTAAAAAAATCTTCGTTAGATTTGCTTTGTTTAAGTTTATCAGAGAGGAAATCCATTGCATCTACCGGTCCCATTTGCATCAAAATTCTCCTCAAAACCCACATTCTAGATAATGTGTCTTTTTCAACTAAAAGCTCTTCTTTTCTTGTGCCTGACTTAGTCACATCGATAGCTGGGAAGGTTCGTTTGTCTGACAATTTTCTGTCAAGGATTACTTCACTGTTTCCAGTACCTTTGAATTCTTCAAAAATTACCTCATCCATTCTTGAACCTGTTTCAACCAATGCGGTAGCAATTATGGTTAAAGAACCTCCATCTTCAATGTTTCTTGCTGCGCCAAAAAATCTTTTTGGTCTTTGAAGAGCATTTGCATCAACACCGCCAGTTAATACCTTTCCACTTGACGGTATTACAGTGTTATAAGCCCTAGCTAACCTTGTTATGGAGTCCAACAAAATTACTACATCTCGCTTATGTTCAACTAATCTCTTTGCCTTTTCTATAACCATGTCAGTAACTTGTACATGTCTTGAAGCAGGTTCATCAAATGTAGAGCTAATAACCTCGCCATTAACAGATCTTTGCATATCTGTAACTTCTTCAGGTCTTTCATCAATTAACAAAACTAGTAAATATATTTCAGGATGATTTTTAGATATAGCCTGTGCTATTGATTGTAACATCATAGTCTTGCCTGTTCTGGGCGGCGCAACAATCAGACCTCGCTGTCCTTTCCCCATAGGAGCAACCATTTCTACTACTCGCGTAGTTATATCTTTATTGTTTGGATCGAATTCGGCTTCAAAGTTAATTTTGGCTTGTGGATAAAGAGGTGTTAAGTTGTCAAAATTTATCCTATGACGAACAGAATCAGGAGATTCAAAATTTATATTTTCAACTTTTAATAATGCGAAATACCTTTCACCATCTTTGGGTGCTCTAATTTGGCCTTCTACTGTATCTCCTGTACGAAGACCAAATTTTCTAACCTGGTTAGGCGAAATATAAATATCATCAGGACCAGCAAGATAATTAGATTCTGGTGATCTCAAGAAACCAAATCCATCAGATAAAACTTCAAGTACGCCATCTCCATAGATTGCAATATCATTGTCAGCAAGCTTTTTTAAACAAGCAAACATCATATCCTGCTTTCTTAAAGTACTTGCATTTTCTATCTCTAAACTCTCAGCATAAGTTAATAAATCTGATGGGTTTTTTGCTTTAAGGTCTTTTAAATGCATTTAATACTCATGTGATGTAAATTTATGTTGTTTGGAAATTCGGTTTGACTAAAATTAAAACAATAATTAAAATCATTAAGAAGGTAGGGATTTCATTTATTATTCTGTAGAATTTGGTTTTTTTTAATCTATACCCTTTTTTAAAATCTTTGTAAAGTATTGATAAATATAAATGAAATATAGTTAAACAAAAAACTAAAAATAATTTAAGTAAAAAATAATTTTCATTTAAAAAGTAAGTATTTTCATATAATAAAAGAAACCCTAATATATAAGTCAAGATTAAAGCAGGCGTCATTATATAATTCAGCAACCTATACTCCATTAAGAGGAAAGTGTCACACATTTCAGTAAATTTTTTAGTATCATTATGATATACAAAGAGCCTTGGCAAATATAATAAACCGACCATCCAGGATATTATTGAAATCAGATGAAAAGATTTAATTATATCATAAAACAATAGTTAGATATTCCTATTATAATTTCTAATTATACTAATAACTTCTTTTACATTTTCAATTTTACAGTCTGGAGTAAGGCCATGACCAACATTAAATATAAATCTCCTATCTTTCATAATATCTAGAATAGTTAAAACATTCTCTCTTAAATATTTATTACGAGATGGAATAAGAGACGCTGGGTCAAGATTACCTTGTATTGCAATATCTTTATTGATATTCATTATTGCCCATGGTAAATCAACTGACCAGTCTAGTGCAATACAATCGACTTTACTTTCAAACGAATATCTTATGATAGATGCTCCTGCTTTGAACGGAAACCCAATAACTGGCGCAAAAATATTCCTAGACCTTAAAATATCAATAATTTTCGCTGTTGACTTTATAGCATATTCATAAAAAAAATTATTAGGTATCATATGAGACCATGAGTCGAAAAGCATTAAAATATCAGCACCAGCTTTAGCTTGCATTTCTAACTTATCAGCAACATGAACTATAAGTGTATCAATAAGTTTCATAAACCAATTATGCGAACTCCAAAGA
This sequence comes from uncultured SAR116 cluster alpha proteobacterium, assembly GCA_902623995.1. Classification (GTDB taxonomy): domain Bacteria; phylum Pseudomonadota; class Alphaproteobacteria; order Puniceispirillales; family Marisalimonadaceae; genus Marisalimonas. The sequence continues at coordinate 35,103 of CACNWE010000002.1, read as the reverse complement.
GCTTTCCTAGTTTCAATAAAGTCTTTACTTCCCTTTCCTTCAATCATGTAGCATGCTAGAGTCCAAGGAGCACCTGCAAATCCAATTAATGCGATAGAATTTGGTAATTTTTTTCTTAAATAACTGATAGAATTTTTTAAAGGCTCTAATTTTGAATTTATAGATATATTTTCAAGAATTTTAGTTTCATTAGGTATCATAGGATCCATAGTGGGACCAAAATTTTTTGTAAATTTAACATTTCTTTTCATAGCCCAAGGGATCATCAAAATGTCAGAAAAAACTATTGCAGCATCGAGGTCATAATACTTTAAGGGTAAATAAGTGCTCTTAATAATCAAATCTTCATTTAAGCAGAAATTAATAAAGTTTGTCTCCTCTTTCCTAATCTCAAAATATTCAGGTATATGTCTACCAGCTTGGCGTAAAAACCATACAGGTGTATTAGATTTTTCATTGTTAAGGGTTTTACTTATTAAATTGTCTAACACAGTAATGTTGCTTTATTTAGAGTTGTATGATGTTGTAGTTTTTTATAAAGTTGTGAATAAAAAAAAAATTAACAATTTGTCCACAACAAATATAAAAAATCTATTGTTGAATTATATAGTCAAATAAAGTTATTCACAAATTATAATTTTGAAATTGAATATTATTAACATGTAATTTATTTATGGATAAAATATAATAGAATAAATTAATGTTAAAATTATTAATAGAATTATAAGAATTTTAACAGTTTATACACAAGAGAAAAAACTTTATGATAATTATTGGTATAACAGGTTCAATTGGTATGGGGAAGACGACCGTATCTAATATGTTAAGAATTTTAAAAATACCAGTTTTTGATTCAGATCAAATAGTAAATGAAATATTAGAAAAGAATTATGATGTAATAGAAAAAATATCAAAAATTTGGCCTGACACAATCTCATTGTGCATAAAACAAAAAAAAATTAATAAGGTGCTACTTGGTAGTAAAATATTCAGAAGTGAGACTGAAAGAAAAAAACTGGAGAGTATTATACATCCGATTGTTAAAAAAGAAAAAAACTCTTTTTTAGAAAAATCTAAAGATTTTTATTTTGTTGGATTAGATGTCCCTTTATTATACGAGACAGGAATGGATAAAAATTGTGATTATGTCTTTTTAGTAGATACAAAAAAAAAAATTCAAAAGAAAAGAGTTTTAAATAGACCTCACATGACGGAAAAAAAATTTGAACAAATAAATGAGTCTCAATGGACATTTGAAGAGAAAGTTAGAGAAAAACCCCTCATTATTAGCACATCTTATGGAAAAACAATTACTTTTTTTATAGTCTTATTTTATTTATTAAAAATAAAATTATTAGGAAAAAATAATGATTAGAGAACTAGTCTTGGACACGGAGACTACAGGTTTAGATAGTGGTGATGGTCACAGGATAGTCGAAATTGGTATAGTTGAATTAGAAAATCATGTACCAACAGGAAAAGAATTTCATTATTATTTAAATCCTGAGAGAGAATCCGACAAAGGAGCACAAAAAGTACATGGTTTAAGCAGAGAATTCCTAAGTAATAAACCAAAATTTTCAGATATAGCCGAGGAGTTTATTAATTTTATATCAGATAGTAAAATTATTATACATAATGCTTCATTTGATCTTGGTTTTATAAATGCAGAGTTAACCAGATGTAATATTGATGAATTAAGTGAAAATATTGTTATAGATACATTAATTTTAGCAAAAAAGAAATTTATAGGACAGTCAGTAAGCTTAGATTCACTTTGTAGGAAATATAATATTAATTTAACTGGAAGAGATACACATGGTGCTCTTAAAGACGCAAAACTTTTAGCGTCTGTTTATTTGGAATTGATAGGAGGAAGACAATCGAGATTAGACTTAGACAATGTGAAAAACAATAGCAGTTCTGAAGAAAGAGATAATTTATTTAATGTAGGTGAATATTATCAAAAAAAGAATTTAAAAAAGACTAAGCAATCTAAAATAAATGAAGATGATTACAAATTGCACTTGCAAAGTATTAAGACAATAAAAAACAGTATATGGAAAAAAATTTCAGATTAATCTTTTCTTAATTCAAAATCTATTTCATTCAATAAAATGGGTACACTTCCGCCTTTTTGAGTAATATCTTCTATAATCTCTTTAGCAAAAGGAAATAACAACTTAACACCCTTTTCTGTAAGTGATTTTTGATTGTCATTTGCTTTCTCTGAAATTTCAAAAAAACCAAAATAATCTAACTCAAGATTAAATAACTTCTTCATATTTTTTTTAGAGGAACAATCTAAAAAATATTTCAAATTTAAACTAAAAAAATTATTTTTATAAGGTTTGAAAATAACATTCATACTAATTTCCATGTTATTGTTATTATTATGATCAGAATTATTTTCATTAATATTTTGTGGATTTTCAAATGATAAGTCTTTAATAAAATTTTTAATTATTTTTATACTATCATCTTTATTTACATTTACATTGTTCATTTAATTCTCTAAATAACTATTTATTCGTATATATATATGAAATAAATAATAATGAATATTAATTTTTATTTTTTTTTGTATAATAAAATTTTAATATTATTCTAATAATGGTGGTTAAAAAACATGCAAAACAATTTTCCATATATTGATATTTTAATTTTTGGAGTGATAGCAATTTTTCTTATTTTTAGACTTAAAAATATCTTGGGTACAAAAACAGGTTTTGAAGAAACAAATGTGAATGAAAAAACAAAAGAAAAACAATTAACTAATGTAGTATCTTTAAAATCTAATAAAAAATATGTTGACGATTTAGAACTAAATAAAATTCTAAATATCGATCCAAATTTCAATGTTGATGATTTTCTATCAGGTTCAAAAAACTTTTTTAAAATGGTTCTAGAAAGCTTTGTTAGTGGTAATTTAGATAATATTAAAGATTTTACAAAGCCATCTGTATTCAACAGTTTTAAATCTGCTATTGATGAAAGGAATAGAGAACAAGAAACACTTATTATTGACTTAAAATCCATTAATAAAAACAAAATAACCAAAGTGACAATAACTAAATCATCAATAAAGTTGAACGTAATATTTGAAACTTCTCAAATAAGAGCACTAACGGATAAAAACGATGAAATAATCGACGGTAATAATGAAAATGAAATTCTAGTAAAAGATGAATGGGTTTTTGAAAGAAAAATAAAGAATAGTAATCCTAACTGGACACTTGTTGAAACCAAAAGTAATTAGAAATATGGTTGTAATCTCAAAATACGATAAGAAAGTATGGGAAAGTTATGTGTCCAACTTTGATAAATATACTTTTTTTCCACGAAATGACACAATAGCTAATACCGAAAGAAATAACAAAAAAATTTCATTCAAAAATAAAAAGAAATTATTAAATATAAATAAAAAATTTAGGAATAAAAAATTAGAACCAGACATGATTTTAGATCTGCATGGTCATACCCTTTATTCTTCAAAATTGCTGATAAATAAATTTATTTTTAATTGCTATGAAAAAAATATCAGAGACATATTAATTATAACTGGAAAAGGCCAAAATAATAAAGGTGCTTTGAAAGAGGAAGTGCCCAATTGGTTAAGTGATAAATTTATCAACAAGTTTATTGTAAATTTTAATGTGGCACCAAAACACTTTGGTGGTGAAGGCGCTTTATTAGTTAGAATAAAAAACAAATTCAAAAAATTTAATTAATAATTGTGGATAATAAATGACTAAAAAAATTCATGAGAGAGTTTCGACTGTTTACAGAAACACTAATGAAACTCAGATTAAGGTGAATGTTAATCTAGACGGTACAGGAAAGAGTTCAATAACAACTGGATTGCCATTTTTTGATCACATGCTGCAACAACTTTCAAAACATAGCTTAATTGACATTAATTTAAAATGTAATGGTGATCTTGAAATCGACTCACATCACACCGTAGAGGATGTGGGTTGGGCACTTGGAAAGGCTATTAATGAAGCGCTAGGAAACAAAAAAGGCATAAAAAGATTTAGTTTCAGCTATTTACCCATGGATGAGTGTTTAACAAGATGTTGTATTGACATATCTGGGCGTCCATGGTTAGTTTGGAATGTTTTCCTACCAAATATAAAAATAAAAGAAATTGAAACTGAAATATTCAAAGAATTTTTTCAATCTTTTTCACAATCTGCGGCATTTACTATCCATATTGAAAATATTTATGGTCAAAACACACACCACATTATAGAATCATGTTTTAAATCTATGGCTATCTCTCTTAGAAATGCAATTAATCTTGATTTTAGAAACCTAGATAGTGTTCCATCTACAAAAGGAACTTTAACAGGGAACAAGTGACATGAACCTTGTTATAATTGATTATGGTTCGGGTAATTTAAGGTCAGTAGAAAACGCGTTTAAAATTTCTGTTAAAACTTATAAACTAGATTTCACAATTCAAGTTACTAACAAATTAGATTTGATTTCTAGAGCTGATCACTTGGTTCTACCTGGTGTTGGATCATTCCCTGACTGTAAAAAAGGTTTAGAAGATATAGAGGGCTTAACAGAATTATTAACAGATCAAGTTATATACAAAAGAAAAAAATTTTTGGGAATTTGTGTGGGCATGCAACTAATGGTTAATTTTAGTTTAGAAAAACAAAGAACTAAAGGTTTTTGTTGGCTTGATGGTTATTTTAAAAAGATTAAAGTACTAGGTTTAGATTATCTTGGCAGAGATTATAAAATACCACATATGGGGTGGAACAATCTACAAATTGAAAATAATGATCATCCTATTTTAAAAAACATCAGCGAAAATGAACAATTTTATTTTGTTCATTCTTACGTTTTAGAGAGTAAACTTAAAAATCAAATACTAGCCAACACAAATTATAGTCAAAAAATTCCAGCAATAATAGGAAAAGAAAATTATATAGGAGTTCAATTTCATCCAGAAAAGAGTGGTAATTCAGGTCAAAAATTTATATATAACTGGCTTAAATGGATACCATAAAATAGAGAGATAAAATGGAAACGAAATTAAAAAAATACAATGTTAAGGCAGAATTATGTAAAAGCTTAAGTAAGGTTGATTTGCAAGAATTATGTGACGCAACTGAAGAGGCAATCTTAGCAGGAGGAGGTTTTGGATGGATTTCACCTCCATCATTAAAAACACTTCAGGATTATTGGAAAGGGGTCTTACTCATACCAGAAAGAGTTTTAATTATTGGAAAATTAGATAATGTTGTGGCTGGTTCTGCTCAGTTAATAAAACCAGCCAAGAACAACGAAGCTCAGTCTCATTCTTGTACATTAAGTACTTTTTTCTTTGCATCTTGGGCAAGAGGGTTTGGTCTTGCAAAAGCTGTTTTTGAAAAAGCTGAATTAAAGGCAAAACAAGATGGTTTTAAAATCATTAATTTGGAAGTTAGGGAAACTCAATTAAGAGCAATTCAATTATATGAGCAGGCTGGATATGTTAGATCTGGTATTAATCCCAAGTCAGTTTTCATAGATGGAAAATATATAGTTGGTTACTATTATTATAAAGAACTTAAATGATGAATGATAACTTTTTTACATTATACCCCGCCATTGATATTAAGGATGGAAAATGCGTTAGACTACTTTTTGGTGAAATGGAAAAGGAGACAATTTATAATAACAATCCATTAGATCAGGCTATGTGGTTTGTAGATCAAGGTGCAGAGTGGTTGCATATTGTAGACTTAGATGGTGCAGTTACTGGCAAGAATGTAAATAAAATAGCAATTCAAAAAATTTTACACAAACTTCAAAACAAAGTAAAAATTCAAATAGGTGGAGGCATAAGAAGCATTGAAGATATTGATTTTTGGATACAGAATTCAGTTAATCGAGTAATTTTAGGCACATTAGCTCTTGAAAAACCAAATTTTGTAAATCAACTCGATAAGAAGTATTCAAAAAAAATAATTGTAGGAGCAGATGTTAGGAATGGAAAGATTGCTTCTCACGGATGGAAAAATCAATCTGATATAATTGCTGTAGATTTAATTAAGAAACTAAATTCTTCTATTGTGAGTTCTGTTATTTATACCGATATTACTAAAGATGGTAGTTTAAAAGGTGTTAGCTTAGATCAAACGGTTAACTTTGCTAAATCAATTCCGCATTCTGTTATTGCTTCGGGGGGAGTTTCTTCGTTAAACGATATTTCAAAATTAACTAAAGAGTTCTCAAATGGAGTTCAAGGGGTCGTAATTGGACGGGCATTATATGATAAGAAGTTTACATTTTCAGATGCTTTACAAAAAATAAAAGAGGTACAAAGTTAATGCTTTCCACAAGGGTAATAGCATGTCTAGATGTGCATAATGGTAGGACAGTTAAAGGTATAAATTTTATTAATCTAAAAGATGCTGGTGATCCAGTCGAACAAGCATTGCAATATAGCATAATAGGAGCTGATGAGATTTGTTTTTTAGATATTTCTGCCACTTATGAAAAAAGAAGAGCTATGTTTGATGTTATTTCTAAAACAGCAGAGTCTTGTTTTGTTCCACTCACAGTTGGTGGAGGTGTAAAAAATCTCTCTGATTTTAGGGAACTATTAAAATCTGGAGCAGATAAAGTTTCAATTAATTCATCTGCAGTTTATAACCCAAAGTTAATAGAGGAATCCTCAGATAAATTCGGAAATCAGTGTGTTGTTTTAGCAATAGATGCTATAGAAAACAAAACCATGCCTTGTGGATATGAGGTAACTACTCATGGAGGAAGAAAAAAAACAAATATAGATGCTCTTAAATGGGCAAAACAGGGTGTAAAAAAGGGAGCTGGTGAAATTTTATTAACTTCAATGAAAGCAGATGGTACAAAACAAGGTTATAATTTAAAACTAACAAAATTGATTTCCAAAAATGTTTCAGTACCTGTGATAGCGTCAGGTGGAGCTGGGAAACCCGAAGATATGGTTGAGGTAGTATTAAAAGCTGGTGCATCTGCAGTCCTAGCTGCATCCATTTTTCACTTTGGTATTCACTCAATACATTCAGTTAAAAAAGAGATGTTTGAAAATGGTATAGTTATAAGAGAATGTGAACGTTGAAATGAAAGAACAAATGAAAGAACAAATAATAAAAGAATTATTCACTATCTTAACACAAAGAAAAAAAACTAGTGAAAAAAAATCATATACGTCTCATTTGATTAAAAACCCGGAATTGTTGGCCAAAAAAATTGGTGAAGAATCATCAGAATTGATCATTGACTCTGTAAAAAAAAATAAACAAGGTGTGATCAAAGAATCTGCAGATTTAATTTATCACATTTTAGTTGTTTGGGTCTCTTTGGGTATTACCCCAGATGAAATTTGGAATGAATTGTCTTCTAGAAAGGTAATATCAGGTATTGAAGAAAAAAAAAACAGAGCTGTTAAATGAATAATCTGTATAATAAAGACAATATTTTTGCTAAAATTTTAAGATCTGAATTGCCTTGTGATAAAATATTAGAAAATGAATTTGCAATTGCTTTTACTGATATAAATCCTCAAGCACCAATTCACATATTAGTAATTCCCAAAAATCCTTATATCAATATTTATGAGTTTACAAAAAATGCTACAAATAAAGAACATGAAAGTTTTTGGAAACTTGTTAATGATGTTATTGATAAATTTAAAGTTGAAGCTGAAGGTTTTCGAATTATTACCAATTCAGGAAGTAATGGTAATCAAGATGTACCTCATTTTCATGTTCATCTTTTAGCAGGAAAGAATTTAGGAAGAATGATAAGTTAAATCTTACATATCTAATTTATTCTCGATGAAATTCCAAAACATCTCTTCGATAGCTATTGATGCCAAATTTTTTATCTCTCTTATTCCAGTTGGAGATGTTACGTTTATTTCTGTGATATAGTCACCGATTATATCTATTCCAACAAAATAGAGACCTTTACTAATTAGAGAACTTGAAATCTCCTTACATATAAATTTATCTCTATCAGTTAATTCTGTTTTTTCAGGTTTTCCTCCAACATGCATGTTTGATCTACTTTCACCTAGTTTTGGGACTCTATTAATTGCCCCAACTGCTTCTCCATTCAATAATATAACTCTTTTATCTCCATTTCTAACGTCTTGTAAATATTCTTGTATCATAAGAGGTTCTTTATTTTGACTAAAAAACATCTCTAAGATTGAATTTAAATTTTCATCTTCAGGAAGAATATGAAATATACCCTGTCCACCATTTCCATATAGCGGCTTTATTATGATGTCTTTGAATTGTTCTCTAAATTCTTTAATAGTGTCGATGTTTCGACTTATTAATGTTTTTGGCATTAAATGTGAGAAATTTGTAACAAATATTTTTTCTGGAGAATTTCTAACTTCGAAAGGGTTGTTTACAACTAATGTCGAACTTGGAAGTTTTTCCAGAATATGAGTTGCGCTTATATAAGCCATATTAAAGGGAGGATCTTGTCTCATCATGATTACATCATAATTTGATAATGGTTTTATAAAAGTATCGTGATATTTAAATTCGTACAAATTATTGTTCGCAAACAACTCTAATTTACAGATGTTTGCTATAACATCATTGTTACTAAATATTAGATCCTCGGGCTTAAAAAAACTTATATGATGTTTACGTTTTTGTGCTTCTAGAGCTAGAGCAAAAGTAGTGTCTCCACTAAGATCTAATGACTCCAAAGGATCCATTAAGAATGCTATGTTAAGATTACGACTCATCTGGTATCTTTATTAAGTATAATATAATTATAAACTTCTTTTACAAATCTTGCACTTGAAGCATGACCTTTTACAAGATTCATCTCAAGTTCATTAGTTGCAACACCGCTGATGTAGGCTTTATCATTTACAACATCTATAGAAAAATTAATACTATTAATTGACTTGTCTGACATTATTCGTGCTCTAATTTCTCCCATTGATGCAATGTCTCTTGCAATATTTTTAATAGAAGATGTATCAGTCACTTGAATTTCGTTGTTAACTTCTTTTACACCTCTTATATTCCATGCTAACTTTGTAAACTCTATCTTATCATTCGGATTACTCAATTTTCCTGTGAATAAAACTGAACCATTATTAACAAAAACTTTTGTGTCTGCTATTAAATTTTTATTATATTTATAAATTAAATTAGATATTTTTGTTTTTATAACGTTGTCGTTTATCGATGTGCCTAAACCTTTTTCTTTAGATGCGGCTCCTAGAGAGACCATTCCAACAGTACCAACTAATGGAGCACATGATTGAAGATATAAACTAATAATTGATATAAATAAAATAATTTTCATATTCTAACCTTTCTAAATAAAGAACAATAAATTAAAAATAAAAATTGTCATTGTTAATTTTAAATTAATATATCATTTTTGATTCTTATAGCTTCATTATAAACTACCCTACGAGGTAATTTAGTCTCTGTTATAATTTCATTTACAGCGTCACGAAGTGATAGTTTTTTTAGCTTATTTTTTATAGTTACACCTAATGTATCAATATTAAATTCTTCTTTAGCATAACCATCTACTATTAATATAACTTCCCCTTTTAGGGGATTATTATTTTTCTTTCTTTTATCAATGATTTTTATCACGTTATTCAAATCACTAGTAATAATTTCCTCATAGGTTTTTGTAAGTTCTCTTGCAATTGAAATTCTTCTGTTTCCAAATACTTCTTGCATTATTGTAAGTGTATTATTAATTCTCAAACAAGTATCAAACCATATTCCAGTCATGACATATGTCTGAGTTGCCAAAAATTGTTTCTTTTTCAAAAATTTTTTTGAAGATACAAATCCGCCAAAATAAAACTGATTTGTTGGAAGGCCAGATAATATTAACCCATTAATAACAGAAGAAGGACCTGGTGCATGCGTTACTTTGATGTTATTTAACTGGCATTCTTTGACAAGTTTATAACCTGGGTCAGATATTAATGGTGTTCCTGCGTCACTAACTATTCCAATACTTATATTTGAAAGGAGTTTATTAATGATGTATGGCCTTTTATTTGAAGCATTATTATCGTTATAAGAAATAAGATTTTTACGTTTAATATTAAGATGTGAAAGTAATTTTTTAGTTTTTCTGGTATCTTCACAAAGCAAAATTTCTACAGCCTCTAATAGTTTGATAGCTCTTAGGCTAATATCATCAAAATTACCAATAGGAGTGGCGATCAAATACAAACATCCTCTTATCTCTTTATCAGGATGTTTTAGATCTTCTTTACTTACTTTTTTCAATATATTACCTTAAAATTTATTTAAAATAATTAACGAGTTTTCATGTTTTTAAATAATATTAAACATAATCTTATTATAATTTTTTGTATATTATTAATGATAAATGGATGTAATAGAGAAAATGGTAAATTAATAATTGAAAATAAAAGAACGCTAGATAAGCCAAAAATAAAAAAAGAAAAATCAAAAATAACAAACAAAGCATTTGTTAAAAAAAACAATTTAAAGAAAAAAGTATTAAAAAGCACGATATCAAAAAAATATACTTCAATACCTAGAGATAAACAAACCAGTGATATCATTTTTGAATTTAGAAATGAGAGATTACTTCAAGGACGAAATATTTCCAATAAAATCGAAGATAAAAAGAAGAGATTAGCATTATCAGCTGTTCAGAAAATGTTTGAAAAAAATTTAAGCACAAGTGAAACTGAACTAAACTTAAAAAACAACGAAAATATTTCTACTTTCAATAGGTATATGTTTGAAATAAATAAGACTATAAATTATCAAAATATTCTAGTTTTTTTACCTTTAACAGGAAAGTATTCAAGTTTCGGAAATAAAATAAGGAAATCGCTTGATTTAAGTATATTGAACTTTGGTAATAATAAAATAAAATTAATTTATTTTGATACTGGAAAAGTTGTTGATCTAGAATTGATAAAAAATTTATTTAATGAGTTTAATCCCAGATTTATTATTGGTCCATTTACAAGGGAAGTATTGCTAAAAATCAAGCCATTTGCAAGGAAGGATGATTTACCCATCCTAACGTTTTCAAATGACATAGCAATGGTGGAGAATAATGTATGGTCCTTAGGATTTTCTCCAGAAGAACAGGCTCAAAGTGTAATTTCATGCGCTTTAATGCAGGGATATAGTAAATTTGGTATTATAGCACCAGATAACCTTTATGGGAAAATCATTTCTAAACAAGCAATAGATTTGATTACAGTGGATGGAAAAAATTACCATAGCTCACTTTTTCTTTCAAATGAAAAATTAAACAACAAAACAAATCTTTACTCAAATTTGAGAAGATTTTTACAGTATTCTGAATCTGAAGAAACGCACACAAAATTTGACACTATTCTTCTTGGAGGAAGAAAAGAGTTTATATTAGAGATAGCACCTTTGTTAGCATTCTTTAATGTAGATTCAAGACTCGTGAAAATTTTGGGCACTGAAACATTCAATGATGACGAAATTAAAAATGAACCATCATTAGAAAAATCTTGGTTTCCTATGATATCAAGTAAGAACAACGAGCAGTTTAAATTTTTTTGGAAGGATATTTGGGGGGGGACTAATGATTATTTTTCAAATGCAGGTTTTGATGCTGGTGTAATAGGTATAAATTATATTAATAATTTCCAAAAAAATCTTCAATATTTAAACAATGTTGAAGGTCCAGTAACAGGATTAATTTTTGAAAATAACGGTTATGTCAAAAAACCTGTTCAAGTTATGCAAATAGAGGATTTAGGAAAATTAACTAACATTAAAAAATGTAGTAAGTCTAATTACTAGTCAAATAATTTAAAATACTATTTAGTTTTATCATATGTTTTTTATTTACCTTTAAGATATCATTCTTAAATGAAAGTATATTTTGTTTTTGTAATTCTTTGAGAGACTTAAAATTTATTATAGATAAGTTATTAATTTTGGAAATTTCTAAACCTTCATATAGTCTTAATCCCATTGTAAGTGTATCAATGTCAGAAACATTAGAATTTAATTTAATAATTTTCTCAAATTCTGTCTGTAATAAATTTTTAGACAACCATGTTTTGGGATTCTTATAGTTTTGATATTCAATTCTATCTTTATTTTTGTTTAACGACCACAATCTACCATATGCACCCGGTCCCACGCCAATCCAATTTTCAGAGTTCCAATAATTTAAATTATGTTTACACTTAAAACCTAGTTTTGCATAGTTTGAAACTTCATATTTAATAAATCTAAAATCACTGAGTATTTTGTTAGAAATATCATAAAATTCAGCTGCTTTGTCATTATCAATTAATTTAATTATACCATTTTTGTGATCTTTGAAAAACTTAGTCCCTTCTTCAATTGTTAACTGATATAAAGATATATGTTGTAAATTATAAGTATTTAGAAAACTTTCTAACTCCTTCGTCCAATCATGAATCTTTTGACCATAAAAAGCATATATCAAATCAACAGAAATATTTTCAAAAATTTCAGATGCATCATTTAATGCAAATTTAATATCCTTAATATTGTGCAATCTTCCTAAGAACTGTAAATAATTATTATTTAGAGATTGCACACCAATCGATACTCTATTTATTCCCATCTGTTTAAATTTAATAAATTTTTTACTTTCGTACGAACTTGGATTTGCTTCAAGTGTTATTTCAATATCTTTTTTAAAACCAAATATTTCTTTGGATAAATCTATAATACTTTCTACTATTTCTAATGGCATTAATGAAGGGGTACCGCCACCAAAAAAAATTGTATTCAGTTGTCTAAAATTTATACTGTTTTTAATTAATTCTTCCTTCATAGCAAATAATTGATTTTTATATGATTGGATCCAATCATTTACATTAACTTTTTCATTTACATGAGAATTAAAATCACAATATGGACATTTTGATTCACAATAAGGCCAGTGAACATAAAGACTTAATAAATTTTGATTACATTTACTCAATTTTCTAAACTAGGAAAACTCAAACTTTTTAACTTCTTAAATGCCAATGCTCTGTGACTTATACTATGTTTAAATTCTGGATCCATTTCACCAAATGTTTCATCATATCCTAGTGGTTTAAAGATTGGATCATAACCAAAACCAAAACTTCCTTTAGGTGGCCATGAAAATTTACCATTAATTTTCCCAGATACCGTTACGTTATTTCCATCAGGCCAACTAAGTGACAAAGCACACACAAAGAAGCAATTATAATTCGGATTTTCTACTTTTTTTATTGAATCATTGATTTTAGACATTGCAAGATTAAAATTTTTTTCTTTTCCTGCCCATCTAGCAGAATAAATACCTGGTTCATTGTTTAGATCACTAAAGCAAATCCCACTATCATCTGACAAACTTGGAATTCCTGTTTTTTTACATACGTAAGATGATTTAATTAAAGCGTTTTTTTCAAATGTATTTCCATCTTCAATTGGCTCTTTTAAATTGAAATCACTTGTAGACAAAACCTCAACTTGTAGAGGTTTTAACATAACTTTAATTTCTTTAACCTTGCCTTCATTATGACTAGCAATTACTAATTTATTATCGTTGAATATATGTTTTTTCATAAAATTTAATTTAAACCTAGAGCATCTTTTTGAATTCTAAATATGTTCTTTGTACCCAATTCTGCTAGATTTAAAAGTCTTTGAAATTGTTCTTTATTGAATGGTTTTTCCTCAGCTGTTGTCTGTATCTCAACAATTCCATTATTTGAAGTCATAACAAAATTTCCATCAGTTTCTGCGCTTGAGTCTTCTTCATAGTCCAAATCAATTAATTCTTGATTTTCACAAATACCGCAGGATATAGCTGCAACTTGGTCTATTATTGGATTTTCTGATAATTTTCCTGATTTAAGTAGAAAGTTAATGGCTTGATAAAGGGCTACCCATGCCCCGGTTATAGATGCAGTTCTTGTACCTCCGTCAGCTTGTATTACATCACAGTCTATTTTTATCTGAAATTCAGCCAATTTTCCTAAGTCAACAACTGATCTGAGGGATCTTCCAATTAGTCTTTGAATTTCTTGAGTCCTTCCCGAAGGTTTTCCTTTTGTTACTTCTCTATCCATTCTAGAATGGGTGGATCTTGGTAGCATTCCATATTCTGCAGTAATCCATCCTTTACCAGAATTTCTTAACCATAATGGTAATTTACTTTCAACTGAAGCAGTGCACAAGACATGAGTTTTTCCAAATTTTGCAAAGCATGATCCCTCAGCATAAGGGGAAAAATTTGCTTCAAGTGATATATTTCTTAATTCGTCAAAATTTCTATTTGATGGCCTTTTAAACATAAGCATTTATAATTAGTTAAATTTGTTCATCGTATATGCAAATTTCATATAAATTTGCCTTAACTTTATAATTTTATAACTCTTGTAAATCAACCTAATATTTATTATGTGATAAATAGTTTTAAAATATTCGGAGTCTTAAATTGTCTAAAAATAAGGTGACATCAAAAACAGATAATAAAGATGAAAATTCTTTGGAACAAAACATTAACATTGACCCAGATACAAATACTGTTGAAGCTAATGCAGATGAAAATGGAGATGAAGATATTTCAATTGAACAAACAGTTGAAAATCAAAATAAACAAATTACAGAACTTAAAGATCAGCTCTTAAGAAGTTTAGCTGAAAGTGAAAACTTAAGAAAAAGAACAATTAAGGAGATTGCCGACGCTAAAAAGTATAGTCACATTTCATTTATAAGAGATTTAGTTTCATCAGTTGATAATCTTCAAAGAGCATTAGAGGCAGTTCCCGATGATAAATCACAACTCTCTGAGCCAATAAAAAACTTAATCATTGGTTTAGAAATTGTTGAAAAGGAAATATTAAACACATTTGAAAAACACAGTTTAAAACAAATTAATCCACTGGGGCAGAAGTTTGATTATAACCTTCATCAAGCAATGTTTGAAGTTCCAACAAATGAAAAGGAACCAGGGTATGTTTTTGAAGTTTCACAAAAAGGATATCTTTTACATGATAGATTAGTTAGGCCAGCAATGGTAGGAATATCAAAAAAATCTGAAGAAGAAACAACAGAACAAAATAATAAAAAAAATGAACAGAAATAATTTTTATTTATAATCTTGTAAATTCAACAACTTAACCCATATAAAAAAATTATATTATTTTAATTACTAATTCTTAGGAATTCTGAATTTAGGGAGCGCATTAATGGCTAAAGTTATAGGTATCGATTTAGGTACAACGAATTCGTGTGTATCTGTGATGGATGGCAAATCACCTAAAATTATTGAAAATAGTGAAGGTGCCAGAACAACACCATCTATGGTAGGCATTACAGATGATGAACGATTAGTTGGACAACCTGCTAAAAGACAAGCAGTAACAAATCCTGAAAACACTTTATTTGCTATTAAAAGATTGATAGGACGAAGGCACGATGACGAATATTCCAAAAAATTCTCTGAATTAGTACCATATAAAATCATATCTGCTAAAAATGGAGATGCATGGGTTCAAGCTAATGGACAAGATTACGCCCCCTCTGAGGTATCTAGCTTTATATTGCGAAAACTCAAGGAAGATGCCGAAGCGTTTCTTGGAGAAAAAGTTGAAAAAGCTGTAATTACAGTGCCCGCTTACTTCAATGATGCACAAAGACAAGCAACAAAAGATGCTGGAAAAATTGCTGGATTAGAAGTTCTCAGAATTATAAATGAACCAACTGCCGCTGCTCTAGCTTATGGTCTTGACAAGAAAGAAAGTGGTACAATAGCAGTTTATGACTTAGGTGGTGGAACATTTGATGTATCAATCCTAGAGGTTGGAGACGGTGTTTTTGAAGTAAAATCAACAAACGGTGACACATTTTTAGGCGGAGAAGATTTTGATCAAAGAATAATAGATTACATAGCTGAACAATTCAAAAAAGAAAATGGGATTGACTTGAGGACCGATAAACTAGCTCTTCAAAGAATGAAGGAGGCTGCCGAAAAAGCTAAAATAGAACTTTCTAGTGCAGCTCAAACTGATATTAATCTACCTTTTGTAACAGCTGATGCAAGCGGGCCAAAACATCTTAACGTAAAATTAACAAGATCACAATTTGAAAGTATTGTAGATGATCTCATTACTAAAAGTATTAAACCATGCGAAGCTGCATTGAAGGATGCAGGTGTTAATGCTAGTGATATTGATGAAGTTATTCTAGTAGGTGGAATGACTAGAATGCCAAAAATAGTTGAAGCTGTAACTTCATTTTTTAAGACAGAGCCTCATAGAGGTGTAAATCCTGACGAAGTTGTTGCTTCAGGTGCAGCAATACAGGGTGGGGTTTTAATGGGTGACGTCAAAGACGTTCTTCTATTGGATGTAACTCCATTATCACTAGGAATTGAGACATTGGGTGGTGTGTTCACAAGATTAATTGACAGAAACACAACCATTCCTTCAAAAAAATCTCAGATTTTTTCAACTGCTGAAGATAACCAATCAGCTGTCACAATTAGAGTTTCTCAGGGTGAAAGAGAGATGGCCTCAGACAATAAATCTTTAGGCGAATTTAATTTAGAAGGTATTGCACCTGCTCCAAGAGGAGTGCCTCAAATTGAAGTGACATTTGATATTGACGCAAACGGTATTGTTAACGTAAGCGCTCAAGACAAAGCTACTGGAAAAGCTCATAACATTACAATTCAAGCATCTGGTGGGCTTGACGATAATGAAATTGAAAGAATGGTAAAAGAAGCCGAGGATAATGCTGAAGCGGACAAAGAAAAAAGAGAAGCCATTGATGCTAGAAATCAAGCTGAGTCAATGATACATGGAGCAGAAAAATCACTAACTGATTTAGGTGATAAGGCTGATGATAATGCAAAGAAAGAGGTAGAAGATGCTGTTGCTGAACTCAAAAAAGCTTTAGAAGGCGAAGATATTTCAATAATAAAAGAAAAAACATCATCTTTATCAGCAGTTATGATGAAGATTGGAGAAGCAGCTTACAAAGCAAATGAAGCAAACAATGCTGAGAATGCAGACAACTCAGATGATACTGGTGAAAGTAAAGAAGATGTTGTGGATGCTGATTTCGAAGAAGTAAAAGATAATGAAGAAAAGAAAGATGCTTCTTAATTAAACAAAAGATAAACCCGAGGCATAATTTATGGCACGTGATTATTACGAGATACTTGGTTTATCTAAATCTGCGTCAGATAGTGAAATAAAATCTTCTTACCGTAAATTAGCTATGAAGTATCACCCAGATAGAAATCCTGGTGATAAAAAAGCAGAAGAAAAATTCAAAGAAATATCAGAATCTTATGAGATTCTAAAAGATCCCCAAAAAAAAGCTGCCTACGACCAATTTGGACATGCCGCTTTCTCTCAATCTGGTGGGGGGAGTGCAGGTGGAGGATTTTCAGGTTTTGGAACTGGCGGCTTTTCAGATATTTTTGAAGATATGTTTGGTATGGGAAGTGATTCAAGAAGAAGATCTGCTTCTGCTGGCTCAGATTTAAGATATGATTTATCTATTTCTCTTGAACAAGCTTTTTCTGGGGATCAAGTTGAAATTTCCCTAACAGTACCTGGAAAATGTGAATCATGTAATGGAACTGGAGCTAACAAAGGTTCATTACCAAAACAGTGTGGTCAATGTGGTGGATATGGAAAAGTAAGAGCTCAACAAGGATTTTTTACAATAGAAAGGACTTGTGCTGCTTGCTCCGGTGCCGGAGAGATTATTGGTGATCCTTGTAGATCTTGTAAAGGTCAGGGACGAGTTAATAAAAATAAAAAGCTATCAGTAAATGTCCCAGCTGGTGTAGATAACGGAACGCGCATTCGTCTTTCTGGTGAAGGAGAAGCAGGTCCAAGAGGTTCATCAGCTGGCGATTTATACATTTTTATTGATATAAAAGATCATTCCCTTTTTCAAAGAGATGGAAAAGATACTTTTATAGAGGTACCGGTAAATTTTATTGACGCTGTTTTAGGAAATTCCATTCAAGTTCCATGTATTGATGGGTCTAAAGCAAAAATGAATTTAAGTGCTGGAACACAAAGTGGTACTCGTTTAAGAATGAAGGGAAAAGGTATGCCTGGGTTGCGAGGTGGAACTAGAGGCGATCAATATGTACAAATTAATGTTGAAACGCCAGTTGGCCTTTCAAGAAAACAAGAAGAATTATTTAATCAAATTAAAGATTTAGGATTAGAAAAAATCAGTCCTAAAACTAGTAGATTTAAAAAATTAATTCAGTAATTTAAAATCTGTGTATACTTAAACACTGAAATAATAAAAGAGATTACTATGAATAAAATATCTGTTTCTATCCCCGGCTGCAATGGTAGAATGGGTAAAACTCTCCTAAGCCTTATATTAGAAAGTTCTAAATATGAAATAGCATCAGCAACATGTTTACCTAATGAGGACGAGACAGGTCTTGACATTGGTTTGTTTGCTGGAAAAAGCAAAATTAATAAGGAAATTAATTCAGACCCTTCGTCAATGTTTCAAAACTCTAATGCACTAATTGACTTTACTGCTCCAGATGCAACAATGTTTCACGCAAGAGAATGCTATAACAATAACATGTCAATTGTAATTGGCACAACCGGATTAAATGATGATCAAGAACAGGAACTCCGATTTTTTTCCAAAAAAATACCTATTGTTTACTCAGCAAATTTTTCAATAGGTGTGACTTTATTGTCAAAACTAGTTTCAAATGCAACAAAAACACTTGGTTTAGATTGGGATATTGAAGTTTTAGAAATGCATCATAAACAAAAGGTTGATTCACCATCAGGGACTGCGTTATTACTTGGAAAATCAGCTGCAGACGCAAGACAACAAAAACTTTCAAATGTAAAATCTATCTCTCGTGACGGATTAGTTGGAAAGAGAAAATCAGACGAAATAGGTTTCGCAGTTTTAAGGGGTGGTGATGTAGTTGGAGAGCATTCCGTTTTATTTTGTAACTCAGGAGAAAGAATAGAATTGGCTCACAAAGCAACAGATAGGTCAATTTTTGCTTCTGGGGCTTTACGTGCATCTTATTGGGCCGCAAGTGCAGATCCAGGATTGTATTCTCTTGCAGATGTATTGGAAAATGGTGGATAATTATAATTAATTCATTATTTGTTTGATTTCTTCCAAACAAGCCTTAATGTTAATAGTTCCATTTAATTTTGTGGGTCTTTTTTCTATATAATTTACTAAAAAAACTTTATTTTTTCTTAACAAAAACACATCTATAAAACATTCCTTGAAATGATATTGATAATTTTTTAATTTTCCTTCTTTTTTGACAAAGTGACTTTTACCAAGTGTTTTGATAAGTTTTTCTTCATCCCAATTCATGAACTTCTTTAAACTAAATTTATTAGCATTTGTTATTTTTACTTGTTTTAAAGCTAGCTTTTGAACTGTTTCTTTTTTCTTTGGCATTTCTATTGGAGCCATTTCACTATTATTTGTAGATTTTTCAACACTAGATATTGAGGCTTTAATTTTTTCATCTAATACCTCTAAATTTGAATTTTTATTAATATCTTGAATAAAAATGTTCTGGTGTTCAAAGGTGTGGCATGCATTTATAGAAAAAACTATACAAAAACTAAAGATAATTTTAATAAGAATAGATTTCATAATTCATATACATAAATATTGTTAGTAAAGAAGTCTATTTAAAAAAATCGTTTTGAGGAATATATGAAAAATTCTAGAGTTGAAATTTGTTTTATTGGTAACGCAATAGTAGATATTTTATCTAAAACAAGCAATGAAATGCTTCACAAGCTTGGAATACCTAAGGGTTCTATGCAGATTGTCGATCAAGAATTAAGTGACAAAATATTGAAACATATTCAAAACCCATCAATTATTTCAGGTGGAAGCGCAGCTAATACAGCAGTAGGCTACAACTCATTTGGAGGTAAATGTTCTTTTATAGGTCAAATTGGTAATGATAAGTTTGGGGATTTGTTTTCAAAGGATATAAATAATTCTGGTGTATTTTTTCAAGATAAAGATTTTTTATTATCAGAAAAAACTTCTAAAAGTATTGTTTTAGTTACTCCTGATGCAGAGAGAAGTATGAATACTTTTCTAGGAGCTAGTAACAAATTTAATATGAAATCTTTTGACGAACAATTAATACTTAATAGTAGTATAATTTATATTGAAGGATACTTGTTTGACCAACCTAAGGCAAAAGAGGCAATATATTATTGTTGTAATTTGGCCAAATCTCATGATAAAAAAATAGCTTTGAGCTTATCAGATTCATTTTGTGTTGATAGACATAGAACAGATTTTTTTAAATTAATCGATGAATATGTTGACATTATTTTTGCAAATGAAGAAGAAATTAAAAGTTTGTATCAATCAGAATTGAAAGAAAGCTTAAATAACATAAAAAACCATGTAGATTGCGGTGGTATTACCCTTGGTTCAAAAGGCTCCGTTGTTTTTGAAAATAAACTTGAATATCTTGTAGATCCAATTAATGTAGTAGAATTAGTTGATACGACTGGTGCAGGTGATTTATTTGCTTCTGGTTTCTTGTTTGGTTTTACACATAAATACTCAATTCAAAAGTGTGGATATTTAGGAAATAAAGCAGCTTCAGAAATAATAAAACATATTGGAGCACGTCCTAAAATTTCTCTCAAAACTATGTTGTAATAGTTATTTATTTTGAAAATAATGAGTTATATGTAGCTATTGATGCAGAGTTAACTATATCTGAAACAGATGAACCCATTTGAACAATTTGAAATGGTTTTTCACCACCTATCATAAGAGGGCCTAAGATTGATCCTCCTCCTAGTTTTTGTAACAGTTTAAAAGATATGTTTGCAGCTAAAAGGCTTGGCATTATTAAAACGTTAGCTGGACCTGATAGTCTACAAAATGGATAATTTTTTCTAATTTGGTCAAAATCTAAAGCAACCTCTGGTGTCATTTCACCGTCAAATTCAAAATCAACTTGTTTTTTATCAAGTATATTTACTGCTTCTTTTAAATCTTTAGAACTAGGTCTAGATAAACTTCCAAAATTAGAAAATGATAATAAAGCTACACGAGCTTTATAACCAAGATCTTGAACTGTATTAGCAATACCTATTGCTATATTAGCCAATTGCTCAGCATTTGGTGTGTCATGTATATTTACATCTCCGATAAAAACTGTTCTTTCTTTTGACACCATCATAGACATAGATAAAAAACTTTGATCATTTTTTGTTGAAATTACTTTAGTAATATCGTTAAAGCATCTACCAAATGGCCTAGTAACTCCAGTAACCATAGCATCTGCATCTCCTGCAGACACCATAGAGGCCGCAAACACATTCCTGTCTTGGTTAATTAATCTTTGACAATCTCTTCTTAAATGACCATGTCTATGAAGTAGATAATATAAATTTTCAATGTATTTTTGATTATTTTTACTTAGGCTAGCATTATGAATAATTAATTCATTAAGGCCTTCTAAATTTACCTTTTCCATAGTTTCTTTCACACGATTTTCTCTACCAATTAATATTGGTATTCCAAATCCAGAATTATAAAATGATAAGGCTGCTCTTATTGTTTTCTCTTCCTCTCCTTCTGCAAAAACAACCCTTTGTTTTTTTCCTTTTATTCTTGCTTTAATAGGCTCCAAAATAGAAGCTATAGGGTTAGTTCTACCTTCTAATTCTCTTTTATAAGTTTCTAAATTTTTAATAGGCTTTTTTGCTATGCCACTATCCATAGCTGCTTTAGCAACTGCTGAAGAAACTGAAGAAATCAATCTTGGATCAAAAGGAGCAGGTATTATGTAATCATGGCCATAATGTAGTTGAACACCATGGTAAGCTGCGTTTACTTCGTCTGGTACATCCTCTCTAGCTAATTTAGCTATAGCATTAGCAGCTGCAATTTTCATTTCCTCATTAATTGTAGTTGCTCTTACATCTAAAGCACCTCTAAAAATATATGGAAAACCTAACACATTATTAACCTGGTTTGGGTAATCGGACCTCCCAGTAGCAATAATAGCATCAGATCTTACGCTTTTAACATCCTCAGGCATAATTTCAGGAATAGGATTAGCCATTGCAAATATTATTGGTTTTTCAGCCATGCTTTTTACCATTTCTTTTGTTACTGACCCAGGAACTGATAAACCTAAAAAAACATCTGCATTTTTTAGAGCGTCTTTTAAGGTCCTCAATTTGGTTTTAACTGTATGACCCGACTTCCATTGATTCATATTACTTTGTCTTCCTTGGTATAATACACCATCCCTATCAACTAAAATAATATTATCATTTTGTGCTCCCATGGCTTTTAAAAGGTCAACACAAGCTATAGAAGCAGCACCAGCTCCATTGCTTACAAACTTAGTATTCTCTATTTTTCTATTAGTTAGATGAAGGGCATTTATTATCCCTGCTACAGTTACAATTGCTGTACCATGTTGATCATCATGGAAAACAGGTATATTCATTTTTTCTCTTAATCTTTGTTCAATTATGAAACAGTCGGGAGCTTTTATATCCTCTAAATTAATTCCTCCAAAGCTAGGTTCGAGTAAAGTAACAGCGTCAACAAATTTATCTGTATCTTCTGTATCTAACTCTAGGTCTATTCCATCAACATCTGCAAATTTTTTGAATAATACAGATTTTCCTTCCATAACCGGTTTTGAAGCAGCGGCACCAATGTTTCCCAGCCCTAAGACTGCAGTACCATTTGAAATAACTGCAACAATATTTCCTTTTGATGTATAATCGTAAATAGTGTCAGGCTTTTTTTCAATTTCAAGACACGGTGTAGCAACGCCTGGTGAATATGCTAAAGACAAATCGTTAGAACTAATAAGAGGTGTTGTTGGTGTTATTTCTAATTTCCCAGGGCGACCTTTTTTGTGATACTCTAGGGCTTCTTTTTCTAGGTTAGATTTTTTGTCAGCATCATTATTGGTATTAGACATTTTTTCCTCAAAACTTGAAATCATTAATTCTAGATTATAACGTAAAATTTTTAAAAGATCTTAATAAATTGTATTTTATTAAAAATATTTCGATTATAAATTAAATTAAATTAAGTTTTTAAGGAAATTATTTTATCGTGAAAAATGTACACACTCCAATGATGGAGCAATATTTAAATATAAAGAATAAATATAAAGACACCTTGCTATTTTATAGGATGGGAGATTTTTATGAGCTATTTTATGAAGATGCAGTTTTAGCTTCAGAAGCATTGGATATTACCTTAACTAAAAGAGGAAAATCAAACGGTAAAGATATTCCCATGTGTGGTGTTCCTTTTCATTCAGCTGACAATTATTTACCAAAATTAATTAAAAAAGGTTTTAATGTTGCAGTATGTGAGCAAACAGAAACTGCTGAGGAGGCTAAACTTAACCTAAAAAAAGGACCCTTAAAAAGAGAAGTTGTAAGAATAATATCCCCAGGCACTTTAACAGAAGATAATTTGTTACAGAAAAAAAATAACAACTATTTAGGAGCTATATCAATATTTGATGGTTCAATTTCTGTTGCATGGGTAGATGTCTCGACAGGATACTTTAAATCAAGACTTATTGGAAAAGAAAATAATCCAAATCAAAAACAACTATTAACCAATTTTATGTTACGAAAAGATTTTTCAGAAATATTAATCTCTGATGATATGGATATGGATTATATAATTGATGAATGGCATTCTATAATAAAAAAACAACCTTCTAGTTTATTTCACTATCAATCTTGTTTTGACCAGATTTGTTCACATTATTCAGTTGTTTCATTAGAGGGTATTGGCTCCTTTAGTAAGGGGGAAATTATTGCCGCTGGAGTTTTATTATCTTACATAAAATTAACTCAATGTGGAAAAACACCAATTCTTTCAATGATTAAATCTGAAAACATTAATGAATTTTTAGAGATTGATTATTTTACTCAAAAGTCACTTGAAATTCTTAAAAATTTGTCAGGTAATGATGAAGGAAGTCTAATTTCTTGTATAGATGAAACAAAAACTGCAAGTGGTGCAAGGTTACTAAAACAGAGAATAATTGAGCCATTTTATGATATCAATCTGATACAGGACAGATATGATGTGATAAATTGGATTTTAGTAAACGATATTGATATAAATAATTATCAAGATAGTTTAAAGGGTATCCCAGATCTTGAAAGATCATTAACAAGAATTTCATTATCAAGAGGTGGCCCCAGAGACCTACAATTTATTTCTAAAGGACTTCTAAATACAAAAGAAATTTCCGAAAATTTGACATTGAAACAGCAAAATAACTTAAAACCTAAGTTGCTAAATTCAATTTTGGATAGCCTAAAAATTGATTATAGACTCTTCTTGAATATTACAAAAGCTCTAAAACCAGAGGCGCCCTTAATTACTAAAGAGGGTGGCTTTATAAATGATGGTTATAATGCAGAACTAGATTTATTGAGAAATCTAAGAAATAATGAATTAAATCAAATAATGAAACTTCAAAGAAAGTATTCAGAACTTACAAAAATTAATTCATTGAAAATTAAACACAACAGAATGCTTGGCTATCACGTAGAAGTTAGATCTATTCATGATAATTCAATGAGAAACATCAACTTGTTTATTCATAGGCAATCCACTGCGCAGGCATCAAGATTTACAACAAATGAACTTGTTGAAACTGAAACACAAATACTAAACGCATTTGAAAAATCAATTAAAATAGAACTAGAAATTTTCAACGATTTTGCCAATCAAATATTGCAAAAAGGAAAAGAAATTCTAAATATTGTACACTCTATTTCTGAATTAGATATTTCATTTATGGTAGCCAATCAATCAGTGACTAGAAATTATATTTGCCCTAATATTTCCAACGATAAAATATTAGAAATTGTTGACGGAAGACACCCTGTTGTAGAACATCAGATGAGATTTTTAGATGATTCATTTATTTCAAATAATTGTAAACTAAATGACGAAGACTTAATATGGTTAATAACTGGTCCTAATATGGCAGGAAAATCTACATATCTCAGACAAAATGCTTTAATAGCTATAATGGCGCAAGCAGGTTTATTTGTACCTGCAAAAAAAGCTAAAATAGGCTTATTTGACAAAATATTTTCCAGAGTGGGGGCGTCTGATGATTTAGCAAAAGGACAATCTACTTTTATGATTGAAATGATAGAAACTTCACTAATTTTAAATACATCAACTGAAAAGTCCCTAGTAATTTTAGATGAAATTGGAAGAGGTACGTCTACATTTGACGGTTTAGCAATTGCTTGGTCAGTTTTAGAGTATTTACATGAGAAAATTAAACCAATAACATTATTCGCAACTCATTATCATGAATTAACAGCTCTAAAAGATAATCTAAAAAATCTATCATGCCATAAAATGTCAGTTAAAGAATGGAATAATTCAATAATTTTTATGCATAAAATTTTAGATGGAGAGGCAGATAAATCTTATGGAATTCATGTTGCAAAATTAGCAGGAATTCCATCTACCGTAACTGATAGGGCAACAAAAATTTTATATGATCTTCAAAGTAAAAATCAAACAAAGAAAAATTATAATAAAGAAACAGTAACAGTAAATTCAAAAGAAACTGAGAATTTTTTAGAAGAGTTTGATAAAATGAATGTTGATGACATAAGTCCACGTCAGTCTCTAGATTTTTTATATAAACTCAAATTAAAAAGACAGAGACATAACAATGGTAAAAGTAAATTTAAAAAATAAATTTTTATTGTTTAACAAACCTAAATCAATTAACTCCAATAAAAATAATTTTGAATTAGAAGAGAATATCGATACCAGCGCAACTTGGTTCCAAAGTATGGAACCAGTGACCTATGCTAAAAATAATGGGAAAAAATTATATAAATTAAAAAAAATAAAAATTAATTGTAAAGATATACAAACTTTCAAAAAATTACTTTTAAGAAATCTAAAGAGACAATTATATCAATGTAAACAAAAAATAAGAAATGAGTTTTTAAGAACATCAGATGGTTCCCTTAATGTTGGTCTAAATGTAATTTTAATTGATAGTATGTTAAAAGAAATTGTTAACAATACCCATCAACATGTTTTTGGAAACATAAATTATAAATTATCAATTATAGCCGTTGGCGGATATGGTAGAGGAGAACTTGCTCCTCATTCTGACTTAGATTTATTATTTCTTATTCCAGTTAATTTAAGTAAAATTGAAACTAGAAAAATAGAAGATCTTATTCAATTAATTTTACACATTTTATGGGATTTAAGTTATACGGTTGGTCATTCTACAAGAACTATTTTTGATTGCATTAAAAAAAGTAAATTAGACCTCACTATATCGACAAGTTTGTTAGAGAAAAGATTTATAGTAGGTAATAAACATAACTTTGATCTGTTAAACGTTAAATTTAATTCCTTAATTACAAATAGTAAAACTTTAAATTTTGTAGAAGCAAAATTAAAAGAGTCTGATTTAAGACATAAAAAATTTGGAGGATCTCGTTATGTTGTTGAACCAAATGTTAAAGATGGTAAGGGTGGTCTAAGAGACCTTCACACTTTAATTTGGATTTTGAAATTTGCATATAAGGTCGACTCTATATCTAAGTTAATTAAAATGGGAGCTTTATCCAAAAATGAGGCTCTAGCTTTTGCTGAAGCACAACGCTTTTTGCTTTCTGTAAGATGTCATCTTCATTATAGAGCCGAAAGAGAAGATGACAGACTAGCAATAAATGCACAGCTAGAAATTGCTAAAAGTATGAATTTTAAAAACACTATTACACATAAAAATGTTGAAAGGTTTATGAAAAGATATTTCCTTGCAACAAAAACAGTTGGCAATTTAACAAGAATTTTTTGTGCAGCTATTGAATCAGAGTTTAACAAGCCTTTGAGATTAAGTTTTTTAAGCTTTAAAAAAAGTGAAAATGTAGACCCATTTAGCATTGAATTAGGTCGTTTACACGTACAAAATAAAAATATATTTACTAAAAATCCAGTCAATATAATAAAACTTTTTTATATTTCTCATCAAAAAAATATAGACATACATCCTAGTACTTTGAGATTAATGACAAGTTTAACAAAGTTAATTAATTCTGAAGTTAGGAATGATTTCAATGCTAATCAAATGTTTTTGGATATATTAACAAGTCAAAGAGATTCAACAAGAACTCTGAGGTTAATGAACGAATCCAATGTATTAGGTAAATTTATACCTGAATTTCAAAAAATTGTTTGTTTGATGCAATTTGATATGTATCATTCCTATACAGTTGACGAACATACAATTTTTACAATTTCTAATCTTCACTCGCTAAAAAATGGAAAATTTAAAGATTTTGCTCCTCTTGCTTGCAAAGTAATACAAGAAATAAGTTCATATAGATGCCTTTTTGTAGCAATGTTACTTCACGATATTGCCAAGGGAAAGAAAGGAGACCATTCTATTAATGGTTCAATAATTGCGTCAAATGTTTGTCCAAGGCTAGGTTTAAGTAAAGATGAGACTGAAATTGTTAAATGGTTAGTACTTCATCATTTATTATTAAGCAAGACAGCTTTTAGATATGAATTAGGAGACCCAAAAACAATTAAAGATTTTGCTCAAAAAGTAAAAACTATTGAAAAATTGAAATTATTATTAGTATTAACTGTTGCAGACATTAAAGGTGTAGGGCCTGAGATATGGAACGATTGGAAAGGCTCCTTAATCTCTGACTTGTATGTAAAGAGCCTAAATGTTCTTCAAAAAAAAATACCATCCAAAAATGTTGTTGAATTCTCGGAAACAACAAAGGAATTATTTAAGAGGGATTTGTCTAAAAATGGAATTAAAAATGAGGTATTAGAACAGTACTGCAAAAATTATTATAAAAATTATTGGCAAATATTTGATTTAAAAACTCTTATCAATCACTTTCATATTTTTAAAAAAATGGAATTTGACAAACATAAGTTTAAAATACATTTATCTAAAGGACATGACTTACAAGCAACTGAGTTAATTGTTATTGCACCAGATCATCATGGTCTTTTTTCTCTTATATCAGGTTTAGTAGCTGCATCAGGATATGATGTTGTTAGCGCCAAAATTATTACAAGATCAGATGGATATGCTTTAGATACATTTTTCATTCAAAACAAAGAAAAAAAGCCCATATCAGAAGATTATTTAAGAAAAAAATTAGTAGCAAACATTTCGTTAGGTCTGGAAGGTAATTTCGATATAGAAAAAGCGTTAAGTATTAAATGGGAGGAAATACCAGCACGTTTTAGAGCAGTAAAAGCTCCCACAAGAATATTAGTTGACAATAAAACAAGTGAAAACTTTACCATCTTGGATATAAAATGCAAAAATGCTCCTGGAGTTTTATATAAAATTACAAAAACTTTAACAAGTTTAGGTATTCAAATAAACACCGCAAATGTGTCTACATATGGTGACAGAGTTGTAGATATTTTCTATATAAAGAATGCATTTGGTTCTAAAGTTGATGACGAAAGAACAATAGAAAAAATAAAGAATTCAATTTCAAAAATACTAAAACAAATAAATTTTATAAATTAAAAATTACATATATGAGAAAATTAACAAAAAACAAAACATCTTTTTTCTTGGGAGGTTTTACCCAATCAGCTTTCTTGACAACCTTAAGTCGCATATCTGGGTATGTAAGAGATGTTTTCATAGCAGCTTTTTTGGGCGCTGGAATTTTTTCTGATATTTTTTTTATCTCTTTTAAATTACCAAACTTATTTAGGCGGATTACAGCAGAAGGAGCGCTTACTTCATCCCTTTTACCTATTTATGCTAAACTGAGATCTCAAAATAGTGATTATGTTGCCATAAAATACTTTAAAAAAATTATTTACAAAGTGACATTGTTATTAATTTTATTAATGATTTTTTTTCAAATATCAATGCCAATTGTTGTCAGTGTTCTTGCACCTGGCTTTATAGATAATAGGGAGGTTATAAATCAAATTATTACACTTACAAGAATTACAATGATTTTTATGCCCTTAGTATCCGCAGTCGCTTTGTTAGGTGTGGCAACTAATGTATCTGGAAGATTTTGGATATTATCATTTACACCTATAATATTAAACTCATCTTTAATTCTAAGCTGTTTGTCAATAAGTGATTATTGGGCAATCAAATCTTTACCTCTAGGAATAGCGATGGTAATAGGTGGTTTATTTCAACTTATATTTATGATTGTAATGATTAAAAAGTATAAGATTCTTAACTCTAAAAAATCACAAAAACAAGTTGATACCAAAAATAATGAAAGCGTAATTAATTCTCATATCAAACAAACATGGCGAAGATTTTTGCCTGCAGCATTTGGTGGTGGTATTTTACAAATAAACTTGTTGGTAGATACAATATTAGCAAGTTTATTAGGATTTGGTTCAGTCTCATATCTTTATTTTGCTGACAGAATTACACAGTTGCCTCTCGGAATAATTGGAGTTGCATTAGGTACCAGCCTTTTAACATCTTTATCCAGAGCAAGTGCCCTAAACGATATCAAACAATTTTCTAAGGAGCTAATAATATCATTAAAAATAGGATTATTTTTTTCGATACCTTCTGCATTTGTTTTTATATTTTATAATGATTTACTTATACAAGTTTTGTTTGAAAGAGGTGAATTTACTTTTAATGAAACAAAAGAAACTTCATTAGCTTTGCTAGCATATTCCCTAGGTGTACCAGCATTTATAATGATGAAGTCTTGTCAACCTGCTTTTCTTGCAACTGGAAATACTAAAACGCCAATGTATATTGGTCTTATTTTATTAATTTTAAATATTATTTTATCTATTATTTTAATGAGTTTTCTAAATCACGTAGGTATTGCGTTAGCTACATCAATTGTGTCTTGGATAGGAACAGCAATATATATAACACTTTTAGTAAAAAACGGAAAAATTACAAAGCCTAAATTTTCACTGAAAGAGGAAGATTTAAATTTATTTTCAGTTATTTTTTATTCTTTAAAAACAATTCTTATTTCTATTCTAATGATAATAAGTATGAAATTATTTCAATACACAATAAAAATTTTTAATTTAAATGAAGTTTTTATATTAATAATTTTATGTATAATTGGGTTTTTTACGTACATTTTGACATCTTTAATATTTAAATTTATTCCTCAAGAATTATATGATTTCATATACACGAAATTTAAGAAAGCAAAATAATTTAATGATTAATTCACAATTAAACCAAAGTAAAAAAAGAATATTTTCGGGAATACAACCAACAGGTAATTTACATTTAGGTAATTACTTAGGTGCAATAAAAAATTGGGTAAATCTTCAAAGCGAAATTTTCTCAATATTTTCAATTGTTGATTTACACGCAATTACTGTTCCTCAAGAACCATCTAAACTTAAGTCTTCAATCCATGAAGTAACAGCAGCAATTATTGCATCAGGAATAAATCCTAAAAACGCTATTTTATTTAACCAATCTTCAGTGAAAGAACATGCGGAATTGGGTTGGATACTCAATTGTGTATGTAGAATAGGATGGTTAAATAGAATGACACAATTTAAGGAAAAGGCAGGAAAAAATCGAGAAAAGGCTACTGTTGGTTTATATGGATATCCAGTTTTAATGGCTGCTGACATATTGCTTTATAAAACTACACATGTTCCTGTTGGAGACGATCAAAAACAACATATTGAATTAGCTAGAGATATAGCATCTTCTTTTAATAATATGTTTGCTTATGATGATCAAAAAGATTTTTTTCCTTTACCTGAACCACAAATCTTAGGTCAGGCTACTCGAGTTATGAGCCTTAGAGATGGAACAAAAAAAATGAGTAAGTCTGATGTTTCTGATGCATCTAGAATAAACTTAACTGATACTAAAGAAGAAATTTCAAATAAAATTAAAAAAGCTAAAACTGATCCTTATCCACTACCTGAAACAATAGAAGAACTCAATACAAGACCAGAAGCCTTAAATTTAATAAATATTTATTCATCATTATCAAATCAATCAGTTGACCAAACTCTAAGACAATTTTATGGACAGGGTTTCTCTTCTTTTAAACCTAAACTCATTGATTTGGCCATTGAAACTTTAAACCCAATTTCATCTGAAATGAGAAAGTTATTAAATGATCGCAAAGAAATTGATAAAATATTAAGAAATGGTGCATACAATGCTAGGAAAATTGCCGAACCTGTATTAAAACAAGTAAAAGAATTAGTTGGTTTTGTAATTTAAAAAATTAATTTGTAGAAATAAAAAAATTAATGCTTATATATCTAACAGGAGGACAATTATGTTTATTCAAACTGAAGATACACCAAATCCAGAAACATTAAAATTCATCCCTGGCAATATTATTCTTAAAACAGGAACTGCAGATTTTTCAAGTAAAGATGCTGCCTCGGATTCACCGTTAGCTTCAAGATTATTTGAAATTGATGGTGTCAGTAGGGTTTTTTTAGCAACTGATTTTATCTCTGTAACTAAAGTTCCTGAATTAGAATGGAACAACTTAAAACCCTCAATATTAACAGGAATTATGGAACATTACTCTAGTGGTCTTCCAGCAATAAATGAAACTGAAAATAAAAAAACTAATTCAAACCATACTGAAGATTCAGAAACTATTAAACAAATTAAAGATTTATTAGAAACTCGTGTAAGGCCAGCCGTTGCAATGGATGGTGGAGATATTACGTTTTGTTCTTTTGAATCAGGTATTGTTACTTTACAAATGAAAGGGGCGTGTGCTGGTTGCCCATCTAGCACAGCAACTTTGAAAATGGGTATTGAGAACATGCTTAGACACTATATTCCTGAAGTTACAGAAGTAAGAGCTGCAGAACTGTAAAGAAATTCAATTTTATTTATATATGTATTCAACTTAAAACATGTTATGAATAGTTTACCGCGTTACCATGATGCCTTGCTACTACTTATTATTCTTTTATTATTTTTGATCGGCTTTATTGGTCCAAAATTTTGGAAGATACCACAACCATTATTTAATTTTAAAGCTATTAAAAATAACTTTACTAATCCTATTGTAAGTATTGACAAATTAAATCAATTTTATTCTAACGATAATTATTTATCTTCAGATCAATTGAATAATAAAAATGTAGTATTTAAGTGGTCTTCAATTATCTTGAATTACGTAAAAAATGAAGTTCCCATTCCACGAATGTATTTTCCTTATATTCCAAAAAATATTAGTCAATACGAAATAAATGTGAAGAAGTCAGTTTTTACAGCTATTTTATTGCCTATTGCTCTTAGAGGTAATGAACTGGTTGTTGAAGAAAGAAATCTAATGAAGATTGCATTTTCTACAAATAATATTTATCAAATAGAGCGCCTTTCAAAAAAATATAAAGTAAAAAATTTTAAGAAAATTAATTTTAGTAATTTAAACAGATCTGAACTTAGGATGATAAGATTAGAATTGTTAAATAAAATTAACACTATACCTATTTCTCTAATTTTAGCCCAATCTATAATTGAAAGTGGGTGGGGAGCGTCAAGGTTTGCTCAAGAAGGAAATGCACTTTTTGGTCAATGGACATGGAAAAATGATGGCGGAATTAAGCCAAAAGGCAATCTTGACGCAAATTTTTCTGTTAAAAATTTTAAGAATTTACTGGAATCTGTGAATTCATATATATTGAATTTAAATACTCATCCAGCCTATAAGGAGTTAAGAAATTTTAGAAAATCACAATATAATGCTGGTAAAAATATTACCGGAAATGACATGGCAAATTTCCTTGAGAAATATGCGGAAATAGGTTTTGAGTATATAACTAAAGTAAAAAATATGATTACAAAAAATCAATTGAGTAAATATGAAAATTCTTCTTTAGCCACTTATTAATTATATTACTAATAAACAATAAATTGTCTTCCAAGCCATCTCCATCTATTCTCGTTTCCAGCCATAGTACAATTTATTCTGCCTCTACCCCTTGAAAAAGGACCACTTAACCTTATCTCAATTCTATTTTTACCCAATCTTTTAGTATCAGCTTTTAAATTGTTATTTGCAAAGCATCTAATAGCATTTTTGGGTTCAATTTTGTCAGACAATGTAAATCCATAAGTTGGTGGATTTCTTAAAATAACAGGATTTTTTGGTGAAAGATCTGAAATTGGCATAGGTAATGCGTTTACTGCTAATAAAAATCTATCCATGTCTCCATATTTTTCATTCATAGCAAACCTTGGTAATTCATACATCCCTAAACTTTTATGTGCTACCCCTGAATGTTGACCAAAAGCAGCAACAAATCCATGTAGTTTTACTTGTTCTAAAACTTCTAAATTATATTCCCCATAGGGATATGCAAAAAATTTTGGGGCGCTCCCAATTTCATCAATGAATCGTTCATTTGAAATTGATAATTCTTCTATAATTTTATCTTTTGTTAACTTAAACATATGTGGGTGTGACTTAGTTTGACTCCCAATTGTAACGCCATTATCTCTTAAAGTTCTAATTTGTTCCCAATTCATATATCCAGGGGTCTTGTTATCAATTACATCTGTTGATACGAACAAAGTAAAAGGAAAATTATATTTTTTAAATATTGGCCACGCATATTCATATACCGAAGAATATGCGTCATCAATTGTGATAACTATGGATCTATCTTTTACAGATTCGATATTATTTACTGCTAAATATGCCTTTTCGATACTAATTACGTTATATTTAGGTTTTAACAGTTCGTTAATGTGGTTTGTAAATTGTTCTTTTTTAATATTAGTTGATGGATATCTGCTATCTCCAAATCTATGATACATTATAAAAGAAGCATGATTGACATTTGAAACTTGTCCCGTTTCATTTATTTGAGAAAAAGAATATGAAGGTATAATAAGAAATAAAAAAGTAAGTAATAAATTCATTTAATCCTCATAAGTCAAATAATTTAATTCTATTAGAAATAATTTTATTATATGGTAAATCAACATAATACTACTTTTTTTTATTGTTGATTAAAATTTATTAATGATTATTTCTATAGAAACTAGTACATCAGATTTATCAATTACTTTATTAAATGAAAAAAGTGTTTTTAGCCACATGTCTATTTCTTATAATAATGAATTGTCCGAAATTATTGTTCCCACCATCAAAACGTTTTCAAAAGACAATTCAATATCTTTTGGCAATATTTCTTTTTTAGCAGTTGGTTGTGGTCCAGGAAGTTTTACAGGAATACGTTCCATAATTTCAACTGCTATAGGTATAACAATATCTAATAGTAATATTAAAAGTATAGGTGTTAATTCCCTTGCTGGCTTAGCAATGTCAGTTTTACACGAAGCCAAAGATTTAAACCTTAAATATATACTCAGTTGTATTGATAGTAAAAAAGATGATCTATTCTTGCAGTTGTTTAAAATTAATGACATTAAAACAAAATCATCACCATTTTTTGCTATAAGTGACATTGAAATTGTAAAAGTTGAAAATTTACATAGTTTTTTTGTTATTAACAATATATCTTCAAAAGATGTTTTATTTATTGGACATCAATCTAATATAGCAAAAAACATAATAGAAAATTTGAACGTTTCTAAAAACTTAACACAACATCCAGATTCTTTGGGAGTTGGAAAACTTGCTTCATGTATAATATCAAATAAAATTAGTATCAATAAAACCACTCTTGCTTTTGATAAATTCAAACCTATTTATGCTCGATCTGCACAAATTAACCTAAAATGATTAATATAAAGCAAGTAAAAAAAGATGACTTATCAAAATTAACTGAAATTTACAAAGATATTTTTGATTATCCTACATCTATAAAAGATTTTGAAAACTATTTTAAAGAAGACGCAATTAAAATTTGGAAAATTTCAAACACAAAAATTATTGGATTTGTAATTTTTTATCATGTTAGAAATGAAATCGAAATTATAAAAATTGGTATCATGAAATCATGCCAAAGAAAGAATTATGGATCTCTAATAGTTAATAAAATAAAAAATCTTAATGATATAAAAAAAATTTTTCTTGAAGTATCTGTTGCA
>CACNWE010000001.1 GCA_902623995.1 uncultured SAR116 cluster alpha proteobacterium | reverse complement strand
AAGAACAATATCATACGGAACTTTTGCTTCTGCTAGCAGAACATTCATGTGGCCTGGAAGCCTTCCTGCAACAGGATGAATTCCAAACCTTACCTCTTTGTTTTTTGCTCTAAGTCTAGAGGTTAATTCAGAAACTGTGCTTTGTGCTTGCGCTACTGCCATACCATAACCAGGAACTATTATAATTTTGTTTGCATCATTTAATGCAGCTGCTACAGAATCTATATCTATTGGTCTCATTTCACCTTCAATATCCATTGTAGGACCTGTTACATCACCCCACCCACCTAAAATAACTGAAAGAAATTTTCGGTTCATTGCCTTACACATTATATATGATAGGATAGCACCAGAAGATCCAACCAAAGCACCCGTCACAATTAGCAGATCATTTCCAAGCATAAAACCTGTTGCAGCGGCAGCCCATCCAGAATATGAGTTAAGCATTGAAACAACTACTGGCATATCTGCACCACCAATTGCTAAAACAAGATGAGCTCCTATAACAAATGCTATTATAGTCATTACAATTAAGGTCCAATTACCCTCATCAATCAAAAACATATATCCTAATGCTAAGCAGGAAAATAGCATGATCAAATTAAACAAATGTCTACCAGGTAAAATTAATGCCTTACCAGTAATCAATTCAGATAATTTTCCAAATGCCACTATAGAGCCAGTAAATGTGATTGCTCCAATAAATACTCCAATAAAAACTTCTACGTTATGGATTATATACTGAGAAGAATTCATATCAGAGTGTGGCAACATGGCAGAGTTTATACCAATAAAAACAGCAGCCAAACCTACAAATGAGTGAAGAGCAGCAACCAATTGAGGCATTCCTGTCATTTGTACTTTTTTCGCAACAATTGCTCCAATTATAGAGCCAACTAAAATTGCAGCTATAAGCCAATTGAGCCAATCGGTTAAAAAAACTTGATTTCCATAAATTGTAGCAAAAACAGCAATTGACATACCAACAATACCATACCAAACGGCTCTTTTTGCCTTTTCTTGATTGCTTAAGCCACCTAATGCAAGAATGAAAAGCACACTAGATGTTATGTATGAGGCAGTTAATAATCCAATAGTCATTTAACAATCCTTTTTTAGCTTTTCTGAAACATTGATAGCATTCTTTTTGTAACCATAAATCCTCCAACAATATTAATGGTGGCAATAAAGATAGATATTAAGGCTAAGATACTAACTATATCGTTCTCAGTTTTCATTTGTAGCAGAGCACCAATTATAACTATGCTTGAGATAGCATTTGTAACAGCCATTAAAGGTGTATGAAGTGAATGAGATACGTTCCATATAACTTGATATCCTACGAAACAAGATAAAATAAAAACAATGAAATGTTGCATAAAGTCTGATGGTGCGTAATAACCTATAAACCAAGTTACAAGAGCGCCAATGGCTAAAAGTAAGTATTGTAATTTACCAGCTTTTTTTTCTGCATTTATTTCATTCTGAGCTATCTCTTCTGGTGATTTTTCTTTTATTTTATTAGTCTCATGTTTGGCAATAGCTACGATTTTTGGTTTTGGTGGAGGAAAAGTTATTTTCCCATCATGAAGAACTGTAGCACCTCTGATTACATCATCTTCCATATTAGTGAATGGTATTCCGTCTTTTTTAGGAGTTAAGTCATCAACCATGTGACGAATATTTGTAGAATATAAACTAGAAGATTGTGTTGCCATTCTACTTGGTAAATCTGTAAATCCAATAACCTTTACTTTATTTTTTGTTTCTATAATTTTATTAGGAACGGTAACTTCGCAGTTTCCTCCTTGTTCAGCAGCTAAATCTACTATAACTGAACCAGGTTTCATTAGCTCAACCATCTCTTTAGGCCATAACTTAGGTGCAGGCATTCCAGGAATGAGGGCGGTTGTAATCACAATATCGATCTCTGGTGCTTGTTTTCTAAATAATTCCATTTCTTTTTTTATGAATTCTTTAGAAGCAGGTTTTGCATACCCTCCTTCACCAGTGCCATCAGATTCAAAATCAAGCATTAAAAATTCTGCACCCATTGATTCAATTTGTTCAGCAACTTCCGGCCTTACGTCAAAAGCTCTAACAATTGCACCCATAGATTGAGCAGTTCCAATGGCCGCAAGCCCGGCAACTCCCGCTCCTATTACAAGAACTTTTGCAGGAAGAACTTTTCCGGCTGCTGTTATTTGACCAGTAAAAAATCTTCCAAATTGGTTTCCTGCCTCAATTATTGCTCTATAACCAGCTATGTTAGCCATAGAAGATAAAGCATCCATTTTTTGAGCTCTACTAATTCTAGGAATCATATCCATAGCCTGAGCGGTAACTTTTTTCTTTTTCAAAGCTTCAAGAAGAGGTTTATTTTGATTAGGCCATATAAAACTTATAATATGATGATTTAGTTTTATTTTTGATAATTCTGATTTTTCTGGTCCTCTTACTTTTAATATTATATTTGATTGTTTCCAAAGTTCACTTGAATTCTTAACAACTTTAACTCCAGCATTTTTATAATCTTTATCTGAAAAGTTAGCGTTAATACCAGCACCAGTCTCTAAAAGACATGTATATCCTAATTTTTGCAATTGCTTTGCGCTTTCAGGCGTAAGCGCGACTCTGTTTTCACTTTTAAAAACTTCTTTAGGGCAACCAATAATCATCTATTTTACTCCAAAGGATGTTAAATAAATTTGCTATTATTCAACTAATTCCTCTTTACTAGCTTCAAAAAAAAACCGCAGTCAGAAAATGCGGTTCATGCTAAAAGTTTAAAAATTTAGGCTTAGTAGCCTTCTCTTTCTAACCTTTTTCTCATAAGTTTTCTAACTCTTCTGGTACTTTCGGCCATTTCTCTAGCTTTTCTTTCCGAAGGTTTTTCATAAGCTCTTCTATTTTTCATTTCTCTAAACATACCTTCCCTCTGCATTTTCTTTTTTAAAACTCTAAGAGCTTGGTCGACATTATTGTCTCGAACGGACACGTACATACTTTAAACCCATATTTGTTAATATAAGGAATGTCAAATAACACGATACAAGTGGTAATTGCAAGTTATTTAATGTTTTTATTTATATCATTTTGAATTTATACATATTATAAATTAGGTATAAATTATACATCACAATGGTAAAAACAATGAATACTAATACATTTGATAATAACCAAATCAGAAACGATCTAATTAAGGCAATGTTAACACATGTCCCTTTCGATGGTTGGACTTGGGAAGCAATGGAACAAGGTGCTATAGATATTGGTTATGAAAAGAAAAAAACTTCTTCAGAAAGAATAAAAATTTTCAAAAATTTATTTAAAAATGGTTCGATTGATTTTATTGATGCTTTTTCCGAAATAATCGACTTAGAAGTAAAAGAAAATTATAATCTAATTGAAGCAAAACCAGAAAGAGTGCCTGAAAAAATTAAAATAATAATTATGATTAGATTAAATTTGTGTCAGAAATATAAAGAGGCAGTTAGATCTTCAATTTCATTATCTGCAATTCCCGTAAATACAAAAATATCTTTAAATATACTTTATAGAACTTGTAATAGCATTTGGAGAATAGTGGGGGATAAATCTACAGATTTTTCTTTCTATACAAGAAGAATATCCTTGGGTGCAGTCTATACATCTACTTTGTTATTTTGGTTAAATGATAAGTCTAATAATAATATTGAAACTGAATTTTTCCTAGATAGAAGATTAAAAGAGATAAGTAAGATTTCTAGTTTAAAAAAGCCATTGTCTGATGTAAAAAAATTCGCAAATAATTTTAATGATTTAAAAAATACAATTAACATCAAACCTATTTTTAGCTTTTTAAAAAAAATAAATAAAATTAAAAATTCAAGCACTAGTTAATTAACTAAAAAGTTTTTAAAAATGCCTATTAAAATACATGATAACTTGCCTGCTAGAAAACTTCTTCAAAATGAAATTGTTGACGTTATTGATAGTAGTACTGCAGAAAAACAAGATATAAGGCCTTTAAAGTTTTTATTATTAAATTTAATGCCAAAAAAACTTGAAACAGAGGTGCAATTTGCGAGGTTACTTGGAGCATCTCCTTTACAAATTGAACTGACTTTGATGACCACAGAGACATATTCACCAAAAAACACTAGAAAAGAACATATTATAGAGTTTTATAAAACTTTAGATGAAATTAAAAATAATTTTTATGATGTTCTTATAATTACTGGGGCTCCTGTTGAAACAGTGTCTTTCGAAGAAGTAAAATATTGGAAAGAATTAAAAAAGATTATTTTATGGTCTTCGAAAAATGTTTTCAGAAAAATAGGCATTTGTTGGGGCGCCCAAGCGCTTTTAAAACTCCTTTATAATGTTGAAAAACACTCAATGGGAAAAAAATTATTTGGTGTTTACGATCATAATTTAAATCAGGAAAAAAGATATAGATTGATGCAAGGTTTTATCGATAGATTTCCAATGCCTGTTTCACGATATACAGAAAATAAAAAAGATGAAATCGAAGAAGCGGGTCTTGAAATTCTTGCTTTTTCCCCAAGCTCAGGGGTGGGAATGGTAAGATGTCCTAGAACAAAGGATTTATTTATTCTAAATCATTTAGAGTATGATGCTATTACTCTCAAGGATGAGTTCATAAGAGATAAATCCCATAACACTCAAATAGATATTCCAGCTAATTATTTTCCAAATGATGATATTAGGCTTGATCCAATTAATAGATGGAGACCATACGCATTTTTACTATTTACTAATTTTATAAACGAGGTTTATCAAGATGTTCCATTCAACTTTACAAACGTAAATAGTTAAGAAATATTTTTATTAAAATGTCCCATTTTTCTGCCGGGTTTAACATTTTTTTTTCCATATATATGTAATATATAATTTTGATCTTCATATAGACACATATTATTTACATCATGACCAATTAAATTTATCATTTCCCATTTTCCATTGCATTTAACATCTTTAACAGGTAATCCACATATTGTTCTGACTAAAATATCAAATTGGCTACTATTACAACCATTTAGTGTCCAATGAAAAGAATTATGTGGCCTTGGTGCAATTTCGTTAAATATAATACTATTATCCAACAATTCAAACAACTCGATAGCTAAAACACCATAAAGATTTAAATTTTGTGCTAATTTTTTTGCTTTTGTTTTTATGTCAATTTCAATGTTTGAGCATAAATTGGTTGGTGCAGTTGTTTTTTTTAATATGCCATTTTCATGAAAATTTTCAGATAGAGGAAAAAATCCTTCAGAGCCGTCAAGACTTCTGAAATACATCAAAGATATTTCTCGTTTAAATTCTAATTTTTCTTCTAAAACACATTCTACAGATCCTAAATTTTCCCAAGCTTCAAAAAAATTTGAATTTTCATCAATTTTTATTTGTCCCTTTCCGTCATATCCTAGAGAGTTAGTCTTAAGTATACCTTCTTTACTTATATTTTTAATTGAAGATATTAAATCATCAGTATTTTTTATTAAAAACCATTTTGGAGTGTTAAAGCCAGACTTAAGCGCCATTTCTTTTTCTTTAGATCGAATTTGCGCACATCTAAATGCTAAACTGCTTGGCACAACCTCTGTTTGGTTAGATAATAATTCAAGTGATTTAGATGGAATATTTTCAAATTCAGAGGTTACACAAAATACATCATTAGAAAATTCAACTAATTTAGCATAATCATCCCATTGACCATATGTAATTTTATCAACAACAGCCTCTGCTGGGTTATCACCTTTGGGACAATAAAGATGTGTTTTATATCCTGCTCTAGATGCTGATAAAGCTATCATCTTCCCAAGTTGACCTCCTCCAATAATACCTATTACATTTTCATCATTGGGAAATACTGGAAAATTATTTATTTTAGTCATTTTTTATATTTGGTATGAGTGGAACATTGTCTGTTTGGTAAGATAGCCAATTTGTAAGTTTTGTATTTACTTCTTTGTTAGACAAACTTAAAATTTTAGCAGCATAAATAGCTGCATTAATAGCACCAGCTTTCCCAATAGACATTGTAGCTACTGGAACCCCACCAGGCATTTGGACTATTGATAGAAGACTATCAAGTCCATTTAATGAAGAACTTTGAATGGGAACACCTATAACTGGTAATTCAGTATGTGATGCAACCATACCAGGAAGATGAGCTGCACCCCCAGCACCAGCAATAATAACCTGGATTGAATTATCTTGTGCATTTTTTGCAAAATCATTCATCCTATCAGGAGTTCTGTGTGCAGATATAATTTTACTAGTAAAAGGAATGTTAAGTTTAATTAAAATTTCCTCTGAAAATTTCATAGTTTCCCAATCACTTTGGCTTCCCATGATAATAGCAACTGATGGAGTTATATTCTGATTATTCATTTTTTTCTCTAAAAAATAATAAAAATTTTATAAATTACACGAAATTAATTATTTGTAGGAATACTTTCATCATTGTAAGCATCTAGTGAGCCTCCAGCTTTTATGATAGCTTCATCTAAATCCTCTTGGGTACACAGACTTAACAAAACAGGATGTTTAGCGGTAATATTGGAAATATTCCAATGACTTTTCGTTCTAATTTTTTCAATTGTATCCTTTGTAGTTCCAATTAATTTTGAGATTTGGTTATTTTTTACTTCAGGATGATTTTTAACAATCCAAGCAATTGCATCAGGTTTATCGCCTCTCCTTGCTAGAGGTATATATTTTGGACCTTTATTCTTATTTTTAGGTTCAGGCAATGAAGAATTTGACTTTGTAAGATATAAAGAAGTATCGTTACTACATCTGTCAATTTCTTCCTGTGTAAGTTGTCCATTAAGTATCGGATCAAATCCTAAAATACCATGACCAACATCACCATCTGCAATAGCTTGAACTTCTAAAACATGAAGACTACAAAACTCTGCAATTTGTTCAAAAGTTAATGTAGTATTATCAATCAACCAAACAGCAGTTGCTTTTGGCATGAGTAATGATGTCATTTTATAAACTCCAATTAATAGTGACTGAATTAAAATAATAATATATTTTAAATAATACAAACTTAAATTTGTATCAGTTCAAAAATAATTTTGCAGATTTTTTTTAATAATTAAGTTTATACAAAACATTTGTCAATCTAAGAAGTTTAGATTTTTCTTGGAAGAGGAAGCATGTAACTAGGAAAATTAATTTTTATCTTTGAACCACAAAAATCACATTCTAATTTATTATTTTCTTCAAATAAATATAATTGAGATAATTTTATTTTAGCAATTCCATACCAAATATCATCTTCCTTATTTAATAAGGATGCAATTACTTCACCAATATTATGTGTTTTTAGAAAAATTTTATTTTCGGTTTTATTTAAATTTGAGAATGAAAAGTTTTTGTTTTTAAAATGAATAGGAACATATTTTCTTTTTACTAGCCCCTTATATTTAATCCTTGCATTAACCTCTTGGCCAATAAAACATCCTTTTTCAAAACTAATTCCACCTAATAAATCAAGATTAATTTCCATAGGAAGTGTTGTGTTAATTTCTATTTCTTTTGTTCCTTCAGGAATACAATTTTTATATCTTATCAAATCGTACCAATTCGATCTGCAACTCTTATCTAAGAAATTTATAGGTCTTTCCTTATAATAAATTCTATTAATATTAATGTTTGTATTTGAGAATCTTTTATCCCTTAGTGAATTTTCAGACCATTTTGGGTTGATTGACACAAAAACATAATAATTAGTTTTTTCAATTTGTACTTCTTTTCTTAAGTTGTACATATTTAACTTCTTAATTAGTTCATCTTCACACAACAAATCGTATTCAATAAGAATTGACTTTTCTTCTGAATATTTTAGAAAATCTAAACTTACCAGTATGTCATACAAAACTTTTCCTTGGGGAGAAAGTAATGCTGCAGGTATAGTTTCTAATGGTGTTAGTTTAGAAATATCGGATGTTAGAATATTATTTAAAAAATCTATACTATTAAATCCTGAAACTGTTAGAACTTTTCTGTTTTCTAGATAAAGATTTTCTTGAGACATTTTTTTCTAAACATAGATTTTATTAATTGCACTTAAAACTGCAAGTATGGGCGCTACAGTGATACTTGTATTAATACCACATCCATAAATTGAGTCTTCACCATCATTAAATTTAAGTTCAACGTAAGCTGCAGATTCTGCTTTGGAGGTGGCACTTCTAGTGTTTTGACCAAAATCTTCTAATGTAAATTGTAAATCAAAATTTTCTCTCATTCCATTTACAAAAGCTGAAATTGGCCCGTTGCCTTGAGAAGAAAATTGATACAGCTTATCATTGAAATTAACCTTTGCGTTAATTATTTCAAGATTGTCTTTTCTATTAGCGCCCTCAACTTTAAAGTCAATCAATTGAAATGGTTTTTGCAGAATAAAATTCTTATTAAAAGTTCTCCATATAATGTCACTTGTAATTTCGTTACCAGTTTCATCTGCTATCTTTTGTACTTTTGAAGATAATTCAACTTCTGCACCTTTTGGCAATCTTATTTGGTAGTCTGATTCTAACAACCAAGCTGTACCCCCTTTACCTGATTGACTGTTAACGCGAATTATAGCTTCATAAGTTCTTCCAATATCAGCTGGGTCAATTGGTAAATATGGGACAGCCCATTTTTTTGATGGTGATTTTTCCATATAATCCATACCTTTTCTTATTGCATCCTGATGACTTCCAGAAAAAGCTGTATGTACTAAAGTACCTGCATATGGATGTCTTTGATGAACAGGTATTCTATTACAAAACTCAGCCGTATCAATTAGATCATTTATTTTGCTAAAATCTATATTAGGATCAATACCTTGAGTAAATAAATTCAGTCCAAGTGTTACAAGATCTACATTGCCAGTTCTTTCCCCATTACCAAACAAAGTTCCTTCAACTCTGTCTGCACCAGCCATTAATCCTAATTCAGTTGCAGCAATTGCAGTTCCTCGATCATTATGAGGATGAAGAGATAAAATTACCCTTTTTCTATTACTAAAATTATCTCCCATCCATTCTATTTGGTCAGCGTGAATGTTGGGAGTAGACATTTCAACAGTCGCAGGAAGGTTTATTATAACAG
Source organism: uncultured SAR116 cluster alpha proteobacterium (assembly GCA_902623995.1). Lineage (GTDB taxonomy): Bacteria > Pseudomonadota > Alphaproteobacteria > Puniceispirillales > Marisalimonadaceae > Marisalimonas. The sequence continues at coordinate 256,376 of CACNWE010000001.1, read as the reverse complement.
GATTTTGCTCGTTTGCTTCCCAAACATCTAAAACAGACTCACAAACTTCTAATGCATATGATAACTCTGTTCCAGTAAAGCTTTCTGGAGAATATTGCAATCTAATTTTAGATTTTTCCAATTTATATAATTGATCTGAAATTATTTTAGCCCCATCAGTTGCTATTTTTTTCACTCCGTCCATGGATTCCTTAAAAACAATTTCTCTTTGCAGAGTGCTTGTTGAATTGTAAAGGTGAATAATTGCATTTTTGCAATCTTTCAAACTTTCAACAGTTTTTTCAATCAAAGGTTTTCTAGATTGAGTTAAGACCTGAACAGTAACGTCCTCTGGAATATGATTATCATTAATTAATTCTCTTACAAAATTAAAATCTGTTTCAGATGCAGAAGGAAAGCCAATTTCTATTTCTTTAAATCCTATTTTAACTAAATGTTTAAACATACGCATTTTCCTGACTGAATCCATTGGTTCAATCAGAGCTTGATTGCCATCTCTTAAATCCACTGAACACCAAATTGGTGGACTAGTTATGGCTTTATTAGGCCATTTTCTATCTAGAATTTTAACAGGTGGATAAGCACTGTATTTTTCGTATTTATTTTTCATAATTCTTTACCTTATATTAAGTTCAAAATTTAATTTGTTTATTTATTAATAATAATCCCGGACTCCTTAGAGCACGGGTTTCTTAACAAATTTAGAACCTGAATAGGAATTGAATTATAGTTTTCATACATAATAATATAACAATATCAATTGTATGAATATTTAGTCAAGTTATTAGAGTTTTCAATACATTTTTAATATTGCAAAATATTTTTTTTAAAACTAATTTGCTGTATATATTCAAAAAGTTTTGTGGGAAATTAATGACCGATATTAATCTAATAAGGAATTTTTCTATTATAGCACATATTGATCACGGTAAATCGACCCTTGCTGATAGATTAATACAAGAATGCAAGGGATTAGCTGAAAGAGAGATGAAAGAGCAAGTTCTTGACAATATGGAAATTGAGAGGGAAAGAGGTATAACAATCAAAGCTCAGACGGTCAGGTTATTATACAAGCATACTGATAATAAAACTTATACTCTAAATTTAATGGATACTCCAGGTCATGTAGACTTTGCATATGAGGTTTCTAGATCTCTTTCTGCATGTGAGGGATCACTTCTTGTAGTAGATTCTTCACAAGGAGTTGAAGCACAAACTTTAGCAAATGTTTATCAAGCAATAGATGTAAATCATGAAATTGTGACTGTACTTAATAAAATCGATTTACCTGCTTCTGAGCCAGATAGGATTAGAAAACAGATTGAAGATGTAATTGGCTTACCTGGAGAAGATGGGATTGAGGTGTCAGCTAAAACAGGAAAAGGTATTAAAGACGTTTTATCTTCTTTAGTTGAAAAATTAGCTCCTCCAAAGGGTAACCCCAATGCTCCTTTGCAAGCTCTTTTAATAGATAGCTGGTATGACCCTTATTTAGGTGTGTTAACATTAGTAAGAGTTGTAAATGGAAGTTTAAAAAAAAGGTCAAAAGATAAGATTTATGTCAACCAAGGTTTCTCACACTATTGAAAAACTTGGAATTTTTACCCCTAAAATTATAAATGTTGATGAGTTAGGACCTGGAGAAATAGGTTTTATTACGGCTTCAGTTAAAACAGTAGCAGATTGTAAAGTTGGAGACACAATTACTGACGAAAGAAATCCAGTTCAAACTATGTTACCTGGTTTCAAACCCTCTGTACCAGTAGTTTTTTGTGGATTATTCCCCATGGATAATGCTCAATTTTCTGACTTAAGAGAGGCCTTAAGTAAATTGTCTTTAAATGATGCTTCATTTAGTTTTGAGGCTGAAACCTCAGCCGCTTTAGGATTTGGTTTTAGATGTGGATTTTTAGGCCTCTTGCATATGGAGATTATAAGAGAGAGATTATCTAGGGAGTTTAACTTAGAATTAATCTCAACAGCTCCATCAGTTGTTTATAAAGTGCATAAAAATGATAATACAAGCGATCTGCTACATAATCCTGCGGATTTACCAGATGTAAATCATATTAACTTTATAGAAGAGCCATGGATTAAAGCAACTATTCTGGTTCCAGATGAATATGTTGGATCAGTTTTGACTTTATGTACTGAAAGAAGAGGAGAGCAGATAGATCTAACCTATGCAGGAGCTAGGGCTATGGTGGTTTATAAATTACCATTAAATGAAGTTGTTTTTGATTTTTATGATAAATTAAAAAGTATGACATCAGGTTATGCTAGCTTTGACTATCAAATTGATAATTATAAAAAAGGTGATCTTGTTCGCGTATCAATTTTAGTGAATGGAGATCCTGTAGATGCTCTTGCAATGATTTCTCACAGAGACCAGGCCGAAACAAGGGGAAGAGCAATATGCACAAGATTAAAAGATCTTATACCAAGGCAACTTTTTAAGGTCGCTTTACAAGCAGCAATTGGTGGAAAAGTTATAGCAAGAGAAACCATCTCAGCGATGAGAAAAGATGTTACTGCAAAGTGTTATGGTGGTGATATAACTCGAAAGAAAAAGCTTTTAGAAAAACAAAAAGCAGGAAAAAAAAGAATGAGAGAATTTGGAAGTGTTGAGATACCTCAAAACGCATTTTTTGAAGCCTTAAAAATGGGTGATAAATAATTGGTAAAAGTTATGCTTTAAAGTTTATTTTTTCTTTTTTTCTTGCAGATTTTTTTAGTCCAAAAGAAATAAAAATAAAACTTAATAGAGCTAATATAGGTGCAGCAGGCATTAACAAAATAGAAGATATAAATGGATGCCATATAAAACCCGAACAATCCAAAATATCTAACGCTGAACAAGGATCAACATATCGACTAACAATAGTTTCTGCAATTTGAAGGCTATTGGGTGCAAAATGAAACCAGAACTGACCTAACTGAGTAATTTCATTTTTATTTTCTATTTGTAAGACAACATCAAAATAATTACTTACTAGTGTAAGAAAAAATGAACATATTCCGAATAAAATTAAAATTCTTCCTATTATCACTTTATAAATTCCTTTTGTGATTAATAATTTAATCTAAAACGTATAAAAAATATTTCAATATATTAATAACTTATATTACCTTGCTCCAAAAAAAATGTTGATGTAAAGTCTTCATTTTTGGAGGGGTGGCCGAGCGGTTTAAGGCGCACGCCTGGAAAGCGTGTTGGGGTTAACGCCCCTCAAGGGTTCGAATCCCTTCCTCTCCGCCATAATATGTATTTAATATATTGATATTATTATATTTTTATATTTAACATATTTTTTACCCACAAATCTACCCACAATAAAGTGTAATCTTAAACTCAAATATTGTTGGGGGTTACTGCACCCTTTTACTAATCAACAATGGTCAATGGTCAGGTGGTGGTCTGCCGATTGACCGTAGTCCATGGAACACTGACCAGGGTTCAATCATGGATCCTTAGAAAAGTTTAAGTTAGTATTTTTATGTTAAAATTTTGCTTGTATTACCATATTCGAAGCAGTTTTGTAAGTAACTTTTGTATTTTTAAATCCAGCTTCATTTAATATTGAAAATAATTTTTGAGGACCAGCTTGAGCCCCGAGTGCCAGACCAACTTCTTGAGATTTTGAAGCTGGAATACATGCAATTGTTGAGAAAGAATAATACAGTTGTCCTATTAAATTAAAGTTATTTTCTGGCAAGTCATCAGCAGTAGGTTCAACAAGCATAATTATCCCATTTGAATTAAGTTTTGTCTTTGCATATTTAATAGCTCCAAGTGGATCTCCCATATCATGAAGACAGTCAAAAAAAGCAATTATGTCATATTTACCTTCATAATTTTTAGCGTTGTTAACTCTAAATTCTAAATTATTAATTTTATTATTATTTTTCTTAGCTTCTGTGATTGATGGTTCATGAGGATCAATACCTACTACTTTGGAATTAACATATTTTTGAGCTATTAAAGATGTGGAGTAACCATGTCCACAGCCTATATCAGCAAAAGTGATACCTTTAGAAAGCATCTCATCTGCGCCATCAAGACTAGGTATCCATTTTTTTGTTAAAAATATTGAATATGATGGTTTAAAAAATCTTGCAGACCCAGATAGGCAACATGGATGTAAGTTTCCCCAACCAGTTCCTTTACCATTTTTAAAATTATCTTTTATTATATCTATATTATGGATAGCCCCTACTAAATTTTCAAATCCTCCAATCATTAATGAAATACTATCTTCGTCTCCTAAAATTGAAAATTGTTCTGGACTAAGAGAAAATTCTTCATTTTTATTATTATAATCTATATATTTAGCGGCAGCTAAAGCAAGCAACCACTCTCTTATATATCTTTTATCCATCTTAATTTGATTACTGAATTCATCGGAAGTGCATGGACCAAATTTATGTAAACTTTTAAATAGACCTAGTTCATCTCCTATTCTCATCATAGGTATTAATGCTCCAGCAGCTATATCTTGCATAATTTTGTATTGTAATTTCCTAGTTTTTTCAATGTCAGTCATTTTCAACTCCCTTAAGAACAAATATTTAATTTAATAAAAGACTACTTTCTACTACCCTTAGCAAGCTTATTCATGGGCATTAGTCCATAGTCCGGGGTTATTGCTCCCTTTTCCCAATCAACAATGGTCAATGGTCAGGTGGTGGTCTGCCCATTGACCGTAGTCCATAGAACTCGGACCAGGGTTCAATGATGGGTTTGAAATAAGATTGATTTAGTAAACTATAAGTTAATTTTAAATTACAAATTTTCTGTACAATCAAAATCCAATTATAAATAATTAGCAATTTATTTTAAATTAAATTTGACCAAAAAATAATCAATTTCAAATTGGACTAATTTTAATTGAATTTCAAATAATTGATATAATTGAATAAAATTTAAATTTCAAATCTCAACAGACGTGGGTTCTAATATTTGCAATTCATAAAAATAACTCATCAATATTTACTGTTCTTATTTAATTCGAGAAAGGTGAAATATTATGAGATTATTAATTACTATATTGTTTTTATGTTTTAGCAGTCTAGGTTTTGCAGATGGACATAAGAAGCCAATAAAAATTGGAATTTTACATTCATTATCTGGAACAATGGCTATTTCAGAAACTACATTAAAAGATACAATGTTGATGTTAATTGAACAACAAAACAAAAAAGGTGGCATCTTAGGTAGAAAAATAGAGCCCGTAGTTGTTGATCCCGCCTCAAATTGGCCCTTATTTGCTGAAAAAGCGAGAGAACTTTTAACAGTTCAAAAAGTTGATGTTTTATTTGGGTGTTGGACTTCTGTCTCAAGAAAATCTGCACTACCAGTTCTAGAAGAGTTAAACGGTTTACTTTTTTATCCAGTACAATATGAAGGAGAAGAGAGCTCTAAAAATGTTTTCTATACAGGCGCATCTCCAAATCAGCAGGCTATCCCAGCAACAGATTATTATTTAGAAGAGCTTGATGTTAAAAAGTTTGCTTTATTAGGAACTGACTACGTATATCCTAGAACAACTAATAAAATCTTGAAACAATATCTTATAGATAAAGGAATACCAGAAAGTGATATTTTTGTAAATTATACTCCATTTGGACATTCTGATTGGTCTAAAATTGTTTCAGATGTAGTTTCTTTAGGAGCTGATGGTAAAAAAGTTGGAGTTATTTCTACCATTAATGGAGATGCTAATATTGGATTTTATAAAGAGTTAGCTGCTGCAGGTGTTAAAGCAGATGATATCCCGGTAGTTGCCTTTTCAGTTGGTGAAGAAGAATTATCTGGATTAGATACAACAAATTTAGTTGGTCACTTAGCAGCATGGAATTATTTTCAGTCAGCTGAATCTGATCTTAATTCAAGTTTTATAAAAGATTGGAAAGCTACAATGGGAAATAAAAGAGTTACAAACGATCCTATGGAAGCTCACTTTATTGGATTTAAAATGTATGTTAAGGCCGTTGAAAAGGCCGGAACTACAGATGTTGATGCTGTTAGAAAAGCTATGTATGGTATTAAAGTTCCAAACTTGACTGGTGGTACGGCTGAAATGTTGCCAAATCATCATTTATCTAAGCCTGTCTTAATTGGTGAAATATTGGAAAATGGCCAGTTTGACATTATAAGTCAAACTAAGGAAGTGCCAGGAGATGCATGGACAGATCATTTACCTGAATCTGCTGTTTTAAAATCTGATTGGAAGTCCCTTGGTTGTGGTATGTACAATACTAAGACAAATACTTGTATTCAACTCAAGTCAAATTATTAGATAAACTATATTGAGGATAATGCTATGGTTTCCATAGCATTATCAATATTAATTTATGAAATACTTATTAATTATTTTATTTTCATTATTAAATTTCAATTCTGCATTTTCAGAAGAGAACTTTGACAATTTTTTATTTAAAAACTCTAAACTGATTATAAATAGTTCTTCAAAAACAGTTGGAACATTTTTAGAAAAAATAAATGTTTATGATCAAAATACCGTATCAAGATTTTTAAATCTCTGGAAAAATAAGAAATTATTTTACATAAAAGAAACAAAAAAAATTGTACTAATTTCCAAGTTTGATAATAAAACATATTACGCAATTGATATTTTTTCCAACGCTAAAATTGGAAAAAAGAAAAAAAAAGATTTCAAAAAAATAAAACCGAATAGTGGTGTAAGGGCAAAGATTGCAACTGCACTTGTGAACTTTCAAATATTTAGTAATGATAAAAATAAAAGAATAAATAGCATAAATGCTCTTGAAAAAAAAATATTACCTGAACATTTAGAACTCCTTAGAAAAGCATTTTTATTAGAGGAAGATGATAGGTTAAAAATTAAAATAAAAAAATTATTACAATTTGCAATTTTACAACATGGAACTGACGATAAAGAGAAAATTAAAGTTCTGAATGAATTAAAGACTAATACTTCAATAGAAGTAAGAGCAGTTTTGTCAAAACTCCTAAGGACATCTGAAATTAAAGTTACTAGAAATATTGAAGATTTAAATAATTTAAATATTGCTCAAATAATTAAACCAGAAGTAATTAGTAAAAAACAATTCGGTGAAGTTATAAAAAGTTTTTTCTATAAAGAAAAATTAAAACTTAGTGTTATTGATGCTTACAAAATAGCACAAAAAAATGGATTTTTAGATAAGAGAGTCAGTTTAAATGAATTAAAATTAATTTTAGAAAATAACATTGTTGACAATAAAATTTTAGGAATTGATATAAAGGAATTTAATAAAAATTCTAAAAGAATCGAAGTTTATAATAAATTAGCCAAGATAAAAAATCTTAATATTTATCGAGATGAAACAGAATTATTAAATGATTTAAAACAACTACATTTTTACAAAATTTACATTGAGAAAAATAAATACATTACAAACAAGACTAAACAAGTTTTAGATTCAATTAATTTTAAAGTTAAATTCTATAAGTATTTAGATTTATTTATTGATGGTCTTAGTCTTAGTTCTATATATTTTCTTGGTGCTATTGGCTTGGCAATAACATTTGGAGTCATGCGTGTGATTAATATGGCTCACGGTGAATTTATAATGATGGGAGCATATACTGGCTATGTTGTTCAATCATATATTACTAATCATACATTATCTCTGATAATAGCTTTTCCTCTCGCTTTTATAATTACTTTTATTGCAGGGGTTATAATGGAAAGGTTGGTGATAAAACATTTATATAAAAATCCTCTTGATACTTTGCTAGCAACTTTTGGTATAAGTATAGCTCTTCAACAACTTGCTAAAAATATTTTTGGTACTCAGGCTAGACCTTTAACATCACCTTCTTGGTTAGATGGATCTTTAATAATAAATGATGATCTTTCGATAAGTTACATTAGGATAGCTATATTTGTTTTGGGAGTTTTATTTTTTTTAATATTATTATTTGTAATGAAAAAAACTAGATTTGGATTAGAAACTAGATCCGTAACTCAAAACCCTGTAATGGCATCGAACATGGGTGTTAACACTGAAAAAATAAATATGTTAACTTTTGGTTTTGGGTCAGGCATTGCTGGTGTTGCTGGTGTTGCTATAGGTTTGTTTTCCAAGGTCACATCTGAACTTGGCTCAGAATACATTGTTCAAAGTTTTATGACAGTTGTAGTTGGTGGTGTAGGAAGTATTTGGGGTACACTTGCCGGCGCTTCATTAATTGGCTTTTTACAAAAGTTTATAGAATGGTTTAATCCTTCAAATACATTAGCTGCTCAAACATATATGATTATATTTATAATTTTATTTATTCAATTTAGACCAAGGGGATTAATTGCCTTAAAAGGGAGAGCAGCAAATGATAACTGACATGAATAAATCTGTAAAAAAACATTCGCTGATTTTTTTAATAACTATTTTTTTATTTACGTTGTTAGTCACCTTTTTAAGTGAACCTTTTGGTATAAACTTTATATCAACAAGCTTTGTAAAAGTCCTTGGAAAAACTCTTTGCTTATGTATTGCTGCAATTGCTATGGATGTTGTGTGGGGGTATTGTGGTATTTTATCCTTAGGTCATTTTGCTTTTTTTGGCTTAGGTGGATACATGATAGGCATGTGGTTAATGTATGAGAGAACGTCTATTATTGTATTGAATTCTTTAGATGACTCACAATTACCCTTTACTGAGATAGAATTACAAGAAGCGATAGGTAATCAAATTTTTGGTGTTGTTGGAGGAACAGAAATACCACTTATTTGGACATTTGCAGATAATTTATATTTTCAAATAATTTTTGTTATTTTAATCCCTGGTTTAATAGCATTTATTTTTGGTTGGCTAGCTTTTCGTTCAAGAGTAACTGGAGTATATTTGTCAATTTTGACTCAAGCAATGACCCTAGCTTTATCTTTATATCTATTTCAAAATGATAGCGGGTTAAGAGGAAATAACGGATTGTCTGGATTGCAAAATATTCCTCATCTTGAAAACTTAAGTCAATCTACAATTTCAATATTATTTTTATGGTTAAGTTCAATCGGACTTATATTTTCATTTGTAATTTTTAATTATATAATTCAAAGTAAATTTGGATCAGTAATTACCGCTATCAGAGACAATGAAACGCGTCTTCGTTTTTTTGGATACAATGTAGAAATATACAAACTTTTTATATTTGTTATCACAGCCATAATTACTGGATTAGCAGGAGCTATATATTATCCTCAAGCTGGTATAATAAACCCAGCTGAGATTGCTCCTATTGCCTCAATATATTTAGCTGTCTGGGTTGCTATTGGTGGACGAGGAAAATTGTATGGTGCAATTTTAGGTGCAGCGTCTGTTTCTTTGCTATCCTCTTGGTTTACTGGAGGAAATGCTCCAAATATTCCCCTCGGTTTTTTTACAATTGAATGGGTGAATTGGTGGACTGTATTTTTAGGAATTGGTTTTGTGGCAATAACAATTTTTAGTAAGGGTGGTTTAATTGGTATGCTAAATACATTATTGGTTAAAATCAAATGAAAACGTTGTTAGAAGTTGATAATGTTTCAATCTCTTTTGACGGTTTTAAAGCAATAAAAAATTTAAGTTTTTCAATAGGGTATAATGAATTACAAGCCATTATTGGACCAAATGGCGCAGGGAAAACTACTTTTATGGATATAATTACAGGTCAAACAAAGCCAGATAATGGACATATTTTATGGGGAGAAAAAAGCATTGATCTAATCAGAAAAACAGAATCAGAAATAGCATTACTTGGTATTGGACGAAAATTTCAAAAACCTACGGTATTTGAAAATAAAACAATTATTGATAATTTAATTTTATCTCAGAAAAAAAATAGAAATCCATTTAAGGTTTTATTTCAAAAAAATACAAAATCTGAGCTTACAAGCATTGAAAAAATTTTAAAAGATATAAATCTTTACATGATTAAAGATAGAATTGCTGGTGAGATTAGCCATGGTCAGAAGCAATGGTTAGAGATTGGGATGCTTTTAAGCCAAAATCCAAAATTAATGCTCATTGATGAACCTGCTGCAGGCATGACACCAACTGAGAGAAATCAAACAGTTAGTATTTTAAAAAATATTGCAAAATCTAGTTCAATTATTGTGGTTGAACATGATATGGAGTTTGTACGTAATTTAAATTGTCGAGTAACAGTACTTAATGAAGGTAGCATTCTTTCTTCTGGTTCAATTGACTTTATAACTCAAAATGAAAAAGTCATAGAGGTTTATTTAGGAAGATAATTATGCTTGATGTTAAAAAAATAAATTTAAATTATGGCTCTTCTCAAATCTTGTTTGATGTTTCAATAAAAGCCAAAAAAGGCAATATAACATGCTTAATGGGATCAAATGGCGTAGGTAAAACTTCTTTACTTAAATTTTTGTCTGGAATACAAAATGCAAAAAATGGAACTTATTTCTATAATAACAATGATATATTTAATCTTCCATCTTACAAACTGGCAAAATTAGGAATTGGATACGTTCCTCAAGGAAGAGATATATTTCCCCTTTTAAGTGTTAAAGAAAATTTAGAAATTGGATTTGCATGTTTGAATAAAAAAAATTGGTTTATCCCTGATGAAATATTTAACTTATTTCCAATATTAAAAAAAATGCTTCATAGGAGAGGTGGAGATTTGTCTGGAGGACAACAACAACAGTTGGCTATTGCAAGAGCACTTGTTGCAAAACCAAGTTTATTATTGATGGATGAGCCTACTGAGGGTATTCAACCGAATATAATTAAACAAATAGGCGAGGTAATCTTATATTTAAAAAAAGAAAAAAAAATTACAATATTTTTAGTCGAACAATATTTTGATTTTGCATTTAATCTTTCTGATTATTTTTATGTAATGCAAAGGGGGAAAATAATTATAGAAGGAGATAAAGAAAAACTAGGTAAAAAATTACTTAAATCTCAATTAAGTTTTTAGTTGGCCAATTTCGTCAATCAAAAATTTTTTGAAAGCCTTTAATCTTTGGTCATCTTTTAAATGATATTTATAACATAATGAAATATTTAATTTTGGACCCTTTAATTCAGATAATATTTCTTCTAAATTAATAAAACTTTCCATCCAACTAGGTAAAGAAGATATACCTACCGAGTTTTGAGTAGCTTCTACAATGCCGTGAATATTTGAAATTTCTAATATTGGATTTCTAATATTATTTTTTTCTCTTCCAATATTTAGCAACCAATTTAATCTATTTCTGTTTAGAGGTGGTTGAGCAGTTTCTCCATAGGCAATTATTTTGTGATAATCTAATTCATCTACTGTTTTAGGAACTCCAAATTTTTTTATATATTCTTTAGAAGCATATATTTTATATCGGAATTCTGAAATTTTGATTTGAACGTCATCTTGTGAATTACTTTCTGTCATCCTAATTTCTAAGTCAGAGGCGTAGTGTAAAACTTTAGGCTCAGAATCTCTTAAGTTTAATGCAATTTGTATTTTAGGATATTGTAATAAAAATTTATTTATCCTTGGTGTAATCCAAAGCGCGCCAAAAGCATTTGTTGCAGCAATCTTTAGCTTTCCAATTGGTTCGGATGAACAAGAAAAGTTTCTTAAATTTTCAATTTGTGAAGAAATTTTATTTACTTCTTTATATAATTCCTGACCTTCTGGTGATAATGACAAACCTTTTGAATTTCGAAAAAAAAGTTTTGTTTTAATTTCACTTTCTAAAATACTAATTTGTCGGCTTAGGGAAGAATGACTTATATTCATAATTTCAGAAGCTCTTTTCAAATTAAGAGTTTGAGAAACAATATGAAAATATTTTAAACGATCCCATTTCATATTTAAACATCTCTGATATTTGAAATTCTTCAATTCTAATTAATGCAACTCTGAATGTATTAATCAGAGATTCAATATAGTTTGAAAATAGTTAATATATAAAGAATATCCTCCCTCCCCGCTTGAGAGCATACTCTGTGTTACAGAGTATGCTCTAATAAAATTAAAATGAAATTATTTTAAAAAACTATTAAATTTATATTATAAATGAACATCTTTTAATCATTTGATTTTTATAATATAATGATCATTAGAAAATTAATTAACAAAAATTTTATATTGAAAATTCTAATTTTAACTGAGGTTGCTGCACCCTTTTACTAATCAACAATGGTCAATGGTCAATGGTCCATGGTTTTATTTTAAGTAATAGATAATAGTAAGGAGGACTTCCTCTACTCAATCTATATTGGGAAAAACACGAAGGTAATTACGAATATTTTACAATTTCAAATTAATTTAAAAAATATTATTATTATGTTTTAAATATTTATTTGCACTATAGATAATCAGGGTACTAATAATGAAAGACAATAAATTTAAGCCTGCTCTTATTATAAAAACAATAGAAAAGGTTTTATTAGGAATTATAGCTATTTTAACTGTAATTGCAGTTTTGCAGGAAATTTACTCTATATATAATAATGGTAAAGTGCAATTAGCTGACTTATTGTTATTATTTATATATACTGAAGTTCTTGGAATGATAGGTATATTTTATGTAAGTAATAAAATACCTATTACATTGCCTTTGTTTATTGCTATGACTGCTATAGCTAGATTAATAATCCTTCAAGGAAAAGGTATGGACCCAATCATACTTCTTTATGAAGCTGGAGCAATACTTATAATAGCACTGGCTTGTTTAGTCATAAGATTTAAACCATTAAATACTTATATTTATCAATCTGAAGATGAGGATTTATCAAATAAGTTAGAGAAAAAATAATTAATCGATTTTATTATATGTTATCCTAGAATTTGAGAATGAAATAAGATTTTAGAAAATGAAAGAAGATTATAGAGTAGACCCTAGAAATATACACGTTGATCAACGTAAAAAAGATACAAGGCGTGATGCATGGGATAGAGATGTTATGCCAACTGACTGGAAAAAGTCAGAACCAAAAAGTAATAAACAAATATCAAATGCTGCACCAGTATTTGTGTTTGCCTTCTTTTATGTTTGCATATTAGTTATGATTGATTCTATACAGTAAATATTAGCCATTAAATTTATTAAAAAAACAAATAAAATGAAATTTTGAGGAGTATATATTCTCATAGATCATTATAATTTATGAAATTATTTCACCAGTATTATTATCAACTATAACTGGATTTTCATAATATTTTATATCAGGCGCTGAGAACCTCTCTGTAATCCATTTAACTCTATCTTCATCAAACCAACTTTTTGCATTATCGATATTATTAAAGCAATAAACCCCACCTGCTAAATTCTTTGAAGTATCACAGATATAGTTTTTTCTAATTAAACCTGGGGTGTCTTTGTATATGGGTGATGTTTCTAAAAACTTCTCTTTTAACACTGTGTCAGTTAATGCATTATCTATCTTAAAAGTAACAATTGCAATTATCATAATAAATATCCTTAAATACTAATTTAAACTATGACTTAATAAGCTCTTCTGAACTAAATTCATGTACTACTATACCACGACTTCCAACTACTTTAGTTATAAATGTTTTAACCATGGGAATATAATGTTTTTCTTACAAATTTATTCGAGGATTAATTAATCTTTTGAATAAATATTAAGCATATGTAATCTTAAATTTTACACACACGGTTAAATACCAACATTTAAAACACGAAATTCGAGACATAGTCACATAGGTTTATTTTTTGAGTATTAGACTTAAGTTTACATCTATATATGATTACTCATAATGAATAGTTAATGAGGTGATTATCAAAATATTAAATATTCTAATATAAACTTTAATAGACTTTAAAAAAAATTTGGAGTTACATTAATCTATGTATGCAAGGTTTGTAAAATTAACATTTATGAACGATTTTTCAAAAGAAGCGGCATCAAGTCTTTTGGTTGAATTAGGTAAAACTAAAGGATTTGCTGCTGGCATGCTTTTTAGGATGTCGGTAGATTTATCTACTACTCAGAGATATTCAATGACTATATGGCCCGACAAAGCTTCTGAAGAAAAATCTTGGAAATTGTTTGGTGAGGAAGTTTTAAAGAAATTAAAAGAGACTGGAGCAAGAGTTGAAATTTCTAGAGGTGCAATAAATGAAATGCAGATTTCGAAGAATTTAGATTTTAGTAACTTTTATTTTAATTAGGTCTAGAAAAGCAACACAACTTTAATAAATTTTAGTTTTTTAAAAGCGGGCCCATTTTTAAGAATATGTCCTATAAGGTTTTACTAATAATTTTATTTAAGAGTATTATTTTTTCAAAGTATAAAATTGTAAAATTTAGCTCAATGTTTTATAAATCTTACATTGTTAAAAATTAATTTAGGTTAAATATGACTAATTTTGGATTCACTAATTTGGTAAATAATTTGGAGTTGATAAGACCATTTGGTCCTTCGATTGCTAAAGTAACGATGCCACAAAACTTAATTGACAAACTTAACATTTATGTTGACAAAGTTATAGAAGATGATGAAGCAATTAAAAAATTAGATCATGGTAAAGAGTTGGCAGGGAACGTTAAACAAGAGTTTATCATAGATAAAAGGTTTGAATTTCATCAATATTTTTTGAAATTTCTAAAAGATGTAACAGAAGCTTACATTTTAAAAATTACAAATCAGAAAATATCAAAATTTGAGGTTATCAACAGTTGGATAGTTAGACAGTTTGAAGGTGAATATAATCCGGTTCACATTCATACAGGACATTTATCAGGTGTTGGTTACTTAAAGGTACCAGATGATTGGGGTTCATATTCACAAAATAACAAAAGAAATAATCAAAATGGTAAGATAGATTTTATTTATGGAAATAGAGGATTTCTGTCTAATGGAAATATTTTAGCCAAGCCAAATGTTGGTGATTTTTATTTGTTTCCAAATTATTTGTTTCATACTGTTTATCCTTTTAAAGGTGCCGAGGAACGCAGGTCAGTATCATTTAATGCAAAGATTGATGAATATATATATAATTCATAACTCTAATAAAAAATGACTAAAATATTTTTTTACTAGCCAACTTACTTATTAAAAGGTTTTGTTGCAACTATATATATTCCAGATACTATAAATATAAGAGCTAAAAGATCATACCCAGAGAACTTTACATCAACTAAAACATAATCGACTAAAATGGCCAAAATCGGAACCGCCATTACAGATACAGATGTAACATTAACTGAAAATTTTTGTAAAATAGTAAAATAAGCCCAATATGTGTAAGCGCTAGATAAAAATATACCATATATAATTATAAGAATATGCGTATAATTTATTAACCCAAAATTATTTAGATCAAAGTATAATGCAAAAGGTATAATTGGAACTATACCAATGATTTGTTGCCACCCTGCTACAATTAATCCATCTGATTTAATTCCCCCATACTTCACTATCATGGTTCCAATTGCCCAACTTAAACCCGCAGACAATGTAATCAAAAAACCAAAAATATTTTCAAAAACGTTAATTTCCAAAGACAGAAAAAAGATACCAGTCATTCCTAAAATTAACGAAATTATTATCGATATATTTATTTTTTCATAACCAAAAATAGCAGCAAAAATGGTTGCCCACACTGGCATTGTGTATGTTAAAACTGCTGCTCTTCCTCCACCAAGCATGTTTATTCCATAGAGCATTAAAACCTGCCATAATGTAACATTAAAAAAACTAATTAAAAGAAGAGGTTTAAAGTCACTTTTTGGAACGTAAACTGTTTTAACTTTTTTATATCCAAGAAATAACAATAGAGCAAATGCCGGTATTCCAATTATTACTCTGAAACTTAATGGAGGAATTGCTTCAATAGCAATCTTAAATAAAGACCATACTGAAGTCCAAACTAAGATTAAAAAAATTAATAGGAAAACTGGTAAAAATTGTTTTGAAAAATTTAATCCCATTAAAATCTCAATATTTACTTAATAGACTTATTTATTAATTATCAAAATTAGAATTTAAAATTAAGTATCCTTGGCTCATCTAGACATTTTAATAGATATGCATTATTTTTGAAAAATATAAAGGAGATATTTATGCTTGTAGTAGTTTCACCTGCAAAAAAACTTAACATGAGTTTAGTCCATGGCTTAGAAGTGTCTGAACCATATTTTAAAAAAAATGTGGATGAGTTGGTAAATGTTGTTCGCGATTTAAGTGTAAAAGATTTAGAAAATCTGATGGATATTAGTCCAAAATTAGCAGAATTAAACAGAGATCGGTTCAAGGAATTTGGTAACCAACAAAAAAAAGCTGCAGCCTTTGCATTTGCTGGTGACACTTATAAAGGTTTAAGTGTAGAAAAATTAGAGAAAGAAGATTTAGATTTTGCCCAAAAACATTTGAGAATTCTCTCAGGTTTATATGGTTTATTAAGACCTTTAGACGAAATTGAGCCTTATAGATTAGAAATGGGAAGCAAACTTAAAGGAACTCATGGTTCCTCCCTGTATGAGTATTGGGGTAATAAAATTTCTGAAAATTTAAACCAACATGCAAAAACAATAGGAAGTCAAAGTTTAGTAAATTGTGCTTCTAACGAATATTTTAGTGTCATAAATCTCAAAAACTTATTATTAAAAGTTATCACACCTATTTTTATGGAACGTAAAAATGGTAAAGAAAAAATAATAAGTTTTTACGCCAAAAACGCTCGAGGAGCTATGGCTCGTTTCATAATACAAAATCGTTTGCAGAGTGAAGATGATCTGAAGAAATTCGATTTAGATGGTTACGTTTATAATGCTGAAAAATCTAGTGAAGGCCAACTCGTCTTTGTTAGGTGATAATTATGATATTTCATAACAAAACAAAATTTTAAATTATTAAATTCTTTACTAATTACTAGATAACATTAGAAGGTTTTTCATAATGTCAAATGTTAAAGTTCCTTTCCATGAGGAACAATGGATTGAAAATTTAGCTATAAAAATTTTTTCTGATATTGAATCTTTGACTAGAGATAAGGTAGGTATTTCAAGAGAATCTTATGGTAAGGGAGAAGCTCTTGGCATAAATTACTTGATAGATTTGGCTGAAGAATTTGGTTTTTTTGTTGAAAAAGACGATGCTGCAAATATAATTCTCTCCTTGGATAAATTTATTCAATCTAATTATATTCTTGTTGGATCACATATGGATTCAGTCCCTCAAGGCGGAAACTTTGATGGTCTTGCTGGAGTGGTTGCAGGTTTTTTACTATTAGCAAATTTAAAAGAAAAAAAAATCAGAACATCTTTACCTGTAAAGGTGATAATATTAAGAGGTGAAGAAAGTGCTTGGTATGGTAAAAATTGTATAGGATCGAAGGCTTTATTTGGTTTGTTGTCTTCAGAAGATTTAAACTCTACCCATAGAACCACAGGTAACAAGTTGTCTGAAGCTATGGATGCCTCGGGTGCAAAACTAGATCTCATAAAAAAATCTAAGTCTCTAATCAACAGTAAAGAGATAGAAGTATTTATAGAGATACATATTGAACAAGGTCCTGTTCTTGTAGATAAAGATTGGCCAATCGCAATTGTAACTGGGATAAGAGGCAATTATCGACATCACAAAATACGATGTAAAGGTGATGCAGGTCACTCGGGCACTATCCCTAGATATCTAAGAAAAGATGCTGTTTTTGCTGGAGCCGATTTGATAACTCGTATGGATGACCATTGGAACACCATAGAGCAACATGGTGGTGATCTTGTTCTAACATCAGGTATTTTCCACACAGATATTGATAATCAAGCTATGTCAAGAATTCCTGGAGAAATCTTATTTAGTTTTGAATCCAGAAGCCAAGATATTTCAACCCTTGATGCATTAGAAGGTCTTTTAAGATCTGAATGTAAAACAATAGAAAGAGAAAGGGGCGTTCATTTTGAGCTTGACAACGTAATCAAATCAGATCCAGCTGAATGTAATCAAGAAGTTGTAAAGAAACTTCTAGATGCAAGCGAATCACTTGGTTTTTCAAGAGTGTCAGTAGCAAGTGGTGCTACTCATGATGCAGCAATTTTTTCTAATAAAGGTGTTAAAACAGGAATGATTTTTGTTAGAAATGACAAGGGTTCTCATAATCCTGAGGAGAGAATGGAAATTAAAGATTTTATGAAAAGTGTTTCAACTTTATATAAATTTATAAATGATTATGAATAATGTACTTTATGGAATTACAACTGTTATTTTGTTTGTTCAAATAGTAACATATTAGAATACTTGATGTTGATTCAATTTTAAGTCAAATTGCGATCTAAATATGAAAATAAAGGAATAGTAAAAAATGTTTTCAACCAGTTTTCCCGAGAAAAGTGTTATATCGAGAATAACAGCTAAAATGTTAATAGAGGTTGAGGCAGTAAGATTTAGTGCGAAGGAACCTTTTAAATTTACTTCTGGTTGGGCAAGTCCAGTATATATTGATTGTAGAAAATTAATTTCATACCCACGAGTAAGGCATACATTAATGGATTTTGCAGCCTCTGAGATTACAAGAAATATTGGTTTTGAAAGTATTGATTCTATTGCGGGCGGCGAAACGGCGGGCATTCCTTTTGCAGCTTGGATAGCTGATAGAATGATGCTACCAATGCAGTATGTTCGAAAAAAAGCAAAAGGTTTTGGAAGGAATGCACAAATTGAAGGGGATTTTAAAAATAATTCCCATATACTATTAGTGGAAGATCTAACTACGGATGGGAATAGTAAAATAAAATTTTGTCAAGCGTTACGTGAAGCAGGTGCAAAAGTCGATCACACCTTTGTAGTATTTTATTATGATATTTTTCCCCAAACGAGAGAAACTTTAAATAATATTGGTCTTCAAATGCACTCTCTAGCAACTTGGTGGGATGTGCTAAAAGTAGCGAAAGAATTTAACTATTTTGAAAATGACGAGATTGGAGAGGTAGAGAGCTTTTTAAATGATCCAATGACTTGGTCTGCAGATCATGGTGGAGCCTCATCTTTATCTGGGTAAATTGAAATGATTAAACAAATCTTTCTCATTTTAATACTTTCATGTTCCATAACATTTGCAAACGATAGACTAAGAGGATACCAAGCTTTAGAACAAAAAGATTATAAAACGGCTCTTTATTATTTAAGTTATGATGCAAATTTAGGTGACGACAAAGCTCAGTACAATTTAGGTATAATGTATAATAAAGGTTTAGGAGTTCCTGTAGATAAAAATGAGGCTTTTAGCTGGTTTTTTCTTTCAGCAAATCAAGGAAATATTCTAGCTAATTATGCATTAGGGCACGCTTATTTAAAAGGCTCAGGAATAAATAAAAATTATAAACTAGCTTTAAAATCTTTTAAATTTTCTGCATTGAGAGATCATCCTACGTCAAGGTTAATTTTAGGGAATATGTATTTTAAAGGACAAGGTGTTAAAGCAAATTATCCTAAAGCGTATTTATGGTGGCGCTTAGCAGAAGATCTTAATATAGAAGGTGCACGTCAAAATATTAACATGATAAAAGAAAAAATGAGCAAAGATGAGTTTAATGAAGGTTACTCATTATACTCAAATTGTATGAAAAATACTTTGTATAATTGTACCAAAAAAATAGATGATTTTTGATAGGACTATCTTGAAAAAAAAAGAACAAATTGAGTCTGAGTTACGAACAATAATCAAAAATTCAAAAAAAGGGATTTTTGTAAATTTGACTTTAACTAATTTAATTGAAATTTCACGAAGAATGTATGTTATTTATGAAAATTTCAAATCAGGAGAAAAATTTAGAATCAATAATAATGACGAAAATATTTTAATTTTAAATAATGTTTTAAAAGACTTCAAAAAATTAAATAAGGATATTGGCAATATACCAAATTATTTAAGGGAGTTAATTGACAGAAAATGGGAACAAATACCAAATACGAAAGAAAGCTTGGATGGTTCAACAAAGTTATTGCAATCTAAGCTTCAAGGGTTAGAAAAAGAATTTAAAAACTTAATTAGTATTTTTTCTAAAGAATTAAAAGATGGAACTATAAGAAATATTGACCCTACTCCAATAGCAATTATACACAGCGCAATGATAATTTGGGAAGAAGAATTAAAAAATAAATATAATAAAAAAAATAAAAAAATTATAAATAAAAACTTGTTAAATTATCTAGAGCAAGTTTTTGATGCGTTTTCATGTGATGCTGATATAAAATCTAATTATTATAACTGGCACAATTTTAAAAACATGCCCTAACATTCACATTTTTTGGAGAATAACTAATGGCTACATATCTAAACAATAATCAAACAAAAGATTTTCATGAAAATGGATATGTGATCGTAAAAAATTTTTTTAATGAAGATGAAACATATCTTTTGCAAAATGCTTCTAAGAAGGACCCTGCTATAAGAGATCATTTATATGAAAGAAAAGACTCCGAAGGATTAATAACTAAAATGATGGCATGGAACCATCCAGATGATAGTATTTATGGCGTTACCGCTAGATCAGAAAAAATTGTTGATACAATGGAAGACCTTCTTGGTGGAGAAGTTTATCATTATCATTCTAAAATCACAGCTAAAGAACCATATGAGGGAGGAGCTTGGGAATGGCATCAAGATTACGGATATTGGTATAACAATGGTTGTTTGTTTCCCCTTATGGCTACTGTAATGATAGCTTTAGACAAATGTACAAAAAAAAATGGATGTTTACAAGTTTTGTCTGGTTCAAATAAATTAGGAAGAGTTGACCATGCATTACTAGAAAGTGGTCAAGTCGGTGTCGATTTAAAAAGAGTTGAGGAGGCAAAAAAACATCTAAAACTAGTTTATTGTGAAATGGATCCTGGAGATGTGCTTTTTTTTCACTGTAATACTCTCCACAGGTCTGATAAAAACAACTCTCCTAACAGACGTTGGACACTTTTATGTTGTTATAACGCTGCTAGAAATAATCCTTTTATAGATCACCATCATCCAAAATATACGCCATTGAAAAAATTACCAAATAACCAAATAATTAAGGCTGGTAATAAATTTTTAGATGTTAGAGATGTAGATACCTTCCTTAAAAGACCAACTGCTCCTCCAGAACTCTCTAAGAAGAGCGGTAAACTCTATAATGCTTAGTGTGAAGCTTTAACTTTGCTTTGAAGAAAAAGTGACAAACCTTTATCATCAATTTTTGGTAAAGTTTCATTTTTGAAATACTTTAACACTTCGAATTTTATGGGTTTATCTAAACTTTTTCTAATTTCATACAAATATAAACTTTGTTTGAAAGTTTGATGTATACGTGAAGCAAACTGAAAAGCTTTGGAATTTTGGCCACCAAATTTGGTTATAAGAACATCACATTTAGAGTCATTTATTAATCTACCTAGCATAGGTTTCCAGTCATCTTCTTCAATAGGTAATCCTTTTTTTCTTGCCCATGCTACTCCCCCAGCTGGGAAAATTGCAATTACGCCTCCATTTTTCAAAATTTGAATAGCAGTCTGTCTAGTGATTACATTATCTCTCATCGCATTTTTTTTATTACTAAAATCGATAGGAAGTATATTCTCTGCTAGTGTTGGTTCTTTTTGAAGAACGCCATGCGCAATTACTCTAAAATTATCATCAAATGTAGATGCGAACCAAGATAAAAACACCCCGTCAGTAACTCCAAAAGGATGATTGGCAGCAATAATTAATCCCTTACCTTTTTTTCTTTTAGTGATTGGAGCTAATTTTGGCGTTTCTATTCCCATAGAGTTTAATGCATGTTTCCATAAGTCGGTACCAGTTTTGTTATTTGAATTAGTAATAAAATTTTTGTAACGTTTTTCTAGGGCAATTCTTGCTGATAACAATTCTACAGTATGAATAAAAAATTTATGATGAATTGGTAACCATGATTCAGCATATGTTATTTTTACATTAGATTTAAACATTTTCATTAATTAAATAATTTTGTTTTGATATTAATCTACAAATTTTAATATTTTCAACCATTTTTTATTTTGTCTTAATAATACTCTAAAAGGCTGGCAATACTGGCTCAATTTTGGGGTAATAATTTTCTAGGTCATATCCAACATTTAATAATAAATCCTCGCGAAACTTTCTGGAAATAAATTGTACTCCTAGTGGAATTTTTTGTTTTGTTTGGCTGGTTGCAAAAGATAGCCCAGGTAGTCCCATATATGGAGGCGCTATTTGAGGTAGCATAGAATCAAAAACTAAATCAAAGGATTCTTCTGATTCTAAATCCTTTAAATCTGGAAATGGAATGTCTCCTGTAATTGGACATAACATTATAGGGTGTTGATCAAAAAATTTGTTCCATTCTCTGCTGATTCTTGCTCTTTGTTGCAATGAGTCCATAAATTTTTCTAAACTAGTATCAGGGCATCTTCTAGACATTTGGCTATAAATAAAATTTGAATCAGGGTCATTTTCTTTTGTAATAGCTTCTGCGCCAGTTCTTCTAAATTCACCTAGCCATAAGGTTGCTTGGAATTTTGCTGCTTCTTGGAAGTTTGGCGCTTTAGGTTCTTCTATAACCCATCCTGAATCCTCAAGTCTTTTAGCAACAATGTCTAATTCTGCTGATATTATAGGATCAATTTTTAGGCCTTCAATTTTTTTTAATAATGCTATTTTTTTTTCAGGTATAGGCAAAGAAAATGGTAATGGTGTCCACCAAGGGTCATCATAATTTTCCTTGCTCATTACCTTTAGGGCTAATTCTAGATCTTTTATGGAACGTGCTAATGGTCCTGACACTGCCATTATTTGCCCTCCAATATGTCTGTCTGGGGTAGTATAATTTATCATTGGAACTCGGCCAATACTTGGTCTTAATCCGTGAATTCCACAGGCATATGCAGGGTAACGAATTGATCCAGCTATATCGGTTCCATGACCGATTGCGCCCATTCCAGCTGCAGTTGCAGCAGCAGCACCTCCAGATGAGCCACCCGGAGTAATATTTTTATTATGTGGGTTCAAAGTATGACCGTGCAAACTATTTCTAGTAAACCAGTGAATGCTAAAAGCGGGTGTGTTTGTTTTTCCTAACATTAAAGCATCAGAATTTCGGAGATTTTTTACTACAGGACTATCTTTTTTTGCAATAAGGTCTTTTTGTATTCGCAGACCATTTGTGCTAGCATAGCCAATTTGATCAGTATTAACTTTTATTGTAGTAGGAACACCTGCAAGCGTCCCAATATTTTCACCTTCCTTAATTTTTTTATCTAGAATTTTTGCTTGCTTTTTTGCGTCCTCGAAGGTTTCTACAACAATTGCGTTGATTTTAGGATTTATTTTTTCAATATGCTCAATAAGTCTGTTGCATATTTCTGATGCTGATACTTCTTTTTTTTTTAATAAATCAGAAATTTCGTGACCATTAAGTTTCCATAAATCTTGCAATTCTTAATCCCCCAAATAATTTAAATTTTATTTCATAATAAAAAAATAAGAAACATTTTTTATAAAAAGACAAAAATTATCTAGGATTATTGAGACATTATATGTATTTTGTGATTTAGAGGGGAGATATAGCGTAGATGGAATTACCAAAATGGCATGAGAGGCCAGAGTCCTCCAAAGAAAAAATTAAGGACCAGAAAATTCTTGATGGAAAGAATTTTTTAAAATTAGCAGATCATTTTATTACTTTTGCTAACACCAAAAATAAAACTATTAAGTCTACTGATCTAAATTATATAATGCTCTATGCTGCGGCTCGTTATTCAGCTCATGTTGGGAAAAATGTTTTAGAGATAGAAAATCATGAAGATTATGTAAGGCATATGTCAGAACAATTTATAGATATGATACGTGAACATTTAGCTGATCCAAACTTATAAATATTATTGCTTTAACAAAAATTTTTAAGGAGAAAGTTTATGAGTGATAAAAAAGATATGTCAGATATGACAGCTTCAGAAATTAGTTATAGGAAATTTTTAAAAAATTTAGGTGTTACAACACATCAAAAAATAGAAAAACTGATTAATAAAAAAATAGCTGATGGTGAATTGAGTCCTAACGCTAATCTTGATATTACAGCTAATATAAAAATTGATGAATTAGGTCTTAACCATTCAATTTCTTCAACATTATCTTTACCAGGAAAAGATGACTAACTTAACTGAAAATTTAATATTAGACACATTAAAAGAGGTTTATGATCCCTCACAGTCAAAGGATATTGTTACTCTTGGTTTAATAGGTAATATAACTATAAAAGACAGTAATGTGGCAGTTACACTCGAGGTTCCAGTGCACAGAGGAGCATCAATGGAACCTATTAGAAAATTAGCACAACAAAATATTTTAAGAATTGATGGCGTTACAAGTGCGACAGTTGTTATTACTGCACATGAAAATAAACATAACAAAACCAACGATAATGTTAAAACTGATAAAACGGTTGAAAAAGTAATAGAATCCAAAGTTAAGCGATTTATTGCAGTTGGATCTGGCAAAGGCGGTGTAGGAAAATCAACTACATCGGTAAACTTAGCCATTGCTCTTAAGCTTGAGGGATATAGTGTAGGTTTGCTAGATGCGGATGTTTATGGTCCCTCTCAGCCTAGGATGTTAGGAGTTAGTGGAAGACCCGCCTCAGTTGGTGGAGATATGGTGGCTCCTCTCCAAAATTATGGAATCAGTCTAATGTCCATGGGGCTTTTAGTACCTGACGATACGGCAATGATTTGGCGTGGTCCTATGGTACAGTCAGCATTAACGCAAATGTTAAACTCAGTTGCGTGGGGAGCTCTTGACATAATTGTAATTGATTTACCTCCAGGAACAGGAGATATTCAAATTTCTCTTGCTCAGCAAGTAAATCTAGCAGGTGCTGTAATAGTTTCCACTCCTCAAGATATAGCACTATTAGACGTTGTTAAAGCTCTAACAATGTTTCAAAAAGCTGATGTTCCAGTATTAGGAATGATTGAAAACATGTCTTATTGGTGTTGTCCTGACTGTGGCAGAATTGATCATATATTTGGAGAAGGTGGGGTAAAGGCAGAATCAAAAAAAAGAGGAATTGAAATGTTAGGTGAAATTCCAATAAGTTCTCAGGTAAGAAAGAGTTCTGATTCAGGTATTCCTATAATAATCTCTGAGCCAAAATCAGTTCAATCTAAGAATTATAGAAATATTGCAAAGGCTATAATCAAGTCTGTTAAAATAGAAGAGGAGTTAGTATGAGTTTATATTATGAGCTTGATCCAGCAGACGATAATGACCCGCCACTTCTACCTCCAATATTAACTCCGGTCGCGGTGCCAGATAAAATCGAAGTTTTTAACAAGGCTATTTCTGCAGCTGTAAATAGTGAAGCAGGAACAGTATTTTATTCTGAGAGTACTGAATTTGTGGAAATAGCTGTAGTTTTAAATCCGGAAGTAAAAAGAATTAAATGTAATCAAATGTTGTATGTAATGATGGTTGCAGCTGGAGACTCAATTGGAGCACTTGCACCGCCTGAAGTAGTGGTTACATACTCTTACCCAGGATTCATTTACTTGAATCAAGGTGAAGCGGGTATTGTCAAAATAGAGGTTTCTTCAGCTAATGAGGATACTATTCCAGATTGGATTGTTGTTGGATTAAAATTAAGGTTAAATAATCAACTTCAAATGGATGAAAATAATATTCAGCCAGATATAACATCTCTTGCGGATGAAGGTGCAGGTTTTGTCTCAAGAACAAGAGCTGTTGAATCTTTGTCTAGGCATTTTTTAGCTTGGATTAGTCAATGGGAAGACGAGGGCTTTAAACCTGTCGTAGATATGTGGAATTCTAGAAGGGAAAAAAGTAAAGAGCTTACTTTGAAAAACCAAGAAAATGTCACGTGGGTTGGATTAGACGAAAATGGATTAGCTATTGTCAAATCTAAGAATAAAGAAATATTCCTATCTCCAATTGAAATAACAAAAGAAATTGGAGACATAAATTTAAGATGAAGTTTGCAAAAACAATTCGTTTCGACAAATCTGATTTAAATATTTTCCCCTTGGCTTCTGAAGAAGGTGAGTTGGCTGTGGTTGGCACTTTTAACTTTTATAATTTAAAGCACCAAGATTTAAATGGTAAAATAAAGCAGGCATTCTCTAATGGTTTTATGGGCTGTAATACTTTTGGCTATAGTACGTTTGTTAGTTTAGTGAATATTAGTAAAGAAGAATTACAACAACTAAAAATAGACTTAGGAAAGTATTTGATTGATAACTTTGGTGCTCCAACAAAAGATATGGCTGAAAAGGCGGCAACAGAAGAAATAAATTTTATGCTTGATTTGTGCAAAAATCATGAAATTGGAAGTCTTTTAAGCTTGACAAGAACTTGGGAAGATGAAGGAATTAAAGAAAAATTTAGAAATCTCCCTAAAGCTGATTCTTGCTCAGAGCAAAAAATTTGGGCTTTTGTTGATGAGAAATAATTATAGGAATTCATGAATGGTTCAAAATGATTTTTGGTTAACTTCTGGTTGGCATTTGTTAGATCATAATAATGATGGTCATCTTGTTCCTACCGAAGACTTTATGCGAGCTTATTTTTATAGACCAGAAGTGGCTCCAATTGAAGAATCTTGTGAAGCTGAAATTGAACTTCACAAAAGATTGGTTGATAAACCTTTTGATATTGTTGATAAAAAGGAACTTAACTTAATTAGAGATAAAGACGTAATTTTCAACTATGAAGTTATATTAAAGTTTAGAGATTTTTTATCAAAGTATCCAACATTAGATAGTGCTTATCTTGCAATAGCGAGAGGACAAGCGGTAGACTTTCCTCCTCTTTTTGTTGATCAAATGGTTCAAATTATTTTAAGGAACATTCTAAATCAATCACCCTATGCTCTTCAAGTGAGGGCGTCAGAAATATTCTTTAGGACACAGGTTGTTACTATAGCTGAAGATGAAATAATGGTGGCAGATGAAGCTACAGTTGAACTTCAAGCTGAGAAAAAAAGCACTAAAGCTAATGATCCGAAAAAATTAGAGGTTGATATAGATATTTTAAGAGAGAGCTCTGCTGACAATTATTGGGGTAGATCAGATAAATTTGATACCTCCATTGATCTTGCTTACACTAAACCAGGCTTAGATGCATTAGCACGCGTGATTGAAAAATGGGTTCATTATTTTCTTTCTATCGAGGTTTCAATAAAACCCATGCAAAAAATTGAGGATGAGAAATGGTCATGGCATCTTGGTTTAGACAGTGACTCTAACAATATTTTAAATGATCTTTATAATGGACTTGACGTTAATGACGAAAGACTTAAACAGATACTATGTTTATTTCAACTTGATGCTGAAGACGGATTTGTTCAAGAAATGAATGGTAAGCCAGTATATGTTGGATTAGCAATGAATGGTAGTTCTAAGATAAAATTCAAACCTCAAAATATATTAACAAATTTACCTTTATTAGATATTTCTTAATTCAAGTAATCATCAGTTGTTCTTGGTTTAGGTCGGTCTTGGGCATCAAGCATTTTATCATTTTCCTTAAACATTTCCCCAACACGGCAGTCTTCACACATTTTAAGCATTTCAGTCCTGCCGTCTTTTTCAAACATCGTATGAGTAGAGAGTTTTTCAATTATTCTTTCTATTGATTTAGTAGATCCAAAAGTCTTTCCACAAACAATACAATCAAAAGGTTGATCCTCAATAATAACTTTTGCTGACATTGCGTTATCGTTTAAGTTGAATTGAGAGTTAAGAGATATTGCTTTTTCGGGACATATTGCTACACATATACCACATTGCAAGCAAGCATCTTCTCTGAATAAAAGCTGAGGGGAGTCTGGATTGTCCTGCAATGCGCCAGCAGGACAAGCACTTACGCAAGATAAACAAATAGTACAACTATCGATGTTAACATCTACGGTCCCATAAGGTGAATTATTGGGTAATGGTATGATGTCTTTCTTGTTTTTATTACTTTTTGATAAACCTTGTATTCCGGCTCTCAATATTCCTCTAGGCGCTCCAACTGCAACAAAAGAAGATGGTTTGATTTTGGTATAACCATCTTTTTCATAAAATTTATCTCCAATTTTTTCAGGATCACTTTCTTCAATTAATTTAATTGTATTATTATCATTTTTTGCAACGCCAGAAAGTAAGGCATTGGCTAATTCAATTTCTTTTGGTAAGAGATCAAATTCTTTAATTTTTTTAGGGTTTAGAAGTATAAAAATTTTTTTATATCCAATAGCTATTGAAGACACAAGAATATCATGACCAACTCTACCAACAGAATGCATTGAATAGGGTATCAAGTTAGCTGGCAAACCACTGCCATGTCTTGAAAGAATGTTTATAACTTCATTTCCATAATCATTATCAAACAATACTAAAGTAGGATTTTTACCACCCGCTTTGATATAATTATCATGTAGGTTTGATAAATCACCTAATATAACTTCAAGGCTTGGATAATCAGTTTGGATAGCGCCAGATGGACAAACAGATCCGCAAAAACCACAACCACCGCATATACCTGGATCTACAGAAACAACGTCACCAGATGTTTGGATAGCGCCAGCAGGGCAAACATCTAAACATTTTGAGCATCCTGTTTTTTCATTACGTGAATGTGCGCATAAACTATCATTATAGTTTACATAAATTGGTTTTTCAAACTCTCCAATCATATCAATTGCTTTCGCAAAAATCTCTAGTAAATCATTTGGACTATTTGTGCTTGCTCTAAAATAACCATCACGTTTGTGATCACCTGTAAACATAGGTGTATTTTCACTTAGATCTATTATTATATCGCATTCAGTATCTACTGATTTAAAAAAATCTCCAAACGTCATATTTGACTTACTACTTGGAAGTGCTTCGGAAAAATTATTTATATCAAGTTGGAATTGAGAAAAATAACCTTGAGCTCTGTTTATATTTCCTTTTGTTATTTTGAAATTTTGAGGCTCTAAAACTATTTCGTCTTCACAATTAGAAATCATTAGTGTTACACCAAGGTGTTTATTTAATTTTTTACAGAAATCAAAAGCAATACCAAGGGAGTCATCACCATTTTTATAATTGGTATAAACAAAGCACCTTCCTAGAGAATTTAAAGTCAAACTAGGAGTTTTTTTTGTTTCATTGACAGATGAATTTATCAAGGCGCTTATTTTAGGAACGGATTTTTTACTCTCTTTAGACCATCCTGCATATTCTCTTATATTAAAAGTGCCAGGTGGCTGGAAATTATTTTCTTCAGCTAAATTTTCAAAAGCCTCTTCTTGTTGAGTGCACGCAATTAGCAAATTTTTATTTTCTTTATTTCCTACTTTTAGTTGATCTAAAACAACATCTAGTTCCGAACCGCATAAGTTGTTATGTATTTTACATTTACTTTCCAACTTGCAAGCTTTTGATAATGCTTCATCATCAATATCCATTGTTGCTTCACAATTGCAAATAAGTATTTTTTTATTATTAATTTCCAAAAACAATCTCCCAAGATTGAAACAAGAACTTATTTAATTGTGTTATAATGTCAATTAATTTCTCATCACAAAAAAAATTAGTTTGTTTTTTATTCTTAATGTTGTTATTTAGCTCACCTGTCTAAGGTTTATAAATGAGGCATTATGATAAGCTTAGAAAATAATAAGCATCTTCTATACGGTGTAAGGATCATTTTTGAAAAAAAAGAAATTGATAATCAATGGGAAAGTCATAAATGGATAGTTAATGATTTGATACCTCTTGATGTAACAAGTGGAGAAGGGTATCCCCCAATTAATGACGTTAAAATTCGTCCACTTTTAAATGATGTTTCTCGACATAATAGTGATAATAAAAATTTATTTGTTGCAGATGCGTCAATTGATTTGCATCGCGCAGAGGCTGAAGGTTATGCTGAGAATCTTCAATCTTCAGACCCTTCTATATATATAGTTCTGAGAGATGGAGATTTAATTGAAGAAAATGAAAAAAAAAGTGATGAGAAGAGAAATATTGACGTTCATTTAGCAGAAGTCTCACTATCTCCCTATCATATTCAAGATTATGAAGATTGTGGAGAAGATAAAGTTGAAAAAGTTCCATTATATGGTCCTATTTTAGAGCTCTTAAATAAGTTTGTTAGTATTCACTTTCATCCTGAGGAGTTTAAAAAAAGAAAAAGAGATAAAAAAAATATTGATGAAAATATTCATCGAGGTGGGGATCAAAGACTAAAGAAAAATTTTTACAACTGATAATAGATTTTAAAGGTTAATTTATAATGAAAGAAGATAAAAAAGATTTAAATGAGAACTTTCTTTCTAGATGGTCTAAGAAAAAATCTAAACAAAAGTCTGAAAATGAAATTTCTAAAATAGAATCTACTGATTTTAATAGTTCCCAAGGTGATGAAGTTTCAAAATCTTCAACACCAGAAGTGAGCGAAAACGATAAACTTAATGATGATGAATTGTTAAAGAAATATAATTTACCAAATCCTGAGAAAATTAAAAAAGAAAAATCTTTAGATGTGTTTTTTAAAGATGGAGTTCCTGACAGATTGCGTCAAATAGCGTTGCGAAGAGTATGGAGATTAAATCCAATAATAAGATTCGCTGACGCAGAAATTAACGATTATCATGAAGATTTTACTGATGCTGCAACAGTTATTGAAGGGATGGAAACAGCTTATAAAGTTGGAAAAGGTTATCTATCAGATTTGATTGATGATAAGGACGAAAAAAATGACGTCGAATCAATAACTCCTATTCAATTATCAACAGATAAAAGCAATAAAAAGAAAATTAAAAAAATTTCTAAAGGAAAAAATCAAGATAAAAAACAAAATCAGAAACAAAATGACGAAACAAAACTTATATCTGAAAAAGACAAGAAGAATAATGTCAGTAAGATTGGCGAAATAAAAAAAGATAAGAATTTAATAGAACAAACATCAACAAATACTGATGAAATTGAAAATTCCTTGCAAAATAATAATAAAAAAATAAAGCCAGAAACAATGGTTTTCAAACCAAAAATCAGTAAAAATAATTATAACCAAAAGATCTAATTGTTTAGATTGATCTTTTACTTAACATATTAATAAAAAAAAGCTTTTCTTTTCCAAAATAATAGTAAATAGTTATTTTGGGGGATATAATTTGAGTTCTAACAACGCTAAAATTGCACATATTATTAATGAAGAAGATCAGTTACGTGCTGACATGTATTCATTTTTAGCTAATCTTTTAAGAGCAGAACCTGACGAAAATTTAGTAAATCAGTTAACAATGCTTGATTCTGATGATTCTCCCATTGGAAAATCCATAAAAACACTTTCTAAATTAGCTACTTCTCTTGATCTCCCAACTATTAGAGATGAGTATGTTAGAATTTTTGTAGGTGTCGGTAGGGGTGAAATACTACCCTTTGCATCTTACTATTTGACTGGATTTTTAAAAGACAAGCCTTTAGCAAAGTTAAGACAGGATATGCAAAAAATAGGAATCAAGCTAGAGGAAAATGTTAAGGAGCCGGAGGATCACATCGCGAGCATATTTGACATGATGTCTGGCTTGATACTTGGAAAGTTTGAAAAAAAATATTCTATTACTGAGCAAAAAGACTTTTTTAATAAGCATTTGGCTCCATGGGTTGACTTGCTTATGAGAGATATAGAAAGTTCCAAAATTGCAGTGTTTTATTCACCAGTTGGAACTATTGGAAAAGAATTTATGGAAATTGAACGTGCGTCGTTCTCAATGAATGTCTCGGGGTAGCGATAGGCCCCTGTTTCATGGGCTCATATTAATGAGCTTTTTATTAAGGAGTGTAAAATGAAGATCGATAAATCTAAGAATGGTAGGAGAGACTTTTTAAAAGGTGCCGCTCTCACAGCTGCCGCCGCCACAGTGGCTGCAACTGTTACTAAAACAGCATCTGCTAACGAGACTATGAATACTACTGGTTCAGGCTACCAGAAAACAAAGCATGTAAAAACTTATTATGAAACCGCTAGGTTCTAATATTAATTAATCAATTTAAGGAGGAAAAGTATGCTTAGAAAGAAGACGAAAGGGGTGGCGATAGGCTCCCAAACTTCATCTTTCATTGGTAAAACCTCAGAAAAAGTCGTTGATAGACGTACTTTTTTGAAAGGTTCAGGATTAGCGGTAGGGGGATTAGCCACCGTTGCAGCTCTTACAGGTTCAAATGTTAAGCCAGCAAAGGCTTCATTTTCAACCTCTGCAGTATCCATGAAGAAAACAGTTTGTACGCACTGTTCAGTTGGTTGTACTATTATGGCTGAAGTTCAAAATGGTGTGTGGACAGGTCAAGAGCCAGGTTGGGATAGCCCAATTAATTTAGGTGCTCATTGCTCTAAGGGTGCGTCTGTTAGAGAAACAGCAAGTGGAGAAAGAAGATTAAAATATCCTATGAAGCTTGTAAGTGGCAAATGGACAAGAATGTCATGGGATGATGCCATAAATGAAATTGGCGACAAGATGGAATCCATCAGAACTTCATCAGGCCCTGATTCTGTTTATTGGTTAGGTTCTGCTAAATTTAATAATGAGCAGTCATATTTATTTAGAAAATTTTATGCATATTGGGGCTCTAACAATGGGGATCACCAGGCAAGAATATGTCATTCAACAACAGTTGCAGGTGTTGCTAACACTTGGGGTTACGGTGCGATGACAAATTCTTACAATGACATTCACAATTCTAAGGCCATGTTTGTCATTGGTGGAAATCCAGCAGAAGCGCACCCAGTGTCATTAATGCACTTAATGAAAGCAAAAGAGCAAAATAATGCTCCATTAATTGTATGTGACCCACGTTTTACTAGAACTGCAGCACACGCTGACGAATTTGTAAGATTTCGTCCAGGATCAGATGTTGCGTTGATTTGGGGAATTATGTGGCATATCTTCGAAAATAAATGGGAAGATAAAGAATTTATTAGGCAACGTGTCTATGGTATGGATGACGTTAGAGCTGAAGTAAAGAAATGGAATCCTGAAGAAACAGAAAGAGTTACTGGAGTTCCTGGATCTCAGTTAAAAAGAGTAGCTAAAATAATGGCTAATAACAGACCTGGTACATTTATCTGGTGTATGGGTGGAACTCAGCATACTAACGGAAATAACAACACAAGAGCGTATTGTGCATTCCAATTAGCTTTAGGAAACATGGGAACCGCAGGTGGTGGTGCCAACATATTCCGAGGCCACGATAATGTTCAAGGTGCTACCGACTTTTGTATTTTATCCCATTCTTTACCAGGGTACTACGGTTTATCCGCCGGTGCTTGGAAACATTGGTCAAGAGTATGGGGAGAAGATTACAATTGGATTAAAGCCAGATTTGCTTCAATGAAAGGTAAAGATGGTAAAACCAAGAGTATGATGAACCAAAAGGGTATACCTGTATCAAGATGGATTGATGGTGTTCTTGAAAAGAAAGAAAATATAGAACAGCCAGATAATTTAAAAGCAATGGTATTCTGGGGACATGCTCCTAACTCTCAAACTAGAATGAAGGAAATGAAAGTTGCAATGGAAAAGTTAGACCTTATGGTTGTAATTGATCCTTACCCAACAGTTTCTGCAGTTTTATCTGATAGAACAGATGGCGTTTATTTACTCCCATCTACTACTCAGTTTGAGACATATGGATCCCTTACTTCATCCAATAGATCACTTCAATGGAGAGAGAAGGTTATCGAGCCATCTTTTGACTCACTTCCTGATCATACCATTATATACAAGTTTGCAAAAAAGTTTGGATTTGCAGATCGTATGTTCAGAAATATTAAGGTAACTAACGATGAGCCTTACATTGAAGACGTAACTAAAGAGTTTAATAGTGGTATGTGGACAATAGGTTATACTGGTCAGTCACCAGAGAGACTTAAAGCTCACATGAAGAATCAACACGTTTTTGATAAAACCACTTTAAGAGCTGTTGGTGGAGAACTTGATGGTGATTATTATGGTTTACCTTGGCCTTGTTGGGGTAACCCAGAAATGAAACACCCTGGTACACCACTGTTATATGATACATCAAAGCCAGTGGCAGAAGGTGGATTATGTTTTAGAGCAAGATTTGGTGTTGAACACGAAGGTAACAATCTATTAGCTGAAGGTTCATATCCAGTTGGTTCTGAGATTAAAGACGGTTATCCACAATTTACAATGGCAATGCTTAAAAAACTTGGCTGGGATAAAGATTTAACAGCTGAGGAAAAAGCTGCAATTGATAAAGTTGCGGGTGATAAAACTAACTGGAAAGTTGACTTATCTGGTGGTATCCAAAGAGTTGCTATTAAACATGGATGTGCTCCATTTGGAAACGCTAAGGCAAGAGTTAAGGTTTGGACATTTCCAGATCCAATACCATTACACAGAGAGCCACTATACACTTCTAGAAGAGACCTTGTAGCTGATTATCCTACATATTCTGATAGAATGGCATATAGACTTCCAACATTGTATAAGTCTATTCAGGATGTGGATCACTCTGTTAAATATCCGATCATTCTAACATCTGGAAGACTGGTTGAATATGAAGGTGGTGGAGATGAGACAAGATCAAATCCATGGCTAGCTGAATTGCAACAAGACATGTTTGTTGAAATCAATCCATTTGATGCCAACTCTAAAGGAATTAGAAACGGTGCAATGGTTTGGGTTGCAACCCCAGAAGGAGCTAGGATTAAAGTTATGGCAATGGTAACCGAGCGTGTTGCCAAAGGTGTAGCTTTCTTACCATTCCACTTCGGTGGTCATATGGAAGGTGAGGATCTTAGATCAAAGTATCCAGAAGGTTCAGATCCATATGTACTAGGTGAAGCTGCAAACACTGCATTTACTTATGGATATGACTCAGTAACACAGATGCAAGAGACTAAGTGCTCATTGTGTCAAATTGAACTAGCTTAAAGGAGGGCTTAAAAAATGGCACGAATGAAATTCTTATGCGATGCAGAAAGATGTATTGAGTGTAACGCCTGTGTGACAGCATGTAAGAATGAGCATGAGGTTCCATGGGGTATAAATAGAAGAAGGGTTGTAACCATTCAAGATGGTAAGCCAGGAGAAAGATCAATATCTGTAGCCTGTATGCATTGTTCAGATGCTCCTTGCATGGCTGTGTGCCCAGTTGATTGTTTTTATCAAACAGATCAAGGTGTAGTATTACATTCTAAAGATCTATGTATTGGCTGTGGTTACTGCTTCTATGCTTGTCCTTTTGGAGCTCCTCAATTTCCTCAAGCTGGAAATTATGGATCAAGAGGGAAAATGGATAAATGTACTTTTTGTGCAGGCGGACCTGAAACTGATATGGGTGAGTTAGAGTTCCAAAAGTATGGACGTAACAGACTTGCAGAAGGCAAACTACCATCATGTGCAGAAATGTGCGCAACAAAAGCATTGCTTGCTGGTGATGGAGACGAAGTAGCTGACATTTTCAGAGAGAGAGTCGTTGCCCGTGGTTTTGGTTCTGGCGCATGGGGCTGGGGTACTGCATACCAGTTAAAAGGCTAAAATTTCAAAAAAAAAGGCGGATTTATCCGCCTTTTTTGATTCTTTTATCTTTAAAATTTGGGGTAAGTAATGATTAATATAAATAAAACATTTTTGATTATCTCAATCTTCCTGTCTTCATTCTTATTAAGTTCATGTCAGGAAGAACAAGGAAGAATACTAAATTACAAAAAAGGTGTGTATTTGGGTAAAAAAGACGATATTCTAACTACAGAACAAGTAAATAAACTTAAGATGCACACTTCTAGGCAAAGAAGTAATTAAGAGGAGAAAATTAATGTTCAGAAAACTATTTATTGCATTTACAATGGTATTTGTAATTAGTTTAACATTTTTAACAAATTCAAATTCATCAATAGCTCAAGTTAAAGGTGAAGTGCCAGGTAATGCATTAGGCCTGAAGTCTGACGCCGATTTATGGAGATATATCAGAACTGGCAATGCTGGTTCAACTCAAATGAAAGATCAATTGTCTGCTGTTATGATACAATCTGAAGGTGACAATTGGAGAGCTATTAGAAATGGACCCGTTACTTTATATGGTGGTATAGGTTTATTGGCAATTATTGGCGTGCTTTTTGCCTTTTACATGTATAGAGGTAAAATAAGAGTAGATTCTGGAATGTCAGGTGACACTATTTTAAGGTTTGCTGCAATTGATAGATTTGCTCATTGGTTAATGGCTGGATCATTTGTTTTGTTAGCTTTAACTGGACTAAATCTTATGTATGGTAAATACATTTTACTACCAATTTTTGGACCAGAAATATTTACTGCAATAACCATTGGAGGTAAATATATTCACAACTACTTGGCATTTGCCTTTATGTTAGGTCTTGTTTTAGCTTTTGTTTTATGGGTAAGACATAACATTCCTAACAAAGTTGATTGGGAATGGATAAAAATGGGTGGTGGTATTTTTAAAGCCGGATTACATCCACCTGCCAAGAAGTTCAATGCTGGTCAAAAAATGATCTTTTGGATCACAATGATTGGTGGTTTGTCAGTAAGCATGTCAGGTATAGCATTAATGTTTCCATTCCAAACAACTATGTTTGCTGATACTTTTGCTATACTTAATGTTTTAGGTTTAGGTTTACCTACAGACTTGACACTTCTTCAAGAACAGCAATTCAACCAGGTATGGCATGGAATAGTTTCTTTAGGTCTTATGATAATGATTATTGCACATATTTATATAGGATCTGTTGGAATGGAAGGTGCCCTTGATGCTATGAATAGTGGCGAAGTTGACAAAAACTGGGCAAAAGAGCACCACGGTTTGTGGGTAAAGGAAATGGAAGAAGATAAAAAATCTAAGCCAGAACCAGCAGAGTAAAAATATTATAGTAAATGCTACTTAAAAAAATTTTCTTAAAAGATATCATAATTCTTAAATTGATTATGGTATCTTTTTTATTATTGATTAAAACTTCACATAGTATTGAGCAATATACTGCCCACGGTGGTCCTGTTAAGGGTTTAGCTGTATCTACAAATAATAAGTTAATGGCAAGTGCTAGCTTTGATTATTCAGTTGTAATTTGGGGCCTAAATCCAATTAAAGAAAAATTAACTTTGATTGGTCATGATGCAGCTGTTAACACTGTAAAATTTTCACCAAACAATGACTTTTTAGCGTCAGGAGGGGATGACAACAATATTTTATTGTGGGCATTAAAGGATATTAATAATTTAAATGAAGAAATACAGCCAATTAAATTAGGTAATCATAGAGGTAAAATTGCAGATTTAGAATTTTCAAATAATGGTAGATATTTAATATCGGCAAGTTGGGATGGAACTGTAGGAGTATGGGATTTAAAAAAAAGAAAACTAATTAACTCTTTGGTAGGTCACAAAGGACCTGTATATGCTGTTAAATACTCTAAGGATAACAAACATATTTATAGTTCAGGATATGATGGTGATATAAAGCTTTGGAAAGCCAATAGTGGAGAGTATGTAAGGCCAATTGTTAAAAATGGTTGGGGAATTTCAAAGTTTGAAGTAGATGAAAAACTTAATTTTATTGCTTTTGGTTCTACAGACGGACAAATAAAAATAAATAAATTTGATAAGGACGAAACAATTCTAAATATAAAAGAAGATAGAGTGCCAATTTTATCAATGTACTATTTAGAAAATGAAAATATGATTAGTTTTGGAAATGCAAAAGGAAGAATGATCATATTAGATACGAAAAAATGGTCATTAGTTAGAGATTTTAATGCTGTTAATGGACCAATATGGGACAATATCCTTTTTCCTAATGATTCTTCATTAATTGTGGCTGGTTTAGACGATTTTTTAACAAGGTGGCAAATATTTGATTTTCCACCAAAATTTTTAGAAAGACCCGGACCAGCCAGAAGATTTAACCCTGTAAAAGAGGTTAGTAACGGTGAAAAACAATTTGCCAGGAAATGTAGTGTTTGTCATACTCTTGTAGAAAATGGAAAAAAAAGAGCAGGCCCAACACTTTATAAAATTTTTGGACGTAAGGCTGGAACATTAGAAGGATATAAATATTCAAAAGCTTTAATTGAATCTGATATAATATGGAATGAAGAAAGTATTAATAGGCTATTTGATGAGGGCCCTGACAAAGTGACACCAGGTACCAAAATGCCTATACAAAGAATGAAAAAAATACAAGATAGACAAGATCTTGTAATGTTTTTAAAAAAAGCTACTAACTAAACAAAGGAGTTTAAAATGAAAATGTTTTTTACAAGTAGTGTGTTTGCGATAATAGTTGGAGTAGGTGTATACGTGATTTTAACAAGTACGGGTATGGATACTGCAAGTGTTATGTCAAGTTCAAATGTAAGATTATAGACTTATAAATCTTTAGATGGTTAATAAAACTATCAAATCATTTTTATATTTAACTATATTCTTATTAAATTTTAGTACCCTTGCACATGATTATTCTGAAGTATGGGAAAAAGCTCATAAATCAACTGTAGTTGTTTTGCCAACTTGGCCAGGATACAATAAATCCGGTTTTGGAGCCCCAGCTGGAACTGCCCCAGCTGGTACAGGTTTTTACTTGTCATTGAACAAAACAGAAAAAATGACAAACTATATACTTACAGCCGCGCATGTAATTAAAAATGCAAAGATAGTAGAAATTAAAAATTATAATAATAAATTAGAGAAAGTTGATGTAATTTTGACTGATTTTAAAACTGATATAGCTATTTTAAAATCAAAAAACAAAGGACAAAGTGTCCTAGTTACAAAGAAAAAAATAAAATATGGTAATGAAGTTTGTCTAATAGGTAATAGTTTTGGATTAGGTCAAAGCTTATCATGTGGAATAGTATCTGGACTTAATAGAACAAGATTGGGGTTCAACCCAATTGAGGATTTTATTCAAACAGATGCAGCAGTAAACCCTGGTGCTTCAGGTGCACCTTTATTAAATAAAGAGGGCCAACTTATAGGTATGGTAGATGCAATATACACCAAGGAAGCAGATATTGATGCTGGAGTTAATTTTGCAATTGATATTAAATTAATAGAAAAGTTTTTGAATAAATATGCCAGTCAGATAAAATAGAATTCTATGTCAATAACACCTACCAAATTAGAAATTGCAAGAGATCTTTTAAAAGCATCAATTGTTGAAAAAGATAAAAAGACACAATTACTTATCCATAAAGCTCAAGAACGTATAAATTATAAAACAATTAAAAGTAGGTTAAATTTACCTACAACTGCAAACTCAGCAGTTGATGGTTATGGAATTTTACATCAAACATTTTTAAGTAATCCAGAAACAGAATTTGAAATTGCTGGCATTGCGAAAGCAGGACACCCTTACAAAAAGAAAATTCTACCCCATCAGGCTATAGAAATTTATACAGGTGCTATAATGCCAGAAGGTGTAGATACAATCGTAATGCATGAAAAATGTAAGAGATCAAATAATAGAGTGATAATTAACGAAAAAGTAAAACAAAATCAAAACATGAGACCAATAGGCGAAAATTTAAAAAGGGGTGAGGTAGTTGTTAAAAAAGGAAAATTACTTAATGCAGCTGATATTGGACAACTTGCTGCATCTGGAAATAATAAAATTGATATATATGAAAAATTAAATGTCTCAGTTATTTCAACAGGAGATGAATTAATTTCAAGTAAAGCTAACAAAAGATTAAGAGGCCAAATATATGATTCAAATAAACCAATGTTACTTTCTTTATTAGATCAAAAATTTTTAAATATACATGATTTTGGAATAGTGAAAGATAATAGAAATGAGTTAGCAAGAAAATTTGCTGATGCCTTATCAAAGAATGACGTAGTAATTTCATCTGGAGGTGCGTCAGATGGAATAGAAGATCATACGCAAAATGCAATTAGAGACGTTGGTGCAGAATGTTTAGTTTGGCAATTAGCTATGAAGCCTGGAAAACCTATGGCAATTGGACAAAAGAAAAACAAATTTATTTTTTGTCTGCCAGGAAATCCAGTAGCTGCTTTTGTTTGTTCAAAGTTATTAATAAAACCACTCTTAATTAAACTAGCTGGTGGTGTTGATTTAGAACCATTAGTTGTAAAAATTCCCTCAGGTTTTGAGCATAAGAAAAGAAAAGGAAGAGCAGAGTATTTGAGAGCTAAAATTATAAATAAAGATAATCGAGATTTTTTGAAAATCCATGGAAGAAAAGGAGCAGGTGTGATTTCTTCATTAACTGGTGCAGATGGTATAGTAGAAATACCTATGGATTATGAAACCGTAAAAGTAGGAGAACTTCTAAAATTTTACCCATTCGAACATAGATGTTTATGATTTAAATTAGTTTGGTATAAGGTTTTTATCCCATTTAACAATTACATTAAAAGAAATTGATATTCTTGGAAAATCAGACATATTTGGATGTACAAGATGATGCAAGAACGCAGGCCATAAAAGTAAATCACCTGACTTGGGTAATACTCTATGTTCAGGGTCTACTTGTTTATCACCTCTTATTGAATTCATATTTGCCTGCGGGCGTGGATCAAAAAAACTAATTGAAGCTGGGTTAAGATCAGATCTAAATATCTCAGCATCTGATTGGTCAGGAACATTTATATAATAGGTTCCTGACAACCAAGAATGTGGATGGTTATGAAGATTATGATAATCTCCTTTCATATTGACATTACCCCAGCCTTGGATAGACCAGTTTAATTCATAATTTACTCCTGATTGTTGTGCATAATCATATACAGCCCTATCAATACATTGTTTTAGCCAAAACATAGCAGGATGATCCATTTCTAAAATATTTTGAGATATATAATTTTCTGTCATATTCTCCTGAGCAGCATTGTTTGAGAGGACTATATCAGCAATTACAGAATTTGCGTTTTCATGTCCAGGTAATGACATTTCCATAAACTGAGTTGGCCAAAGATTCAAAAATTTTGGCTTTGCAATATTGTTATTATTTTCAGTTTTAGACATTTTTTGCTCCGTCTGTATTTAAGCAATTTCAAACTTTTTAATTAATAGGTCAGTTATACTACTTATATTGTTTAAATCTAAAGAAGGTATATCCGTATTTAACTTCTCATCTGAAGCTATAGCAAAAATATTAGTATCATCTTTATGTAAAAATGTTTTCCCAATTTCACGTCTAAACACTTCTAGTTTTGGAATTTTTTCGTTTTTATAACCTTCGACTATAATTACATCACATTTATTCAAAGGACTTTTGGCAAAAAATTCTAACATTTCAAATAAACTTTTTTCTTCTTCATTGTCATTTTCTTGAACAAGAGCAAACCTTTCTTTAGATGAAACAATCATTGGTCGCGCCCCAGCTTTCCTAAGGTTGTAAGAATCTTTACCTGGTTTATCTATATCAAATTTATGATGAGCGTGTTTAAGTGTTCCTACATTAATTCCAATTTTTGTGAAATTTTCTATTAATTTAGCACATAATGTTGTTTTTCCAGAGCCAGACCAACCAGCAAGACCAAAAATGGGTGGCAGTTTTCCAAGTATTTGCATTGCAATAATTAAATCTTTAGGCGAATTTAGATTTGTGAAAGGATCAGATTTTGATTCGTCAATTTCATCAAAATTTACATGAGCTGTTTTAAGTTGAGAAGTAAAAATGTCAATTTTTCTAATTCCTTCTTCTATTGCTTTTTTTAATATTAAATTATTGTCAGTCTTCCATAATGCTATTACAGGATGGTTAAATCCTCTTGATTTTGCCACAACTAGATCTACATCTGGATTTTCATTTTTTGCTTTCAAAAGAGACTCAATTAAATTTTGAGGTATAAATGGTGTATCACATGGTAAAGTAAGGACCCACTTTTGCTTGATATTTTTTGCCCAATTCAAGGAAGCCAGAATGCCAATTAATGG
Organism: uncultured SAR116 cluster alpha proteobacterium; assembly: GCA_902623995.1. Lineage (GTDB taxonomy): Bacteria > Pseudomonadota > Alphaproteobacteria > Puniceispirillales > Marisalimonadaceae > Marisalimonas. The sequence goes on along the minus strand of CACNWE010000001.1, from coordinate 214,476 downwards.
ACCTAGATGTCCTTTAAGCGGATCCTCAAGAATTTCGTAACCAAAATTTTTAAATTTTTCATAATTGGTATTTATATTTAATGCAATAGGTGCTGCTTTCCCTGATACTTTTTCTAAGACATAAGAAATAAGTGGTCTATCCAGCAGGTTGATTAGACCCTTTTCCTTTCCACCCATTCTTCTTCCTTTTCCTCCTGCAAGGATAACACATGGGATAATCTCATTAATATTTTTCAAATTTGATAGCCTCAACTAATTATAGATCTTTGTGCTGATACCACATCTTCATTTTTTACTGATTTTACATCACTATCGAAAACCACTCTTTCAATACCATTAGCAATAATCATTCTTTTCCCTTTTGCTCTTCCTATCAATGTAAGGTCGGCTTGTTTCGCAAGTTTAACACCTGACTCTGTGAAGCCTGACCTAGAAATTAAAATAGGAATACCCATTTGGACCGTTTTGATTACCATTTCTGAGGTGAGTCTACCAGTAGTATAAAAAATTTTATCACTAGTATTTTCATTATTTAAAAAAACCCACCCTGCAATTTTATCTACAGCATTATGTCTTCCAACATCTTCAACATAAACTAGGGGGATGTCATTTCTACATAAAACACATCCATGTAACGCACCAGCTTTAAGATAGAGGCTTGGTCTAGTGTTAACTTTTTTGGAAATCGAATAAATCCAAGAAGTTTTAATTTTAGTTGTTTTATCAAGATTTATAGACGTGAAATCATCCATTATATCTCCATACACTGTTCCAACAGCACAACCACTTGTCCTTATTTTCTTTTCCATTTTTTCTTCATAATTTGTTTTTCTTTTTGTCCTTACTACTACAACTTGTAAGTCATCATCGTATGTAATTTCAGAAATTACATCATTTTTTTTGAGCATATTTTGGTTTAATAAATATCCGACTGCAAGTAGATCAGGCATGTCACCAAGTGTCATTGCTGTGACTATTTCCTGTTTGTTTAAATAAATTGTTAAAGGTATTTCTTTAACTACAGGAAGTTTTATCCTTTCTCCGGCTTCGTTAATTCCTTCAATCTCTTTTGTTAAATTATCATTTTCTAAATCTGGTGATATTAGAAATTCTTTAGTATTTTTCATTTTTAAACCCAATTTTTAACGTTGTTTAGAAGCTGCCCACTGAATGAAATTTTCTGCTTCCTCTGATAGATGTTTATTTAAACTTAAATATTTTGCTAATAATTCTTTACCAAAAGATGTTAAAAGTGTTCCCTTATTTCCTTTTTGTTTTTCTAAAATAGGAGTTGGAAATGCTTCTTCTATAGTGTTGAGCAAAAGTTTTGCGCGCTTGGCACTCATACCCATAAAATTTGCTGCAGCCCTTACCGATCCTTTTTGATGAACTAAATGGAAAAGTTCCATCTTACCAGCACCAATCATGTGGCCCTGAATATATACTTTAATTCGAATACCATTTTCATTTTCTTTTACCAAGTTGGGTGGTAAAGAAGAACGTTTTATGTTTGTTGATCTACTTTTCATTAACTGATTATAGAATATAATGCTAAAATAAACTAAATATTTTTATGGTATAAACATTTGTCTGATTATTTTACAACTGATGAATTAGCGGCGTTTCTTAGAGTTAAACCAAGAAAAATTTATGATCTAGTTTCTAAAGAAGAAGTGCCATTTTCGAGAGTAATGGGCAAATTATTATTTTCTAAAGAAGAAGTAGCTAACTGGATAGCTGGCAATAATAACTCTGTTGAAAATAAAAATTATTTACCAGATGTAATTTTAGGAAGTCATGATCCTCTCCTTGAATATGCAATAAAAAAATCCGGATCAGGTATAGCTTTATCTTTTGATGGTAGTAATAAGGGGCTTGAAAGGTTTAAATTAAACCAAGGAATTGCATCAGGACTTCATATTTATAATTTTAGTTCAAAAAAATGGAATATTCCTAGTGTTGAAAAATATTTAAATGATAAAGATTTTGTTCTTATGGAATGGGCAAAAAGAGAAAGAGGTTTGATATTTCAACCTCATAATGAACTAAAAAAGAGCATAACAGATTTTAAAGGTCTAAGATTAGTCACTAGACAACCTGGTTCAGGTGCGGATAATTATTTAAAGAATTTGTTAAAAAGTGATAATTTAAATTTATCAGATTTTGTTAAAACAGAAATTGTTTACTCTGAAATTGACGCAGTTTCATTAGTTTTGTCTGGGCAAGCTGATGTAACTCTAGGTTTAGCCTCTGAGGCAGAAAAGTATAAACTTAAATTTATTCCAGTAGTTAAAGAAAGATTTGATTTAGTAATTGACAGATTTTGTTGGTTTGAAGCTCCGTTCCAAAAACTTTTACAATTTTCTCAAACAACTGAGTTTTTTGATGCTGCTTCAAGATTAAAGGGTTATAATATAAAAGATCTTGGTGTAATACACTTTAATAGTAAAAAAAGGTATAATTAATGTTTAAAGAGATAGGAATGGGGTTATTAGGTGTTTTAATAATTATAACTTTATTTTTTTTCTTTTTAGGTCTGAAGACTTTTTTGTTTTCGATTGCTTACTAAATCTTTAAAAAGCTATTTGAACTTTCATACTTTTTTTATTGTTATTCATTGCAAGTTCAAAACCATCTGTTGCGTCTTTAAAGTCTATTTTATGCGTGATTAATGGATTTACGTCTATTAATTTTTTTTTCATCATATTAACAGCTAGTTCAAACTCTAAATGAAATCTAAATGAGCCTCTTAAATTTAGCTCCTTTGTTGTAACTGATACAAGTGGTATCAAGACATCTCCTCCAAGCCCAAGTTGTATCAAGGTGCCCTTAGGTTTGAGACAATTTATTGCGTCGCTTATACCTTGTGCAGTTCCTGAGCATTCAATGGCTATATCAAAATACCCTTTATTAGATTGATAGTTTTTTAGTCTATCATGTTCTTCAAGGACATTTATAACTTTATCTGCACCTACAGAGTCTGAAAACGTCAGAGCATTTGTAGAAATATCTGTAACTATTATCTCTTCTGCTCCTGCTCTTCTGGCAGCTGCTACGCACAATGTACCTATAGGTCCTGATCCAGTAATTAAAACTTTTTGTCCAAAAATTTTCTCTGCTTGTTTTATAGCATGAAGACATACAGCAAGGGGCTCTGCCATTGCAGCTTCTTGAGAAGAAAGTCCATCAGCTGAAACACATTGGTAATCTTCAACTATTAATATTTCTCTAAATGCACCTTGTATATGTGGAAATGGCATTGCAGAGCCATAAAATTTCATATTAATGCATTGGATTTGATTTCCGTTTAAGCAAAAAACACATTTATTACATGGCCTTGATGGTGATACAGAAACTAATTCTCCAATTGATAAGTTTTCTACATTTGATCCAATTTTTGAAATAAATCCGGAAACTTCGTGACCTAATATCATTGGCTCCCGTAACTTAATTTGTCCAAATCCTCCATGTTTATAATAATGCAGATCTGTTCCACAAATACCACCAATGGCAATTTTGATTTCAACTTGATTAGGTTTCAAATTATCTACTGGATAATCTTCTATTCTTAAATCTAATGGACCATAAATCTTTAGAGATTTCATAAATTAAACCTTTGTCAATTTAAATTGTAAAACTTAAATTCTATAAAGATAATTAGCAATCTTTTTATTATTGATGTACTTTTACATAAATTTAAATTGGAAAAGAAATGGTTTCAGGGTTAAAATTATTCGACTTAAAGGGTAAAACCGCTCTCATAACTGGTTCATCACAGGGAATTGGATACGCTTTAGCTGAGGGTTTGGCCGAAGCAGGTTGTGATATAATCCTAAATGGTAGAAATATTGAAAAGTTAAGAAAATCAGCTGAATTAGTTAATACTAAGCAAGAGATCTATCAATTATGCTTTGATGTTACTAATTATGAACAAATTAAGCTGTCCATTGATAAATTTGAAAAAGAAATTAGTCCAATTGATATTTTGATTAATAATGCTGGAATGCAATTTAGAACTGCCTTAGAAGACTTCCCAAGAGAAAAGTTTGAGGAATTGTTAAAGACAAATGTCTCTTCAGTTTTTAATGTAAGTCAAGTTGTTGCAAAATATATGATTAAAAGAGGCGAAGGTAAGATTATAAATATAGCAAGTGTTCAAACATCTCTTGCTAGACCAGGTATTGCTCCCTATACAGCGACCAAGGGTGCTGTAGGAAATATCACAAAAGGTATGGCAACAGATTGGGCGAAATATGGTATTCAATGCAATGCTATTGCTCCAGGCTATTTTGATACTCCCTTAAATGCTGCTCTTGTTTCTGATAGTGAGTTTACAGCTTGGTTAAAAAAAAGAACTCCAGCTGGAAGATGGGGTGAGGTTCATGAATTAGTTGGTGCTAGTATATTTTTAAGTTCTGCTGCCTCAAATTTTGTAAATGGTCATACTCTTTATGTTGATGGTGGAATAACTGCATCGCTGTAGATAAATATTCTTAAAATTAAAAAAATTATTTGATTATCATAAAATATTTCTCTATATCTTTTCACATAAGAAAAATTTTCTTTTAGAGGTTGCTTTGTTAGATGATATTGATATCGAAATATTAAATGTCGTTCAAAAAAATGCTGGATTACCCTTATCTGAAATTTCTAAAAGAGTAGGTGTGTCTCCAACCCCGTGTTGGAACAGAATAAAAAAAATGGAAGAAGTAGGTGTCATTTCTGCGAGAACAATTGTCCTTAATAGAAAAGCTATCAACTTGTCAATTGTTGTTTTTTTATCAATTAGAGTAAGTCATCATTCAAAAGACTGGATAGATAGATTTCAAAATATAATTAACAAGTATGACGAAATAATTGAAACTCATAGGCTTACAGGTTCAGATACGGATTACATGCTAAAGATTGTTGCTCCAAGTATAGAAGAGTATGATAATTTTCAACAGAAGTTAATTGGAGAGCTTGAGTTTACTAAAATGTCTTCAAGCATATCCCTTCAAGAAATGAAAAACTCTCATATTTTACCTCTTAATCAATGTAAAAATTAATTAGCGTTTGGGAAAAATAATTGCTCACCTTTTACTTTAAATGCCTTGATTTTGGTTTGTCCTTCAGAGGATGTAAGCCATTTTATAAACTTTTTGGCAATATTAGACTTTACATTTGGACATCTAGCAGGGTTTACTAGTGTAATTCCATACTGATTAAACAAAACATCGTTTTTTTCGGTAAATATTTTCAATTCATCTTTATTATTAAAATTTATCCATGATGCTCTATCTGTAATAGTGTAGGCTCCCATACCATTTGCTAAATTTAGAGTTGCTCCCATTCCAGACCCTGCTTCTCTATACCAATTACCAGAAAATTTTAATGGATTTAAATTAGTTTTTTTCCAAATACTCATTTCTTTAAAATGAGTACCTGAATCATCGCCACGTGAGACAAAAATAGATGAAGTTTCAAATATTTTTTTAAAAGCTTCTAATGGACTGTCTTTATCATTTATTTTTGCAGGGTTTTGTTTAGGCCCAATTACTATGAAATCATTGTACATAAGGTCTTTTCTATTTATGCCAAAACCTTTTTTCACAAAATCTAATTCTCTTTCCTTTGCATGAACTATTACAACATCGCCATCACAATTACTGGCATTCTTTAATGCTGCGCCAGTACCAACCGACACCACATGTGCGTTCACATTGATTTTTGATTTTACTATCGGAAGTATATAATTATAAAACCCAGAATTATAAGTAGAGGTTGTTGATTGAATAATTAAAGATTCCTTACCAAAGCAAAGCTTTGGAAGAATAAATATTAAAACTAATAAAAATAAATTTTTAGATAAAACAAACATCAAAAAGTTAAATTAATTGCATATTATGTAAATTTCACATAAATTTACATATTAAAACATAAATAATCAAGGTAATTATGTATGATATTAGAGTCATTTACACATGCATTTGATTTAGTTTTAACTCTAGATAAAGATTTTTTTGAGATACTTCTACTTTCAATGAAAGTTAGTTGTCTTTCATTACTTTTATCTTGTTTAGTGGGATTACCAATTGGGACATATTTGGCTATTAAAAATTTTTGGGGTAGAGATGCTGTTTTAATTATGTTTAATGCCATGATGGGTTTGCCTCCAGTTGTCGTAGGATTAATTGTATATTTGTTAATTTCACGATCTGGTCCATTTGGTTGGTTAGGTGTTTTATACACACCTACGGCTATGATTATTGCTCAAATGATTTTAATTATTCCAATTATTGTCTCATTAACAGCTCAAATAATAGAAGAAATTAATGAAGAATATAAAGACCTTTTCAAATCTCTAGTTATTTCATCTTATAAAGCTCTTATCGCATGTTTGTATGATGCTAGATATTCAATTTTAACAGTAATTCTTGCTGGGTTTGGTAGAGCTATTTCTGAGGTTGGCGCAGTAATAATTGTAGGTGGTAATATAGATCATTTAACAAGAGTTATGACGACAACTATTGCTTTGGAAACGTCTAAAGGCAATTTATCTTTGGCTTTAGCTTTAGGTATTATCCTTTTATTGATTGCCTTAATAATAAACCTAATTTTAATTAGTTTAAAAGCAAGAGCAAAAAGGAGAATGTATGTTTGATAATCAAAAAAAATCAAAATCATTAACTCCTATAGTTGTATCTAATTTATCTCTTTTATTAGGTAAATCAAAAATTTTGGATAAAATTAACTGTAAAATTCATAATGAATCAATTGTTGCAGTTTTAGGCCCAAATGGAGCTGGCAAGAGTATGTTTCTTAAAACTATAAACGGATTAATTGGAGTCAAGTCTCAAAAAATTAATTTTAATTCAATAGAAATTAACGATTACATAAGAAAAGAGATAGCAATGGTCTTTCAAAAGACTACACTTTTAAGAAGGTCTGTTTTCGAGAATATGCAATTTGTTTTAGAGAAAAAAAACAAGTTATCTAATCTTGAAATTATGAAACTTTTACAAAGAGTAAGTTTAGATACTTTCAAGGACAAACCTGCTAGATTACTGTCAGGTGGAGAACAACAAAGATTATCTCTTGCAAGGGCTTTGTTAATTAATCCGTCCTTATTACTTTTAGATGAACCTACCGCTAACTTAGACCCTTATAGTTTAAATTTAATTGAAGAAATAATTCTAGACGAAAACAAAAAAGGGAAGACCATAATCTTAACTACACATGATATGGGTCAAGCAAAAAGATTAGCTAAGGAAATACTTTTTTTTAATAAAGGTAAACTCCTTGAACAAACAAAGGCCACTAACTTTTTTAAAAAGCCAAAGACGAAAGAAGCTCAAAGTTATATAAATGGGAAAATTCTCTTATGAACTTTATTCTACAAGAATATTTTCAGCTAGATCTGTCCAGTATTGGGCTCCAATGTGTAAAAGTTCATCATTAAAATCATAGAAGGGACTATGTAGTTTTTCTGAGCTTTCCCCAGCGCCAAGCCATATATATGCTCCTGGTTTTTCTTCTAGCATATAAGAAAAATCTTCTGAACCCATTGTTGGAGTTTCTTTTAAATTAATTGAATTGTCGCCAAAAGTTTTTTTAAAAATTTTAGAAGCAAGTTTAGCGCATTCCTTGTTATTTATAGTCGGCGGATATCCAGGACGAATTTCAATATTCGCTTCACAATTACTAATTGCACAAGTATTAGACGCAACCTTTTTTATTTTATCTAGCATTTCATTTCTATTTTTTTGATCAGTAGATCTTAGTGTTCCACCAATAGTTACAGTTTCAGGGATTACATTAAATGCAGATCCACCCTCAATTTTTGTTATAGACAAGACAGCACTTTTAAATGGATCTAATTGTCTTGATATTAAACTTTGAAGTGCGGTAATAGTTAATCCAGCAGCTACCATAGGATCATTTGCATATTGAGGTTGTGCTGCATGCCCACCTTTACCTTTTACTTCAATTACAATTATATCACCTCCGGCCATAGCAAAACCCTCATGAATAACTGCTTCACCAACTGGAATACCTGGCCAGTTATGAATTCCCCAAACACTATCAATTTTAAATTTTTTAAAAAGACCATCATTAATCATTGCTTTAGCTCCTGCATTACCACCTTCTTCTGCGGGTTGAAAAACACAATAAACTTTTCCAAAAAAATCTTTTGTTTCTGACAAATATTTTGCAGCTCCTAATAACATTGTAGAATGTCCGTCATGTCCACAAGCATGCATTGCTCCTTCATTTTTTGAAGAATATGGCAAATTAGTCTTTTCAGTCATTGGAAGTGCATCCATATCTGCACGAATCGCAATAGATTTTTCTTGTCCTTTATTTTCTTTTCCTTGAATAATTCCTACAACACCTGTTTTGCCAAACTCTTCAATTACTTCTATTCCAAAATCTTTTAATTTATTGGCTATAAATTTAGATGTAACTTTTTCTTGATATGCTATTTCTGGTTTCTCATGTATTTGATGTCTCCATTCCGTCATTTCTGGAACTATATCTTTAATTTTTTGCTTGATATTCATTTTTACTACACTCAATAATATTTATACATTTTGAAAATAAGGAATCCATTTTGCTAGATACGATTTTAAACGTTGATGGAGAAGAAGGTCAATCTATTCCTTTAATAGTCGATTCTCCTCATAGTGGAGTTATTTATCCATCTGATTTTAATCATCAAGCTGAATTTTCAAAATTAAGACAAGCAGAAGACTCATATGTTGATGAATTATATAATTATGTTTCTGAAATAGGTGGTGTAATTCTAAATGCTAATTTTCCTAGATCTTATATAGATCCTAATAGAGCAGAAACTGATTTTCCAAGTGAAGAACTTATTGATTTTGACGTCAAGAAAGAAAAATTTTTATTCAACCCTACAATTAAGAGTGAATTAGGGATTGGTCTGATTTGGTTGCGCATTCCTCCAAATGGAGAGCCTATGTATGCAAATAAAATAAAATTTAGTGAATTCATTCACAGGGTTAAAAATTATCATAGACCTTATCATAAAACACTTAAAGAAATTATGAGTAGTACTTATCAAAATTTTGGAAAGTTTTATCACATAAACGCTCATTCAATGCAAAACAAAGCCACAGCAATGTCAGATCAAGAAAAAGGTACTAGGAGACCAGATTTTGTTATTGGTGATAGAGATGGAACATCTTGTAAAAGAGAATTTACTGACCTTATTGTAGATTTTTTAAGAAGTTTAAACTACTCTGTTGATATTAATGATCCATATAAAGGTATGGAACTTACAGATGCTTATAGTGATCCTAAAACAAATAAGAATTCAGTCCAAATTGAAGTTAATAGAAGATTATATATGGATGAAATAACAAGAATAAAATCAGACAATTTTGATCTTTTAAAAACAAATATTGGAAGTCTGTTAAATGAGATTAAATTACAAATTGAAAAAGGTTTTTTATGAATAAAAGTAATTTGAATATCAAAAATAAAACTCCTGAATCAGTTGTTGAAGTAAAAGATCTTAAAGTTCAATTTCAATTAAAAGATAAAGTTGTAAAAGCTGTTGATGGCATTTCTTTTAAAATCAATAAAGGTGAGACTATTGCAATAGTAGGTGAATCAGGCTCAGGTAAGTCTGTTACGGCATTATCTTTAATGAGACTTACTGATTATTCTGGAGGTAGAATAGTTTCTGGTGAAATAAACCTTCAATCAAAAAACAATCTTAATCTAAATTTAACTCGGCTTGATCAAGAAAAAATGAGAGATATCAGAGGCAATGACATCTCAATGATATTTCAAGAACCTATGACATCACTAAATCCAGTTTTTACTATTGGTATGCAAATTACTGAAACAATAATTAAGCATCAAGGCAAAACAAAAAAAGAAGCTTTTGAAATTGCACTTGAAATGATCAAGTTGGTAAGAATACCTGAACCAGAAAAAAGGTTAAATCAATATCCGCATGAACTCTCTGGTGGAATGAGACAAAGAGTAATGATTGCAATGGCATTAAGTTGCAAGCCCTCATTATTAATTGCAGATGAACCTACAACAGCATTGGACGTCACAATACAAGCACAAATACTGGATTTGATAAAAATGTTACAAAGAGACATAGGTATGTCAGTAATGTTTATTACTCATGATATGGGTGTTGTGGCTGAGGTTGCTGACAGAGTCGTTGTCATGTTTGCAGGTAAAAAAGTTGAAGAAGGCACTGCTATTGAAATATTTCAAAATCCTAAACATCCATACACTAGGTCTTTATTGGCAGCTGTCCCAAAACTTGGGAGTATGATTGGTAAAAAACTACCAGCAAAATTTGTTAATCTTGATGTTAAATCTTCTGATGAACACAAAAATAAAGAGAAAATTTCAACAAAAACAGTTGTAGAAATGAAAGATACTGTAAATAGGACTTCTTCTCCATTGCTTGAAGTCAAAGGTCTGACTACAAGGTTTTTAATCAAACAAGACTTTGGAAGAGCAGGTGGAAATATTCATGCAGTTGAAAATATAAGTTTTAATTTGCAACCAGGCGAAACACTTGGATTGGTTGGTGAGAGTGGTTGTGGAAAGTCCACAACAGGAAGAAGTATAATAGGACTAACGTCACCAACAAGAGGTGAAGTTTTTTTTGAAGGCGTAGACTTAACTAATTTAAATAATAAAGAAATGATACAATATAGAAAAAAGATGCAAATGATTTTTCAAGATCCTTTTGCTTCTTTAAATCCAAGAATGACTGTTGGTCAAATTATAGCGGAACCAATAATGGTGCACGGATTAGAGCCTAAGTTGGGATCAAATAGTAGGGTAATAAAATTATTAAATCGCGTTGGACTTGATGAACAATATTACTCTAGATATCCACATGAACTCTCTGGAGGACAGAGACAAAGAATTGGAATAGCTAGAGCTCTGGCATTAGAACCCAAGTTAATAATAGCTGATGAAGCAGTTTCAGCACTAGATGTTTCTATTCAGGCTCAAGTAGTAAACTTGATGATGGAGCTACAAGAAGAATTCGGTTTAACTTATCTATTCATAAGCCATGATATGGCTGTAATTGAGAGAGTAAGCCATAGAATAGGTGTAATGTATCTGGGTGAAATAGTTGAAATTGGACTTAGAAGCCAAATTTTTGAAAATCCTCAACACCCTTACACAAAAAAATTGATGGCAGCAGTTCCCATTGCAGATCCAACTAAGAGAAAAAAGAAGTTAAACTTAATGAATGATGAAATTCCTAGTTTGTTAAAACCAATAGGCTATGAACCTGAATATGTTCAAATGATTAAACTTGGAGAGGATCACTACGTTAAACCATTTGATGGAATGAAGCTCCAAAATTAAAAGATATGAATGACCCTAAATTAGATTATAAAAATGAATTTCCTGTTGAATTAGTTAATCCTGACATTTCTCCCTACAAAAATTCTAACACAGGTATTGACTATGTTATTACATTAGATAGTGGTTTAAGTGGTCCACACGTTTTTATATCATCAATTGTACATGGTAATGAACCTTGTGGGGCACTTGCTATAGATTGGTTTCTTAAAAATGACTATAGACCATTAAGTGGAAAATTAACTCTAGGTTTTATGAATATTGAGGCTTATTTAGCATTTGATCCTCTTAATCCAAATAGAACAAGATGGGTTGAAGAGGATTTTAATAGATTGTGGGCAGAAGGTGTCTTAGAAGATCCCAAAAGAAAAAGAACTAGTGAATTTTTAAGAGCTAATGAAGTTAAAAATATCGTGTCTCAAGTCGATTATTTGTTGGATATACATTCAATGCAAAAACCTTGCGTACCTCTTATGATGGCTGGAATGTTAAATAAAGGTATTGATTTCGCTCGCGATGTAGGCATGCAAATGCCAATAATATCTGATACCGGACATAATGAAGGAATGAGAATGAGAGACTATTTTGGCTTTTCTAATAAAGAAAGTCAAAAAAATGCTCTTCTAGTTGAATGTGGGCAACATTGGGCCAAGTCATCTGAAATTGTTGCAATTGAGACTATGATAAGATTCTTACGAACTACTTCAATAATGGATGAAAATTTTGCAGATGATTTTATCGTTAAAAATAAAGTATTAAACTTTCAAAACGATGTTTATAAAGTTGGAAAAATTATAACTATCAAAAGTGAAAATTTTAAATTTGATCAAGATTGGCAAGGTTTTGAAACCTTAAAAAAGGGAGTATTGATTGGGAAAGATGATAATGAAAAAGTATATGCTCCCTTCGAAGAAACTATTTTAATTATGCCTTCCAAAAGATTATTTCCAGGTAAAACAGCAGTAAGACTTGCGTATAAATTAAGTGACTATTATTAGAAATTTTAGTGAAGCCTTGGGTTAAACATATCCCGCAGATGATCTCCTACTAAATTTATAGAAGCGACAGTTATAAGTAATGCAACGCCAGGAAATATGCTAATCCAAAAGTCGCCACTATACATATATTCAAAACCATTTCCTATTAGAAGACCCAAAGAAGGTTCTGTTATTGGAAGACCTAAACCCAAAAAACTTAGTGTGGCTTCTAAAGAAATTGCGTGTGCAGTTTGCAAAGTACCAACAACAATTAACGGAGCCATACAGTTAGGCAATATATGTTTAAACATTATTCGTGTGTTTCCGAATGCTAAACATCTAGCAGCATCAACATATTCTTTATTTATTTCAACTAGAGCACTTGATCGTGCTGTTCTAGCGTAATAAGCCCACTGTACTAAAATTAGAGCAATGATAGTTTTTTCAACACCTTTTCCAAAAGCAGCTAAGATAATTAAAGCAACTAAAATAGATGGAAAGCTTAGCTGAATGTCCACAATTCTCATAATTAATGATTCGTATCTCCCCCCAAAAAAAGCTGCAGAAATTCCAAAAAATGAACCTATTATCAGAGCAAAAATACCTGATAGAACGCCAACTCCTAAACTTACCCTCAATCCATAGAATATAGCTGAAACCATGTCCCTACCTGCGCCATCAGTACCAAGTAAAAAATAATTACCAGAGAAGTCTTCTGAAAATGGTGGTAATCTACTATTCATAATACTAACAGTATTGAGGTCGTAAGGATCAGTCGGAGATACTAAAGGTGCAAATATTGCTACGAATAGAATAAGTAAAAAAATAAAAAAAGCGACAAGAGCAACCTTGTTTGAAGAAAAATCTTTACAGAATACTAGAAATTTTCTTAATTTTGGGTTCATTGATGATCCCCTTTAATTCTTACTCGTGGATCTAAGAACGTATAAATTATATCGACAATTAAGTTTAAAAATACGAAAAATGTTACAATGATCATTAAGTATGCAACAATAACTGGGCGATCAAGATTGTAAATTGAATCAATTATTAACTTTCCCATCCCAGGCCATGCGAACACAGTTTCAGTAACTGTTGAGAAGGCGATTAAGGAACCAAATTCAAGGCCAACAACAGTGACAATTGGAATTAAAATATTTTTCAAAACATGTATCAATACAACTCTTTTTTCAGAAATTCCCTTAGACCTAGCAAACGTAATATAATCTTGAAGAATTATTTCTCTTGTTCCAGCTCGTGTTAGACGTATGACTGAAGAAATTTTAAATAAAGCCAAATTTAGTGCAGGTAAAAAAACATGTGATAGTCCATTTAGAGTAAACAAAGAACTATTTATGCCCATAAAGGTTCCAATCTCACCTCTACCAGTTGATGGTAACCATCCAAGTTGAACAGCAAATATCATAATAAATATAATACCAACCCAAAATGTTGGCATAGAAAAGCCTAAGATAGAACCTGCCATAATAACCTTACTTGCTTTGCTGTCAGGGTTATATCCTGCGTATATACCTAAAGGTATTGCTATAATTAAGGATATAAATAATGAGAACAAGGCCAGTTCTAATGTGGCTGGCATTCTTTGGATTATTAACTTTAGGGCAGGTTCTCCAAAAATAAATGAGCTTCCTAAATCCCCTTTAAAGGCGTTTACTAAAAAATACCAATACTGTTCTGTTACAGGTCTATCGAGTCCAAGTTCGCGGATAACTCTTTCTACTTCGGCTTGATCAGCTTCAGGATTAATTAGCATTTCTACAGGATCACCTACTAGATTTACACCTCCAAAAACCAAAAGAGACATAATAAATAAAACAAGTATACTTTGAGCGAATCTTGTACAAATAAATGCTGTCATTTTAGAATTCTTTAATAATAAGAACCAGAGCAAACTTGCTCTGGTTCTTAGGTTATAACTTATTTACAATTTAAATATGTTGCTATTGTTCTTTCATCAGTTCTTGGAGTGTAGCTACAAGAAGATTTTGCAGCCCAAGTATTCATTTGATAATGAATTGGAATAACACCATAGTTTTTACCAACTGCCACTTCGGTAGCTTCAGCTAAAAGTTTACCTCTGGCGTCTGAGTCAACTGTTCCAAGCGCCTTTTGAATTAGCTTATCAACAACTGGATCAGAATGTCTTCCTCTATTCGCTCTACCCATACCAATAGATTTGTCATAAGTATGTAATAAAGCTCTTAATGGAGATGATGCTTCTCCAGAACCAGCACCCCAACCAAGGACCATAAAACTAAATTCAGGGCTCTTATTTGGACCACCTCTTGATGCTCTTTTGAAGTAAACAGCTTTTGGCATTGTTTCAACTTTTGCTTTAATACCAATCCTTGAGAACATCTGTGCAAGTGCCTCAGCAATTTTTGCATCATTGATGTATCTATCATTTGGACCATGGATAGTCATTTCAAAACCGTTTCCATAACCAGCATCTGCTAATAACTTTTTTGCAGCTTCAGGATCATATGGATCTGGTTTCATTTTATCTGAGACACCATGGAAACCTGCTGGTAATAATTGGCCTGCTTTTACAGCAATACCTTCCATCACTTTTGAAACCATTGCATCACGATTAATTGCTAAAGAAAGAGCTTTTCTGACCCTGACATCCATTAGAGGGTTTTTAATTTTACCACCACCTATTGCTGTAATATGAGGTGAATCCTCTCTAAATTGGTCCATATGAAGATAAATCACTCTATTAGAAGATCCGCTATTTAACTTAATAGTTGGATTTTTTTTCATTTTTGCAACATTTAAAGGAGGTACATTATCTATAAAATCTACATCCTTAGCTAATAGTGCTGCAATTCTTGCGGGACCAGATTTAATTGGCTTAAATAAAATATTTTTGTATTTAGGCGCTCCAGTACCTGCACCATGATAATTTTCGTTAGCTTTTAATACTATTTTATCTCCTGGCACCCACTCCACAAACTTATAAGGACCAGTACCAATTGCTGCTTTACCACTATTATAGTCAGCTGTGGTTGCGCCTTGTCCATTTTTCTTTGATATAATTTTAACTGTCATGATATCATTTGGCATCAAAGGATAGGGTTTCTTAGTTTTTATGTGAATTGTATGACTATCAATTTTAATAAATTCCTTTCCCTTTAAGTAAGTACCAAAACCTGATGGAGATTTTGGAACATTTTGTGCTCTTTGAGCCGTAAAGAGAACATCATCTGCTGTAAAATCACTTCCGTCATGAAACTTTACACCTTTTCTGAGCTTAAATTCCCAAGTGGTGTCATTGATAGGTTTCCACGAAGTAGCTAAATCTGGATAATGTTGTTGGTTTTCGTCTGACCCAACTAATGTCCCATAAATATGGGTTGCAAATGCATTATTTGGACCAAGATTATGATAATGTGGATCAATAGAGCTGGGCTCTGATTTCAATCCAACAGTGAGGTCTTTTGCCAGTGCAACACTTGATAAAAGACAACTTATCAAAATAATAAAAAGTCTGTTGATTAATTTCATTTTTACTCTCCTAAAATATCCTTAAAAAAACATTGAATTAAAAATAACATAGAGTCAAAAGATAAAATAATTTTTATAATTAAATCTTTTTTGTTTTTTTTATTATAAAAAGTAATTACAGGAGGCGACATTGAACCACTTAGAAATTTTGAAAAAACTTCCCGAATTACAAATATTTAGTGATAAAGAATATAATTTAAACACATCTTTTAGGATCAATAAATTTGATGATAATATACCAATTGTATTCTTGCATGGTTTTAACGGGAATAGCAAAAGTTGGGCTTTTCAATTTTTACATTTTAGAGATAAAAGGTCAGTAATTGCAATTGATGCACCTGGTTTTGGAAAATCAGATGCTGCGGATTTAAATATGTTTGAGATTGCAAAGCTAGTGAATAACTTACTAACAAATTTAGGAATTAAGAAATTTGACTTAGTAGGTCACTCGATGGGTGGCATGTTAGCTCAAATTGTTTCAGCTGACTTTTCCGATAGTGTAAATAAATTAGTTTTGTCATGTACTCATAAAGGTTACGCATTACCGCCTCAGAGCCCTTTAAGGAAACCCTATAGTCAAAGACTTGAAGAAAGAAAAAAGTTGTCTAATGAAGAATTTGGTAAATTAAGAATTAAAAAGATGTTGCCTGAATTGAAAGATAAAGAAATATTCAGTTTCTTATCTATTATTAGTGAAGAAATTACAGAAGGTTCCATAATGTCAGGTGGAATGGCTATGCAAACACTTGATACTTCAACTAGTTTGTTAAAAGTTAATCAACCATGTCTTATATTAAAAGGTTCAAAAGATATTGTTGTATCAAACGATCGTTCTAATAGATTACAACAATCATTACCTCATGCAAAAGTATTAGAGCTTTCAAATGTTGGCCACGCACCTTATTGTGAAAACGCATCTGACTTTAACGAAGCTATAGAAACTTTTTTTAATTCATGAATGCGTTATCAAATAGATCATTTAGCTTATATTTTTTTAGTAATACGATTTCTCTTTTTGGGCTCTGGATACAAAAAATTGGAGTTGGTTGGCTTACTTGGGAAATTACAGAATCTACATTTTGGACAAGTTTTGTAACTTTAGCTCTTATGGCACCTGCAGGAGTATTAGGACCATTTTTTGCTGTATTTGCAGAAAATTGGAATATGAGGGTAGCAAGTGTAATATTAAAAATATTAATGTTTTTAATTGGAATATTAATTTGGTTCTTACAATATTTAGATCAACATACACTATTTACTTTAGCTTTTTTGTCTGTTTTACAAGGTTTATTAAGTGCTTGTTATCACCCTGTAAGATTGGTTTTTGTCTCTATTGTTGTTCCAAAAAATTTACTCTCTAGTGCTGTAGGTCTAAATTCTGCATCCTTTAATGGATCAAGAGTTGTTGGTCCTGCTTTTGCTGGAGGATTGATAGCTTTTTTTAATCTTGAAGTAACTTTTTTGATTGCTGCATTAACTTATCTTCCATTGATTCCAGTCTTAATTTATATGCCCTTAAGAACAAGGATTAAGAAAGAAGTTTTACAAGGAAATTTTTTTCATAGATTTTTGGAAGGTGGAAAATTTGCGTTAAGGACCCCTATTATTCTAAAAAGTTTATTTGTTGTTTTTGTAAGCGCCTTTTTTGTCAGAGGGATGCTTGAAATTCAACCAACAATTGCAGGCGAAATATTAAAAGAAGGGAGTTTTGGATTATCTTTAATTACAACTACTGCGGGTATTGGGGCCTTATTGGCGTCAATTTGGATAGGTTTTAGAAATAGTAATAAAAGTAAAATTGAAACTAAATTAGTATCAATGTTAATGCTTGGTCTGATAATAAGCTGCATTATTGGCTTTTTTTCAGAAGTTTATACAATGGCAATATTTTTTACAGTTGTCGGTTTTACTACAACTGCAGTTGGTATTGGAACTCAAACAATTATCCAATTAGAAGTAGAAGAAGTTTATAGGGCTAGAGTCTTAACTTGGTGGTCAAGTATTTCTTTTGGATCATTAACAGTTGGAGGTATAATTTTAGGATTTGTGGGTGAATTCACTCCTTTAAGTAATGGTCTTATAATAATGCCAATTATTGGTTATTTCATATTTAAATTGATTTTATACTTTAAATTTAAAAATAATTTATTTAATTGATTTTATTTTAGCCTCTCTTTTGAAGATATATATACCTGAAATTGTTATAATGAATCCTCCTACAATTGTAGAAATTATTGGATGCGAGTTCCATATCAAGTAATCAAAAATAATCGCCCATACAATTCCTGTATAATTAAATGGACTTACAATTGAAGCAGGTGCTTTTTGTAATGCGTAAGTCATTAACAATTGTGTTAAAAAAGCTGATACACCTAGTCCAATAAATAACAAAATGACTCTTAAAGAAGGTTCTTTCCACAAAAATGGTTGAAAAAAAGAAGTTAGAATAAAACTCACTAACATAAAGTAAAAGACTGTTTTTACAGGATGTTCAGTTGTCCCTAGTAATCTTAAAAAAATAATAGTAGTAGACCACATTAAAGTGCCAATTAAGGCATAAATTGAAGCAATTGCTATGGAGCCAGTTGGATTTATTGCAATTACTACTCCACCAAATCCAATTAAAATAGCCAACCATCTTCGCCACCCTATTATTTCGTTAAGAAAGATTATTGCAAAAATACATGAAAAAATTGGTACTGCTTGAGATATTACTGTGACATCTGCAACAGGTAGTCTTTGAAAGGCTAAAAAAAACATTATGTTCCCAGTAAGTCCCGCTAAGCTTCTAAAGAAATGAAGATAAGGCTTATTTGTTTTTAAAAATTTTATGCCTCCTAGCTTGTAAATTAGAGGTAATAAAAGAATTATTACTACCATGGCTCTTGCAAATGTAATCTGTACAGCATGGTATTCAATACCTACTAATTTAGCTTGAACGCTCATAATAGTTACGCAAAATACAGCCAAAATCATTGCCAGGATGGCTTTAAAATTATTAGAAGTATTTTGATAAATGGTTACTAAATTCAATTTAATTTATTTCTTCATTTCTGTAAGTTTTTTACTTTCTCTTAAAAAGAAAAAACATAAAAATGCTGAGAAAAAAGGATATAATGCAGAAAGTCTTATAGTTGTAATTAGGTCATAACCAAGATCCATTGATATTGCGAATGGCATTGCGCCAATTGATGCCCCTACAACTAATATCATTTGACCTGTGCCTTGAATACTACCAACATGTAGTCTTCCAAAATACCTTGGCCAGATATAGCCAAATAAAGATAAATTAAATCCATTATTAATTCCAAAAATGATCGCATAAATCATGGAAAAGGTAGTATCACTTGCAAAGGTTATGGATAATAGTGAAGCAGTGGTTATTAATAATGCAACTCCAATAATATTATGAGTTTCAAATCTGTCTAAAATTTTACCTGCAATAGGAATAAAGATAATCATCGAAACCATTGTTGGTATGAATAAAGCAGCTGCAGTGCTACTTGCCATTCCAAAGTATTGACTTAAAATTGTAACTTGAAAAAAATGAAGCGCAGTTACTAATGAAGATATAGAAAAAAATGAGAATGCAAGTATGTAGAAGCTTTTTTCCTTTAGGGTTTCTTCAAGATTGAGACCAAAAATTTTTTCACTATTTTTACTTTTTTTATTATTTTCTAAAATTCCATCTGGTTTAATACTTACATCTTCAGGTTTATCTATTGCTAAGAAAATTAATGGTGGTAACATGATTAACCATGTAGATAAACCTAGTATAACCCATGCCATTCTCCATCCGTAATTTGAAATTAAAAAGTCAGAGATGTATGGATGTAAACCCATAGAAATAGCAAAC
Organism: uncultured SAR116 cluster alpha proteobacterium; assembly: GCA_902623995.1. Taxonomy (GTDB): domain Bacteria; phylum Pseudomonadota; class Alphaproteobacteria; order Puniceispirillales; family Marisalimonadaceae; genus Marisalimonas. The sequence continues at coordinate 194,757 of CACNWE010000001.1, read as the reverse complement.
CCTAAACCCATTAATCCAAGTGCAAACCCTCTTTTCTTATCAAACCACTGTGTTATAATATTCGCAGAACCAAGCATTAGAGAGCCTTGCCCAAAAAATCTTAAAAATCCAAATGCGATGGCCAACATTAGAAAGTTTGATGCAGCTCCAAAAATCATACATCCAATTCCAAGGAGTAAGACGGTATATATTAAAATTTTTCTTGGTCCGTATTTGTCAACTAATTTTCCCATTTTTGGCAATAGAAAAGCAGCAAATAAAGTTGCTATCATATAAGCAGTAGTAATTGATGTACTGGAAATTTTAAGATCTTGAGATATTACTGGTATAAAAGGACTAAAGGTATGAGATTGTCCTGCGCCACTCGTAAAAATACCAAGACTCCCGATACCAACAATTACCCAGCCGTAGAAAAATTTATCTTTTGTAGCTTCGAAAAAATTTTTGTTAACAAGAAACATATTAATGATTTACTTCATTTGTTAACTAATTTACAAGTGTTTTTATATTTTATTTTTTAATTGCATTTACATACATATCAAGTACATCATTCAATGATCTTGTTTCATCGACTGTTTCTCTAGTCTCTCTAGCAATTGGTGTTTTATTTGCCAGTGACATTATATCGGCTGCACCTTCGTGAAATTTTGAGGTAACTCCAGCATCAGAAAAAGTATTAGCAATTTCATACATTTCTCCTTCCCATCTTGCTGCATCAAGAGGAATTCTTGGAACCATCCTTTCCATTGATGATAATATATCAGGTTTGCTATATTCCAATTCAGCAAAATATTCAGAAGTAAGACCTAGTTTATGAGCAGTTGTCAAAACTGCTGCATGAAGTGCAAAAGTTCCTTTTGTTGCGCTAGCATAAACCATTTTCATTGCAGAAGCTTTACCTATTTCTAAACCTAAATCTTTTATTATAAATCCTTTTTTGTGGAGTAATTTAACTGGTTGAGTATTAGGTCCAGATATATACAACCTTGTTTGTCCATTTTCTACAATTGGATTGAACCCAATGATACCACCATCTATAAAATTACAAAACTTAGAGGATATTGAATCATTGATTTTTAATGCTGTTTCAGGAGATACAGCATTGCAATCAACATAAGTAAGGTGTTTTTCTTTTTTTAAAATTACATCGTTGACTATTTTAGCTTGTTGAAGAGCAAATTCAGGAGGCAGTATTGATAATATAATATCAGAATTTTCAACAACATTTTCAATCGTACCTAAATCTTCAAAACCGGATAATTCAGCCAGTTTTTTAGTTCTAATACTTCTCTGACTTAAACAAGTTACAACTCTAAAATTATTATTTTTAAATGCTTTTCCGCATCCATGACCCATATCTCCAGGCATTAATATTGCAATTGTTTTTGACATAAAATTTTAAAATAAATGGTTTAGTACTTTTTCATTGGGCCACCATTTTTTTCCCAATCTGGAATCCCTCCTACATTAAGGACATTTTTATACCCCATTTCTATAAGTGTCTTACCAGTTAACGCAGCCTGGCCGCCAACTCCACAGATAAGTATTATTTCCGCATCTTTTTTAAGGTTATTATTGTAGAGTGGAGTTGCCTCATCAGCGACAAACTCAATTAGGCCTCTTGGAATTTCTAGACCATCTAAAATTGTTCCTGTTTTTTTAATATCAGAACTATCTCGTACATCTATAAAAATTGCTGATTTTGATTTATGCTTTTCAATTGCTTCCTTGACGTCAATTTTTTTCACAACTTCGTTAGCTTCTTGAAGGTAATCTTTTGCTGTTTTCATATTTTTCTCCACTTTATTTTAGTTCAACTGCCCTATAAATTGTGGTTGTGTAACCGCAGTCGTCATCCAACAATTTTTGCAATCTTTACTTACAGATGCTTTTTCTAAAAGCCATGTCAAATTGTAGCGTTTATTATCGTATGCGTCTACATTAACTGAATACGCAGCTTTGTTTTTATTTTCTTCGATTAATTTAATTTTGAATTTAGTTGAATTTAACAATATTTTATAAGATGTATCAGAAATCATTTTTTTGAAATTACCAAATGGTCCTGTATATCTCTTATTTTCTGGATGTGCAAACAGCCAACATTGGTAAATGCCAGAATTATTTTTAATTGAGTTTGTCTGAAGGGAGCTCATTTGAAGTTCAACAACTTCCACTGACGAAAATAAATCATTTGGCAAAACGTCGCTAATAGCTTTATTTATGTTGATTAAAATAAAAATAAAAGAAGAAATAAGAAATAATTGCATGTTTATCCTAGAAAAATTTAAAGTAGTCTATATATAAGGCTATATTTCTTAAATTAAATGGAGCACTAATGTTTTTTCTAAACTTTTTCAAAAAATTCATAAAATTTTTTACAATAATTTCTTTAAGTCAATTACTAGTGGTATCCTCCTTTGCTGCTGGAGGTGGTGGAGATGATAGTAAAAAGATGGATGTTAAATCAAATTATTACTATAAAGCGGTTAAATTAATTAATAAAAAATCATATGTAGCCGCTATAGATAATCTTCTTAAGGCTGAAAAAACCAATAAAAAAGATGCAGACATATATAATTATCTAGGGTTCTCATATAGAAAAATGGGTAATCTTGATAAAGCTGCCCAATATTATGATAAAGCTCTTAAAATTTCTCCAAAGCACAAAGGTGCTCTTGAATATCAAGGAGAAATGTTTCTTACTCAAGGAAATTTGAAAAAAGCCGAAGCTAATCTAAAAAAACTCAAAAAAATATGTTTTCTTGGGTGTAAAGAAGAAAAAATGTTAAAAGAATCAATAATGAAGTATAATAAGGGTCAGAAGAGCTCATATTAAACATTATGTTTTATATAAGGGAGAATATATAATGAAACAATTTGATGAATTATCTCTCTTAGAAATTGTTGATGAAGTTAAAGATGGAGATTTGATTGGAATTCCAGCAGACTATTCTGGAGTTCCAATGGAGTTCACAAAAGAACTAATAAAAAAAGGTGTAAAGGACTTAAAACTATACTGCCTTCCTTTGACCACTATACAAGGTGATATGTTAATTGGGAGCGGATGTGTTTCTGAGATTGAAGCAGCGGCCGTAACTTTGGGTGAATTTGGTTTGGCACCTAGATTTTCAGAAGCTGTTGAAGCAGGTCATTTATTAATAAAAGACTCCACATGCCCAGCATTGCACGCGCAACTCCAAGCTACTGAAAAATCTGTTCCATTTATGCCTCTTAGAGGGGTAATTGGCTCTGACATACAAAAATATAGAAAAGATTGGCAAATTATAGAAAATCCGATGAAATTTTCAGGTAACATGAATGAACCAATCTTGTTACTTCCTGCGGTCCAATTAGATATATTAATATTTCATGCACCCTGCGTGGATAAAAATGGAAATATTCAAATTGGAAGAAGAAGAGAGCTGGCAACTTTAGCACATGCTTCTACAAAAGTTTTTGTGACTACTGAAAAAATATTAGATATTGACTTTTTTGAGGATGAATTATCTGCTGCAACCTGTTTGCCGGCACTATATGTTGATGGAATATCTGTTGTACAAAATGGAGCGTGGCCTTGTGCTCTACCTGGTGTTTATGGTGCAGATAATGATGAAATAAAAAAATACTCTATTGCTGCAAAAACAAAAAAAGGCTTTGATGATTACATGAAAAATTACTTATTTACTTAACTGAAGGTTTAATTTTTTGATTGAACTTAAAAGAGAAGAGTTATTAATAAGTGAATTAGCTGATTTACTGGTAAATGACAAGCATATAGCTGTAGGTGCTGCATCGCCAATTCCTGGTGCAGCAGCTCTGTTGGTAAAAGAAGAAGCTAAACTTCAAAACAATAGATTAAGAGTTACAATATTACATTCAAACAAATATAACAATTTTACTGATGGTGCTAGAGAACTTTTTGATTGTGCCGCTCAAGGCAGAATAGATACTTTCTTTCTAGGAGGTGTTCAAATTGATGGCGAAGCTAATATTAATTTAGTAGGCACTGGTAGTTATGAAAAAATAGAAAAAAGATTTCCAGGTTCATTTGGGTCTGCTTTGATGTATTTTGTAGTTCCACAAATTATTTTATTTAGAGAAGAACATTCACCTAGAACTTTAGTTGATAAAGTAGACTTTATTTCTGCGCCTGGATTTTCTGACGAAAATATTTACAGACCTGGAGGGCCAAAATTTCTATTAACTAATAGAGCTCTATTTAAATTTAACAAACAAAAGAAACGTTTCTGTCTTTTAAAAATTCATAATAATGAAAGCATAGAAAATATAATTAAACTTACAGGATTTAAATTTGACGTTGATGATAAAATAACAAATATGTCTATACCAAATAAAACTCGTATAGATATATTAAGAAATAAGATTTCCTATATGGTCTCAGAATTTTATCCAGAATTTGCCGATAGAATTTGGGGTGTTTAACTCATAATGAGAAGACCCGCACTATTAATTTTTATTTTAATTAGTACTTTTTTAATAACTTACATATATCTTCAAGAAATTTTCAATTTAGATAGATTAAAGGAACATATTACAATTCTGAAAACATGGGTTAGTGAAGAAATTTATATATCAAGAATTTCATTTTTTACTTTATATGTAATATTTTCAGGTTTGTCTTTCCCTTTTATTCCTTCTATTTTGACTATTGCTGCTGGAGCCTTGTTTGGTGTTATTGAAGGTGTAATTATAGTTTCCTTTGCATCCACAGTTGGGGCATGTATTTGTTTTCTATTATCGAGATATCTTTTAAAAGATTTCATTAATAGTAAATTTGAAAAAACAAAAGTCATTATAGACAATAAATTTAGCAAAAATGGTATTTATTATCTTTTAAGTCTTAGATTAATACCTACTATTTCGTTTGTATTAATAAATTTAATTATGGGAGTGTTACCCATTTCGCTTTTTAGGTTTTATTATATAAGTCAATTAGGAATGCTTCCTGCAACTGTAATTTATGTAAATGCTGGCTCAGAAATTTCGAAAGTTAATAGTATTAATGACATTATGTCATTTACACTTATAGTAAGTTTTATATTAGTAGCTATTCTTCCAATTTTGATAAAGTTTTTAATGAACTATTATACCAAGCTAAATAATATTTAAGTATTTTTTCTGTTTTGCACTAAATTTTGAACAACTTGTGGATCAGCCAATGTCGATACGTCACCTAACTCTTCATGTTCATTTGCAGCTATTTTTCTTAATATTCGTCTCATTATTTTACCTGACCTTGTTTTAGGAAGACCTGGGGCAAATTGAATTAAATCTGGTGTAGCAATAGGACCTATTTCTTTCCTTACCCATTGTTTTAATTCTGTTAATAATTCATCTGATGTTTTTACGCCAATATTCACAGTAACGTAGGCATAAATGCCTTGACCCTTAATTTCATGTGGGTAACCAACAACTGCTGCTTCAGCTACATCTGTGTGAGCTACAAGAGCAGACTCAACTTCTGCTGTACCCATTCTGTGACCAGACACATTTATTACATCATCAACTCTTCCTGTTATCCAATAATATCCGTCTTCATCTCTTCTACATCCATCACCAGAAAAGTATCTTCCGGGAAAAGTTGAAAAATATGTATCTATAAAACGTTGGTGGTCACCAAAAACTGTCCTCATTTGACCTGGCCAAGACATATTAATACATAGATTTCCTTCAGTGGCTCCAGTTAATTCTTTGTTATCACTGTCAACAATAACTGGCAATATTCCAAAAAAAGGTTTTGTGGCAGAACCTGGTTTTGTATCAGTGGCTCCTGGTAAAGGGGTGATCAAAATCCCTCCAGTTTCAGTTTGCCACCAAGTGTCCACTACTGGACACCTTCCATCACCAACAACATTGTTATACCAATTCCATGCTTCTGGATTAATTGGTTCTCCAACACTACCTAAAATTCTAAGGCTGTCTCGTTTTGTTTTTTTTACTGGTTCACTGCCTTCAGCCATCAATGCTCTTATTGCTGTAGGAGCAGTGTAGAATATATTAACTTTATGTTTATCCACTATTTCCCAGAATCTACTTACAGTTGGGTAGTTTGGTACACCTTCAAACATTAATGTAGTAGCACCATTTGATAGTGGCCCATAAACTATATAAGAATGTCCTGTTACCCAGCCTACATCTGCAGTACACCAATAAATTTCATTTTCTTGATAATCAAAAACATAATGATGTGTCATAGAAGCATAAACCATATATCCTCCAGTTGTATGAAGAACTCCTTTGGGCTTACCTGTCGATCCTGAAGTATATAATATAAACATTGGATCTTCGGCGTTTATTTCAGCGGGTGGACAATTAGCTGATACTTTTTCCATTTCTTCATGATACCAAATATCTTGGCCGTCTATCCAATTAATTTCAGCTCCTGTTCTTTTAACTACAATTGTAGTTTTGCACATTTTAGCTTTTGAAATGGCCTCATCAGTATTAGATTTTAAAGGTATCTTTTTTCCTCCTCTTATACCCTCATCTGCAGTAATAATAATTGTTGAATTACAATCCTCAATTCTTCCAGCTAGAGCGTCTGGAGAAAAACCACCAAAGACAACTGAATGAATAGCTCCTATTCTACTACATGCTAACATTGCAACTGTTGCTTCTGGGATCATTGGCATATAGATTGTTATTCGATCACCTTTTTTTGCACCAGCATTTATCAATACATTAGAAAATTTACATACCTGTTCATAAAGTTCTTTATAGCTAATATGTTTGGACTCATTTGGGTCGTCACCTTCCCAAATAATTGCTGTATTGTTACCTTTGGTTTCTAGATGTCTGTCTAAACAATTATAACTAGCGTTTAGTGTTCCATCCTCATACCATTTGATATGAAGATCTTCTTTATTGTAGGACACATCCCTAATTTTTGTGTAGGGCTTCATCCAGTCAATTCTTTTACCATGTTTTTCCCAAAATTTTTCAGGAGAAGTAATAGATTCTTCATACATTTTTTCATATTCAGCCTTATTTGCATGAGAATTTTTAATTATGTCAGAGGATGGTTCATATAAATCTTTATTAGTCATTTTCTAATCCTTTTATATTTTTATAGATTATCTTCTAAAATTAAATCAGCTTTTTCAATATCTTTAATTTCAAAAACCTTTTTAACTATATCTAATGAGAAACCTCTTCTTGAAAGTGCTCCATACCATTTATTTTTTAATTCAAATTCATCAATTTTATTCTCTAAATTCTTTGTATAATATATACCTATATTTTTTTTCTTAATAAAATTTATTGCTGCGATCATTTCTGCGTTTTCATGACCCTCGTCTACTGTATTAATAGCACATTTGATTATATCATTTGATATTCCTTTTTCATTTAATTTTGCATAGATAAATCTTTCTGAACCACCTTGACGTCTGATTGAACGAATTTTTGTCTCAGCAAAACGCTTGTCATCAATAAATTTTGCTAATATCATCTCTTTTTTTAAATTTCTTATTATTTTTATTTTATCTAAGTCTTCTAAATTAGCTTTTAAATTAGATAGTTTTCGTTTCATTGTCTTTTCAAACTGGTGAACTGAAACCTCATATCTAGCTAAATAAGACATTGCAGATTTTCTTAGTTTCTTTATTATTTTTTCTTCTTCATTCATGCGAAATTTATTTTTTTTTATAAATATAATTACTTATTAATATATATAGATTATTAAAATTATAAATATTTATATCGCTGGAGAGAAATTTTTGAAAAATAAAAATTTAAAACTTGGGGTTAAAAGAGAAATTGGAAAGGTAAATTGGACGGCTTTATTTACTTTATACATTAAAGAAGTAAAGAGGTTTACGAGTGTGTTTTTACAAACTATTACAGCCCCAATAGTAACTACTTTACTTTTTGTAATTGTGTTTTCAATTGCAATTGACAGAAATGCTGGATTTCATCAGGTTGAGTTTATAACATTCTTGGTTCCAGGATTAATTATGATGAGTGTTATCCAAAATTCTTTTGCAAATGCTTCTTCAGCTTTTATGACTGCAAAAGTCCAAGGATCTATTGTGGACTTATTAATGGCTCCTTTAGGGCCAATAGAAATTTTAATTGCTCATACTTTAGCTAGCGTCACAAGAGGATTATGTGTTTTTACAGCTTCTTTTTTATTGTTATGGATTTTAGGAATCATAGATTTTCCTAAAAATATTTTTTGGATGATGTTGTATTTAATTCAGGGAGGTATCACATTGGCCATAATTGGACTACTTGCTGGCATATGGGCTCAAAAATTCGATCAATTATCAATAATTTCAAATTTTGTTATTCAACCACTAGCATTTTTATCTGGCACTTTTTATTCAATTGAAAGACTGCCTGAATCTCTAAAAATTTTAGCTTATTGTAATCCATTTTTTTATGCTATTGATGGGTTAAGATTTAGTTTTATTGGATTAAGTGACGCATCTCCTATATTGGGAAGTTCAGTTTTACTTTGTTGTAACTTTGCACTAAGTATATTTGCTTGGTATATACTAAAAACAGGTTATAGGCTCAGGTCTTAGCTAAAATAATTTTGGAAATCTAGAATGAATAAAATTCAAAAAATCGCTGGTGTTTTATCAAGTCAAGAAATTTTAGGATTGATTCATAAAAACGTAATTAATAGTGAAAATGGCATTGAAAAAGATCTAATCCAACCAGCCTCTATAGATTTAAGATTAGGTATTAAAGCATGGAGAGTGCCAGCATCCTTTCTTCCAGGTAAGGGAAATAAGGTATCTAGTAGATTAAAAGATCTTGCAATGCATGAATTTAGTCTAATAGATGGTGCTGTTTTAGAATGTGGATGTGTGTATATCGTCAAGTTGTTAGAAAACGTAAGTTTGACTGAGGATTTAACAGGGATTGCAAATCCAAAAAGTTCTACTGGAAGACTGGACGTTTTCACTAGGTTAATTGTTGATGGTGCAATGGAATTTGAAGAAGTTCCAGCTGGATATCAGGGCCCCTTATATGCAGAAATATCTCCTAGGACATTTTCTGTTTTAGTAAGAACTGGTTCTCGACTTAATCAATTAAGGTTAAAAAGAGGACAGTCATTTACTTCAGATAAGGAAATGGAAATATTGCAAGAACATGTTGGATTGGTTAGAAATCAAGATAATATCAATCTTCTTGATAAAATAAAAAATGGTGTTCCGTTATCTGTAGATTTAATTGGTGAAAATGGTTTGATTGGCTACAAAGCGAGAAAACATTCTATGCTTATAGACATCGATAAACCAAATCATTATAAACGTGAATTGTTTTGGGAAAAAATAACTGTAGAAGATCTTTTATACCGAGGTGGCGATTATAAGAATAAAAACAATCAAGGAAGTTTAATACTCAGCCCTGATGCATTCTACATATTAGCTAGTAAAGAATATGTTTCTGTTCCGTCAAAGTATGCTGCAGAGATGAGAGCCTATGATACCAAGGTTGGTGAATTTAGAGCTCATTATGCTGGCTTTTTTGACCCTGGATTTGGTTTGACAGAACTTGGTGCTTCTAAAACCAAAGCAGTGTTGGAGGTAAGATCTCATGATGTACCTTTTTTAATAGAACAAGACCAGACAGTCTGTAGACTTGTTTATGAACCAATGGCAAATGTACCAAGTATCTTGTATGGTGAGGTTGGAAGCTCAAATAATTATCAAGCTCAAGGACTAAAATTAGCTAAGCATTTTATTTAAAATTTCTTATTTATTTCTTTTTAATTATTATTGTATATTCTTATAAATTTATGAAAGTTCTAGTATGACAATAAGCCCATCTATAATGACAACATATGGAAGAATTGATATAGCCTTTACGCATGGTGAAGGTAGTTATTTATACTCAGAAGATGGAAAAAAATATTTAGATTATGCAAGTGGTATTGCTGTTAATGCATTTGGACATTGTCATCCAAAGTTGGTAGAGGCTTTAAAAGATCAAGCTTCAAAATTATGGCATACATCTAATCTTTATAGGATACCTGAACAAGAAACAGTTGCAGAAAAACTTGTAGAAAATTCATGTGCAGATAGAGTCTTCTTCTGTAATTCTGGTGCTGAAGCGACTGAAGGAGCTGTTAAAGTTGCTAGAAGGTTTGCATGGGCAAACGGTGAAAAAGATAGGACAGAAATTATTTGTGCTACTGGAGCTTTTCATGGGCGTACTTTAGCAATGTTAGCTGCAAATGATAGACCATTATTTAGGGAAGGTTTTGGACCATCTGCCCAAGGGTTTACACATGTTGAATGGGGAGACATTGAAAGTTTAAAAAATAAAATAGGTAAACATGTTGCGGCTATTTTGGTAGAACCAGTTCAAGGAGAAGGTGGTGCCAGAAAAGCTCCTAAAGGCTACCTTAAATTACTGCAAGATATTGCCAATGAAAATGGATCTTTGTTGATTTCAGATGAGGTGCAAATTGGAATGGGTAGATCAGGTACTCTTTTTGCTTATCAACAAGAAAATATTGAACCAGACATAGTAGCATTAGCTAAGGGTCTTGGTGGGGGGTTTCCAGTAGGAGCAGTTATGGCAAAAGCTAAAGTAGGTGACGCAATGATACCTGGCACCCATGGCAGTACATTTGGAGGTAATCCTTTAGCTATGCGATCCGCGAATGCTGTTATGGATCTTCTATTAAAGGATGATTTTCTCAAAAGCTTAAGAGAAAATATTATTTACTTTGATAATAAAATGGATGGTCTAATAAATGATGACGACAAGGTATCTCCAGTAATATTATGTAAAAAAGGCTCAGGAATGTTAAGGGGTTTTCAGTTAACAGAAAATGTTGCCGCAGGTGATTTTGGTAATATTTCAAGAGAAAAAGGTTTGTTGTTAGTAGGCGCTGCAGAAAATACTATTAGATTACTTCCACCACTTAATACTTCTAAAGAAGAAATAGACCAAGCTTTTGAAATCTTGGGTGAAGTTGTTAAAAAAATTAAAAAAAACTAAAATATTATGCCTCATTTTATTGATTTAAAGGATTTAAATAAAGATAAACTTATTGATATAATTTCATTGTCTTTAAAATGGAAAAACAATAATTGTGTTCCATTTATGAAAGATAAAAATGTTGTTCTTATCTTTGAAAAACCTTCTTTAAGAACTCGAATATCTTTTGAAGTAGGAATAAATCAATTAGGTGGAAACAGTTACCTTTTAAATGAAAAAGAAATGCAGTTAGGTGAAAGAGAGACCGTCGAGGATACTGCTAGAGTTTTAGAACGATATGCCGACATGGTGATTATTAGATGCTTTGGTCATGATCAGTTAATAAAGTATGCAAACATATCTGAGGTTCCTGTAATTAACGCTCTTACAGATTTTAGTCATCCTTGCCAAGTTGTAGCAGATTTAATTACTATTAAAGAACATCTAAAAGATTTTGAAAATAAAAAAATTACTTGGTTTGGTGATTGTAATAACGTTTTACAAAGTTGGATAGAGGCTTCTGGGTTACTAAATTTTGAATTATACATAGCTTGTCCAGAGGGTATAAAACCAGATGCGAAAACAATATCATGGGCTCTTGAAAGAAATAATAATATTTCTATCACACATAATCCTCAAGAAGCTGCAGAAGGTGCTAACTGTATTATTACTGATACATGGAGATCAATGGGTAACAAAAGTCCATTTCCTGAAGATCAATTCATACCATTTCAAGTGAATAAAAAAATAATGGAATTAGCAGATAAAAATGCGATCTTTATGCATTGTTTACCAGCTTACCGAAATAAAGAGGTAAGTTCTGATGTTTTAGAAGGAAGTCAATCTGTAGTATTTGACGAAGCTGAAAATAGACTGCATGCACAAAAAGCTATTATGCATTTTTGTATAAAATAAAATTTGAGTAAATTATTCTTGAAATGACTTTAAATAACCACGTAATTCCATTCCATTTAGGCAACAACACAGTTAGAGGAAATATAGTAAGACTTCAAACTGTTGTATCTGAAATAGTAAAACGCCATGAATATCCAGAAAATATTGAAAGTCTATTTGCAGACACTCTTACTATTACTGCATGTTTAGGATCTAGAATGAAGCATGAGGGTGTTTTTACTATTCAAGCTAAGGGTACAGGAGACGTTCACACCTTATTTTCTGACATAACAAGTGATGGATTTCTTAGGGGTTATGTTGGTTTTAATGAAGGTTTAACAAGTGCTGAGAGTAACTTACATTCTTTAATGGGTTCAGGGCATATTTCATTCACTTTAGATCAAGGTAAATATACCAAAAGATATCAAGGTATAGTATCTCTTGAAGAACCAAGCATGTCCAAAACAACAGAACTTTACTTTAATAATTCTGAACAGTTAGAAACTAAATTTCTTACCTTCAATTATTATGACATTAATAAAAGAAATAGAAAAAATTTCTTTTCTGCAGGACTTATAATGTTACAAAAATTGCCAGTTAAAAATAGTTTTTACGAGGAAAGCTGTGAAGAAGTTTGGCAAAATTCATTAAATTTTTTATCATCATTAGGAATAGAAGAGTTTTTATCAACCAATCTTACATCAGAAGAAATTCTTTATAGATTATTTAATGAGCTAGAAATCACAGTTTATAATGAAATAATTATCAAAGATAAATGTAGGTGTTCAGACGAAAAGATTAAATTTGCTATCAAGAATTTAAGTAAAAAAGAATTAAAAGAAATTGCAGATAAAAACGGAAATGTGAGAGTTGTCTGTGAGTTCTGTAAAACAGAAAGAATATTGCCTAGTTAAATTTGAAATCAATTTTTCCAAAATAATGGTGAAAACATAACTAATATTGCAAATATTTCTAGGCGACCTAATATCATTCCCGCACATAAAATTAATTTTCCTAGATCTGGGATCGATTGATATGATCCAGATGGACCAATTATATCTCCTAATCCAGGACCAACGTTACCAATAGCTGAGGCTGCACCTGAAATTGCTGTAATTAAATCAAGTCCTAATCCGCCCAACAAACAAGCAATTACCGCAAATGAGATTATATATAAAAAGAAAAAACCCATTACAGACTCAGCCACATTTTCTGGAATTGGTTTTTGGTTGTAATAAGAAACTACCACTGCATGTGGTCTTATAAGTTTTGAGACTTGTGCTTTTGCATTGGCTATCAGAACTTGTATTCTTGCCATTCTTAAACCACAAGTTGTTGAACCTGCACAACCTCCTACAAACATAAGAATAAGTAAAATAGTTGTAGGAAAGCCACCCCAATTATTAAAATCGGATGTTCCAAAGCCAGTTCCAGTTATTATTGAAATCACATTAAAAGAAGCCAACCTTAGAGATTCAAGATATGGTATATTATTCGTACTTAAATATAATGACATGATCAGAACTATAAATAAAACCAAAGTTAAAAATAGTTTAACTTGATCATCTTTAATTAGATTTTTTATACCATTTTTAGTTAAAGCTAAATAATGAACAAATGGAAGTGATCCAACTAACATTCCAAAAATAATAATTATTTCAATGGTTGAAGAATTAAATGCAGCTAAAGATTCAGATTTTGTTGAGTACCCACCAGTTGCAAGAGTTGTCATTGCATGTGCAATTGAATCAAATACAGGCATTCCAGCACCCCATAGCATAAATGCCCACATTACAGTTAAAGTTATATAAACAATACTTATTCCTGCAGCAAAGCTTGCTGCCTTTGGGACTACTTTGTCAGGGGTTTCATATGATTCTGTTTTAAAGAGTTGCATACCCCCAATTGATAACATTGGCAATACTGCTAAAGCCATAACAATTATACCGACTCCACCAAGCCATTGAAGAAGGGCTCGCCAAATTAAAATGCCATGAGATTTTATTTCTAAATTTTCAATTACAGTTGCACCTGTAGTTGTTATTCCAGATGTTGATTCAAAAAAAGCGTCTATAAAACTCATTTCAATATCTGAAAGTAAAAAGGGTAATGATCCAAATAAAGCTATTGAGATCCATGCACTATTTGTCAATAAAAATGCCTGTCTCAATTCCAGATGTTCAGTTGCACTTCCTTTGTTTGTTAAGAAAAGTATCGACCCTACAAATAACGTAGCCATAGAAGATCCAACAAATGTGGGCCAGTTTTGACTACCATAAAACCAATCCACTAATGCAGGTACTAGCATGAATATTGAAAGAATGCATAATAACATTCCAATGAGATAAATTATCGGTGAAAATTTCATGATTTATTCTGTGAGCTTTATTAAAGACTATTTAATTTAAATTTCCTTAAGTTGCCATTTTCAAAAATCTATCTTGTAAATTTGTATCATCTAAAAAACAACCACTAAAAAGATTAGTAGTCATTGTAACATCATTTTTTAAAACACCTCTAGTGCTCATGCAGTGATGTTCTGCGTCAATAAATACTGCTGTTCCCTTAGGTAGTAGGGTTTTATCGATACAATTTAAAATTTGTGCGGTCATAGTCTCTTGAGTTTGAAGTCTTTTAGCATAGAGATCTAACACTCTCGCTAGTTTTGAAATTCCAACAACTCTTTTGTCTGGATAATAACCTATAGAAGCTCTACCAATAATAGGAACCATATGGTGTTCACAATGACTTTCGAAGTTTATATTTTTTAACAAAACAATATCGTTATATCCTTCGATATCTTCAAAAGTTTTAGATAAAAATATTTCAGGATCTTGGCTGTAACCTGCATAAAATTCGTTGAATGATTTTATTACTCTCTTAGGTGTTTCTATTAGTCCTTCTCTCTCAGGATCTTCACCTATATAGCGTATTAATGTTTTAACCGCTTCTTCGGCCTCCGCTTTTGAAATAATTTTATCATCTTCATTGTCAATTACAATCTTTGAAGCATTAATAGACGAATTCATTCTGCACCTTTAATTTTTATAATTAATTCTTAACGAATAATATTTTTTAAGCAACGTATTATTGTTTTATTACAAATTAAATAAATATTTATTTTAAAAATAAATTCAAATCTATGGGTTTTTCATGACTAATCTTTTTATCAGCTTCATCGTGAGTAACTAATAAACAAGGAATTTTACTTTCTTTAATTATACTAGTAACAAAATTTCTGAACGTATTTCTGTATTCAGGATCTAAAGATGAAAAGGGTTCATCAAGTAATAATAATTCTGGTTCTGACATTACTGCTCTCAGGCAAGCTATTCTGGCTTTTTGACCTCCTGAAAGAGTATGTGGATATCTATTTTGAAAGTTCTCCATATTAGCTTTTTTTAAATTTTCATTTATTAAAAATAATTTTTCTCTTGATTTTAGTTTTCTATTCATTCCAAAATAAATATTTTGTTCGACAGTCAAATGAGGAAATAAAGCACCGTCTTGCAGTAAAAGTCCAATTCTTCTTTGTTCAATTGGAATATTATTCAAAATTTTCCCATTTAAAACTATTTCACCTTCAAATAATAAGTTATCTTCAGTAGTGCCTGCAATAACGTTAATTAAAGAAGATTTTCCAACTCCACTTTTGCCAAACACGCATAAAATATTACCATTATTTATCTTTAGATTAAGATTTTTGATAAATGGTTTTTCTTTTGGAGAATTCCATTTCAATGATATGTTAATTAATTCAAGCAAAGTTAGATAACCTAAAGTTAAAACATTAAAATAAATTAATGATAAAAGAAATTTTAAAAATAAAAAATGTGTTTAAATTGAGTAGAAGTAATAATTCTATTAAGAATGAACAGCCTAAAGATTTCGAGTCTTTTAGAAAATTTTTGGATCTAGCTAGATTTGAAATGGACAAAAATGGACTATTTAATTGGAAATTAGATCTAGATCATGCAAAAGTAAGAGCAGGCGCATGTTTTTTTAGAGAGAAAAAAATCTCGTTTTCAAGGAATTTCATTAAAAATTCAAATGAGTCAGAAATTTATGACACAATTCTTCATGAAATAGCTCATGCCCTTGTTGGTCCTAAGCATGGTCATGACACCGTATGGCAAAAAATGGCTAAAAAGCTTGGGTGCTCAGCGAAGAGATGTCATACTTTAGAATTTTCAGATTATAAATGGATAAGGTATTGTGAAAATTTTTGTTGGGAACAAAAAACACATAGGCGAAAATTAAATTTAATTTGTAGAAAATGTGGAGCCTCTGTTTGCTATAAGAAAAATATATAGAAATTATTTAATTTCTTCTAATTCAATAAGAGTTCCTGAAAAATCTGATGGTTGCAAAAATATTACAGGGTTTCCATGAGCTCCAATCTTAGGGCTGCCATCACCTAAAATTGTTGCTCCTACTTCTTTAAGTTTTTTTGAGGCAGATTTTAAATCACTAACCTCATAACAAATATGATGCATACCTCCATTAGGATTTTTTGCAAGAAACTTACTAATTGGACTATTCTCATTTAACGGTTCAAGAAGTTCAACTTTTGTGTTTGGAGATTCTATAAATACTACTTTAACTCCATGCTCAGGTAAAGCTTGTGGTTTGCTAACGTTAGCACCTAGGGCCTTTTGCCACATATCAGAAGCTTTTTTTATATTAGGAACAGCAATAGCAATATGATTAAGTCTCCCGATATTTGAATAAAATTCTGCCATAGAATACTCCAAAAAAAAACAAAATTTACTTTAACAAGTTATATTTAATTTTAATAATTTTCAATTATCATTGATTGATTATTACTAGTTAATTTTATCAAATTTTGCTAAATATTACTTTTTAGTGTCTTCTTAAGGAGAAATGTTATTAAGAAATCAAGTAGAGAAATAATTTCTGAATTACAGTCGAGAAGAGAAAAAGCGCGGCTTGGTGGTGGAATAAAAAGGACAGAAAAACAACATTCACTTGGAAAACTTACTGCAAGAGAAAGAATAAACACTCTTTTAGATGATGGTTCATTTGAAGAAACTGATATGTTTGTTGTCCATCGAATAAGAGATTTTGGAATGGATGGAAATACTATTCCAGGTGATGGTGTAATCACTGGATCTGGAAAAGTTAATGGCAAATTAGTCTATATTTATGCTCAGGATTTTACCGTTTTTGGTGGTTCGTTATCATCAGATCACGCAAAAAAAATTGTAAAAATAATGAAACTAGCAATACAAAACAAAGCACCTATAATTGGCTTGAATGATAGTGGAGGAGCAAGGATCCAAGAAGGCGTTGAATCTTTAGGTGGTTACGCGGATGTTTTTTTGCAGAATGCTCTAGCTTCTGGTGTAGTCCCACAAATTTCTATGATTATGGGACCGTGTGCTGGAGGAGCTGTTTACTCTCCAGCTATGACGGATTTCACATTCATGGTCAAAGAAACAAGTTATATGTTTGTCACAGGGCCTGATGTAGTTAAAACTGTCACCTCCGAAGAAGTTACCGCAGAAGAACTGGGTGGAGCTGAAACTCACACAACAATTTCTTCAGTAGCAGACGGATCATTTAATAATGATATTGAAGCTTTAAATGTATTAAGAAAATTTCTCAGTTTTTTGCCATCTAGTAATGAATACAAATATATAAAAAGAAAAACTGATGACCCAAAAAAAAGAATTTCTTTAGCATTAGATACTTTGATACCTGAAAATCCAAACTTACCGTATGATATGAAAGAACTTATTGTATCAATAGCTGATGAATATGATTTCTTTGAGTTGCAAGAAAATTTTGCAAAAAACATTCTTATTGGTTTTATAAGGTTAGATGGCCAAACTATTGGGGTTGTAGCAAATCAACCAATGGTTTTAGCAGGTTGTTTGGACAATGATTCTAGTAGAAAAGCAGCAAGATTTGTAAGATTTTGTGACGCTTTCAATATTCCCATACTTACATTAGTAGATGTACCAGGTTTTATGCCAGGAACTGCTCAAGAGTATGGTGGTATAATTAAGCATGGAGCAAAACTTTTATTTGCATATGCAGAAGCTACAACGCCAAAGGTTACTCTAATTACTAGAAAAGCATATGGTGGAGCATATGATGTCATGAGCTCAAAACATTTAAGAGGGGATGCTAACTATGCCTGGCCTACCGCTGAAATTGCAGTAATGGGAGCAAAAGGAGCAGTAGAAATTCTTTTCCGAAATGAACTAAATGACTTAAAAAAAATAGAAGCTAGAACATTAGAGTATGAGGAAAGATTCGCAAATCCATTTATAGCTGCAGAAAGGGGGTTCTTAGACGATGTTATTATACCTAGTAATTCCAGATTTAGGTTGATACAAGCATTTTCTAAATTAAAAAATAAGACACAAAAGAATCCTGATAAAAAATTTGGAAATATTCCACTTTAATAATAGAAGTAAATAATGTTTAAAAAAATCTTAATTGCAAATCGTGGAGAAATAGCTTGTAGAATAATCAAAACTGCAAAAAAAATGAAGATTAAAACTGTTGCAGTTTTTTCAGATTCTGACAGGTATGCAGAACATGTTCGTTTAGCAGATGAAGCAGTTTATCTAGGACCGTCTCCAGCATCAGAGAGTTATCTTAGAGCAGAATTGATAATAAAAGCGTGTAAAGAAAAAAAATGTGATGCCTTACATCCAGGGTATGGATTTTTATCCGAAAACTCAAGTTTTCCAGAATCTTTAAGTAAAGCTGGAATTACTTTTATTGGCCCTTCAAAATCAGCAATAGCATCAATGGGTGATAAGATTGAATCTAAAAAAATTGCTAAGTCAGCAAATGTTAATACTGTTCCCGGTCATATTGGAATAATAAAGAATAAAAATGAAGCAATAAAGATTGCAGATGAAATAGGCTATCCGGTAATGATAAAGGCTAGTGCGGGTGGTGGCGGCAAAGGTATGCGAATTGCATTTTCAAGTGATCAAGTAGAAGATAATTTTGAAAGAGCTTCAAGTGAAGCTCTTAAGAGTTTTGGCGACAAACGTATTTTTATAGAAAAATTTATCACCGAACCAAGACATATTGAAATACAAGTATTAGCAGATAATTTTGGCAATGTAATTTATTTAGGTGAGAGAGAATGTTCTATTCAAAGAAGAAACCAAAAGGTAATTGAAGAGGCCCCTTCACCTTTTTTAGATAAACAAACAAGAAAACAGATGGGTGATCAAGCCGTTCAATTGTCCAAAAAAGTTAATTATAGTAGCGCTGGTACAGTTGAATTTATAGTTGATAAAGATAAAAATTTTTATTTTTTAGAGATGAACACACGTCTTCAAGTTGAGCACCCTGTTACAGAATTAATCACAGGGATAGATTTAGTAGAACAGATGATTAACATAGCATATGGAAAAAAACTAGAAATTACCCAAAATGATGTTCATTTAAATGGTTCAGCAATTGAAACTAGAATATATGCAGAAAATCCCTATAAAAATTTTCTACCTTCGATTGGAAGATTGACTAAATATAATCCACCTAAAGAAACGCAACATCTGGATGGCACAATTACTAGAAATGATACTGGAGTTAGAGAAGGTGATGATGTATCAATGTTCTATGATCCTATGATTGCAAAATTATGTTCTTGGGGGAAAACACGTGATTTATCTATTAATAGAATGGAATCTGACTTAGACAACTTTTTACTTGAAGGGATAGATCATAATATATCCTTTCTTTCAGCTATTTTATCAAATAAAAGATTTAAATCTGGCGATATAAACACTGCATTTATAGAAGAGGAATTTAGAGAAGGATTTCAAGGAATAATTCCAAACAAGAAATTGGAATGGACCCTAGGATCTTTAGTTTTAGCATATCATATCTGTGAAATTTCAAAAAATTTTGAAAGTTTTGAAAATGATCAGATTTCTGATGAGTGGGAAGTTTATCTTAATTACAAGCAATTTCCACAAAATCCTTCAAAATTGAAATATATGATCAATAAAGATAATTTAAATTTGCCTTTCGTTTGTATTAAGCCAATGCAAAATCAAATAACAAAGGGTCTGATTGATGATTTTTCTACAATTGAAGTACACCAAGATTTTATAAAAAAATTAGTTACATTCAAAATAAACTCACAAGATCCATCAAATGACCCCCAAAATATTCAATGTAGATTAAATATCAAAAATACTAATATCGAGTTTCAATATAGAGGAATTACAATGTCGGTAAATGTGTTTCCAAAACACGTAGCTGATTATCATAAATATATGAAACCAATAAAAAACTTAGATAAATCAAATCTATTAATCTGCCCAATGCCAGGAAAATTAATTAAAATACTAGTAAAAGAAAATCAGATTATTGAAGAAGGGCAATCCTTATGTGTTGTAGAGGCAATGAAAATGGAGAATACATTAGTTGCTCGAAAACAATGCACTATTAAAAAAATCAATTATAAAGAAGGTGACACGCTATCTGTTGATCAAGTCATTATGGAGTTTTCATTTAAATAAAAATTATAAAAGTAAGAGATTTTGTATGGAGAAAAAAGATAATTTAGAAAACTGGAAGAAAAACGCTATTAATGAGTTAAAAACTCCAAATGTTGATAATATATTCATTAACACACCAGAAGGAATTAATATAAAGCCATTATACACTTCAGAAGACAATGAAAATATTAGTCATCTTGATAGCTATCCTGGTGAACCTCCATTTTTAAGAGGCCCTAAAGCTACAATGTATACAGGTAGACCTTGGACAATTCGGCAATATGCTGGTTTTTCAACAGCTTCAGAATCGAATAAATTTTATAAAAAAAATCTGGCCTCTGGACAAAAAGGTTTGTCAGTTGCTTTTGATCTAGCAACTCACAGGGGCTACGATTCAGATCATGAGAGGGTATATGGAGATGTAGGCAAAGCTGGTGTCGCAATAGATAGTGTAGAAGATATGAAAATTCTTTTTGATGGTATTCCTCTTGATAAAATGTCGGTATCAATGACAATGAATGGAGCAGTTCTTCCTGTGTTAGCAGGTTATATAGTTGCGGCACAAGAACAAGGTGTAAGTACAAGAGAACTTAGCGGAACTATACAGAATGACATACTTAAAGAATTCATGGTTAGGAACACATATATATACCCACCAGAACCGTCTATGAGAATTGTCTCTGATATTATCAATTTTACATCAAAAGAAATGCCAAAATTTAATTCTATATCTATTTCAGGATATCATATGCAGGAAGCAGGTGCCTCTCTCGTTCAAGAATTAGCTTTTACCATTGCAGATGGATTAGAATACATAAGAGCAGCAACAAAAAGTGGGTTATTGGTTGATGATTTTGCACCTAGATTATCCTTTTTCTTTGCAATAGGAATGAATTTTTTTATGGAAGCTGCTAAATTGAGAGCTGCGAGATATTTATGGTCACAATGGACAAAAAAGTTGTTTAATTGTCAAAATCCAAAATCACAAATGCTAAGGACTCATTGTCAAACGTCTGGGGCAAGTTTACAAGAGCAAGATCCTTACAATAATATTATTAGAACTACTATTGAAGCTCTAGCGGCTACTTTAGGGGGGACACAATCTTTACATACAAATTCATTTGATGAAGCAATAGGTTTGCCCACTGAATTTTCTGCTAAAATAGCCAGAAACACTCAACTAATCCTTCAACATGAAACCGGTATTACAGATACAGTGGATCCACTTGCAGGTAGTTATTTTGTTGAGAGTATGACAAAAGAGTTAATTGATAAATCTAACGAATTAATTGAAAAAATCGAAGAAATGGGAGGTATGACTGTAGCTGTAATTAGTGGTTTTCCAAAATCTGAAATAGAAATTTCCGCGACAAAACGTCAAGCAAAAATTGATTCCGGAGAACAAGTAATTGTAGGAGTGAACAAATATAAATCAGATGAAAAAGAAAAGGTAGACGTTTTAGATATTGATAATAAAGCAGTTCGTGAAGAGCAAATTAAAAAATTAAATGAAATAAAACAAGCTAGAAATTCTAAAGAAGTCAACAAAGCATTGCAAAACTTAAAACAAGCTGCAAAAGAAAATAAAGGTAACTTATTAGATTTGACAATTGTTGCAATTAAAGCAAGAGCAACTGTTGGTGAGGTGTCTTATGCTCTAGAAGAAGTTTATGGTCGTTATGGAGTAAAACAAGATATAATTAAAGATGTATACAAAAGTTCTTATCAAAATGAAGAAGACTTTAAAGAGGTGAATATTGCTCTATCTAATTTTAAAAATATTGCAGGTGAAAATCCAAAAATTTTTATGGCTAAACTTGGACAAGATGGTCATGACAGAGGAGCAAAAGTAATTGCTTCTGCTTTTACAGATATTGGTTTCTCAGTCGAGATTGGTACTTTGTTTCAAACTCCTAAAGAGGCTGTTGATCTTGCTATAGAATTAGGGGTTCACGTCATTGGTATATCCTCTCTAGCAGCGGGTCATAAAACATTGATACCTGAATTAATAGATGAACTTAAAAAAAGACAAGCTGATGATATTCTTGTAGTTTGTGGTGGTGTAATCCCTGCAAAAGATTATCAATTTTTATATGATTCTGGAGTTGCGGCTATCTTTGGACCTGGCACACCTATTCCTGATGCTGCATCAACAACTATAAACAAAGCAGCCGAACAATTAATGAGAATGCATAATTTTAGAAAAGCAAGAACGAAATAATTGTTATTTTTTTGGGGAGGGAGGTAAATTTGGGAAATTACAAAAAAATTTATGATAATTGGCAAAAATACCCAAAAAAATTTTGGAAAGAACAATCTGAAAATATTGATTGGGAAAAAAATCCCGGAAAGATATTAGATGATGATAACAAACCATTTTATAAATGGTATCCAGATGGAAGTTTAAACACATGTTTCAATGCTATCGACAGACACGTATTAAATGGGAGAGGAGAACAAGATGCAATACTGTATGATAGTCCTGTCACAAATACAAAAAAGAAAATTACCTATTCAGAACTTAAATATCAAGTTTCCATTTTTGCTGGAGCACTTAAAAAATTAGGTGTTCTAAAGGGGGATCGTGTAATTATTTATATGCCAATGATACCTGAAGCGTTGGTGGCCATGCTAGCTTGTTCTAGACTAGGAGCAATTCACTCTGTAGTATTTGGTGGTTTTGCTTCAAATGAACTAGCCGTAAGAATTGATGATTGTAAGCCAAAAATAATAGTGTCTGCATCGTGTGGGCATGAGCCAAATAGAATTGTTGAATATAAACCCTTGCTTGACAACGCAATTAAAATTGCCAGTCATCAAGTAGAAAGATGTATAATTTATCAACGTGAAGCCCTAAATGTTGAGCTTATTCCTGGCCAAGATATAGATTGGAATGAGGTTGTTAAAGATGTTTCATTGGCTGATCCTGTTGAAGTACAAGCAAACGACCCTTTGTATATTTTATATACATCAGGAACAACTGGAAAACCTAAAGGAGTTGTTAGGGATAATGGAGGACATGCGGTGTCTCTAAAATGGTCAATGAAAAATATATATAATGTAGAACCTGGGGATGTTTATTGGGCTGCTTCGGATATTGGATGGGTAGTTGGTCATTCTTATATTGTTTATGCACCTTTGCTTCATGGTTGCACGACAATTTTATTTGAAGGGAAACCTGTTGGGACACCAGATGCTGGGACATTTTGGAGAATTATTTCTGAGTATAAGGTCAAGGTATTATTTACAGCTCCAACAGCTCTAAGAGCTGTCAAGAGAGATGACCCAAATGGTATGTTTATTAAAAAATTTGATTTAATATCTTTGCAGTCTCTATTTCTTGCTGGAGAAAGAGCTGATCCTGATACGGTGTCGTGGCTGGAAAAAAAATTAAATATTCCTATAATTGATCATTGGTGGCAAACAGAAACTGGATGGCCTGTTGCTGCAAACCCTTTAGGTATAGAACCGCTTCCAATTAAAATGGGTTCCCCCACTTTAGCTATGCCAGGATATGATGTAAGGGTTTTATCAGAAGATGGCAATGAGGTTCCAAAAGGAACATTAGGAGCAATTTCAATAAAATTACCTTTGCCACCAGGATCTTTACCTAGTTTGTGGAATGCAGATGATAGATTTATAGAGTCTTATTTATCAACTTTTGAAGGTTTTTATGAAACTGGAGACGCAGGTTATCAAGACGAGGACGGTTATTTATACATTATGTCAAGAACTGATGATGTAATAAATGTAGCAGGTCATAGGCTTTCAACAGGCGCAATGGAAGAAACTTTATCTAATCATGTAGATGTAGCTGAATGTGCAGTTGTGGGTGTTTCAGATGATTTAAAAGGACAAGTTCCATTAGGATTGATATGCTTGAATAAAGGATGTAATAAAACTCATGAGGATGTGTGTAAAGAAGTTGTAGATTTAGTTCGAAATGAAATAGGCCCAGTTGCTGCATTTAAATCAATTGCTGTTGTTTCTGCACTTCCAAAGACTAGATCGGGAAAAATTTTAAGAGCCACTATAAGAAAAATAGCTGATAAAGTTGAATGGGAAATGCCTGCCACAGTAGATAATCCACAAGTTTTTAAAGAAATTGAAGAAGCTTTAAAACCATTAGGTTATTAATTTAAATTTTATGAAACTTTCAAAATAAATTTTCCAACATGATTTCCTTTTTCAAGGGCCTTATGTGCTTCACTAGCATCGCTAAATAGAAATTCTCTTTGAATTATTGGTTTAATTTTACCTTTATCTAAATATTCCCAAGCATTTTTAAGTAAACTATTTACATATTCTGTTTTTTTTGTTGATGGTTGAGGTCTCAATGTTGATCCAGTTATTGTTTGTCTTTTTATCATTATATTTGCAAAATTAACTTCATCCTTAATACCACCTTGGACGGCAATAATAACTAGTCTTCCATTAATACTTAAACATTTTAAATTTCTTGAAATATAGGGTCCAGCAACCATATCCAAAATGACATCTACACCTTGTTTATTTGTAAGCTGATTTATCTCTTTCTCAAATTCTTTTGTTTTATAGTTAAAACATTTTATAGCACCCAGTTTTTCTACAACCTGACATTTTTCGTCACTTCCAGCAGTTGCATAAACTTTAGCACCAAAGTGTTTAGCTAATTGAATTGCAGTTGTACCTATACCACTGGCACCACCATGAATTAAGACTTTTTCATTCTTTTGTAATTTTCCTCTCATAAATAAATTGCTCCAAACTGTGATAAAAGTTTCTGGTATACATGCTCCTTCAGCCATCGTATAGCCCTTAGGTATTGGCATACAGTGACCCTCGTCTACAGCAACATATTCGGCATATCCACCACCATGACAAAGAGCGCAAACTTTATCGCCAACATTAAATTTTACATTTGAACCTTTTTTTTTAACCACTATCCCAGAAACTTCTAAGCCAGGTAAGTCTGATGCATCTTCAGGAACTTTGTAATTACCTTGTCTTTGCAAAATGTCTGGTCTATTGACACCAGCAAACGATACTTTAATTAAAATTTGATTATTGGAAATATGAGGAGTTGGTCTAACGCAAAGTTTTAAATTATCAGCTTTCCCAAAATCTTCTATTTCTATAGCTTGCATTATTCTTGGTATGTTTAAAAATTCTTTTTTCACTTTTATCTCCTAAATTAATTTAATTGCCAAAATTCCGTCTTATTTTGTCAAACTATAGCCATTTAATAATGAGATAAGCTATAATATAAAAGAGGAGAAACAAAATGATATTTTTTATAGCAGTTTATACAGTTCTAACCCTTGAACAACCACATGTTAAAGAATTCCTAGTTGAGGCTTCTAAATCTGGTCCAATTAAATATAGTTTTGTAAAACCAAAAGACTGTTTATCTGGCAAATTAAAAGATAGTTACGTATTAGCTCAAAATGGTAAGGTTGTGTTAAAACAAGTTTCCAAGGATGGTTCAATAGGTCCAGTTTGTATTAAATAATCTTTTATTTAGAGTCCTCAATCATTTTTTTAACTCTAAGTCTAAGAGCATTCAATTTAATGAAACCTTCTGCATCTGAATGATCATAATCAGCTGTTCCTTCTTCAAAAGTTACTAAGCTTTCGCTATATAAAGAAAATGGTGATTTTCTCCCAGTAATTATAACGTTACCTTTGTAAAGTTTTGCTCGTACAGTACCAGATACATTCTTCTGAGATTTATCAATTGCTGATTGTAACATTTCTCTTTCAGGAGAAAACCAGAAACCATTATATATTAAAGAAGCATATTTTGGCATTAACTCATCTTTAAGATGTGCAGCACCTCTGTCTAAAGTTATAGACTCAATTGCTCTTCGCATATGGAAGAGAATTGTACCACCGGGTGTTTCATAAATACCTCTAGATTTCATTCCAACAAATCTATTTTCAACTAAATCTATTCTTCCTATACCATTTTCTCCTCCTAAAATATTTAACTGATGTAACATTTTGGCTGGAGATAAATCTTTCCCATTCAAACTTACTGGATCACCATTCAAAAACTCTAATGTGATTTCTGTTGGTTTGTTTGGAGCGTCAAACGGCGACTTAGTTCTGGAATAAATAAACTCTTCAGGTTCAACCCAAGGATCTTCTAGAATCTTTCCTTCAGCTGATATGTGTAATAAGTTTGCGTCAACACTAAAAGGTGCTTCACCTCTTTTATCTTTGGGAACTTTTATTTGATTTTCTTCTGCGTATTTAATTAGGTTTGTCCTACTGGATAGATTCCATTCTCTCCAGGGGGCAATTACTCTGATATTTGGTTGTAAGCTATAGTAACCCAATTCAAATCTTACTTGATCATTTCCTTTACCTGTAGCTCCATGAGATACAGCATTAGAACCTGTTAAATTAGCAATTTCTATTTGTCTTTTAGCAATTAGAGGTCTGGCTATAGATGTGCCTAGTAGATAAATACCTTCATATAAAGCATTTGCTCTAAACATAGGAAAAACAAAATCTTTTACAAATTCTTCTTTTAAATCATCAATGAAAATTTCTTTTACACCTAATAATTCAGCCTTTTTCCTTGCAGGCTCTACTTCTTCACCTTGACCAATATCAGCAGTGAAAGTTACTACCTCACATTGATAATTGTCTTGCAACCATTTTAGAATAACTGATGTATCAAGTCCTCCAGAATAAGCTAAAACTATTTTTTTTATTTTAGAATTTTCATTTAGCATTCTTTCACCTTATTTCACAACATTATTGGAATCTACAATTTTATGTATAACCTCAAATTATAATTTTGTAATTATGTTAAGTAATTTTTTAATACTCTTCAAAGTAAACTTATTTATTAAGGGTTGTCACTATTAATAAATATTGTATGTTATGGTATATAATGATTTAAAATATTTATTTTTAACACATAATCAATATGGTCATGAATTTGCATAATCAATGATTATAGTAATGAGATTTAGGATAATGATTTACAAATTCTACAAAATTCTGTTGTTTATGACAGTATCAATTTTCTTTACAACTCATGCGTTTAGTGAAACAAAATTGTTGGGTACAGAAAAAAATTGGAAAGCTTATTCAACCAAAATAGATAAAACAAAAACCTGTTTTATTACGTCTGAGCCAATAAAGACTGAAGGTAAATTTAATAAAAACAATAGAGGAAAACCCTACGTTTTTGTAACAAACATAAAAAATGGGACTAATCACGAAGTATCTATCAAGGCAGGTTTTAATTTTAAAAAAAATAAAGATGTGATTTTTGATGTAGATGGACAGAAAACAAAATTATTTCCAGTTGATGATAGAGCATGGTCTGAAAGTACTAAAATTGATAGATTTTTGGTTCAATCAATGAGGAGGGGACAAAAATTAATAGTTACTGGAATATCTACTCCTGGCAATAAAATTATCGACACTTATTCATTGTCAGGTTTTACAAAAGCACTCAGATTAATTGACAAAAGTTGTTCTTAAGCAAAAACAATTTATGAGATATTTATAATGTTTAAACAGGATCTTATTGATTTTAGTTTTGGCGAGTTACAAAATTTTTGTAAAGATAAAAATCTGCCAAAATTTAGAGCTTCCCAGATTTGGAGATGGATCTATTGTTTTGGTATTAAATCATTTGATGGAATGAATAATATCTCAAAATCAACTAGGGAATTGTTAAATGATATTTCTTTAATTTCCAGACCTCAAATTTCTGAAATGCAAATTAGTACAGATGGTACTATAAAATGGTTGATAAAATTAAAAGATAATTCTGAAGTAGAAACTGTGTATATACCACAGGATGATCGAGGAACTGTTTGCCTTTCTAGTCAAGTAGGTTGTACTCTCAATTGCTCATTTTGTCATACTGGAACACAGGCTCTAGTTAGAAATCTGACATCAGGTGAAATTATCGGACAGTTGATGGTTGTCATGGATTATTTAAATGATTGGCCTTCAGGAAAAAATAATAGAAAAGTAACTAACATTGTAATGATGGGTATGGGAGAACCATTACTTAATTATGATGAAGTTTGCAAAGCAATAAAGATTATGATGTCTGATGATGGTATTGCCATTTCAAGAAGAAGAATTACTTTATCCACATCAGGCATTATACCAAACATCGAAAAAACTGGAATTGACTTAGGTGTTAATTTAGCTATCTCACTTCATGCTGTTAATGATGAATTGAGAAATAAATTAGTTCCAATTAATAAAAAGTATAATTTAGAAAAGTTGATAAAATCCTGTAGGAATTATCCTAAATTATCTAATTCCAGAAGAATTACATGGGAATATGTAATGTTAAGAGGTGTGAACGATACATCAAAAGACGCCGTCAATTTAATAAAATTAATTAAAGGTATCCCATCAAAGATAAATCTAATTCCTTTCAATCCCTGGCCAGGATCATTTTTTGAGACATCAACTCAGAAAAATATTGATAACTTTGCTAAAATTTTGATGGATGCAGGATTTGCTTCTCCAATAAGAAAGCCAAGAGGACAAGATATTTATGCTGCTTGTGGACAGTTAAAGTCAAATAGTGAAAAAAAAAGAAAATCTCAAATTAATAAGCTTGTGCCAATTCATAACTTTTAAAATATTAAATTTTTGTGAAACTATTGCTTTAGGTCACATTAAGTATTACATTATAAAATATAAATTTAATTATTTAAAAGGATAATAATTACATGAATAATAATCGCTTTATGTCAAGCTCAAATGCTCAAGCTACCCAAATTGATTTGGGACTTAGATCATACATGCTTGGTGTTTATAATCATATGACAACTGCCCTAGCTTTGACAGGATTAATGGCTATGGGATTAAATTTTCTTGCCATATCAAATGGTGCGTTAACACCCATTGGTGAGTTATTTTTCTTAAGTCCGCTTAAGTGGGTTGTTATGTTAGCACCATTAGGTATGGTATTCTATATTTCAGCAAAGCTAAATAGTATCTCTGCTGAAAAGGCTAGAAACTTATTTTACATATATGCCGGTCTAATGGGTTTGTCTTTATCTTCATTGTTGCTAATTTATACAGGCGCATCAGTAGTTAGAGCTTTCTTTGTTACAGCAGCAGCTTTCGCAGCATTGTCTATATATGGGTATACTACTAAAAAATCCCTTTCAGGTTTAGGATCTTTCCTTATGATGGGTGTATTTGGACTTATAATAGCACAGATAGTAAATATTTTTATGGCTTCAACACAATTAGATTTTATGATTTCTATTATTGGTGTGTTAATCTTTGCTGGTTTAACTGCTTATGACACTCAAAAAATTAAAAATATGTATCTATCTGGTGATAATGATGAAGCAGCTGGTAAAAAGTCTGTGCTAGGGGCTTTAACCTTATACTTAGACTTTATCCTAATGTTTCAATTCTTATTAGCTTTTTTAGGTAACAGAGAATAAGATTTATAAAATCAATTTGAAAAAAGTCATCTTTTGATGGCTTTTTTTATTGTAATATTATTTTATCTATTTCTGTTGTAATTTTATTTGAGTTTGGCCGAGTAGTGCTAGCATACCATTTAACTAACAAGCCTTCTTTGTTAATAAGATATTTATAGAAATTCCACTTTGGAAAAGCTAAAAAACCAGCTTCTTTTTTTACCCATTTAAAAAAAGGGTGACCTTTTTCACCTTTTATATTAGTTATTTCAGTAAGCATGAATGAAATATCAAAATTTGTGGTACAAAATTCTTTGACCTTTTGATTTGATGATAGTTCTTGATTTCCAAAGTCATTAGAAGGTATACCAATAATGATTAGTCCATCTTTATTATATTTCTGTTGAAGAATTTCGATATCGCTATATTGATAAGTAAATCCACAAAGCGAAGCTGTATTAACAATGAAAATAGGTTTTCCTTTGAAATCATTTAAATTAATCTCTTTTCCGTCTATTGATTTAAAATTAAACTGATATACATTTGCTTTAACCTCAGAAGTCATTAATATCCCTATTATCATTATGTAAATTAAAATTTTATTCATAACTTTATGTTGTCCAAATAGGGCTCAAAATTTTATCTAATAAATCATTCCCATTTAACTTTAAGCTATAATCTCTTAAATATTTCGTAATATTTTGGGCATTAAGTATCTCACCAACCATTTTTGATTTTTTAGCCAATATGTCTTTTTTTAAATATCTTTCTTTAATAAACCTATTTACTGTTTCATAATAATCATAATTTGCATTTAATAATTTCTTGATGTAAACAGCGTCTTCTAATATTTGATTTCCTGCCTGTGCAGTATGTGGTGGTATTGCAAAAGCGGCATCTCCAAATAGAAATAAACCATTTTTATAAATTGAAGTTTTTTCTCCATCATTAAATGAAGCATATGTTGTTTTCCATTCTAAATCTTCAGGAATAAGGTAACTTAAAAGTTTGTTGTCTAGGGTTGGTAATTCAGTTTCATTATTTTGTGGAACAAAGATATAATTTGTTGCTTTTTGATTATTAATAATTGTAGGATAAATTACATAATAACCATTTTCTTGTATCAATATCTGTAAAATTGTTTTGGATAAATTATAGGCACTCTCTTTAAATGAGATTGTCCTATAAATTTTTTTCTTTTTAACATAATTATTTGATCCAACTACAAACTTTCTACTAACTCCATCAATTCCATCAGAGCCAATAATTAAATTAGTTTTGTAAATCTTTCCTGTGTCATCAATTAATTCATTATACTTATAATTTGAAATTATATTTGTCACATTAGAGTTAATTATTTTAATTGTATTTTTTTTAAGTGCATTTTTTTTTAAAAAACTGATTATGCTTTTTCTTTCAACAGAACCGTAATTGTAATTTTGTTCTAATAAGTCGTGATGATATAAAACTTCTAAATTATTGTTTAAATTTAATTTTTTTATGTAAATACTATAAAATGGTTCAAAATATTTCTGGATATTTCTTAATTCTATTAGGTTTGATAACGCTTCCCAACCATTGGGTGTAATCTGTTGAGACCCAAAACTTTCATTTTTCCCTTCAAAAATATCTATAGAGTAACCACTATCAGCATAAATACTTGCGGCCACCCAAGAAGAAAACCCTCCACCAATTATAGTTAAATGTTTTTTCATCTTTAAATAAACTATTTATTATTAATTTTAATTAGGATTAAACCTTGAAATATAAATATTAGATATCATATGGCTATCATATTAGAAAAATTGATATTTTACATCATTAATTTTAATTTTTTAATATAGTATTATCGATTATAAATGACTTGAACTTTCACAAAAAATACTAAAAATTAAATTACAATTATAATTATATTTTGAGCAATTTATGCATATAAAAGTAAAAAAACAATTATCCGACATTGGAATTAATAATATTTCTGAAATTGTTTACAATCCATCTTATAACCTTCTTTATAATGAAGAAAATGATAAAAGTTTATCAGGATTTGAAAGGGTTCAAAATACAGAGTATGGAGCCGTTAACGTAATGACGGGCATTTATACAGGTCGATCTCCTAAAGATAAGTATATTCTGAAGGATGAAACAACTGAGGGTAATTTGTGGTGGACTACAGATTTTGCAAGAAATGACAATAAACCAATAGATAAAAATGTATGGGATCACCTCTATAAAATTGTTAGCAAACAACTATCAAACAAAAAACTTTATGTTGTTGATGCATTTTGTGGAGCAAACAAGGATACTTGTCTTAGTGTAAGATTTGTAGTGGAAGTAGCATGGCAAGCGCATTTTGTTAAAAATATGTTTATAAGACCATCTGAAGAAGAGCTAAAAAATTTTAAACCAGATTTCCACGTTTTAAATGGCTCTAAATCAATTAACAAAAACTTTGAAGAACAAGGTCTTAATTCTGAAACTTTCATAGCTTTTAATCTAACTGACAAAATACAAATTATTGGCGGAAGTTGGTATGGCGGAGAAATGAAAAAAGGTATGTTCTCTATAATGAATTATCTTCTACCACAAAAAAATATAGCATCAATGCATTGCTCAGCGAATAAGGGAGAAGACGGTTCAGTTGCATTGTTTTTTGGTCTCTCAGGAACTGGAAAAACAACTTTATCAACTGATCCTAAAAGACAACTAATTGGAGATGATGAACACGGATGGGATGAAGAGGGTGTATTTAACTTTGAGGGCGGATGTTATGCAAAAACTATAGACCTTGACAAGAATAAAGAACCCGATATCTATAAAGCAATTAAAAGGAATGCTTTACTAGAGAATGTAAGTGTAAGTCCAGAAGGTATTGTCGATTATTTTGATACATCAGTTACACAAAACACAAGAGTATCATATCCAATTCATCATATTGATAATATTGTAAAGCCTGTATCTAAAGGAACACATGCTAGTAAAATAATTTTTTTAGCGGCTGACGCTTTTGGGGTTCTTCCTCCAGTATCTAAACTTACTTATGATCAAGCTGAATATCATTTTCTATCAGGGTTTACTGCAAAAACTGCTGGAACAGAAAGAGGGATTACTGAGCCGCAGCCAACATTTTCTGCATGCTATGGTGCAGCTTTTTTAATGTTACATCCAACATTATATTCAAATGTATTCTCCAAAAAAATGAAAGAATCAAATTCACAAGTTTTTTTAGTAAATACAGGATGGAATGGTAAAGGTGAAAGAATTTCTTTAAAGGATACAAGATTAATTATAGACGCAATATTAAATGATGAATTAAAAGATATAGAAACTGAAACTATACCTTATTTTAATTTATCAATTCCTAAAAGTATTAAAAATGTTCCTTCTAATTTGTTAGATCCAAGATCATCATGGAAAAATAATTCTGAATGGGAAGATAAAGCTAAGGAATTAGCACAACTATTTGTCAATAACTTTCAAAAATTTTGTGATAATGACCATGGAAGAAGACTTTTAGCTGCTGGTCCACAACTTTAACAATATATTTTGTATTGATATAAAAAATGAAAATTTTGATCGTAATTTTATTTAACTTATCATTTTTTATTTCACTTCCTTTGTCTGCTCAGTCATCTTTCAAGAACAAGGACAAAAGAGCCTCTTTAGTCAATGTTGCCAAAGTTCAATATTTTAATATAGCAGAAAAGACTAAATCTATTGGTAGATTAGTAGCAGTTAATCCAACTATCATTTCTTCGAAAATTAATCAGGAAATCTTAAAAATTCACTTTAACATTGGAGATAATGTTAAGAAAAATGATGTTTTGTTTACTCTTGATTCAAAAGATATTTTGAGAAACATAGAGCAAATTTCTGCTGAAATGAATTATGAGAAGGAAACACTTGATATTTTGAAAAAAAAATTATTATTAAGGCTATCTAAAGTTCAAAATGCTAATAATTTAAAAAAACAAAATATTATTACTCAAGACAACTTAGATGGCATTAATATTTTGCTTCTTGAA
The DNA here is from genome assembly GCA_902623995.1 of uncultured SAR116 cluster alpha proteobacterium. GTDB lineage: Bacteria > Pseudomonadota > Alphaproteobacteria > Puniceispirillales > Marisalimonadaceae > Marisalimonas. The sequence continues at coordinate 160,971 of CACNWE010000001.1, read as the reverse complement.
AATCAGCAACAAATTGCTCAAAGAAAATATAATATTAAAAGGCTTGAAATTTTACTTAGTGAAAATAAAGAAAAGTTAAGTTTTTCTAAAATTTTATCACCAATTGATGGAAACATTATCAATATAGATGCACAAGTTGGTGCATTAACATCAAAAGGTAAAATTTTAGCATCAATTCTTAACACTCAATTTAAAGAAATAGAAACTGATTTAAGATCTGATATAGCTTCAGAAGTTAAAATAGGTTCAATAGTCGATATTTTTAGTCAAAGAGCTAAATTTTCTGGGAAAGTGAGAGGTATTGTAAACATAGAGAATGTTAGAACTGGGACTAGGAAACTTAGAATAAGTTTGAATGAAGATTTGCCAACAAATATCAATGCTTCTGGTACTAGATTTTCTTTATATATACCTTTTGGGGACATTAAGCCAAGGTTGCTTATACCAAAAGATGCACTAATACCATCAACTAATAAACAAATTGTATATATTTTTGACAAAGGGTTGGCCAAACAGAGATTCATTCAAAGTGGAGTATCTGTTGGAGATAAAATAGAGATTTTAAAAGGTCTAGAAGAAGGCCAACTCGTAGTGGTGAAGGGGAACGAAAACTTAAGGCCAAACCAAGCAATTAAATTAAAAAGAAAAAAAAAATAATCTAAGATTTAGTCATAAAATATGGATAATTTAATCAAATTTGCAATTAAACAACCTATAGCAGTTGCTGCGATGGTTTTTCTTATCATTGCTTTTGGTTTTGTTTCTTTACAAAAAATACCAATTCAAATGACACCTGACATAGACAAGCCAGTTTTACAGGTAAGAGTTTCATGGCCAGGTGCTTCTCCTAAAGATGTTGAAAGGGAAGTTGTTACTAGGGTTGAATTAGCTGTTAGTTCACTTACTGGTGTTGAAACGGTTGAATCGGATAGTCGTTTTGGATCTGCAAGAGTAACTTTAACATATTCTGTTGGTCAAGATATGGACATTGCTCTTGTACAGCTCTTAAGTAAAGTTTCCTCAATTGACGGTTTACCTTTTGATGCAAAACGGCCAACTGTTCGTACATCTAATTCAGATGATAGCCCAATTTCAAGATTGGCTATGATTAAATTACCTGGATCTAAAGTACAGGATCTAGGTAGTTTGGGTGATTTTGTAGAATATGAAATTATAGAAAAATTATCACGAATAGAAGGTGTTTCAGAAATAACATTCCGAGGAGGGCAAAAAAAAGAATTAAAAGTAGCATTAGATATAAATAAATTAGCTGAATATTCAATTTCAATACCAGCTGTACTGGAGGCACTGAGAGCTAGTTCAGCACAAGTCACGGCAGGAGAAATTATTGAGGGAAAAAGAACTTATTCTCTTCGAACTGAAGCTATTTCATATACACCTAAAACTGCTAGAAATATAATTTTGAGATCTGAAACGGGTTTAGATGGTATCCCGGTAAATGTTAAGTTAGAAGATGTAGCAAAAATTTATATGTCTTACAAAAAACCTACTAGTTTTCGAAGATTAAACGGACAGGATGCAATTACTTTTGCAGTAATAAGAGAACCTGATTCAAACGTTGTAGAAATTATCAAAAGTTTAAAGATAGAAATTGAAAAATTAAACAAGGGTATTCTTGCTGAAAATGATCTTGTTTTAAATAATGTTTATGATGAAACAGTTTATATAAATGCTGCCATTAAATTAGTTCAACAAAACATCATTATTGGTGGAATTCTTGCAATATGTATATTAATGCTTTTTTTAAGGAGCATCAGACCTACATCTATAATTATGTTAGCAATACCAGTTTCTGTTATTGGTACATTTGTAGCAATTTCTTGGTTGGGTCTTTCGGTGAACGTTATATCGTTGGCTGGACTAGCCTTTGCTGTTGGAATGGTAGTTGATGCTTCAATTGTCAGTCAAGAGAATATATATAGATTAAAACAGTCAGGCATGTCTGCTGCCATGGCTTCATACAGGGGCTCAAAACAAGTTTGGGCTCCTATACTAGGTTCTGCACTAACTACTGTTGTTGTTTTTATTCCAATTTTATTACTAGATTTGCCAGTAGGACAATTATTTAGAGATATAGGCATAGCAATTTCAGTATCTGTATTAATCTCAGTTATAATTTCAATAACATTAATACCATCTGTAGCTTCTAGAATACTTGAGAGTTCAAAAGAAAAAGAAGAAAAATGGTTTTCTATTAAATTTATTGATAATTTTGCAGGTAAGTTAGCAAAATTAATACAAACATATGCTTCTTGGACAACTAGTTCTTTGAAATCTGGTTTGACTGTTGTTTTTTGTTTGATAATTACCGCTGGCTTAATAATAGTGTCTTTTCTTCCTCCACTTGATTATTTGCCTGATGGGAATAGAAATTTTGTATTTGCTCGTATAATTGTACCTCCAGGGTATAATAAAGAATCAACTGTTGAAATATCTCGAGCGATGGAGATAGCTGCAAAACCACTTTGGGAGGCTGAAAGTGACGGTCCTTATGGAAAGCCAAAGATTTCACGTTTCTTCTTTGTAGCTTATTCAGGTGGAGCATTTGCAGGAGCAGCTACTGAAAATCCTGATAGAGTAAAAGAAATTTTACCAGTACTCACAAAACCGATAAGATCACAACCAGGTGCTAGAGCATTTGCTCAACAAGCTTCATTATTTGGAAGATCGGTAGGTGGATCTAGAGTAATAAAACTTGAAATTACAGGACCTTCACTGGATTTAATACAACCAACAGCACAAAATATTTTTAGAATTGTTAGGAGTGAATTTCCTCCTAAAAATGGACATCAAGTTAGATCAGTCCCTCAAATGGGAACTGGATCTCCTCAAGTTATCATAAAACCTATTCCTGAAAGATTAGCTGACATTGGAATGACAGCTAGAGATTTAGCACAATCTTTGGATGTTTATAATGATGGAATACGAATATTGGAGATACCGTTTGAAGGAAGATTGATTGAGCTAGTTTTAACTTCAAATAAAGCCAATACCAACAAAATAGATGACTTAAAAAATTTACCATTGATACTCAAAACAGGAGAATTAGTAAGATTGTCACAAGTTGCTGAGATTGACTTAATTGGTGTTCCTGAACAAATAAAAAGGTTGTCAGGCAGAAGAGTAATTACATTACAACTACGTCCACATGAAAGTATTTCATTAGAAGATGCAGTTTTAAAATTGCAGAATTCAGTAATTGAACCTCTAATAAAAGATGTGCCTAGTGGTATTTCAATTAACTTATCTGGTGCAGCAAGTGAATTAGAGCGGACATGGATTGCAATGAAAAATAACGTAGTAATTGCTCTTTTTGTTATTTTCTTGTTGCTTACAGTTTTAATGAGGTCATTTATACTACCTTTTGTAATTGTAATAACTGTTCCAATAGCGGGTGCAGGAGGTGTTATGGGACTAGTTGTTTTAAATCAGTTTACTGCTCAATCACTTGATATGCTAACTATGTTAGGTTTTATAATCTTGACTGGAATTGTTGTAAATAATTCTATCTTAATGGTGGAGCAAACTCTTTGGCATATTAGATATGAAAGTATGAAAATTTCAGAAGCTATCACAGAAGCAACAAGAAATAGAATAAGACCAATTTTTATGTCAACTTTGACAAGTTTGTTTGGTTTAATTCCACTTGTAATTTTCCCTGGTTCTGGTTCAGAATTATATCGCGGTATTGGTACTGTTGTTTTTGGAGGATTATCCACCTCTGCTATTTTAACTTTACTTATGGTTCCACCTTTGCTTGCTTTAGCGTTAAAATTCGAAAAAGTAAAACCAATATCAAAAAATACACAGGAAGAATTTATTTAATTTTAACTAAATTATAACTCTTTATTTTTATTTAGTGACAAAAGACTTAATAAAAAGCTATATAAGCACCGTTATGTAAAATCTTAACAAAATTAAAGAAGTAAAATGAAAAATATTATGTCACCAGAAGAGAAAATAAAATTAATCAGAAATATAGCCATAGTTGCTCATGTTGATCATGGTAAAACAACCTTAGTTGATACATTGTTGCAACAATCCGGTACATTTGCTGCTCATTCAGAATTAGTTGAAAGAGTAATGGATTCTAATGATTTAGAAAAAGAACGTGGCATAACGATTTTATCAAAAAATACAGGATTGAGATGGAAAGAATGGAGAATTAATATTGTAGATACTCCAGGCCATGCGGATTTTGGTGGTGAAGTTGAAAGAGTTTTATCTATGGTAGACTCGGTATTATTATTAGTAGATGCTGTTGATGGTCCTATGCCGCAAACTAGCTTTGTTACTAAAAAAGCTCTTGAAGCAGGTCTCTGTCCAATTGTCGTAATAAACAAAGTTGACAGAGATGGGGCTAGACCAGATTGGGTGTTAGATCAGACATTTGATCTTTTTGATAAATTAGGCGCTAATGAATCACAACTTGATTTTCCTGTAGTTTATGCATCTGGAATTCAGGGATGGGCAACTAATGATTTGATAAATAAAAAAAATAATATGGATTCAATATTCAATACTATCATAAACAAAGTTCCTTATCCAAATGTTGATCCAAATAGTAATCTTCAAATGCAAATATCAGCTTTAAGTTATTCTAGTTATGTTGGTTTGATAGGAACAGGAAGAATAAGAAGAGGGCATTTAAAAAGGGGTCAAAACGTCTCTATTGGAGATGAAAATGGAAATGTTCGTCAAGGTAAAGTTCTACAAATAATGAATTTTCATGGTTTAGAAAAGAAGGAAGTTGATGAGGCTAATGCAGGTGATATTGTTGCAATAAGTGGTCTAGGAGAGTTAAAAATCTCTGATACAATTTGTGAGGTAGGAAAGTTTGAAGCATTAGAAAAACTGTCAGTGGATGAGCCTACCATTAGTATGATGATACAAGTAAATGATAGTCCATTTGCAGGCCAAGAAGGAAAATTAGTTACAAGTAGGTCAATCCGTGAACGATTACATCAAGAATTAAAAACTAATGTCGCATTAAAAGTTGAAGATACAGATAATCCAGACAAATTTAGAATTTCAGGTCGTGGTGAACTTCACTTATCTATTCTTATCGAGAATATGAGAAGAGAAGGTTTTGAAATGGGAGTTTCATCTCCAGAAGTCATTACAAAAATTATAGACAATGTTAAAAATGAGCCATTTGAAAACTTAACCATTGATATAGAAGAAATTCATCAAGGCAAAATAATGGAAAAACTGGGTGAAAGAAAAGCTCAATTGATAGATATGATCCCAGACAGCAATGGTAGAGTTCGTATAGACTATAGCATTGCTAGTAGAGGTTTAATAGGTTTCAGGACAGAATTTTTAACATTAACCTCTGGATCAGGTCTAATGTATCATACATTTGACAAATATAGACCTGTTATTGAGGGATTACAGACTGGAAGAAGAAATGGAGCCTTAATTTCAATTGGCCAAGGTAAAGCTCTTCCATACGCATTATTTAACCTTCAAGATAGAGGAAAAATGATAATTAAAAATGGTATTGAAGTTTATGAGGGGATGATCATTGGCATTCACAGTAGAAATAATGATCTTGTTGTAAATCCTCTTAAAGGTAAACAACTTACAAATGTAAGAGCCTCTGGTAATGACGACGCTGTCTTATTAACAACACCTATTAATGTTACTTTAGAATTTGCATTGGAATTTATAAATAATGATGAACTCATTGAAGTAACGCCAATTAGTCTTAGGATTAGAAAAAAATTTTTAAAAGAACATGAAAGAAAAAAAGCCGCAAGAGCTGCATCTTAATTAATAGTTTACATTTGTTTTAGCTAGCTCTTCTTTTGTGTCAATATCAAAATTTGTTCCAAATCCAGCCTTAAGAGTAATTATATCTTTATTTTTAATTAGGGATCTGGCACCAAAATCATCTTTGAGACTTTTTAAAGTTTTAAAATAACTTCTTGGCAATATAACAGGATTACCTAATCGATAATTATGTTCAGGTATTACTACTTTTAAACAACTGAATTCCATAAATTTTTTTTCCAAGTTAATCAGATCTTTAGAATTAATATGTGGCATATCTGCTGGAATAATCATAACCCCATCAATATTTGCGTTTAAATTATTCACTCCTAAAGCAATTGAAGTTCCAATACCTTTTTTGTAGTCTTTATTTTCTAAAATTTTGATGTCTTTATTAAATATTAAATTTTTAATTATATTTTGTTCGTGTCCTACTATTACTATCAATTCTGACGGATCAAATATTTCTATTAATGTATCTAAAATATGGTTAATTATAGGCTTGCCATTCATTATTTCTGAAAGTTTATTTTTATCTCCAAAACGTTTACTTTCACCTGCAGCTAGTAAAATTTTTTTGATATTATAATTTTTCTTTTCATTAATCATAATTTTTGCGTCTATAGTTTATTATCTCTGCTAATATTGAAGTAGCTATTTCTGCAGGTGTTTTTGCATTAATATCCAGGCCTATTGGAGCATGAATTTTAGATAATTCTATTTCATTGAACCCTTTTTTAATTAACCTTTCATATCTTTTATTATGAGTTTTTTTACTTCCTAAAGATCCCATATATCCAATATTCTTTTTCATACAAAAAATTAAGGCTAAGTCATCAATTTTAGGATCATGTGTAAGTGTTACTAAATGCGAAGATTTATCTAGATTAAACTTTGAAAGAGCTTCATCTGGCCACTCATTAATTATTTTACAGTTTGGAAATCTACTTTTTGTTGCAAAATGGTCTCTAGGATCAATTAATATAATTTCATAATCAGCTACATTAGCTAATGAAACAAGTGCTTGCGCAATATGAACTGCTCCAATAATAAATAGTCTAGGTTTAGGGTCAATAATATGAATGAATTCATTTTTTGATTTATCAAAATGACTTATCTGGTTGTCTATAGTATTATCAATTATTCTTTTACCATTAGAGCAATTAATTCGTAGTTTAACAACTTCTCTTTTTTCTATGCTTTTTACTATATAATAAACAATCTTATCTTCTAAATTCAAAGGTTGGATTAGGACCTTTAGTTCACCACCACATGCCAATCCAACTTCCCAAGCCATATGATTTGAAATGCCATAATCTTTTACTCTTGATTTACCATCTTTAATAGAATTAATACCTTCAGAAATTACTGCCCCTTCAATACATCCACCAGAAACAGAACCTATTATTTCACCATTTTCATCAATTGCCATTTGTCCACCTACTGGTCTTGGGGAACTGCCCCATGTTGAAATCACAGTAGCAAGGGCAATTTTTCTTTTTTGTTTTAACCACAAACTTGTTGGTGTAAGAATGTCATCTACATCATTCACTTTATAACCTCATAAAATATAATTTTATAAAAAAATAATTTATGATATATACCATTATATAATATTAGTAAGTTAAACATTATTTTAAAAGGGATTTCGTTATGAAAAGCATCAAAATAACAAGGATTAGTTGGATAGAAACTCTTGTCTTAAAAAATAGTGTTAAAGAACGTTTCTCTCAATTAACTAATTTTGTAACTATTGTTACTTGTAGTTTGTTATTAATATTATCTGCAAAAATTAAAGTAGATTTGTATCCAGTTCCAATGACTTTACAACCTTTAGCTGTGCTCATGATTGCGATGTTATGTGGAAGAAATATTTCTGTTGCTGCCGTGAGTTTATATTTATTTCAAGGAATGGTTGGGTTTCCTGTGTTTGCTTATGGAGGAGGCTTACCTTATTTATTAGGTCCAACTGGAGGTTTTCTTTTTGGATTTTTATTTGCATCAATGGTAATAGGAGAGCTTGCGGATAGAGGATGGGGAAAGCATTATTTTAAATCTGTTTTTACAATGTTAATAGGAATGATTATTATTTATACTTGTGGAGTTTTTCAACTTAGTATTTTAAAAGGCTTTGACTTCGCAATAATAAATGGTTTAAGACCATTTATTATCGGTGATCTATATAAGCTTATATTAGCAGCACTTCTTTTGCCACAGATTTGGAAGCTTGTTAACAAAGTTAATAAATTGAATTAAAATTCAATTATTTACGCATCGTTTAAAGCATTATTCTGGGCATCAACAGAAGTCATACTTTTATTGTTATTATTTTCTAATGCATCCTCGAAGGCAAGTACCTCAATATTTTCAATAGCTTCAATCTCATTAATGAAAAAATCTTCTGGTGAAACATCAGACGGGTGATCTATATTAATTGCGATTATTGCAGCTATTGTTGATGAAACACTCTTAACTTTTTTATTTTTATAATTTTTAAAAGATATTACCTTGCACGATAAATTGTTAGCACTAGGATTATGCTTCATAAATTAAACTCCATAAAAAATAAAAATTATTGACCAACCCTTCTTATTACAATTCTTCCAGAGGGTTTATTATTTACATTTTCAACTGTTCTGGTAGCTTGGCTATATAAATTTGTCTCTATACCAAAGTTATCAACAACTGCAACTCTTGCTCTAACCTGAGAACCAACCAATGATTGGTTTAGAGGAAGAACAGGACCACTAAGGCTATTTAATCCAATCCAGTTCCTACCATCTTTTGAAGTTTCCCAGCTGATAGAAATTGAAGCAATACCATCTTCATCTGATAAGGAATCAGATAAAGCTCTTAGAGTTACTCCTTCTTTTGGCTCTCCTATAATTGTAACTTCACCTTGTACAGGGTCGTCTAAGTTATCAATTGTTTCAGATGGGCTTGTGTAAAGAACTTCTCTTGTGCCATGAGAATCAATGTAAGATACAACAGCTCTGTACGAATATCCGACTTGACTCTGTGTTAACCTTAGCACCTCATTCTGACCTGCTGGGTATGCCTCCCATGAAGACTTAGAAGAAGATCTTTGCCATGTAATATCAAATCCACCAATACCGTCTTCATCAGCTATGCTTGAAGTATCAACTACCAGAGCACTATCTTCAACGGCTGAACCGATTAGGCGTGCTGATCCTGTAGGTTTATCATTTACATTTCTTACAGGAGTAGAAGGAGGACTAATAAGAGGTTCTAAGTTTCCTTGACCATCAACATAAGAAATAGCAACTCTCAATCTACTACCAACGTGTATTTCTCTAGGAGTAAATGATTGATTAGTAGCGCCACTTATATTTGTCCATTTTTTATTATCTGAAGAAATTTGCCATTGTACACTTACTGAACCCATTCCATCAGAATCAGTTACTGAGGAAAGATCTATTATCAAAGGGACATCTTCGATAGCAGCAAAACCAGCTGTTTCTGAATTTTCATCTTTATTAATATTATTGTTGTTTTTAGTTGCAGAAGAATTGTCAGTGATATTCTTTCTATCGGTAGTGGATAATTTATTTTGTTGGCCAACAAATGTTTTATTATGTTTATGTTGTTTAATGTTACTTTTTGAATTTGTAACTTTACTGTCCTTTATGGAGGGGTCTCCACCTGCTAAAACATTTTTGGAATCAAGCGTTGCAATACTAACTATCACAAAGAGTGTAAATAGTAAGAGATTGTCTTTAATAAAACGCATTTAAGCCTCCACTAACTTAATAACTAGCAAACAATATATATCAAAGAACTAAAAAAGATACAGTTTTTTTAATTCTTAAAATCATTCTATTGAGTATTAAATTGATTAAATAAGATTTTTATTATTACAAAATTATTTAATTTTTAATAAAATCTCATTAAGAAGATTTTTATTATTCTCAATTGCTTCTCTTAATTCTTTTAATTCTTTCTTTATATCATCTAAGTTGTTGTTATAATGTAATTTATTTTCTTTATTGACGATTTTAGTTAAAGTTACAGTGTTTTCATCATTTTTATTTGAATAATCTGTTTCATTATGTTCAGAATTATCTAAATCATTATTAGATACTATAAATTTCTTAATTTCTGACATTTCTGATTTAATTGTATTAAGTTTTTTTTCTTTAATTTTACTCAATTTTATATCCGATTCTCTACTTTACTATCTTTATTGTATAAAACTATTGATAAGTGTATAATAACATTTTTTTGAATTGATGCTATATTATAAGTATAATAATTCCATAATAAAATACTATAGGAAAATAAATGAACATTCTTGATTCGATCAAAACGTCTGTTTTTACTCCAATACATCCTGCAGGCATGCCCTTTATAGCTCTTTTTTTAATCTTAACTATAATCATAGGTTGGATCTGGAATCCTCTATATTATCTTGGTTTTACTTTAACAATTTGGTGTATATATTTTTTCAGGAACCCATCTAGAACAACACCAATATTATCGGGATCAAACAAGAATAATCTAATAATATCACCTGCCGATGGAACAGTTATAGAAATTTCAAAAATAACTCCTGCTGAAGATATTGGATTGCCAGAGGGACAGTGGAGAAGAATTTGCATTTTTATGAATGTTTTTGACGTTCACGTGAATAGATCACCGATGTTCGGACAAATTACATATAAAAAATACATTCCAGGATCCTTTTTTAATGCAAGTTTAGACAAGGCATCTGAGGAAAATGAAAGACTTATATTAAACATGGACACAGAAAATGGAAATAAGATTGCTTTTGTTCAAATTGCAGGTTTAGTAGCAAGAAGAATTATTTGTGATGTTGATATTGGTCATTCACTTAAGGCAGGTGATATTTTTGGTCTAATAAGATTTGGAAGTAGGGTTGATATTTATTTCCCTCCAGAAGTTTCTGTCATGGTTTTAAAAGGACAAAAAATGATCGCAGGTGAGACAATTATTGGAGACTTCAGTAAAAATGCCAGAACTGTAAAGGAAATTACAGATGAAAAATAGAGGCATCAAACTCGCCAAAAAAGCATTACAAACTAGACCAAGACGTTTTTCTGTAATTTGGATGCTTCCTAATTTCCTTACAATATGCGCTTTGATTTTTGGTTTGCAGGCAATGTATCAGGCGATTTTTAATAATTGGGATAATGTAATCATAATGATAATAATCGCCTCCGTTTTTGATATGTTAGATGGGAGAGTGGCTAGACTATTAAAATCAACAAGCGAATTTGGTATGCATCTCGACTCCCTCTCTGATTTTGTTGTTTTTGGAGCTGTGCCAGCATTTTCTATTTATTTATGGATGGATAAACCTCAAGGTAATTTTTTTTGGATTATAATAGTTTTATATGTAATTTGTTCTGCATTGAGATTAGCAAGGTTTAATTCAGAGTTATCAGAGAGACCAAATTATGCAAAGAATTATTTTACAGGTGTTCCTACTCCTGCGGCTGCTTTTTTAGTCTTGTTTCCTATTGCTATTGATGAGTTTTTAATTTCATACAATTTAAAATCTTTTGATATAATTGTGTTTTGGATTGGATTTATATCAATTGCAATGGTAAGTAATTTACCCACTTTTTCTGGGAAAGTTTTTCAAATACCAAAATCTCTCGTGATACCCTTATTAATAATTCTAGCTATACTTAGTAATGCAATCATAAGTAATCCAATAAAGGGGTTTATAATATTAGTATGTGGCTACTTAATAAGTATTCCATTTGCTTCAATTTTTTATTTACGTTTGAAAAAGAAAGCCGAGGCTTTGAACCTTAAAAATTAATAAATAATTACTTTGATTGAAAAAAATTTTTCCATCCGGGTTTGGAATTTCCAATGGCTTCAGCTTCATAGATAGCTCTATTACAAGCTCTGGCAACGCAATCGCTTGCTCTTGAACCTAGAGCTAATATATCAACATTATCTAATACTTGTTCTTTGATATCTTGACTTGTTGTTATTGAAAATATTGTGTCTCCGTCCATAGGTGTATGGGCTGGACTTAGAGATCTTGCTATACCATCATGTGACATAATAGCTAATCTTTTGAGGTTTGTACGAGTTAAAGGTGCATCTGTGGCTACTACACCAATAACTGTGTTACTAGAAATGTCATCGAAAATTTCAGTTCTATCAATTGATTTTGGTAATCTTTTTGCTCTTAAAATATTGTCATACATATCATTACTAACGCCATATCCACCGAATTCGTTATCAAATTCTAAGTGAGCAGATAAGAAATGTGGTCCTTCATTAAGTAAAGGGTTACCTACAGCATTGTTGATAACAATTGCTCCAACCGTATATTTTTCACCATTTGAAAAAGTTTGCGACCATGATGAAGAACCCTGTCCTCCTTTAAGGGTGGCTGTAGTTGCACCACATCCTGCCCCAAAAGAACCTAAAAGAAAATTTGTGTTAGCTGATTTAAACGCTTTGTTTGCAAGTACTCTCCAAGGAGAATATTCTCCAATGGTGTTCACATAAGGTTTATCATTTATATTTAGATCAAAAATCACTGCTCCAGGTACAAGTGGAACAATAGCCTTACCTACTTTATACCCTTTATTATCTTGTCTTAATAAATTTTGAACCTCTGAGCAAGCTTCTAGGCCAAATGCAGAACCACCAGATAGTACGATCGCATCAGCACGTCCTATAGAGTTTTCTAAACTTAGCATATCTGTCTCTCTTGTACCTGGCCCCCCTCCTCTGACATCTACAGCAGTTGAAAAAGGATTGTCTCCTGTTATGACCGTTACGCCTGTGCCTATTGTATTATCTTCGGCATGACCAACTTGAATTCCAGGTATATCTGTAATAAGGTTTTTATTTCCGGGGGCAGGATCCATTATTGATCTCTTTCAATGACTGTTTATTTAGAATGATTATTAAATGACGTTAATATTATCTCCATATAAAGACAACAAGTAGTTGGAACAAGAAAAGAAAAATATTTTAGTTCTCTCAGTTGCACAAGGCTTATCTATAACTACTACAAATATTAATATGATTAATACTGGTTTAGTTGGGTCTATACTAGCAACAGATCCATCTAACGCGACCCTTCCATTGTCACTGCAATTTTTGACAATTGCCATAACTCTTATACCTGTTTCATTATTAATGGGCAAAATAGGAAGAAGGCCAATGTTTTTGATTGGAGCAATGGCAGCCTTTATCGGATGCTCAATAATAGCCTACTCAATTTTTAACAAGGTCTTTTTTTTATTTATAGTTGGATCAATTTTGTTAGGTTTTTCTCAAGCTAATCAACAGTTTTATCGTTATGCCGCAGCAGATGATGTTTCAATAAAACTAAAAAGTAAGGCTATATCCCTAGTTTTAGCTGGAGGGTTAATCGCTGCAATAGTAGGGCCAGAGGTTTCTAGATACTCTTTTGATTTTTTCTCAGATTATATATATTTAGCAACTTATTTATGTGCTGCTTTAATACAAATATTTAATTTTGGGATTTTAATATTTGTTAAAATAAAAAAACCAAAACCAACAAAAAATTCAATTAGGCCATTAAGTAAAATTTTAATTCGTAAAACAGTCATTATTGCAATTTTAGCTGCGTCAGTAGGATATTCTTTAATGAGTTTTATCATGACGGCGACTCCTTTACAGATTGTAAATGTTTGTAAATTGGGAGATAGTGCAAGCGCAACAGTTATTCAGTGGCATGTAATTGCCATGTTTGCACCTTCATTTTTCACAGGATCAATTATAAATTTTCTTGGTAATCGTAAAGTTATGTTGATGGGAGTTTTGTTATACATATTATCAATTTGTATTGGTATTATGGGTCAAACCATTGAATACTTTTGGATATCATTATTTTTATGCGGTTTAGGATGGAATTTTCTTTATGTAGGTGGAAGTGACATAATAGCTAAATCGGCTTTACCAGAAGAAAGAGCTAAAGTACAAGGTGTCTCAGATTTTATCATCTTTATGTTCGTTGCCTCGGGGTCTTTTTTAGCAGGTAGTTTACACAATAATCTTGGATGGGATATAATGATGTTTTATACATCAATACCCATATCTATTTTATTTTTAAGTATAGTGTTTATTAATCCAAGAGAAATAAAGGCTACTTAGATTTATCCCCCTGTCAGGGACATATGTCTATTTACAGATATATTTGGTGACTGACGTGAGATTTCAAAATCATGTCCTTTTGGTTTTCTTTCTATGGCTTTTTTTATGGTATCTTCAAGTGCATTTAAACCTTTATTACGTAATACAATTTTTAAATCAGCATTGTCATCTTGACCTAGACACATGTAAAGGATTCCGGTGCAGGTAAGCCTTACTCTGTTACAACTTTCACAAAAGTTATGAGTTAAAGGGGTAATAAAACCAAGTTTATTTCTAGTCTCCTTTACAGAAACGTATCTAGCAGGACCGCTAGTTCTTTCTGGAAGATCAGTAAGAGTAAATTTTTTTTGAAGGTCCTTTCTAACCTGTGATAATGGAAGATATTGTCCATATCGAGTATCTCCACCTATATCACCCATTGGCATTACTTCAATAATCGTCATATCAAAATGTTCTTCTCCACACCATGCCAATATTTCAGGTAAATGATATTGATTGAAATTACTTATCGCTACTGTATTGATTTTAATTTTAAGCCCAACTTCCCGAGCTTTTTTTAGACCTCTCTTTACTTTTTCTAGGTCTCCCCATCTTGTTATTTCTCTAAACTTGTCAGGATCAAGATGATCTAATGATACGTTAATTCGTCTAACGCCTGCATTAAATAACTCTTCTGCTTTTGTTTCTAATTGACTACCATTTGTAGTAATTGTTAATTCATCAAGAGAATTTCCAACTTCTTTTCCTAAGTTATTTATAACTTGCATTATACCTTTTCTAACTAAAGGTTCACCACCTGTTAATCTTATTTTTCTTGTTCCAAGTCTCATAAAAACTCTGCAGATATCTTCTAATTCCTCAAGGCTTAAAATATCTTTTTTAGGAAGAAATTGCATGTCTTCTGCCATACAATAGGTGCATCTGAAATCACACCTGTCAGTTACAGATACTCTTAAATAATCTACGGTTCTTCCAAAAGGATCGATTAACTTATTTGTATTATTAATTATTTCATTCATAGAATGTATCTTATATATCTCCCAAGAAAATTTATTATACTCTAATTTCATAAATTTAAGTAACAATTTTTTTATGTAGGTTATATAATGAATTTAATACAATAATTTTAGGTATTAAATGAATAATAAGAAAATTTATAGACAGAATCCACCTGCTGGTGGAAATGCAAATAAGTTAGTTGTTTTTCTTCATGGATATGGTGCAGATGGAAAAGATTTAATTGATTTAGCAAATCCTTTTGGAATGGCTTTGCCAAATGCTAGCTTTATATCTCCTGATGCTCCTCATCCATGTGAAATTTCTCCTAAAGGAAGGCAATGGTTCCCAATAGAGGAAATTCCAAAGGGTGCTATTAAAGCTTCATTAGGTTTGCTTGAATTAATTGAAAATGAAGCAAAAAAATTAAATTTAACTTTCAAAGATGTAATACTAATTGGTTTTTCACAAGGTGCTATGATGGGTATGCAGTGTTTGTTAATTAATGATAAACAACTCGGTGCAATAATTGGATATTCTGGTGCATTAAGACAAGAAAATATAGATGCCGCAAATGATAAAATTTTAAATGGTAAACATAAATTCTCAGACACGCCAATATTACTAGTTCATGGAGAACAAGATGAAGTTGTACCGATTGAGTCATTAGAAAGATCAAAAAATCTCTTAAATAAAATTGGTTTCAACACTCAAACTTTATCTAGACAAAATCTTGCTCACGGGATTGATCCTGAAGGTATCAGTAAAGGAATGGAATTTTTAAAGATGTTAAATTAATTCATTTAAATAAAATTTTTAGTTTCATTAAATTGTAATATTGATAGGATTATAAGAAATCTAACCATAGTTAAATATTAAATTTTATGACTGCTTCTACATTCTCTCCTACTTTAGTGCTAAATGCTGACTATCAACCTCTAAGTTATTTTCCATTATCATTATGGTCATGGCAGGATACGATAAAAGCTGTTTTTCTTGATAGGGTAAACATTGTATCTGAATATGATGAAGTTGTAAGGTCACCTGGGTTTTCTATGAAAGTGCCAAGTGTTATTTCTTTAAAAGAATATGTAAAAAATCAAAAGTCACCGGTGTTTACAAGATTTAATGTTTTTTTAAGAGATAAATTCTCCTGTCAGTATTGTGGTGTAATTAAACAATCGCACGATCTAACTTTTGATCATGTAATACCTAGATCTAAGGGTGGAAAGACCAATTGGACAAATGTGGTAGCTGCATGTAGAACTTGTAACTTCAAAAAGGGAAGTAAAAATGCCAAGGAAATAAATATGTTTCCAATAATTAAACCCGAAGCTCCAACAACTAATTTGCTTAAAAGAAATGGAAGGCATTTCCCTCCAAATTATTTACATCAATCTTGGCGGGATTTTTTGTATTGGGATATAGAACTAGAAAATTAAGTTTAATTAAATTTTTTCTGAAATTTTAATAGCTGTTCTGCATCCAAGTTGCACAATAGCTTTCATTATTTCATAACCAGGTGCGTTTTCTCCGTCATGTTCAACACCTGTTTCAAGATGATCTAACTCATCATCTCTGAACTTCATTAAAGTTGATTTAAGTTCTTTGTGATCATCATTCAGGGTCTCCGCTTGCTTTGCATAATGCTCTCCGATCACTTCTTCCACTGCAATAGTACAAGCCATAGCTGCCTTTTCACCCATTACAGCACTAGCAACTCCAAGGCCAAAGCCCATGACATTCCAAAGTGGAAGTAATGCTGTAGGTCTAGTATCATTTTCATATAAAAGTTTATTGAATGTATCTAGGTGTTCTTGTTCTTGGTCTTTCATATGCTGAATAGTTGGTCCAACCGGTGTGTTTTTTAGTACTGCTAATTGACCATCATATATTTTGGCAGCTGCGGTTTCTCCAGCGTGATCTACTCTTAATATTGAATCGATATGATTTTTGTTTGATTTCTTATTCATATTTTCATTAGCCTTTTGTTAAATAATAAAATAATAGCTAGTAAGAAGATAAAGAATGAAGCTAGCGCGTTCCAACCAGCAAGAGATAATCCTAATATTTCAAACATTATTTCGTCACACTTGATAGGAGACTTATTTAATAAGTATGTAAGTGTATCTTTTGAAAAATCAATATTTGATGAACACCCATCAGGACCAGTCCAAAAATTCATCTCTATTCCAAAATGGTATAACCCAGCTAAGGAGCTTGAAAGCCAAAGAATAGCAACAACTAGCACTAGAAGTTTGTTAGAAATTAAAATTTTGTTAATAATTAAAATAATTATGAAACTATAACCAATGATTGCACCATGAAACCATCTTTGAGTGATACAAAGATCGCACGGTAAAGCACCATGAAAATACTCTAAATAAAAAGCTGAAAGTAGCATTAAAGATGAAAAAATAAACGAAATTTTGAAAATATTGCTTGTGGACATTTAAAAAACATAAATCGAAAATACAATAATTGCTATTCCTAATATACTAGAAGATAAAAGAAAATGTCTCTGTAAAAATAATAAAGCTGGCATCCCAAAATATTTTGTTAAATATGCAACCATAAAAAATCTTATACCCCTCCCTACAAGAGACATTAATACAAACCCAATAATGTTTATTCCAGCCATACCACTTGTAATGGTAATGATTTTGTATGGAAGAGGTGTAAATGCTCCTAAAAAAATTATTAGCATACCATTTTCATTATAGGCTGACTTTACTGACATAAATTTTTCTTCGGTAAACCAAGGAATGTTCAATAATATATTTTCAATTGAAGGTCCTATAAAATAACCCAGCAACCATCCTACAACACCTCCGATAACAGAGCCAATCGTACAAAATAATGCAAATTTTAAAACTTTCTTAGGGGCAGCTAATGTCAATCCTGCAAGAAATGGATCAACTGGAATAGGAAAAATTATTGATTCTATTGAAGAAACAAAGCCAAGAATTTTTTCAGCTAAGGATTTTTTCGCATTATACTTTGCTTTTTCAATTAAAAGATCAATTTTAGTTTTAATACTTAAGAATATCATGTTGCTTGTTATATATTAAAAAAATTAAATTAATATTTTAAATTTATTAACATTGTTATAAGTATTAAATAGGTAATTGAAATAATTATTTGGGGATATGGTGAAATAGGTAAACACGCTGGTCTCAAAAACCAGTGCCGCAAGGCTTCCCGGTTCGATTCCGGGTATCCCTACCAAACTTCATAAATAAATGTAGGTAGGGGGTTTAGAAGGTTATTCGTAGTTTTGAATTCAACCAACATTCTTAAAATTTAACTTTTTGAAAACGCTAACTCTTCTGATCGCGCTCGGCGCCATAGCGCAGCGGCTGCAGTTTCTGCAGCTTCAAGAACAGCTGATTTGTCTACTCGTAGTGGCTCTCCACCAGAAACAACAACCTCGCCCTCCACAATGACTGTATCTACGTCTCGACCCTGTCCTGTGTGTACAAGTGTTCCCAACACGTTTGTAAGCGGTCTCAAATGTGGGCGCCTAAAGTCAAACATTACTAAATCAGCACGTTTACCAACTGTTAAAGAACCAACCTCGTCTTCCAGACCAAGCGCCCGCGCACCTCCAATTGTAGCAGCCTCAAATACATTGGTAGGCTGCCAATCGTCGGTAATCTTACCATCTTGCAAACGACCTGAAGCTAAAGCCCATCTCATCAATTCTACCATATCAGCATGCATGTTGTCGGTTGAAAGTGCCAAATTCATACCCGCGCGACGCAGAGCACTGGTCGGCGCTACCTGTCCGTGTGTTTGATTGCCCTTAGCTATATGAGCCAAATGTGCGCCTGCGCGTCCAAGTCGCTCAATATCTGTTTTTGAGACGTGTATACAATGCGCACCAATTAAACGATCATCTAGCAGTCCGACATCTTCCAATAATTCAGGGGGGCTCATCTTGTCACGTTCTCGAATGAAATCAACTTCAACTTGACTTTGTGAAACATGAGTGTTGATCCGCAATCCTTTGTGGTCGCGCATATTACGTACTTGGCGCAATAGATCTGGCGAACAAGTGTCTGGCGCGTGAGGTGCTAGAACCACCCCAGTGCGTAGACTAACTGGATCGTGGTATTCTTCAATCAGTTCCAAGGCTTCTCTAAGAGTATGTTCTCCTATTTCTGTGTTATAGGTCCACTCACCGAGATGTACGCGTGTAAAATCAACATCGTGGATTCTTCCACAGCCCCATGCTCTGATCCCTGTTTCAGCCATCGCTGGAAGTGCAATATTCTGGTGTGTGAAGGTATCGTTGATTATCGTTGATCCGAAGAGGAGTGCTTCTAAACCGCCCAGCTGAGCCATGGCATATGCCTCTTCTGGGCTTGGATCATGTCCATGAGGCACACCAATGGTATAAGCCGGCGCAAACCCCATATCTTCCGCCACTCCGCGAACCATACTAAGGATAGCATGGGTGTGGACGTTAACAAACCCAGGTGTAATGACAAACCCCTTCGCATCAATTACTTTTGTTGCCGGGTGAAATCTGTCCGGCTTTTTGTCTTGTATTGACTGTATTCGGCCATTATCTATAACTACCCAACCTTCTTGGATGTAAGGTCTATTGGGATCTGATGTAAGCAGAGTGCCTCCTGCTACGATCATATCTGGTGTTGCAAGAGCTTCACTCATGGGTCAAATGCCTAAGAAACCGCTGTGCACCAGGCGATTTTGGTTCTCTGAACAGAATCTCTGGTGGACCCTCCTCAGCAATCCTACCATTCTCCATATAAATTACACGGTCTGCAACTTCACGCGCAAAATTCATTTCATGGGTAACTACTACCATAGTCATACCTCCGTTTGCTAATTCCTTCATCACATCTAGTACCTCTTGAACCAGTTCAGGATCCAGTGCCGAAGTTGGTTCATCAAACAGCATAACTCTAGGCTTCATTGCTAGTGCTCGTGCTATTGCTACTCTTTGCTGTTGCCCGCCGGATAGCTGAACTGGACGCTTCATTGCGTGATCAGACATATGAACCCGTTTAAGTTCAGCTGCAGCGAGAGCTCTTGCATCCGACTTAGACATACCACGAACCTTTTCAGGCCCGATAGCTACATTATCTAGGGCAGAAAAATGAGGAAATAGATTGAACCTTTGGAAAACAAAGCCAAATTGACTGCGTTGGTCTGCGATTTGTTTTTCAGAACCACTATTCACCACTGGGTTTCCATCTAACCGTATAGTACCAGCGCCAGGCTCCTCCAATCTATTCAGGCAGCGTAGAAAGGTGGTCTTACCTGAACCAGATGCTCCAATAATTACAACAGTTTCACCAGTGGCTACATCCATCGATACACGACGTAACACAGAATTATCCCCAAAGCTTTTGCTAAGGTCTTGCACCTGGATTACCGGATTTACCATGTTGGAAGCCTCCGCTCAAGTCGACTTGACAACCAGCTTAATACTTTAATAAGAACATAATAATACAGCGCCAGCAGAGTATAAATCTCAAATGGCACAAAGTGCACTGAGATTATTGCCTGACCTGCTCTTGTTAGTTCATAAACTGATATTACCGAGAGTAAAGATGAATTTTTTACTAAGCTTATCAGCTCGTTTGTAAGTGGCGGAACCATTTGTCTATAAGCTTGTGGAAGTAAGATATATATTAGGATTTGCCTATGTCGCATGCCTATGGCAGTTGCTGCTTCGGACTGGCCCCGCTCAATAGACCCAACGCCACCTCGTACAACTTCAGCTACGAATGCTGCAGAGTTCAAAGAAAGCGCAACAACACCGGCCCAAAATTCATCAAATCGAACACCAAGCGCAGGGAGTGCAAAAAAAACTAAAAAAATTTGGATCAGCAATGGTGTACCGCGTATAAAATCAACATAACCAGCAACAATCCAACGAAGGGGTCTGCTATGAGACAGCGAGCACAATCCCAAAACTACACCGAGCATCAAACCCAAGACAGATGCTAGTGCTGAGACTTGCAACGTTACTACTACACCATGACCAAGGAGTGGAATGCTTTTAAATATAATGCCCCAATCAATAGTCATATAAGTACCTTTTTAACCTTGTCCCCAAGGCTATAAAAGGGACAAGGTAAGTTAAGTAATCACGCAAACGACGGAATTGTGTCTGACAGTTCCATTTTGAAACCAAACCACTTTTCTTGCAATGCGTAAATCTCACCGCTATCTTTCAGCCTCGTGAGTTCAGTATCCATCCATTTGACAATTTCTGTATCTTCTTTACGCGCTGCTATCCCTGCCCAATTCAACTTTCCTACCGGGCGTACCAATGCATATGCACCTGGACGGTCCTTCATCACTTTTCCTAATGTTGGCAGAGTGTTAAGCACACCATCAACCGTTCCTTGGCTGAGCGCAAGGTAAGCAGAAGGATGATCATCATAAATTTTTACATCAGAAAAACCCTTTCCTTTGGCGGCTGCAATTTCTTTTTCAAGAGCAGGCTTCATCATTTCACCAGGTGATCCAAGTTTAACGCCAAGTACTTTGCCTGAAAGATCCTTCACTGACATGATTTTTGATGCATCATCTGCTCGAATAAGCATAGCTTGGCTTGCTTCAGCATAAGGAATAGAAAAAGCAACCTTTTTTAAACGCTCTTTACGGTAACTCATAGACGACATAATCACATCGAACCTTCCAGCGTAGAGCGCTGGAATTACACCTGACCATTGCGTATCAATAAATTCTGGCTTAACCCCCAATGAAGAACACATCAAAGCTGCTAAGTCGACATCATAGCCCACTATCTTACCCGAGTCCCGAAAAGTAAAAGGCGGATAGGTTGCTTCACATCCGATTTGCAATACTCCCGATGCTTTCACATCAGACAAAGTTTTACCTGCTGCGCGAGCTAAACTTGGTGGCAACATTGATACTGCCAAACCCGATGCAGCAGTGACTAAAACTTGACGGCGTGAAAATTTATTTGATTTCATATTACATACTCCTATATCTTTAGATAACGTTAAACGTATTGGACGGTATTGTTTTGCATTATATAACACAAATTTTATCCAGTTTTTTTTCACTGAAAGCTCGAGATGCAAAAAAATTAAGCTAAATTAGTTAATCATTTTAATTAATGTTTAATAAAACAGCATAAATCGAAATTACTCATACATCGAAAATACAAATTCAATTATAGCATTTTACTACAATCGCTTTACAGCTTGAATCTCGAAATTTATTGGATATTTGAAATTCTCTTAATAGTAAATCTTGGTGTGTCATTCTTATGTTGACACCTATTTATCAACAAAATAGCGTGGCAGTCCAATGTGAATAGAGCAATTAAATAGAAAATACAAAGTAATTATCAATACCACTAAAGCTATAATGGTGAGTGCCGTCAACTTACTCTACATAACTGTTAAGTAAATGCTACGAAAAATAGTACGAAAATAAACTAAACTGGCTTGACTGTGTTGACAATAAAGAATAACTATTAATTTGAATTTAAGTGAATACCTAAAATTACTTAAATATGTTGATTATGCATAAGTGTCATCAAGTAACTCAAAAACGAGTGCCGCAAGGCTTCCCGGTTCGATTCCGGATATTCCTACCATAATTCTTAATTAAATGTAGGTAGAAATTTAAAAATGGAACTTAATGATGAAGTCAGAATACCAGCAAAATTAGAATACGTTTATGATTGCTTGAACGATCTTAAAGTTTTGCAAAAATGTATTCCTGGATGTGAAGAATTATTAGAAGCCGAAGACAGAACTTTGTCAGCAAAAGTGATTTTAAAAATTGGTCCTATCAAGGCAAAATTTAAAGGAAAGGTCACTCTAGATTTATCTTCTGGCCCTACTAAATATTCTCTCAGTGGAGAAGGGGATGGAGGTGTTGCTGGATTTGCTAAAGGTGGTGCGGATGTTGAGTTAGTCGAAGATGGCAACGAGACTATATTAAAATATATCGCAAAAAGCGAAGTTAAAGGTAAAATAGCTCAACTTGGAAGTCGTTTGATTTTAAGCACTGCAAAAAAATTATCTAAAACATTTTTTGAAAACTTTAAGAATTATGTTTCAGAAGAGAAAAAAATTAATAAAATATAAGAATTACAATGTAAATAAAAACTTAAAATGGATCATCACTTAAAACTTCCAATATCATCTAAGCAACTATTAAAACAACTAGATGAATGGAATATTGTCTATAAACATTTTACCCACAAACCTCTGATTTCAGTCAATGAATCAAAAATTATTCAAGAAAAACTTTTTGGTATTAACAAAGATAATGGTCATATAAAGAACCTTTATCTAAGGGATAAAAAGAAGAATAATATTTTATTTGTAGCTCATCAAGATGCAATTATTAACCTAAAGTTACTTGCAGAAAATATAAATGTTGGCAGACTTAGTTTTGGTTCTCATGAAAGGTTAATGGAAAATTTAGGTGTTTTACCAGGAGCTGTTTCTCCTTTTGCAATGATTAACGGAGTAAAGAATAACGTGACTATTTTTTTAGACAGCAAGCTAAAATCTTATAAAAATATCTTTGCACATCCCCTAGAAAATAACCAAACCCTAGAAATTAAATTTGATCAACTTGAAAAATTTTTTAAGAAAATTTACGTAACCCCTTATTGGACGGATCTGTAAAGATTATCTTTTTAATTGGTTACCAATAATTTCTTTATTTATTAATTATCCCAAAAATATATTATGGTAAAACAATGTTCTATAAATTAACAAAAATGTATTTTAAGTTTATTATTTTTATTATTTTTGTATTCAATTTAACTGTAAGTTCTTCTTTCGCGAAAGATAATTCTCTGTTGTTGATGATAACTGACAAAACATGTTTAATTTGTATGGTATGGGAAAAGCAAATAGGTAAAATATATCCCAAAACTGAAATTGCTAATAAATTTCCTCTTTCAAGAATTGAAATGAATGATTTTGTAAATTACTCTAAACATAAAATAAAAAAAACAAATATAACCCCAACATTTATTTTTATAAGAAATAACAATGAAAAGGGTCGAATTGAAGGATACACAAGTCCTGAAATGTTTTGGTGGCAAGTTGACGAAATTATTCGTGACTAATATAATATAATAAGTAATTATTAAACTATTAATTTTTTGGAGATTTCTATGAAACGTCAAAAAATGATTATGATTTCAAGAAGAAATATTATGTATCTATTAGGCGGGGTTGCAAGTACTGCATTATTTTCAAATTATGCATTAGCTAAACCCAACTTAGCTCTTAAAAGAATCAAAGAAATAAGTAAAAACAATGTTGAAGAAATTGATTTATTCTTAGATGTTCCTGAAATTGCTGAAAATGGAAATCAAGTAAAAGTTAGCTTTGATATTGATAGTCCTATGACTAATGATGATTTTGTTAAAACAGTTTATTTATTAGCAGATGGTAATCCAGCTCCTAATGTAGCTAAATTTTCTTTTAGCACAGATATGGGAGCATGCTCAGCAACAACTAGAATGAGATTATCTAAAACACAAAATGTTTATCTTTTAGCAGAATATAATAATGGTAAATTTGCCATGACAAAATCAAAAGTAAAAGTAACAATTGGTGGTTGTGGCGGTTAGAAGGAGAGATACAGTATGTCTAAAATTAAACCAAGAGGAAAAGTACCTAAAAAAGCCTCCGTTGATGAAATAATAGAGATAAAAACACTTATAAGGCATCCAATGCATAGTGGACGTATGAAAGATAAAAATGGTAAAAACATCCCAAAACGTATAATTAACAAATTTTTAGTCAAGTTTAATGGCAAACAGGTTTTTGTGATGGATTTAGAACCTTCCATATCAACAAATCCATATATTGCATTTCCTTTTAAGGCAAAAGAAACAGGAACTTTTGACTTTGAGTGGACTGATGACAATGGTGAGAAATATACAATGTCCAGAAAAATGACAGTGTCTTAAATAAGGTTTTGCATTGAAAAAAAACAATAAGAAAAAACTAAAGATAAACCGCAGAGAGTTGCTAGCAGGTACTGCCTCATTTGGTGCTATCGCTCTTACAACAAAGGTAGTTAATTCTCAAGAAACAAACCCTAATAATTTACCACCTAATGTTCCGGAGTGGACTGCTGAATTAGGAGCTGGGGTTGACGCTAATCCTTATGGAATGCCATCTGAATTTGAAAAAAATGTTATTCGAAGAAATGTAGAATGGTTAACAGCTAGTACTGAGTCCTCTGTTAATTTTACTCCTATACAAGACTTAGAAGGAATTGTAACACCTAATGGTTTATGTTTTGAAAGACATCATGGTGGAGTATCTATAATAAACCCTAAAGATTATCGACTAATGATTAATGGTTTGGTTGATAGAGAAATGATCTTCACATTAGATGATTTAAAAAGATTTCCACAAACTAATAAATTTTATTTTTTAGAATGTGCTGCTAATGGAGGCATGGAATGGAAAGGATCACAACTTAATGGTTGTCAATATACTTTCGGTATGGTCCATAATGTCCAATATACTGGTGTAAAATTATCAGATTTAATTCTTGAAACTGGTCTAAAACCAAAGGCTAAGTGGGTCCTTGCAGAAGGGAGTGATTCATCAGGTATGACAAGGTCAATTCCTATTGAAAAAATTCTTGATGACTGCATGATTGCTTGGGCTATGAATGGTGAAGCTTTGAGATCTGAACAAGGATATCCAGCTAGACTTGTTGTTCCAGGTTGGGAAGGAAATATGTGGGTAAAGTGGTTAAGAAGGCTGGAATTTGGTGATTTGCCATATATGACAAGAGAAGAAACTTCAAAATACACAGATTTACTACCAAACGGGAAAGCAAGAATGTTTACTTGGGTAATGGATGCTAAATCCGTTGTTACCTCTCCTAGTCCAGAAAAGGCAATATTTAAAAAAGGAGTTCATCAATTAAGAGGGCTTGCGTGGTCTGGTAGAGGTAAGATCAAACGGGTTGATGTTTCTTTAGATGGTGGAAAAAACTGGAAAACTGCAAAATTGCATGATCCTGTATTGAGTAAAAGTTTAGCCCGATTTACTTTACCATTTGAGTGGAATGGTCAAGAGCTTTTGGTTCAATCAAGAGCTATTGACGAAACAAATTATGTACAACCAACAATTCAAGAACTTCAAAAATTGAGAGGTGTTAATTCAATTTATCATAACAATTCCATTGCAACTTGGAAAGTTAACAAAGATGGAACGGTAGACAATGTTCGACTTGGTTAGAAAACTAACAATTTTTTTTCTAATGATAGCCATTTCTACAATCCTTCATGCTAGTGAAAGAAAATTTAATTTAGGCAAAATTGCTACTAAAACAGAAATCGCTGGGTGGAATATCGATGTTAGACCTGACGGAATGGGTGCTCCAATAGGTAGCGGTAATGCAATAGATGGTGAAGAAGTATATGCAGAACAATGCGCTTCTTGTCATGGAGATTTTGGGGAAGGTCTTGATAGATGGCCAGAATTAGTTGGTGGTGAAGACAGTTTAGATACTCATGATCCAGTAAAAACAACTGGAAGTTATTGGCCATACGCATCAACTATGTATGATTATATATATCGCGCAATGCCTTTTGGTGTTGCTCAATCATTAACACATGATGAAACATATAGAGTTGTTGCTTATCTTTTATATATGAATGAAATAATTGAAGAAGATTTTGTATTAAATGAAAAAAATATTGGCAAGATAAAGATGCCAAATATAGAGGGTTTTCTTCTACCAGATCCAAGACCAGATATTGCAAACTTAAATGGTAAACCATGTATGAAAAATTGTGTTTCGCCAACTAAAATTATTGGAAAAGCTCGTGATATAGACGTGACACCTGAGGACGAAAAATCGTAATCAAAAGGAAAGTTTATGCGTTCTAGACGTGAATTTATTCAACTTGCATCTATTTCAGCTATGTTGCTGGCAACCAAACCTTGGAACTCAATTGCCGCAAAACAAAAATTAAAAATTGAAGATCTTTTGGAGTTTGATACAAAAGGTCAAGTTACACTATTACATTTAACAGACTTACATGGTCAGTTAAGACCTGTTTACTTTAGACCACCATCGGAAAATTTTGGAGTAGGAAAATACGAGGGTATACCTCCACACTTAGTTGGAAAGGCATTCTTGAAATATTTTGGTATCTCGCCAAAAACACCACTCGCATACGCTCATACTATGATTGATTATATTCCATTGGCCATGGAATATGGTAAATTAGGAGGTCTAGACCATACCTCTACATTAATAAATAAAATTCGTTCTGACAGAGGTAATGATAAAGTTTTACTTTTGGATGGTGGCGATACTTGGCAAGGTTCTTATACTTCACTTAAAACTCAAGGTGAAGATATGGTTGAACTTATGAAAGCAATAGGAACTGAGGCAATGGTAGGTCATTGGGAATTTACTCTTGGTAAAGAAAGGGTACAAGAATTAATTCAAAAGATGGAATATCCATTTATAGGAGGAAATGTATTCGACACTGAATGGGATGAGCCAGTATTTGAAAGTACGGCTTTTTTTGAAAAAGGTGGAGTGAATATTGCAGTTATAGGTCAACATTTCCCATATACGCCCATTGCGAATCCAAGCTATCTTGTTAAAGGGTGGTCTTTTGGAATTAGGCCAGAGGTTATCCAAAAAAATGTAAATAAAGCACGAAAAGAAGGTGCAGCAATAGTTGTGCTTCTATCCCATAATGGATTTGATGTAGACCAAAAGTTAGCAACAATGATTGAGGGTATAGACGTAATTTTAACTGGTCATACACATGACGCTATACCCAAAGCAATAAGAATAAATAAAACGCTTCTTTTGTCATCTGGTTCGCATGGTAAATATTTAGGTAGAATAGACTTAGAGGTTAAAAATGGCAAAGTTGTAGAAACATCTTCAAATTTAATTCCAATTTTTTCAGATGTAATTCCACCAGATCCAAAGATTTCAAATTTAATAAATAAAGTAAGAGCTCCTTTTGAAAAAGAGTGTGATCGTGTTATTGGTGAAACAGAAACACTTTTATATAGAAGAGGTAATTTTAATGGAAGTTGGGATGACATTATTTGTGATTCTATCATTCAAGAGAGGGATACAGAAATATCTTTAAGCCCTGGATTTAGATGGGGAACTAC
Organism: uncultured SAR116 cluster alpha proteobacterium; assembly: GCA_902623995.1. Lineage (GTDB taxonomy): Bacteria > Pseudomonadota > Alphaproteobacteria > Puniceispirillales > Marisalimonadaceae > Marisalimonas. Next base: position 132,889 of record CACNWE010000001.1, on the reverse strand, counting down.
AATTTTACCAGGACAAAAAATTACAATTGATGATATTTATTCACAAACTGCAATGAACTATCCTGAAGTTTATAGAGTAGAAATGTCTGGGAAAATGATAAAAGAAATTCTTGAAGATGTTTGTGATAATATTTTTAATCCAGATCCTTTTTTTCAACAAGGAGGAGACATGGTTCGAGTTGGAGGAATTAAGTACACTTGTAGTCCAAAAAATGAAATGGGAAAAAGAATAAGTAACTTAAGAATAGCTTCTACAGACCAACCTCTAGAGACTAGTAAAAAATACATAGTAGGTGGCTGGGGATCAGTTAATCCAGATGTCAATGGGCCACCCATATATTCAATTTTAGAAAAATATATATCAGAAAAAAAAGTTATAAACTCAAAAAAATCTGAAATTGTTGAAGTTCTTGGAATGTAAAAACAGAAGGTAATCTATAATATGATTACCTTCTGTTGGTTTTAAATTATGAAAACATGTCGGATGTAATTCCTGAGTACCATCCGATTGATTCTTCATAGGTTGCTTTTCTTAAGTTACTGTCTTCACCAGTCTTAGAAATAAACCCACTGGTTTTATCAATCTTTTCACCTGTGGCTTTATAGTTTGCTCCAACTTTGATACCATCATTAGTTGCTACAAGTGACCAACAAGTATTAGCAAAACGCGGAGTAAATACTTTACTACCTGTTAAACTTCCTCTGATATGGTTTGCAGCAACTTTGGCTTGGCTGTTAGCAGAGAAACCAGACTTAGGCATTGACTTAGCAATTGAAGCATCACCTAAAACATAAATATTTTCATCAGCTTGAGCTTGCATAGATGCAGGAACGATTGGACACCAATCACCTTTGTTTACACCAGCGTTCATTGCTATACGTCCAGCTCTTTGAGCAGGAACAACACTTGCTGCATCTGCTTTGAAAGTGTCTAAATCAGTTTCAAACTCCATGGTTGCAGCATTAATTTTTTTGATACCGCCATGAGTTTCTGCGTTTATCCATTCAATCATTCCTGGATAATGCTTCTGCCAACCTTCCATAAATAAGCCTTGTTTAGAAAACTTATTTTTAGGATCTAAAATTACAATTTTAGCTGTAGGATTAGATTTTTTAAATTGATGAGCAATCATTGAAACTCTCTCATAAGGTCCAGGTGGGCAACGATATGGGTTTGGTGGAGGTACCATAACAAATGTTCCACCTTTCTTCATACCTTTAACCTGATTCTTTAACAATTGAACTTGTGTGCCAGATTTCCATGCGTGTGGCATTTTAGATTGTGCTTCTGCAGAATATCCGTTTACACTTTCAAACTTAAGATCAATACCAGGCGAAATTACGAGTTTATCATATGAAATACTTTCGCCAGAACCTAGATTAACTTTTTTTGCTGCATTATTAACGGATAAAGCCCATTCATGAACCATATTCACACCATGATTTACTGCTAATCCGTAATAATTATGACCTATAGAACCATAAGTCCTAAAGTCTCCTAAATAAAGATTTGAGAAGAAACATGTATAATATCTCTTTGATGCTTCAACTAAAGTAACATCAATAGCTCCTTTTGAGTCTTTAGCAATATACTTTGCTGCAGTCGCTCCACCTGCTCCACCGCCAATTACAACCACTCTTGGCAGTGCTCCAAAAGCAATTGAAGGCATTGAAAGCGCCGTTGTTGAGGCTGCGGCAAGCCCAACAAAGGTTCGTCTTTTGATTTTTGTCATTTAATCCTCCTCCAGAAGTTAATAACTAGTATAAATGTTATAGTTTTTTTATCTTAAGTAAAATTTTATTTTTATTTCAACTTGCTTAGGTAAAGAGCAAGTGAGTTTATTTCTTCTTCTCCAAGTCTTTCAGCAACCATTTGCATAACTGCATTCTCTTTTTCTTTTGATTTGTAAGCCAAAATTTTCGTAATAAATTGATTCGTCTTCATTCCAGTTATTTTTGGTATACCTTTTCCTAATCCAGTTGAATTGTGGCAAGTAACACATTCACCAAATAGATGTTCACCATAATCTGCATCTGCTCCAACCAATTGTTTTTGGTCAGCAAATATACTGTTAGTAAAAATTAATGAAAATACAATTGATAAAAGTACTAATTTAGACTTCATAACCTCCCCCAGGTTTAAAAGTATAATAATATTTTACTTTTAATATTCTAATTATTTCCAATTTAATTTTTTTTATCAAGAGATAATTATAATTCACAAAATTTTGTTGTTATGATTCTAGTTTACAAGTAAATTAAACGAAACTGTTCTACGAATATATTTTAGTATTTTAAGTTATATTTTTTAATTTTTAGGAAAGATTATGAGTTTATATATAGATTATTTGTCAGAAATAGAAAGTCGTAAAAGAGAGGGCTTAAAACCAAAACCAATTGAAGATGGCGCTTTATTAAAAGAAATAATTTTTCAAATTAAAGATCCTAAAAATGATCACAGAAAAGAATCTATCAATTTCTTAATTTATAATACTATACCTGGAACAACCTCAGCCGCTCATGAAAAATCTAAATTTCTAAAAGAGATAATTTTAGAAAATATTAAAGTTGATGAAATAAAACCATCATTTGCTTTTGAACTATTATCACATATGAAAGGTGGTCCTTCTATCGAGGTTCTTCTTGATTTAGCTCTTAGCGATGACAATTCTGTGGCGTTAGACGCCGCAGAAGTTCTAAAAACCCAAGTATTTCTATATGAGGTTGACACTTCTAGATTAGAAAATGCTTACAAAGATGGAAACAAAATTGCAGAAGATATTCTAAAAAGTTATTCTAATGCTGAATTTTTTACTAAACTTCCAGAAATTGAAGAAGAAGTAAAAGTTGTTACTTACGTTGCCGCAGAGGGTGATATTTCTACGGATTTGTTATCACCTGGAAATCAGGCACACTCAAGGTCTGATCGAGAGCTACATGGCAAATGTATGATTTCAGAAAAAGCCCAATTGGAAATTACTGAATTAAAAAAGCAACATCCTGATAAGCGAGTAATGTTAATCGCAGAAAAGGGTACTATGGGTGTTGGATCATCAAGAATGTCTGGTGTTAATAATGTTGCCTTATGGACTGGGAAGCAAGCAAGTCCTTATGTGCCGTTTGTAAATATTGCACCAATTGTTGCTGGTACAAATGGAATTTCTCCAATATTTTTAACAACTGTAGGAGTTACAGGAGGAATAGGTATAGACCTGAAAAATTGGGTAAAAAAACTTGATTCAGATGGTAATCCAATAATTAACAATGATGATAATCCAGTCCTTGAACAGAAATATAGTGTAGATACTGGTACGGTATTAAAAATAAACACAAAAAAGAAAAAACTTTTTGAAGAAACAGGAGAGAAAGAATTAGTTGATTTATCATCTTCGTTTTCACCCCAAAAACAAGAATTCATGAAAGCAGGCGGATCCTATGCAATTGTCTTCGGAAAAAAATTGCAAAGTTTTGCCTGTAAGGTTCTAAATGTTGAATTAAAGTCTGCTTTTGCACCTTCAAAACAAATTTATAATGAAGGGCAAGGATTTACAGCTGTCGAGAAGATATTTAACGCAAATGCGGTAGGTGTAGAAGGGGATGTGCTTTTACATGCAGGCTCAGATGTGAGGGTAAAAGTAAATATTGTTGGATCACAAGATACTACAGGTTTAATGACATCCCAAGAATTAGAGGCAATGGCAGCAACTGTAATTTCGCCGACTGTAGATGGGGCTTATCAATCAGGATGTCATACAGCCTCAGTTTGGGATTTTAAAGCTCAGGAAAATACACCAAGACTGATGAAGTTTATGCATAAATTTGGTCTTATTACTGCGCGTGACCCAAAAGATTCTTATCATTCAATGACTGACGTTATCCATAAAGTATTGAATGATATAACTGTTGATGATTGGTCAATTATTATTGGTGGTGACTCTCATACTAGAATGTCAAAAGGTGTAGCATTCGGAGCAGACTCTGGAACTGTTGCTTTGGCTTTGGCAACTGGTGAGGCAACAATGCCAATACCAGAGTCAGTCAAAGTAACTTTTAAGGGTAAAATGGGCGATCATATGGACTTCAGAGATGTAGTTCACGCTACACAAGCACAGATGCTAAAGCAGTTCGGCGATAATGTATTTCAAGGGAAAATAATCGAAGTTCATTTGGGAACTCTTCTTGCTGACCAAGCTTTTACTTTTACCGATTGGACTGCTGAGATGAAAGCAAAGGCATCAATATGTATTTCAGAGGATGCAACATTAATTAAGTCACTAGAAATTGCTAAAGACAGAATACAGGTCATGATAGACAAGGGAATGGAAAACGAAAATAAAATGCTTAATAAGTTAATAGGCATTGCTGAAAAAAGAATTTCAGAAATCAAATCTGGTGAAAAGCCTGCCTTAAGACCTGATGTAAATGCGAAGTATTCAGCAGAAGTTGAAGTTGATTTAGACTTAATAGATGAACCAATGATTGCTGATCCAGATGTTAATAATTCAGACGTGTCAAAGAGATATACACATGATACAATTAGACCAATTTCTTATTATAATGCTGAAAAAAAGGTAGATTTAGGTTTTGTCGGCTCTTGTATGGTACATAAAGGCGATGTAAAAATTGTCGCACAAATGCTTCGTAATCTTGAAAAAGCTTCGGGCCAGGTAAAGTTTAAGGCACCTTTAGTTGTAGCAGCTCCAACTTATAATATAATTGATGAACTCAAGGACGAAGGTGACTGGAGTATATTACAAAAATATTCAGGTTTTGAATTTGATGATAAAAATCCTAAGAAATCAGCTCGTCTAGAATATGAAAATATTCTTTACCTTGAAAGGCCAGGATGTAATCTTTGCATGGGCAATCAAGAAAAAGCAGCAAAGGGTGACACAGTGTTAGCCACTTCAACTAGACTATTTCAAGGAAGAGTGGTTGAAGACTCCCAAGAAAAAAAAGGAGAGTCACTGCTTGCATCAACACCAGTTGTTGTTCTTTCAGCGATTTTGGGAAGAACGCCAACTATAGATGAGTATAAAATAGCTGTTGAAGGTATTGATCTTACTAAATTTGCGCCACCATTAGAAAAAAATCAAAATAGTTTATCAGCACATTTTTAATTAAGGTTCAAATTATTAAGATTAACTGAAAAATTCTTGTTTAACTTAATTGATTGGTTAATTGTTTGAAACAAAAAGTAAAAATTTATTATTTACTATTTTTTTTAAGCATTTTTTTAATAAATTTTGAAAAAGTTTTTGCCGATTCAAATATTAAATTTACTCCCTACTACATCTTAGATTTAAATACTTTTGATACAATTCCAAAAAAATATTTAGAATTTGCTGAGGGATTTGATGAAAATGTTTCTTTTAAAACTCTATCTGACTTAGAGTGGAAAAAGACTTTAGATGATGATCAATCATTTGTTAACGGTTATTGGGTTCGTTTTAGTATCTTGAACAATACTAAAAAAGATAGTATTGGAATTAACTATAGTTACAATAATGAAAAAAAAGTTTTTATTCACAATATTAATGGAATCATTGAATACCCTCACTGGAGAGAGAAATTTGACAATTGGATTGATGATAAAAGGATAAGAACAAGTTATAAACTTTCTATTAAATCGAATCAAATTGCTCAAGTTTACAGTTTTTTTAGAAAAAAACCATTTGATAGATATATGGGTAGAGACAGCTTACATCGAATGACCGTAAGTACTTGGGAAAATATTCGAACCCATCAATTTGTAAAAATTGCAGCAAATATTGCAACATTTGCAATAGCAATAACTTTTGCTATTTATTATTTATTCATTTTTATTGTTTCCAAAGGAAATTATTTATGGCTTTCACTTAGTCTCTTTCAAATTTCTTTTCTTTCCATTACAAATTTAGTAGTTGGAAGGATTATTGGTATAACTTCGTGGTTATATGCAAGTGAATTTTCTTTAAGTTTAATTTCCTTTTTATTTTTGTTGTTACTTCAATTTTTTAGACAGTCTCTAAACTTAAAATTGAATTACCCATTGCTTAACAAAATATTTCTATCAGTTATAGTTTTCTATATTTTAATGTTTGTTTTAAATCTTTATTCGTCTTTATTTTGGCCAAGCGTTCCTTATCTTGATTTAAATCTTTATCCGCCTGACATGAATGGGCCGGGTCTAGTTAAGCCAAAATATTTATTTATACCTTTTATCATATTATTACTAACTTCAGCTGTTGTATCATTTCATCTGTGGAAAAAAGGGAGTAAGTATGCAAAATATTTATGTATATCCTTTGCACTTCCTTTCTTGTCGGCACCAATTTCGGGCATAGCTTATTTGTTTTATGATTTTAATTGGATCACTTGGTTAATAATAAATTCTGCTGTTGGAATTTTATTTCTAGGGATGTTTATCACTTTTGGTTTTGCTGTCGCTCAGCAATTAAATGATATGAAATTATTAGCACTTCAACAACAAGTTAAATTAACTGAAGCTTACCAAAGATTTGTTCCATCTGAATTACTCAAAAATCTTGGCAAAAATAGTATTTTAGACGTCTCATTAGGTGATCAAGTAAACGTAAAAATGAGTATATTATTTTCAGATATAAGATCCTTTACATCCATATCTGAGAAAATGACGCCTAAGGAGAATTTTTCTTTTTTAAATTCCTATTTAAATCAAATGAGCCCAATTATAAGAGAAAATAAAGGATACATTGATAAATTTATGGGCGATGGTGTTATGGCTCTGTTTAAGAATTCTGCAAACGACGCTGTAAAAGCAGCAATAGAAATGCAAAAATATTTAATTCAATATAATGCTAGTTCTTTTAAAAATAAAACTCATAAAATTAATATTGGAATAGGGATTAATACCGGAGAAATGATGTTAGGCACACTAGGTGAAATAAATAGAATGGAAGGATCAGTAATCAGTGATGCTGTCAATTTAGCCTCACGACTAGAAGGGTTAACAAAAAATTATAAAGCTGGTATTATTATTTCAGAAGAAACTTATAAAAATATTAATAAAGATTTATTCGCCATTAGATTTATAGATCTTGTAGCTGTAAAAGGAAAAAATAAAGCTATAAAAATTTTTGAAGTTTTTGATGCAGATCTTGAAAAATTAAAACAACTAAAAATTGAAACTTTAAATGATTTCACAAAAGCCATCAAAGGCTATTTTAAACATAATTTTGAAAATTCACTAAAATTATTTTCAAAAATAAATAAGATTAATCCTGATGATAAGGTAACAGAAATATTTATTAATAGATGTAAAAAAATCATAAAAGAAGGTTGGGATCCTGATTTATGGGATGGTGTTAATCGTTTAAGAAATAAATAATGAACTGGTAAAACATTGATAAAATCAAGTACTTTAAAAAATAAACTTAAATTTAGTTTATATGTAATAATAATGATTTTACAATTTTCTGGTTGTGATCAATTTGGATCAATACCTAAAGATGATGATTACTTAAGAATGAAAAAATCGTCTAATTATAATATTCCAGAAGATAAGTTTGTAAATCAAAACTCAGACGTTATGGAAAATGTGAAAAAAAATAGCGGATTTTGGGCAAATCCTAGAAAAAATTTGGCTAACAATTATTTCTTTAATTCCAACAAGACAGAACCAGAAACACTCTTACCAGAAGATAAAACTTCATTAAATGAAAATTTTGTAAAAAGTAGTAATAGTATTAAATTTGCTTGGTTAGGTCATTCCAGTATTTTGATGTCTATAAATAATAAGATTATTTTAATTGACCCTATATTTTCATCATCTGCGTCACCATTTAGTTGGCTTATTAAAAGGTATCAACCACCTGTATTTAAATTGAAGGAATTACCAAAAATTGATTTTATACTTATTTCGCATGATCATTATGATCATTTAGACATGAAAACAATAAAGTTTTTTAACAACAACAAAGATATTTCATTCGTTGTACCATTAGGAGTAGGATCTCATTTAAAAAAATGGGGAGTTGAAAATTCAAGAATAACAGAGATGGATTGGTGGGATACTAAAATAATTAAAGGTATTAAATTTATTTGTACTCCTGCGCAACATTTTTCTGGAAGAAAAGCTTTTATAGAAACACAAAAATCATTGTGGGCATCGTGGGTTGTTAAATCAGGAAAGAGAAGTTTTTATTTTAGTGGTGATTCAGGATATGCAAAACACTATAAGCAAATTGGAGATAAATATGGTCCTATGGAGGTCGTATTCATGGATAGTGGGCAATATAATACTCGCTGGAGAGAAGTGCATAACATGCCTGAAGAAGTTATCAAGGGCTTCATTGATTTAAAAGGTGAAAATCTTATACCAATTCATTGGGGCATGTTTACTTTAGCAATGCATAACTGGTTTGATCCTCCAGTTGAAATTAAAAAAAGAGCAGAAGAAAAAAGTATATCTCTAATTACTCCTATAATTGGTCAGGTAATAGATATGAAAAATTTAATTGATACTGAGAGCTGGTGGGAAAAATTTATAAATGTAATTAAATAGAAAAATCAAATATTTTAAATAAAATGAGATTAAATATGAAAATAAACAATTTAAATGAACTTAATACTCCTTGTTTGATTTTAGATAAAAACCTTTTAGAAAAAAACTGTAGTAAAGCTAGAAAAAAATGTGATGAATTTAACACAATATTAAGACCACACGTTAAAACTCCTAAAAGTATTGAAGTTGCTAAAATTGCTCTTGGGAAAGATGTCGGTCCTATTACTGTTTCAACCCTTGAAGAAGCTGAGTATTTTGCAAGTTCAGGTTTCAAAGATATTACTTATGCTGTTTGCATAATTCCTGCAAAACTTAAAAGATTAAATTATATTCAGTTAAAGTATAACTGCATGATACGTATGGTTATAGACTCAGTTATTGTTGCTAACCAAATTGTTGATTATAGTAAATTACATAGTGCAAATTTTGAAATTCTGATTGAAATTGACTGCGGTGAAGGAAGAAGCGGTTTATCTTATCAAGATGAAAAAATTAATGAAATATCTAAAGTTTTTAACATAAATCATTATACAAAGTTGTTGGGAGTTTTAGCCCATGCTGGTCATAGTTATTCAACCAACAATAAAAAAGAAATTATATCAATTAGTAACATTGAACGTGAACAAGCTATTGCTTCTTTAAAGAATTTTGTAAATCCCAAAAATAATCCTCCTATCATAAGTATAGGATCAACCCCTACAATGTTTTATGCTGAACATTTAAAAGGTATCACTGAAGTAAGAGCAGGGATTTATATGTTTTGGGATTTAGCTCAGACTTCAAGGGGTATTTGTGAAATAGATGAAATAGCTTTAACCGTTTTATCAAGTGTAATTGGCCATAATCAAAAAAAAGGAAAAATATTAATTGATGCTGGTGCACTAGCCTTATCAAAAGATATTAGTGCAAATAATTTTATGCCTGAAGCTGGGTATGGATTAGTTTGTGACCCTAACACAGCACTACCATATGAAGGACTTAATATTTCTGAAGTTCATCAAGAACATGGATCAATTAATATAGATAACACTAGCTGGTTTGATAAATTACCTATAGGAAGTTTAGTACGCATATTACCAAATCATGCGTGTTTAACTTGCGCGGCTTACAGTAATTATAATATTTTAGAAAACGGAATAATTGTCGACAATTGGTCAAGGACCAATGGTTGGTGATTTTATAGTAATTTAAACCAAAATGGATGGTACCCAACAAAATCCATTATTATCAAGTATGTAACATTCTCTCATACCGTGAGGTTTATTCATTGAATTAGATAAAATAATATAATTTTCTTTTCTGACTCTTTCTTCTGCTCTATCAGGATCACAACCTATAACTCTTAATTCTATTCCTAACCCTTTTGGTTTAGAACTTTTTATAATATTTATATACGGGTGATTATCATAAGTATGGTATGAATGGATACATCATCTACTTCCAAACCCTTCTATTGCTGCAAAATCAGGATCTTGATATATAATTTTAGCATTAATAATTTTTTGTAAAAAATGTATTGAATGTTTAATATCCTCAACTAACAAATTTATGGTTAAACCTGATAAATCTTTAGAGTATTCACTAGCAGGTTTCCAAGGATCTTTTTTTCTTAATTTCATAACTATTCCAACTCAAATAAGAGGTTAAATGCTTTATTATTTATTTTAAGTAATTATATGTAAAATATAAATTCGTTATAACTTTGAGAATTAAATCATGTCAATTTGGGGAAGTTTATTAGGTGGTGTTATTGGTTTTTCTTTAGGGGGGCCCTTTGGAGCTTTACTTGGATCATTTTTAGGAGGAAAAATTTCAAATATTAGCTCATCAAATACTTTTGGAAGCCAACAAAATTCACAACAAATTTTTGCTTTATCGTTAATAATTCTCTCTGCAAAACTAAGCAAAGCTGATGGAAGAGTTAGTAAAGAAGAATTAATTGCAGTAAAAGAGAAACTTCAAATACCAGATAGTGAAATTGATCAGGTAGCCAAGATTTTTAACAAGGCTAAAGATGAAAGTACTGGGTATGAACCTTATGCAAAACAAATTTCTGAAATTTTTAAGGGAAATCAGAATGTTTTAGAAGAAGTCATAAATATTCTTTTTTACATTGCAGAGGCTGACGGACATGTAAGTAATGAAGAAGAATCTATGATAGCTAACATTGCCTTTATTTTTGGTCTTAGTCAAAATCAATATGAAAGTATTAAAGAATCTAGAAAATCGTCAGACAAACTAAATCCTTATATAGTTTTAGAAAGTCAACCAACTGATGATTTAAAATTAATTAGAAAAAAATACATAAAGCTTTCTAAAGAACACCATCCGGATCTTTTGATTAGCAAAGGTGTGCCTATTGAGGTCATAAATGAGAGTAAAAATAAAATGAGAGCGATAAATGCTGCTTGGGATCAAATACAAAAATTGAAAAGTAACTAAATTTCAACTTAACTCATTTAACACCATTTAAATCAAATTCATTTTCAAAAAATTTTTTCATGTCATTTTTATACCAATCATCGTAATCCCATGGCTCTGATGAAACAAGATTGGCTTTAGGCAAATAGATTTCAGCATCTAAAATATAATTCTTTTTATTAACTTTAATAAATTGTCTAAAATAGTTTTCACCTTCAAATCTATCTAATTTCATTAATTCATTGTACGTCAAATTTTGTGCTATTATTCCCTTAACGATGTCTTTTTTGTTTTTAGTATATTTTATTAGAGGATAATGAGTGTCTTTAACTTTAAATACTTTATATTTTTGTAAAGTAGCAGTATCCATCATATTTTCCCTTATGTCTGTGCCAAGGACTGCTGTTCTTACTTCTGAAGATCTTAATGTGCCATAAAAAAACACCGCATAGTGAATATTATATTTTTTAAGTTCATCTTTAATTCTTTTTTCATAAGAAAAACAATTATTATTTTTATTATATTTCTTAAAATATTCTTCTGTGTTTCTATCTAATTCATGATTAATGTAATCTGCACAACTTTTGATATAATTGTTAATTAAAGTAGCAATTTCATGATTGTAATTTTTAATATCAAACAAATTTGTAATGGAAATTAAATGCTTTAATTCATTCATATTAAAATCTCTTAAAACAAAACTTAACTGTAAATATGTATCTTCAAATCTATAATCATGTGGAAACTCTTCATTCCATAAATCAATATCGAGGTTCCAGTTTTGTTTAAGATTTTTTTTCAAAACATCTAATTTTAATATTTTTACATCATCATTTATATTCGGTTGTTCTGTCATTTTTTTATAATTTATTCATTCATAATTTATTTATTATAATAATCTTTCTAACAAAATAAAAACTAATGTTGAAAATAAATATAAAAATCATAAAGAAAGAAATTTTTAAATAATTCGACAAAATCTGATTTATTAAAGAAAAGGTAAAAATAGTGTAATGTTACTTTATATTGATAATTTGATTTAGATTTTTAAAATAAGATTATATTTATATATTTTAGGGAGGTCTAAAAGTGATTACATCCAAACTTGGTAATGCTATTGGCTTAGAAATTAAAGATTTAGATGTTACAAAGATTTCAGATAAAGAAACAATTAATACAATAACAGATCTCTTATCAGAATTTTCTGTGGTTGTGATTAGAAATCAAAATATTACAGATTATGACCACATAAAATTTAGTGAAAATTTTGGCACCCTTGAACTGACAAAAGTGGGGACAGATGGATCTGGTTCAAAAGTAATTATTCTTCGTAACTTTGATAAAAATGGAAACATTGTCTCACCCACAGATAGACAAAGATTAAATAATTTAGCTAACCAAGAATGGCATAGCGATAGTTCATTTAAAAAAATTCCATCTAAAATGTCAATTTTATCAGCTAAAATGATCCCGTCACTTGGAGGAAATACAGAGTTTTTGTCAATGAGAGCTAGCTACAACGCTTTACCTCAGAAATTAAAATTAAAGATTGATGATAAAATTTGTTGGCATGATTATTCTCATGGAAGATCAAAAATTGATCCAAACTTAGTTACTCCTGAAGAAAAACAAGCCCTTCCTCCAGTTAAACAAAAATTAGTTTTAAGTGATAATAAGTTTGGAAAATCTCTTTATTTAGGTGCGCATTGTAAAAATGTCGATGGGATGTCCGAAAATGATAGTAATGCTCTCTTAGCTGAAATTAACTCTTACATTGACACAGAAAAATTTACTTATTCTCATGTTTGGGAACCATTTGATTTAATTATGTGGGATAATAGAGCTGTATTACATAGAGCTACCCCAATAAAAGGCAAAATAGAAAAAAGGTTAATGGTTAGGACTACGGTAGCTGGCCAAACATCAACTATAAATGAATATTAAATAAAATATTATGGAAAACTTTGATTATATAGTAGTTGGTGCTGGATCCTCTGGTTCGGTCATAGCTAATAGGTTATCAGAAAATAACAAAATAAAAATTTGTGTTCTTGAAGCTGGAGGAAGTAATCAGCATACATATGTAAAGATGCCAGCAGGTTTTATTAAAACAATTAATGATAAGAGGTTTAATTGGTGTTTTAAAACCGAAGGAAGTGATTATGTAAATAATCGAGAAATATTATTTCCAAGAGGAAAAGGGTATGGAGGTTCAAGCTCCATTAATGGTCATCTTTATGTTAGAGGCCAACCAGATGACTATAATCACTGGGCACAACTAGGAAATTTGGGCTGGTCTTATGACGATGTGCTTCCATATTTTAAAAAATCAGAATACAAAGAAAATGGAGATGAAGCTACTCGTGGAAAACAAGGTCCTCTTTATGTATCTGATATTGTTGAAAAACATCCTCTATGTGAAGAATTTATTAGAGGCTCCAGTGAATTAGGTATACAAGTCCAAAACGATTATAATTCAGGTCAACAAGAGGGTATTTTTTACTATCAACGTACCATTAAAAATGGCACTAGATTTAGTGCTTATGATGCTTTTTTAAAACCAGCTTTAAAAAGAGAAAATATAAATATTAAAAAGAATACAACAGTTTTAAAAATTATATTTAAAAATAAAAAAGCAGTTGGCTTATTGTGTAAGACAAATAATAAAATATTTGAAATTTTTGCAAATAAAGAAATTATTTTGTGTGCTGGGGCAATTGGTACACCACATTTGCTCCAAGTTTCAGGAATAGGAAATGCTAAATATTTAAAATCTATAGGCATTGAAACATTATTTGAAATAAAAAATGTTGGCGAAGGATTGCAAGATCATTATGCCGTTAGGGTTGCTAATAGAATAACTAAACCTATTTCATTAAACGAGAAAGCACGCGGATTGAATCTAGCATTAGAAATAATAAAATGGTTTATCTCCAAAAAAGGTTTAATTTCATATAGTCCAGCACATGTTGGAGCATTTTTAAAATCTTCTCCTAAAATAGATTTTCCTGATTTACAATTTGTTTTTACTCCAGCTTCTTATACCGAAGGTATGATAGGCAAGCTTCAAAATTTTCCTGGAATGACATGTGGCGTATGGCAATCAAGACCTCAAAGTAGAGGTTATGTAAGAGCCTCCACAAATATGATAACAGACCCTCCAATAATTCAGCCAAATTATTTGAAAGAAAAAATAGACCAAGATGCTTTAGTTGAAGGTGTAAAAATTTGTAGGTCACTTTTAAGAACTTCTACAATGAAAAAAATTTCTGATAGTGAAACTCTTCCCGGAGAAAATATTAAATCTGACGAAGAAATTCTAAATTTTATTAGGAATAAGGGTGCTACTGTATATCATGCAATAGGTAGTTGTAGAATGGGTATTGATAATAAAGCAGTTGTTTCCCCATCTCTTAAAATTAATGGTTTAAGCAACATTAGAATTGCAGATGCTTCAATAATGCCAACAATGCCATCAGGAAACACAAATGCTGCAACGTTGATGATAGCAGAAAAAGCATCAGATCTTATTAAACAAGATTTATAAGTTTTAATTATTTTTTAAATGCAAAGAGATTGCTCTCATTTCTTTGTCAATTATATCTAATTCTTCAAGACTTTCTAAAGTATATTCAAAGTACTCTTTACAAGTTCCTAAAAATCCATTTGCTTTAGAAATCATACTAGCTTTAATTGAGGTGTTTTTTTCATTAAAATAATTTTTATGTTTTTTATCTACTGTGAAGGCTAATGAAGAAACAATTTGATCGTTTTCTAATTTTGTTTTTAGTAATTTAGGTTTGTAAGCACCTGTTACCATTTCTCTTTTAAATAATATATCAATGTTTTTAATTGCATCATTTCTATTGAGTTTATATGCGGATCCTCTACAGGATCCACCTCTATCAAGCCCAAGCATGAGACCGGGATATTTAAATGATCCCCTGCCTAAATGAGTTTTCATACAGAAGCTTCTATGAAAACCATAGATTTTTGCCAAATGTTGAGTTTCATAATTTATTGTAGGGTTCCACAAAAGTGAACCATAACCAAAAATATAGATATCTTCCCCAATTCCATCATCGGGTATTATTTTTCTTCTTTCTTTTATTAATTCTTTTTTGGTAAGAACTTTGTCACTTCCGCTTATGCTTTTAATTTTCTCACCTAACTGACCGTCATTAATATTTTTTTTTGTAAGCTTTACTAATCCTTGATTTATTTTTTTTGAAGTAGGCATTACAATAGATTTTTTGAGTTAATTACCATATGTGGGTATGGTATTTCTATACCGGCTTCGTCTAGTGCTGGTTTTAGTTTGCGCATTAAATCTGTATAAAGAGCATACCAATCTTTTGTATGCGAATATAATCTTAATCTCACAACAATAGCGCTATCATCGTATTTCATAACTAAAAATTGTGGCTCTTTCGGTTTATTTAATACTCTTTCATCTTCTGCTAATTTTAATAAAGTCTTGGACGCTAAGTCTAGATCTGTGTCATAATGTATTCCAATGTCAATATCAATTCTTCTTGTTTTATAGTGTGAATGATTAGTAATAGTACTGTTCCAAATGCTTGAATTAGGTATCGAAACATAAACATTGTCAAATGTGTCAATTATTGTAGTAAAAAGTCCAACCTCTTTTATTGTCCCAGAAACATTACCTGTTTCTACCCAATCACCTGTGTTAAATGGCCTCAATAATAATAACATCACTCCTGCAGCTACATTTGATAACGTTCCTTGAAGCGCCAACCCAATTGCTAAACCTGCAGCACCTAAGACAGCAATAATTGAAGTTGTTTGAACACCGAATTGTCCCAAAACAGCTATAATTGTAATAATAATTATTCCATATCTAATTATGTTGCCAATTATCGGGACTATAAGTGGATCGATTTTTTTAATACGACTTAAATTTTTTCGTGCAATTTTACTTAATTTGCCGGCAAAATAGAAACCTATTATAAGTATTAATGTAGCACCTAAAACCTGGCCTGCATATGTAACAAAAATTTGAACTGAGCTATTTACAAGGTTTGAAATAATTTCAAAATTGATATTCATTTTATCCATTTAAAATTGAGCTCCATTAACATTATTCAAACTTTGTTTTTATTAAATACTATTCCATATAATTATTCTTTGTATAACAAAAATAATTACAAAGAGTATGAAATTGTTTATATATCAGTTTAAGTTAAAAAAATTAATATGGTTATAACATTCCTATGAAGATTATTAAATGGAAAATTGGTGACAATTCACCTCTTGTTCAAGAGCAATTAGCTGTTGCCATTGGAAATTTTGATGGCATACATCAAGGGCATGTCAAACTTTTAAATGAATGTAAATTGCAAGCTAAAAAAAACAATCTGAGTTTTGGTGTTGTAACATTTGATCCTCATCCAAGAGATTTTTTTAATTCTAACAATCATTCCTTTAAGTTATTAGACTATGAAGAAAAAGAAACGTTATTAAGTAAGCTTGGTGTTGAATTCCTAATAATCATTGAATTCAATGATCATTTAAAAAACTGTAATGCTGAGAAATTTCTATCACAAATTTTAAAACGAAACTTCAACATTGTAAAAATGTTTGCAGGTTCAAACTTCAAGTTTGGAAAAAACAGGGAAGGAAGTATTGAAAACACTAAAAGTTTTGCAAAAAGTATTGGATTAGAAATTTTTTCAATAAACTTAAAACAAACTAATTTTATGAGTGAAAAAGAAAATGAAATAATCAGCTCCCAAAAAATAAGAATGTTGATTCAAAATGGTCAATTAAAATTAGCTAATGATTTGCTTGGCAGAAATTGGTGTATAACAGGTACAGTTGAAAAAGGAAAACAGCAGGGAAGAGAGATTGGTTTCCCTACTGCAAATTTAAGTTTGAAAAATTTTTTAAAGCCGCCATTGGGTGTTTATGTTTCAAGATTAAAAATTATTATAAATAAAAACTCTGAAACATGTAATGATTGGTTGCCATCCATATCAAACATAGGTACAAGACCTACTGTTTCAGGTGATTCTATAAACTTAGAAACTCATATAATTAATTTTAAAGAAATTAATTTTGAGTTAAATTTATATGGAAAAAGAATAAAAGTAGAGCTAATTGAATTTTTAAGACCTGAAAAAAAATTTAAATCTTTATCTGAACTTCAAAAACAAATCGAAGTTGATACTAAAAGGGCTTATGAATTTCATAATTGATAAAATAAAACACTAACAATTTGATTTTAACAGAGAAAATTTGATGACTGATTATAAAGATACTGTTTATTTACCTAAAACTGATTTTTCAATGAGAGCTGGACTTCCTACCAAAGAGCCACAAATTTTGAAATTATGGGAAGAAACAAAATTATTTAAAAAGTTAAGAGAACAAAGGAAGAATTCACAGCCTTTTATACTTCATGATGGTCCACCATATGCGAACGGAAATTTACATATTGGACATGCTCTAAATAAAATAATTAAGGATGTAATAAATAGATCACAATCCATGCTTGGCAAGAATGCAAACTATGTTCCTGGGTGGGATTGTCATGGATTACCAATTGAATGGAAGATAGAAGAAAATTATAGAAAAAAGAAAAAAAATAAAGATGACGTTCCAATTGTAGAGTTTAGAAAAGAATGTAGGGATTTTGCTGCAAAATGGATGGATGTTCAATCTGAAGAATTTCAAAGGCTCGGCGTATATGGAGATTGGGAAGATCCATATTCAACTATGAAGTTTGAATCTGAGGCAATAATAATGTCTGAAATAGGAAAATTTCTCATGAACGGCAGCCTCTACAGGGGAATTAAGCCTGTGATGTGGTCTCCTGTTGAAAAAACTGCTTTAGCGGAAGCTGAGATTGAATATCATGATCACATAAGCACTACTATTTATGCAAAATTTCCAGTAATAAAAACACAATTAGAAATAATAAATAACTTCGACATTATAATTTGGACAACTACTCCTTGGACTATGCCAGGTAATAGAGCGGTAGCATATGGAAAGGATATTGATTATTCACTAGTAGAAGTAACTAATGTAGGTGAGAATTCTCTAGCAAAAATTGGTGATAAAATTATTATAGCTAAAGAATTGGTAGAAGATGTAATGAAAGAAGTTTTTGTCTTAAGTTTTAATTCTTCTAAAACTCTCAAAGGCAGTGATTTTGCAGGAACGGTTTTAGCTCATCCACTAAACAATAATGGTTATGAACATGAGGTTTTACTTCTAGAAGCTGATTTTGTAACAACTGATCAGGGAACAGGTTTCGTTCATATTGCTCCGGGTCATGGCGCAGATGATTTTGAACTTGGAAGACAAAATAATTTACCAATACCGGAAACTATTTCAGATAACGGCATATTAAAAAATGATTTACCGTTATTAGGAGGCCTACGTGTTTTAAAAGATAATGAGATAATTGCTGATATTATGTCTGAACAAAATGCCTTAATCGGAAGGGGAAAATTAAATCACTCTTATCCTCATAGTTGGAGATCAAAAGCTCCTCTTGTTTTTAGAACAACACCTCAATGGTTTATTTCAATGACATCCAATAATTTAAGAGACACTTCTCTTAAAGCTTTGTCCAAGACAACTTTTTACCCTCCTCAAGGTCAAAATCGTTTAACAAAAATGATAGAAGATAGACCTGACTGGTGTATATCTAGACAAAGGGCATGGGGTGTGCCTCTTGCAATATTTGTAAATAAAAAAACTCAAGAGCCACTCCGAGATCAAGAAGTAATAGACAGAATTGTAGAGGCCTTTAAGACTGACGGTGCTGATGCTTGGTTTGAAAAACCTTCTTCTTATTTTCTAGGATCAAAATATAATTCAGATGATTATGAGGCTGTAACAGATATTGCAGATGTTTGGTTTGATTCAGGTTCCACCCATTCATTTGTGTTAGAGGAGAGGGATGACTTATTCTGGCCAGCTTCATTATATCTTGAAGGAACAGACCAACATAGGGGATGGTTTCATTCTTCTTTACTAGAAAGTTGTGGGACAAGAGGTCGTGCTCCATATGATGCAGTTTTAACTCATGGCTTTGTTTTAGACCAACAGGGAAGGAAGATGTCAAAATCACTTGGCAATATTACTGCACCACAAAAAGTAATTAATGAGTTTGGTGCAGATATTCTTCGTTTGTGGGTGGTTGGCTCGGATTACTATGATGATCTTAGAATTGGAAAAGAAATTTTAATAAGACACTCTGATCATTACAGAAGACTTAGAAATACACTAAGATATCTTTTGGGTGCATTAAACGAATTTAGTGATAAAGAAAAAGTACGTTTTTCTCAAATGCCTGAACTAGAAAAATGGGTTCTTCACAGAATTTTTGAATTAAGTGAAAAAATACATGAGAATACTGAAAATTTCAATCTTCACGATATTTACTTAGATATTCATAATTTTTGTACTATAGATTTATCGGCTTTTTATTTTGATATAAGAAAAGATACTTTATATTGTGAAGATCCAAATAACATAGACAGAAAATCTTGTAGAACTGTTATGGATATTTTATTTCAATCATTAACTACATGGTTGGCTCCAATTATATGCTTCACAGCAGAGGAGGCTTGGCAGAGCAGATATAAAGATAAAGAAAATTCAGTTCATTTACAAACTTACTTCAGAGGTGACAAAAATTGGAAGAATGATGAACTTGGTAAGAAGTGGTCTGATATTAGAGAGTTAAGGTCTGTTGTAACAACATCAATAGAAGAGAAAAGAAAAGATGGAATTTTAGGTTCTAGCCTTCAGGCCAAGGTTTTAATTGAGGCAAATGAAGAATCTTTTAGAGTACTCCAAGATGTAAATCTTCCAGATATTTTTATTTGTTCTGATGTGCAAATTAATTTAAACAAAAATTTATCTGAAACAAAAATTAAGGTAAAAGTAGACTTAGCTTCTGGTGGTAAATGTATGAGATGTTGGAAGATAGTCCCAGAAGTTAAAGACAAAATTGAACTTTGCAATAGATGTGCAAGCCTACTTAAATTAAATAAAATAAAATGAAAAAAAACTTTGGTATTTTTAAACTTCTTTTGATTTTCTTAGTTTTTATATATTTTGATTATATATCAAAATTATGGGCAATTGAAAATCTATTTATTAAATATCAGTCCATTGAGCTGACTTCATTTTTATCAATGACACCAGTATGGAATAGTGGGATTTCTTTTGGTTTTTTTCAAAATTCTGGTGAAATAGGTCGATATGGCTTCACTATTTTTGCTTTTCTAGTAAGTATTTGGTTAATCTATTCTTCCATAAAATTACCTAGATATTCGTCTCTTGGTTTCATATTTATTGCGAGTGGAGCAATTGGTAATGCAATTGATAGAATTATTTATGGAAAGGTAGTAGATTTCATAGATTTTCACATTGAAGATTTACACTGGCCAGCATTTAATCTTGCTGATACAATAATTTTTATAGGTGCTACTTTATTTATCTATAATCAATTTTTTACTATTGAGAGAACTTATTATGAAAATTAAATTTCTTCTAATATTTGTTTTTTTGATACATATAGGATTTTTATCAAGTTGCTCAGATTTCAGAAAAGCTGTTGGCCAAGAAATAGTTGTTCCTGACGAATTTTCTGTAGCAGTAACACCTTCTCTTTTAATTCCTCCAGGATATGAAATAGATCCTAAGGTTCTAAAAAATAAAGTCTTGGAAAATACTAATAATAGTTTTAATCTAAATGAAGTTATTGATATTAAAGATAAAAAAGAAGCTAGCACTTTCCGCGAATTATTTGATACAAAAAATGTTCCAAAAGATATAAGAAAATTAGTTGATGAAGAAACGCTTGGTATTTCATTAGGCGAAAGAAGAGGAATAGATATTTTATTTGGAAACATCCCAAAAACAGGAGTAATAATTGATTCAAAAAAAGAAGCCTTAAGAATCAAGAAAAACAAATTATTAAAACAAGATGTAAATTCAAACCCTTCTCCAGCTATTGATATAAACACAGGAAAGCCTTTGCAAATAAAATAATTAGGTTAAAAATATGGAAATTAGAAGGCTTCCACAAAATCTTATTAATCAAATAGCAGCCGGTGAAGTTGTAGAAAGACCTTCATCTGCTTTAAAAGAATTAATTGAAAATTCTCTAGACGCAAAAGCAACTCAAATAGATATTATTTTAGAAAATGGTGGAAAAAATTTAATTTCGGTATCTGACAACGGCATTGGGATTCAGAAAGACTATATTCCATTAGCCATTGAGAGGCATGCAACATCAAAATTGCCTGGTAACACTCTTGATAAGATAGAATATTTAGGTTTTAGGGGGGAAGCACTTCCTTCGATTGCAGCAGTTAGTGAATTAAATCTACAGTCAAAATATATTGATTCAAATCAAGCTTGGTCACTAGATGTTTTTGCAGGGGACTTTAACGAGGTTTATCCTTCCACTCTAGAAAAAGGTACAAAGGTATCCATAAAAAAACTTTTTTTTGCTACTCCAGCAAGGTTAAAATTTTTAAAATCTACTCAAGTTGAAAAAAGCTATTGCCTTCAGATTATCCTAAAGATGGCTCTGGTAAATCCACTTGTTGGCTTTAGTTTTATAGCTGATGGTCGTGAATTGTTGAGCATTAAACCTGAAAATGAAGCAGATGCATTATATCTAAATAGGATTAGAAACTTAATGGGGGCAAGTTTTGCTGATGAAGCAATAAAAATTGAAAATTCAAAGCAAATAACAGATTCAAAATTTTTAAAATTACATGGTTTAATTGGTCTTCCAACTTTAAATAAATCAAACTATAGTCAACAACACTTATTTATAAATGGAAGATCTATTCAAGATAGGAACCTATCGAGTGTAATAAGATCAGCTTATAGAGACACTCTTCCAAAGGGAAGGTTTCCGATTTTTTGTTTATTTATTGACATGCCAACTGATTTTATTGACGTTAATGTTCACCCTGGAAAAACAGAAGTGAAATTTCAAGATAGTGCTTTAGTTAGAAGTTTATTAGTAGGGTCAATAAGCCGAGAGTTAAATTCAAATTTTTTTCAAACTACTAGTGAAATTTCTAAAGAAGCGATTGAAAAATTTATTTTAAATGAAAGAGTGTATCCTAATAAAGTCTATTTGCCCGATGACATTCAAAACGAAAAGCAATCAATTTTTAGTAATATTGAAGTTAAACCTTTAAAAAAATCTTTAAAACAAAAGGATTTTGAAAATAACTCAATGCAGTCCATAGATAATGAGAGTTTTCCCTTAGGTGCTGCATTAGGACAATTTAACAAAAATTATATTATATCTCAAACTTCCAATGGAATAGTAATAATTGACCAACATGCCGCTCATGAAAGATTAACATTAGAAAAAATGAAATTTGCAAGACAGAATAAATCAATAGAAAGACAAATTTTGTTACTTCCAGAAGTTATAAATCTTGAGCCAGTTCCATTAGAAATTATAAAAGAAAATATTGAATTGTTAGCAGATATAGGTTTTGTTTTAGAACTTTTTGGGGAAGGTGCGGTTGTTGTAAGAGAAATCCCTGCTTTGTTGGGAGATGCTGATATTAAACAAATCATTATTGATTTAGGAGATGATTTGTCAGAAACTGGACTTCCATCATCCTATCTCGCAAAAATTGATCTAATATTAGGTAATATTGCGTGTCATAGATCAGTAAGATCAGGACGCAATTTAAATGAATCTGAAATGAACCAATTATTAAGAGAAATGGAAAAAACACCAAATTCAGGACAATGTAATCATGGAAGGCCTACATCTATTAGTCTATCACTTAAGGATATTGAGAAATTATTTAATAGAACTTGAATTTAATAATCTTAAGATAGTTAATTTTGAATTTCCGTACAATTTTATATCTAAAATCTGATAACCATCAAAATTGAAGTCTTCTGCTTTATTACTCTCAGCAAAAATAAAACTATCTTGATTTATTAAATTTAGTTTCTTCAATTTAGATAAACATTTTTCTGTTATATTTGAACTGTATGGTGGATCTATTAAAACTATTTGGAAGACTTTATTTATATTTTTTAGTGCTTTTGTTGCCTCATCTTTAATAATTTTAATTTTATTTTCAAATTTAATATCAATGTTTAATTTTGAAATATTTTTATAAATTAAATTTATTGATTTATGATCTTTATCCACAAAATAAACTGCATTAGCTCCTCTAGAAAAGGCTTCAATCCCCAATGACCCAGTTCCACTACAAATATCAAGAACGTTACAATTATCAATATTTATCTTATATTTATTTGAGGTAATAATTGAAAAAAGAGATTCTTTTAATTTATCAGATGTTGGTCTAATTTTAATACCATCTGGCGGTAAAAGCTTTAATCCTTTATATTTACCACCTATTATTCTCATAATACAATCTTAAATTTAATAACTATTTTCTATTTTTATTCTTCGGCTTTGAAAACGCTAATTGATCTTTAAGGATCTCTTTTTTTACTTCTTCTATCTCTCCAGAAGCTAGATTTTTAATTTGAAATGGCCCAAAAGATACTCTAATTAAACGATTAACATTATATCCAAGATGACTCATAACTCTTCTAACTTCTCTGTTTTTTCCCTCTCTTATACCCAAAGTAAGCCAAGCATTGCTGCCTTGTTGTTTGTCTAGTTTAGCATCTATTTTACCATATCTAAAGCCATCTACAGTGACCCCATTTTTAAGTAATTCTAGATCTTTTTCAATTACATATCCATGTACTCTAACTCTGTATTTTCGAAGCCAGCCTGTCGATGGTAATTCAAGTTTTCTTGCTAAATCACCGTCATTAGTAAGCAATAACAAACCTTCTGAGTCCATATCTAGACGACCAATAGATATAAATCTTGTATCTAATTTTTCCTTTAATTGATCAAAAATCGTAGGCCTGCCTTCTGGATCATTATTTGTTACTAAATATCCTCTTTGCTTATTGAAAAGCCACAACTTAGTTACAACTTTTGAAGGTAAAGGCTGATTATTTACTTCAATTTGATCTTTAGAAGTTACATTTACACCGCATTCTAATAATATTTTGTTATTAACTTTTACATTACCGCTTATAATTAAGCGTTCAGCTTCTCTTCTAGAACATAAACCTGATCTTGCAATGACCTTTGCTATCCTATTGGTCTTTGTATTAGATGATTTAATTTCTGGTTTCATGTTTTTAGATTGTTTGAGATTATATTTTTTGTGAGCTATTTTCATAGTTCTGTATTATAGGTTTTAATGAGTATTAGCAACATTACTTACAATAAGGGGAAAAGAATTTGGTTTGTAAAATTGATTATATGGAATTTGCAATAAATGAAGCTATTAAGGCGAGAGATAAACAAGAAGTTCCTGTTGGTGCTATAATAGTTGATAAAAATGGTAATATTATAGCTAAAGCACATAATTTAGTAGAAACTAGAAATGATCCAACAAGCCACGCAGAAAAACTAGTAATAGAAAAAGCTCTTAAAATCACAGGAAATAGATATTTAAATGATTATGATATTTGGGTTACGTTAGAACCTTGCATAATGTGTGCAAGTATTATTAAGCAAACAAGAATAAGGCGCTTATATTATGGTGCAGAAGATAAAAAAGGTGGAGCTATTAATAATGGTGTTAGAATTTTTTCAAATTACAGATCTAAAGCCAAACCAGAAGTTTATTCAGGATTTTCTGCAAATAAGTCTGAAAAATTAATAAAAGAATTTTTTAAAGAAATAAGGCAAGTTTAGAGTTTACCAATATCTTTTCTATAAAAACCTTGTTCCCAATTAATAGCTTCTACAACATCATATGCTTTTTGCCTGCAATCTCTAACATTTGCTCCAATAGATGTTATTGATAAAACTCTTCCGCCATTTGAAATAAGTTTTTCATTTTTATCTTTGGAAGTGCCTGAATGGAAGACAGATATTTCATTTCTGTTATTAAAATTTTTAAGCGATGGTAATAAAACTCCTTTTTCAAATTCACCAGGATACCCCTTACTCGCTATTACAACAGTAATTGCGTTTTGAGGAATTAAATCAATAGTCATATTCTTAAGATTTTTTTTAATCGTTTTTTGAATGATACTTACTAAGTCTGTATTTAAACGTGGAAGTAAAACCTGCGTTTCAGGATCTCCAAATCTGCAATTAAATTCAATTACCTTGGGTCCTTTTTCTGTAATCATTACACCAGCATATAAAATCCCTTCATAAGGATATCCTTCTAATTTCATACCATTAATTGTAGGTGTAATAATACTATTAAATATTTCTTTATTTAAATTTTGATTTAACGCAGGGGCAGGAGAAATAGCTCCCATACCACCAGTATTTGGTCCCTCATCATTATCATAGGCCCTTTTGTGATCTTGAGCCGTTCCAATTAAAACCGCATTATTTCCATCTGAAACTGCAAAAATACTTGCTTCAATGCCATTTATTCTTTCTTCTATTAAAATTGACTTTCCCGCATTACCAAATTTATTTTTTTCTAACATTTCTCTTGATGTAATTATTGCTTGTTGAACGGTGTCACATACAACAACACCTTTACCTGCGGCAAGGCCATCAGCCTTTACAACGCAATATCCATTTAAAAGCTCAATTTGTTTTTTTGCAGTATCTATATCGGTACAATATTTAAATTCTGGTTGTGGAATATTATGTCTTTTACAAAAATTTCGAGAAAAAGTTTTTGAACCCTCTAATTGAGCTGCTTTTTTTGAAGGCCCAAATGCACTAATTCCTAATTTTGATAATTCATCTTTTAAACCTAGGACTAACGGTATTTCAGGGCCTATAAAAACAATATCTGCTTTAACATCTTTTGCTAACTTGCATTGCCCAGGTATATCTTCAGCGTCTATTGGATAGCATTCAGCAAATGTTTCAATCCCAGGATTTCCTGGTGCAACAATTAGTCTTGTTGTTAAAGGTGACTTTGATAAAGTTTCAGCAATAGCATGTTCTCTACCGCCTCCACCTACTACTAAAATATTCATGAATTAATTACTCCAAAAGACTTTAGATTTTCTGAAATATGACATACTATTAATGCATGATAAACAGAAATCTGAATGCTATCCTATGATCACTAATACAAATAATCCAGTGTATTCTGTAAGCGAATTTTCACATGTAATTAAAAAATTAGTTGAAACAAACTTTAGTTATGTACGTATTAGGGGTGAAATTTCTCGCCCTTCATTCCCAGGGTCAGGACATGTTTATTTTACCCTAAAAGATACAGAAGGTACAATTGCTGCAATAATTTGGAAATATACTTTACCAAGGTTATCAATTAAGCCAGAGGAGGGTATGGAAGTAATTTGCACTGGGAAAGCAACCACTTTTGCAGGGCAATCTAAATATCAAATTATTGTAGAAAGTATGGAAGTGGCAGGAGAAGGTGCGCTTCTAAAAATGCTTGAAGAAAGAAGAAAAAAACTTCTTAAAGAAGGATTGTTTGATCAAAAACTTAAAAAGCCAATACCTTACTTACCAAAAATCATAGGTGTTATTACCAGTCCATCAGGCGCTGTAATAAAAGATATCCTTCACAGATTATCTGATCGATTTCCTTCTCATGTTTATTTGTGGCCAGTTGCTGTCCAAGGTGAAGATTCTGCGCACCAGATTTCAAATGCAATTGATAAATTTAATCAATTAACAGATGATACAAGTATTAAAAAGCCCGATTTGCTTATAGTTGCTAGAGGTGGTGGTAGCTTAGAAGATTTATGGTCATTTAATGAAGAAATTGTAGTTAGATCAGTATATAAAAGTTCTATACCAGTAATATCTGCTGTAGGTCATGAAACAGATACAACATTAATTGATTTTGTATCTGACTTAAGAGCTCCAACGCCGACAGCAGCTGCAGAAAAAGCAGTTCCAATAAGAGATGAATTAATATCAAGAATTGATGAATTAAACTTAAGGATTAAGTTATCCTTCAATAATAAGTTGTATGCTAATAATGATCGTATTAACTACCTTATTAAGTTGTTAGGCAAGCCAGACCAAATTTTTGAGAATAAAACTCAAAAGTTGGATTTTATATACAAAGATTTTGAAAATTTATTCAAAAATATTTTAATAGAGAAAAAAAATAAAATTACTCAATGTGCACAATATTTATTGCCCCCAAAAATCTTAATAAGTAATTTAGTTTCAAAACAACAACTTCTTGAAACCAAATTTAAAAATTTTCTCGAAAACATTTTCAATAGTAAAGAAACTAAATTAAAATCTTTAGATCAGTTGCTCGAGGCTTCAAGCTTTAATAGAGTTCTTGAAAGAGGTTTTTCTCTTGTAATAAACAATAAAGGTAAACCAATTAAACTTAGCAGTGAAGCTCCCAAAAATGCTAATGTGAAAATTAAGTTTTCAGATGAAATAAGATCAGCACAATTAGATAAATAAGTTTTGGATTTACTTATATTAGATGCGATCAGATCAAACTATTTAATTTAATCAAATCTATATTTATATGGATATAAATTAAAAATATAAAATATTTAATATTTAATATAAAAACTAAATATGGTAAATTTTACTATGAGAAAAGAACTAAAACTATTTCTATTTGTGACAATTTTTTTTATTTTGTTAAAAGGTTATATTTTTTTTTATATATCTCCTTCAATATTAACTAACCCTAATATGGGATATAATTTTATAGTTAAATGAGATGACAAAAAAAATCACAAATAATTTTGACCAATGGTGGAATGATGGAGAGAATAAATTTAAAAAGTTAATTTATCTTTTTACAAATTGGTGGGATGATGGAAATAATAAATTATTTAAAGCAATCTTCATATCTTTAGCTTTTCATTTAATTTTTGGTATTTTTTGGTTTTTTTTTAAGGGATTAAACTATATATTTTAACTTATAATAGGAAAAGAATTGAAAAAAGACGGTAAACCACATTCTTATATTTTTAAATGGTATCTTTGTGCATATGCAATTATAGCGGTTACAGTTATTTACTTAGAATATGATAACTGGTTTGGTGTGTAATTCATAATATTTTATTTAGATAATGCCCCGTTTGTTTAGCACATTTAATATAAATATCTAGCCACACTCTCGTGCAAAGTGATACACTGCCAGCGAAAATAACCTAACTCTATTTGCCCCACCGTCTGTGTGCCCAAAGCCATTGTTCTGGCCTATCTATTATCCACTCTTCAATCCTTTTAGAAATTAACCTAGTAATTTCAAATATAGCTTTGTCTTTATCTAAATTTTTTGGAAACTTAAGCTTATCCTCAACACTTAATTTGAACTTTAAATCCTTATAACGCTCCACCCTTACCATATAAATCGGCACATTCCATTTTATAGACATAATTGCAGCTGCCTGAGGTGTTGGTGTTTCAATTCCAAAAAAAGGAACCATAATACCTTCTCTTAAAAGTTGATCTCCTGTTAGTCCAACAACTTCACCCTTTTTAAGTTTGCCTGCCATGCCTATAGCTGCAAGACGACCTTTTCTATAAAAGTCAGCATTAGCATCTTTATTTCTGTAAATTTGTATTTTATTTAATATCCAATTATTTATAGGTCTAAAGACATACCCAGCTCGTCTTCCTGCAAGATCTCCAACTCTTAAAAGGAATTCCCAATTACCCATATGTGCTCCAACAAGAATGGCAGGACCTTTTTTAATTCTTTCTAAACCTTCAGTTTCCAAATTACCTAATTTAATCAAATTATTAATATGTGGCATCTCACCAATTGTTTGTCCAAGCATAAACCAATGTTGTGATGTAATTTTATTTATCTCTTTTCTAGACTTATTAGGGAAAACAATTTTTAAATGTTTTTTTACACGTTTGTTATAAGAAGTAAGTGGAGCAATTAAATACATTAATGTTCCACACAAATAAGATGAAAATTTATATGGTAAAAGCTTTAGTATTAAAAATAATGGAATAGCTATTATAGCCGCTATTGGATCATGAACGTACCTATCAAATTGCTTTTTAATTCTAAAACTTAAGGAATCAGGCATTTAGTTTTTCCTGCAGAAATAACTCAAAATTTAATTTATCTTTTACACCTAATTCAAATTCAATTGGTAAAAAATGTATTTGGTTTTTATTTTCTGAAATTTTAACATAATCCTTTTCAGTAGTAATGAGCTTTAGGTTTAAGTCTTTTGCATCAAATATTAAATTATTAATATCATTATTTTTGTAAGCATAGTGATCAGGAAATTTTCTTATGGATGAAATCTCATATCCATTCTTTTTAAGAGTGTCAAAAAACTTGTTAGGATTGGCTAGGCCACAAAAAGCTAGTAATTTTTCTTTTTTTATTTTTGGTAGATTAGTTGTCTTAATATTTGATTTAATTACTGGAATGTTAAAAGACTTAAATAAATCTTTTTCGTTATTGTCGCTCTCTCCTGTTAATATTATTTTATCAATATTGTTAAAACCACGTTCAATAGGCTGCCTTAATGGACCTGCAGGCAAACAATAACCATTGCCTAACTTTAGTTTTTTATCAACTAGTAGAAATTTTATATCTTGTTTTAATTGATAATTTTGTAAACCATCATCCATTATTATTATGTTGAATTTATCCTTATGTTTTTCAATAAATTTAGCTCCTAAGGATCTGTTTCTAGAAACAATTGTGGTACCAACTTTGCTTAATAATATTGATTCATCTCCAACATCTTCAAAATGGTGTGAATTGTTAACTTCTATTGGTCCTTTTTTTAAACCACCATAACCTCTAGTTAAAAAAACTGGATTATACCCTAAATTTTTTAAAAGTTTGTAAGTATAAATGGAGAATGGGGTTTTGCCTGTTCCTCCAACAGTTAGATTGCCTACGCAAACTACCTTTAATTTAGATTCATAAGTTTTTGAGAAGTATCTTTTAAAATCATCAATTAAAACCCAAAAAATAGAAAATGGATAAAGAAGTATAATTTGTAATTTTGATATAATATTTTTTTTATACCAAAATTCAGGTGCCTTAAACATTTTAAGCAACATTTTTGTTTTTGTATGTTTTTAATAGTTCAATCAAATTTATACTTGCTTCATCTGCACGTTGTTGGGCATAACCAGAAGCAATTAAACTATTTCTTCCCATATCTTCTAAGCGAGCTGAGTTACTAAGTAACTCAACAACATTATTAAGAAAATTCTCATTCATTTTTGGGTGTTTTTCTATTTGTATAGCCCCTCCAGACCAAACCAGATCTTTAATCTGAGCATCACATTTTTCAGAATGTGGACCCATTATAACTGGCTTACCAAATTGAGATGCTTCAGATGGGCTGTGACCTCCAACGGGCACCATAGATCCTGCTACAAAAACTAAATCTGATATTTCCATTAGTGAGCCCATTTCTCCCATTGTATCTGAAAGATAAAAAAAATCATTTTTTGATGGAAACTCACCTTTGCTCCTTGATTTTATGTCGAATCCAGCAGCTTTTATTCTATTTTGAATTCCAAGGCTTCGATTAATATGTCTTGGTGCGATTATAATTAAAATATTATCATGAGATTTTTTTCTAAGGAGGTCAGCTAACTTAATCATTAACTCTTCTTCACCTGGATGAGTTGAGGCAGCAATTAATATTTTTTTTCTATGTATATTCTTTTTTAGCTGTATTACATAATTTTGATCTATAGGGAGTTTTTCAGCTATTGACTTAAGACTTGTTAAACTTTTAACATTTTTAGCGCCTAATTTCTTAAATAAAGCCTCTTGTTTAGGATCAACAGCTAAAACATGATCAACTTTACTAAAAATTTTTTTTGCCAAAAAGTAACCTAGCCCTGTCCAAAAACGAGCAGATTTATCTGACATTTGTGAAGATGCTAGAATAGTTGGAATATTCGAATTTGCAGTTAAATATATTAGATTAGGCCAGAAATCTGATTCCATAAAAACAGCCATATTAGGTTTCCATTGATCTAAAAATTTTGAAACAAATTTAGGATGATCATAAGGATGATATTGATGAATTGCAGGTAAACCTTTTTTTATTTTATCTTTTATTAATTTACCAGCAGAAGTAGTGTTAGTTGTTAACAAAAAAAACTCATTTTTATTTTTACCAAAACCATTTTTTTTCATTGAATTAGCGAGCGCAAGGGCTGCAACAGACTCACCAACACTTGTTCCATGCAACCAAACAATGGTACCATCTGGTCGCAATTTTTTTGAAATTCCATACCTTTCACTAAGTCTATGTTTATCTTCTTTTCCTTTTTTTTGACGTTTTAGTAAATAATTTGGCAAAAACAATTTTAATATTGCCCATAAAAAATTATATGTTGATAGTGTCATTGTAAGTTCCCAAATCCATTATAAAGTTCAATTTACTCTACTATCCAATATTTTAGTAAGTCTTTTGATTTCATTCTCAAGATTTTGTCTTTCAAGCTCAAATTTATTTATATTTATTTTTTTTTCTATATATATTGGTTTCCCAAAACTATATATTCCTTTTGAAAATGGATATGGTAAAACAAAATTATCCCAAGAATTAATTATTTTATATTTTCTAGTAGCCCATACCAAAGGGATAATAGGAGTATTTGTCATTTGTGCTAGTTTTATAATACCTCCCTTTACTTTTTCTTTAGGACCTCTAGGACCATCTGGTGTAATCGCTATACTTTCGCCTAATTTTAAACATTTTACCATTTTCCTGAATGCCTGTATTCCTCCTTTTTTTGAGGAGCCTAGTATTACATTCATTCCAAGATATTGAAATGCAAGAGAGGTAATCATTCCATCAGAATGACTAGACTGAAGAGCATTAATTACTCTATTTCTTGGCAAAAGATGAGGGCCTAAAAATAACTTATTATGCCAGCAACAAAAAATATATTTATGTTTATTATCAAAAATTTTTGATTTTTTGCTTTGCTCAAAATATTCCCATCTAATTGAATGTGAAATCAATTTTGTAATAAAATAAAAGATAAAACCAATTAGTTTTTGTCCGGTACCAGTCTTGCTAAAACGTTTTATAATACGCATTTAAAATCCAAATTACTGCACAAATTTAAAATTGATTATTAAATTAAATTTACACAAAACAAAATAACTATCTATACATATAATTATTATTATAGATTAAAATAAATGATATTGTAAATGGATTGATATGAACATAAACCAAATGATAACAAACAAAAATAAAAGTTTAATTATAGAATTTTGGAATGATTTTGTATCCAATTATAAGATTGATATTATTTTGGCTTTTATATTGTTGGTTGTTGTTGCTGCTACTGCTTCAATCTATCCTTACTTAATACAATTGGTTTTCGATGGTTTGCTAGATGATAATAGTAACTGGATTATTTTTCCTTTTATTATTGCTTTTGTTGCAATTATTAGAGGTACCGCAATGTTTTTCCAAATACGTCAAGTTTCTAAAATCTCATTATCAATCTCGGTAGATATACAAAAAAAATTAACTAAGCAATTGATAACTTCCGACTTGGATGAATTAAATAAATTATCATCGGGCAATCATGTATCTAGAATAATGAATGATGTTATTTTAATTAGAGATGGTTTTGAGAGAACTATAAATAATTTAGTTAGGGATGCTCTTACAGTTATAGCATTGTTGTTTTATCTAATTTGGTTAGATTGGCTTTTATCAATATTAGTTATAGTGATTTATCCATTAGCATTGAGGCCTATTGTTAGGATTGGAAAAAAACAAAAGATCATAGCAACATCTCTTCAAGAACAAATGGAAACAGTCACTTCTACGCTTACTGAGATGCTCCAAGGCATAAGAATGGTAAAATCGTATAATCTTGAGAATATGGAAATTAATAGATCCAAAGGTGTGTTAAGCTCATTATTTAAAAAAATGTTCAGTTTGGTAATTGGTAGAGCAAAAGTTTTGCCTATATTGGAAATTTTAGGAGGAGTTGCAGCAGCTAGCGTAATTGGTTTTGCAAGCTACCGGGTATCAATAGGTGAATTATCTCCTGGGAGTGTTGTGGGTTATGTAACAGCATTGCTGATGATTGCACAACCTGCTAGGGCTTTAGGAACATTCAATACTGTTTTTCAAGAAGGTCTTTCTGCTTTAGGAAGGATTTACACACAATTAAAAATCACACCAAAAGTTATTAGTTTATCCTCTGCTCCTAATTTAAAAATAACAAAAAACAAACCACCAAAAATAACTTTTAAGTCAGTCAGTTTTGCATATAATAAAAAGAACAAAGTATTAGATGATATCAACTTTATTGTTAGTTCAGGTTCAAAAGTTGCACTGGTAGGACAAAGTGGGTCTGGTAAATCAACAATCATTAATTTAATTTCAAGATTTTATGACCCAATAAATGGAGAAATTTTAATTAATGAAGAAAACATTAAGAATATTAGTTTAAATTCACTTCGAAATAATATTTCATTGGTTAGTCAGGAAACTATAATTTATAATAAAAGTTTTATGGATAATATAAGATTTGGGAATTTAAATGCACCTGATCATAAAGTTAAAAAAGCAGCAATGAATGCAGATATACACGAATTTATAACTAATTCTTTAGATGGTTATAACACGGTTGTTGGAGAAGGTGGTAACACATTATCTGGAGGACAAAAACAGCGTATATCAATTGCTAGAGCTATCCTAAAAGATGCTCCTATCTTACTTCTAGATGAAGCAACAAGTTCCCTTGATGCTGAAACTGAGAGCGAAATTAATAGAACACTTGAAATATTAACTAAGAATAAGACTACAATCACTATTGCGCATAGACTTTCCACAATAATTAATTCAGATCAAATAATTTTATTTAATAAAGGTAAAATTTTAGGTTCAGGTAAACACAAGGATTTAATTAAAAATTCTGATTATTACAAAAAATTGTATAATAAAGGCACTTAAGAAAAGCTATTCTCTTTTCAAAAAATCGTCTAATAATCTATTAACCCACCAAATAGACCGAAAATTACGCTCTAATTTTTCAGGATCATACTTTTCTTTTACCCAGTCTATAAACTTCATTTCATTTTGTTTATATTGTTTTGAATATTCTTCAACAAAACTATCTAATACTCCAGGTTTTGCCCATTTTATGTGAAGATATTTCCAAGATAATTGTTGTTTTGCAATTTTGGGATGTTCTTTTTTATAAGTCAGCATATATAATGCAGACATTATACCAGCCCTGTCAGCACCTGATTTACAATGTAATAAAGCAGGGTATTTTATAGATTTAAAAAGTTTTTCAGCTTTAAATATCATATCTTTTTCAGGAGCTGCGCGAGACCTTGCTCTAAAATCTATCAATTTTATGTTGTTTTTTTCACAAGCCTCCTTTTCTAATAACCAGCCACCATCCCTTCTAATTCCTCTAAGATTTATTATAGTTTTTATTCCAAGTTTACCGTAGCTCTCTATTCTAAGGGGTGTAGGCATATTTGACCTATACAATTTTTCGTCAATTTGATGAAAATTGTGATAACAAAATCTTAAAAATCCATGATCTTTAACAATCATGTCAAACCAAGCTAAAAATCTGTTAAATTTTATATTTTTTGATCTTTCTATCAATTAATTACCTGCTATTGTCATGCCTTCAATTAAAATGGTTGGACAATTTATAGAATGTGTAAAATCAAGATCATTTGCAGGTTTAAGTGTTTTAAACATATCCTTAAGATTACCTGCTATAGTTGCTTCTGTAATGGGAGTTGATAATTCTCCATTTTCAATCCAAAAACCACTAGCACCACGGCTATAATCACCAGTAACCATAGATACACTGCTGCCA
The DNA here is from genome assembly GCA_902623995.1 of uncultured SAR116 cluster alpha proteobacterium. Taxonomy (GTDB): domain Bacteria; phylum Pseudomonadota; class Alphaproteobacteria; order Puniceispirillales; family Marisalimonadaceae; genus Marisalimonas. Next base: position 98,117 of record CACNWE010000001.1, on the reverse strand, counting down.
ATCATATCAGTGATATAAAAACCATTACTTATACTAGAAATAATATTTTCAGGTGAAGCTTTTCCGGGTAATAAAGTCAGATTAGTTGTGCCCGGCACTGGAGGACCACTAATACCTCTTTTTGCATTTGCAGTCGGTAACATGTTTAATTGTCTTGCAGATGATAAATCTAATAACCAATTTTTGAGCACTCCATCCTCAATTAATACATGCTTGGAGGTACCTAGGCCTTCTGCATCAAATAATCTTGAGCCTAAACCTCTTTCAAGAAAAGGGTCATCAATTAAAGTAATTGATTCATTTGTAATTTTACTATTTAAGGAATCTTTCAGAAAGCTGGTTTTGCGTGCTATTGATGATCCATTAATAGCTGATGCAAAGTGACTTGCTATTGACCTAGATACTCTTGGGTCGAAAATTACTGGATATTGTCCAGTTACTGGTTTTTTAGCACCAATCCTGGCCAGTGTTTTTTTTGCAGCTTCATATCCGATTTTTTTACCGTCTTTTAGATCTTCACCATAAACTTTTGAAGAATAATCATAGTCTCTCTCCATTTTCCCATTTTTTTCAGCAATAACAACTACTGATACACTGTGGTTAGATTTTTTTGTCGACCCGAAAAAACCATTAGATGTCATCAAGAGTGTTTCTCCTTCACCCCATGATGAATCTGCACCATCACTATTAGTAATACCTTTTACACTTAAAGCTATATCTTCAACTTCTGATGCTCTATCTCTTATTACATCAATACTTGGTTCTACAGAATCATAACTATCAATAAAAATACTGTCTTGTATTGGGGAGTTTTGAAGCATCTCTTTACTTGCTATAAAGCTATATTTATCTTCTGGTGCAATTTTAGCCATTTCGACAGCTCTTTTTGCAACCTCTTTCAGAGCTTCTTCAGAATTTTCATTAGTTGAAATTGATGAAATTTTATTATCAACAAACACTCTTAATCCAGTGTCAAAGTCTTCATATCTTTGAATGTTTTCATCTTTACCTAATCTTCTAGTAATCGACACACCTCTGCTTCTTGATAAAACACAGTCTGCACTAGTTGCGCCATTTGTAATAGCTGTATCAATAAGAAGGTTCATAATATCCTTATCATTAAGTTTTTTTGTAGACATTTAAATTTTGTTCCTATGAAAAAGAGAATTTACAAAAGATTTATATATGCTTTATTAATATACTGTCTTAATTGTTGCAACTTTATAAGTATATAAATAGGTAGATATGAAAAAGGATATTTTTATTGATGGAGAAACTGGCACCACAGGTTTGCAAGTTCATGAAAAGTTAAGTAAGCATCCAAATATTAATATAATGTCAGTTGATCAATCTAAAAGAAAAGATATTTCTTATAAAAAAGAAATGTTAGCAAAATCGGATGTAACATTTTTGTGCTTACCTGATGAAATATCTATTGAAACAGTTCAAATAGCTGATGAACTTGGAGATAAATCTCCAATAATTATTGATTCTTCTACGGCTCACAGAACTAACCCAAATTGGTCATATGGACTACCAGAGCTTGGAGAGAATTACAAAAAAAGTCTTGAAAATTCAAAACGCATTTCATCACCTGGATGTTATTCTACTGGGGCTAATGTAATTCTAAAACCACTTATATCAAATGGTATTTTAAGCAAAAGTATCCCAATTGTCATAAATGCTGTGAGTGGTTATTCAGGTGGCGGAAAATCGATGATTAATTATTTTAAGGAAACAGATATCGAACCTTTTTTTAATTATGGACTGAAATTAAATCACAAACATTTACCAGAAATAATTTATCATAACAAGTTAGAGCGAACACCAATTTTTAGTCCATCGGTTGGTAATTTCATTCAAGGTATGATTGTTTCTATACCATTACATTTTTCTTGGTTTAATGATAAAATTGATACTGAAAAGATCCAAAACTTAATGGAAGAATTTTACTCAGGAGCTAACTTCATAAAAGTTTTAAAAAAAGATGAAGGTATAAGCGATAAAGGATATTTTAGGCCAGATAATTTAGTTGGAACAAACTGTCTTGACATTAGTGTTTTTGGGAATGATGACAATAATCAATTAATTATTTCCTCCAGATTAGATAATTTAGGAAAAGGTGCTTCTGGCGCTGCTATACAGTCTATGAATATTGCTTTAGGATATAACGAAACTTTAGGTTTATAAAAAGATCATTTGATATGGGATATGATAATCAAAAAATTACTAAAGAATTATTTCCTAATTTTTCATCATTTGATAGAGCTATAAGGTATCCATATTTTGCACCAAACTATTCTTTTTCATTTTATAAGGGTAAATTTATTAAAGGTATATGCGATGATTTAAATAATAGAATACCAATATTATCAGTAGGTTCTAATAGATCACCATATCAATTAAAAAGAAAATTTTCATTAAATCAGAATATTTGTGTCACGCCTGCCATTTTAATAGACTCTGATATAGTTTATGCTGCGTCTTTGTCTGCTTATGGATCAATGCCAGCTACCCAATGGCCTAGTAAAGGAACTAAAGTAGAACTTAATGTATTGTGGCTAAATGAAGAACAATTAGAAATTATGCATTTAAGCGAAGCATTAGGAATTGTGTACAGTTTCGTAAAGTTAAAGTTAAACACTGTTAAAATTAAAGATTTTAAATATGAAAAACAAATATATGGATATATTTCAATTCCAGGCGTTTATCCTTTTTACGATAATAAACCTAGAAGGTTATCCGAAATCAATGCTGATAATGTTACATTAAAAAGTTCTAGTGAAAAAAACGCACTATTATCTCTTATTCATAGTTTAGGCATTGAAGAAGATAAGTTATCAAAATGGATTGATAAGGTTATCAACAATAAAAGTTATAGAATTATTCTTCATAAACAACTTAAGTCAAAAGCAATGATACCAAAAAACCCTAATTGGGAAATTATTAAAAAAAGTATTCGTGGTAACTTAATAATTTAATGCAAATTATTAAGTAAAATCTTATTAGTTAAAAAATTTTTTACAAAAATCATATTTCCTTAATATTTTGAACACAAAAATTATACAGAATTAGTTAAATTTATATGTAAAATCTAACAAATCATGTAAATTTAGTAAATTTTTGATTGAAAATGATAATTATTATCAAAAAATAAATCATTATAAAACAACAAGTTAACAAAAAACACTAAAAAAAAATGCATTTAAATTACTTTTATTTGTTGCCTAACCACAAATTCCCTTTTATTGTTTTCGCTAAATGTGCTATTTTGCATTGAATCTAGCAGTTGCTAGAAATTAAACATGACAAGTATAAGGGGAGTTTATAAATGTCTTTTTTAAAATATTTAATACCGGCTAGTTTTTTAGCCTTACTTCCAACACTTTCATTTGCAGGGTCACACGGTGCTAATCTAGACCCAGGTGATGCTGTTGGTATAAGTTTCTGGATAATATCTATTTCCATGGTTGCAGCAACTGTTTTTTTCTTAATGGAATCATTGAGAGTTAAAGGCAAGTGGAGAACATCTCTAGTTGTTGGTGCTCTTGTTACTTTAGTTGCTGGAGTTCACTACTTCTACATGAGAGAAATTTGGGCAGCCACAGGAGAATCACCAACTGTATTTAGATATGTAGATTGGATAATTACAGTTCCACTTCAAATGATAGAATTCTACTTGATTTTAGCAGCATGTACAGCGGTTGCTGGTGGCGTGTTCTGGAGATTATTTCTTGGATCTTTAGTAATGTTAATTGGTGGATATCTAGGTGAGGCTGGTTTTATAAATGCAACTATTGGTTTTGTAATTGGAATGGCTGGATGGATATTCATTCTATATGAAATATTTGCTGGTGAAGCTAGTAAAGTAAGTGCAGAAAGTGCACCTGAATCCGTTCAATCAGCTTTTAACACAATGAAATGGATTGTGACAATTGGTTGGGCTATTTACCCAATTGGTTATTTCATGGGTTATATGGCTGGTGGTGCCGATGCAAACAGCTTAAATTTTATTTATAACATCGCAGATGTTATTAACAAAATTGCTTTCTGTTTAGCGATATGGGCAGCAGCAACCACAGAATCCGATGCGTAAGCATTAAAAAAATTAAAATAAAAGCCTGTAGGCAAACCTACAGGCTTTTTTTTTATATGGTTAACAATTTATATGAATTTATCTGAAAAAAAACAAATTAATAAAAAACTTAGAAGTATTGTAATTGGCGGTGGTTTTGGTGGTATAGCAACTGCTCTTAGATTAAGAGCCCTGGGTCATCAAGTTACTTTGATAGAAAGATTAGGTTCTTTAGGAGGAAGAGCGCAAGTTTTTAAAAAAAATGGTTTCAAACACGATGCTGGTCCAACTGTAATAACAGCTCCTTTTTTATTTGATGAACTTTTTGAACTATTCAACGAGAAAAGAGAAGAATATATTAAGTTTAAACCTTTAGAACCTTGGTACAGGTTTCATTTTCATGATGGTCAAACTTTTGATTACTCAGAAAGTATAAAAAAAACTGAAAATGAAATGAAAAGATTTTCAATTGATGATGCTAACAATTATCATAAATTATTAGAAGCTTCCAAAGCAATTTTTGATGTTGGTTTTACAAAATTATCAGATAAACCTTTTAGCTCTTTTTTTTATATGATGAGACAAGTGCCGGCATTAATAAAGTTGAAAAGTTATTTAACAGTTTCCCAATTGGTAAATAAATATATCAAAAATCCAAATTTAAGTGCAGCCTTTTCTATACATCCATTATTAGTTGGGGGAAATCCTTTTTCTACTACTTCCATTTATGCACTTATACATTTTTTAGAAAGAAATTGGGGAGTTTATTTTAGTATGGGTGGTACGGGAAAACTTGTAGAGGAGTTAACAAAATTATTAGAGCGGACTGGTGTTGAAATTCAATATAATACAGACATAAAAAATGCTTTTGAAATAAATGGTAAAATTGAAAAAATTGAATGCATGAATGGCAATACATTTCATGCTGATAATTTTGTTTTTAATGGTGATCCACCTACCTTCTATAATGAAATCTTGAAATCAAAAATAAAAAAAAGAAAAAAATTTCTACCAGAAAGATTTACCAGTTATTCTTTCGGAATGTTTGTTTTGTTCTTTGGAACAAAAAAACAATATTTAAATATAGCACATCATTCAATTTGGTTAAGTAAAAGATTTAAAGGGTTGTTAACTGATATTTTTGATAACAAAATTTTAAGTGAAGATTTTTCATTATACATACATAGACCTACTGCAACTGATAAAAGTTTTGCACCAAAAGGTTGTGATAGTTTTTATGTTCTTTGTCCTGTTCCAAATTTACAAGGTAACGTTAATTGGGAAATTGAAGGTGAAAACCTAAAGGATAGAATTGTAGAAGCCTTAGATAATACAATTTTGCCAGATTTGAAAAATTATATATGTGAAGATTTTTTTATGACACCAGTAGATTTTAAAAATAATTATCGTTCTACACATGGTGCGGGCTTTTCAATAGCCCCAAATTTTTCTCAATCTGCTTGGTTTCGTTATCATAATAAAGATCCTCATATTAAGAACTTATTTTTTGCTGCAGCCGGTGCTCATCCTGGTGCTGGTATTCCAGGTGTATTATCATCTGCAAAAGTTGTCGAGAGTTTATTAAAATAAAAGGCTTAATATGGATTGCCATGTTGATGATGACAAAATAGTACTAAAAAAACATGGAAAAAGCTTTCATTGGGCTAGTAAGTTCTTAAATAAAGAATGCATAAATAGAGCGGCTGAATTATATAGTTTTTGTAGAATTTTAGATGACATAGCAGATAGTGGAGAAACTAATTCACATAAGTATCTCATTAATATTAAATCTATTATTAAAAAAAATACAATTACAGAACTAGGTAACATTTATTCAATTAAGTATCCTAAATTTTTAAAATCATCTTCTAAAAAAGCAGTAATAGATTTAATTGATGGACTTATTTTAGATCAAAAGGTTATTTTGTTTAAAAAGGAAGAAGAGTTAATTAGATATTCTTATCATGTTGCTGGAACTGTTGGAATAATGATGTGTGATGCTTTAAAATGCAATAATGAACTTGCTAAATCATTTGCTATAGATCTTGGAATAGCTATGCAGCTCACAAATATTGCAAGAGATGTTTTGGAAGACGCTAAAATGGGAAGACGATATTTACCTGGGAGCTGGGTTCAGAATATTTCACCTAAAGAAATAGTTTTAGCTGCCAAAACCAATGACTTAAAAAAAATTCATATGATTTCAAAAGGTATAAAAAAATTATTAATTTTAGCTGAACAATATTATTTGAGTGGAGAAAAAGGTTTCACTTTTTTGCCCTTTAATACAAGGGTTGCAATTTCTGTAGCATCAGGAGTTTACAGAGAGATTGGGGTGCAGTTAGAAAATGAAAATTTCAATTGGCAAAATGGAAGACAAATAACATCAATCTTTTCGAAAATAAAAATTACACTATTCAAGACTTTTAAAGAAATTTTTTATTTAAGAAATAAGAAAAAGCATAATTCTGAACTTCATATTTATTTAGAAAATTTAGTGAATGATAAAAAAGGAAATTAACATTATTGGAGGTGGTTGCGCAGCATTATCATTGGCTAGATTAATTCGCAAATTACCTAACTACAAATTTAATTTATTTATAGGTAACAAAAATAAAACTAATAAAGATCATTTTTGGGGATTTTGGAAAGTAAAAATTAATGATGATGCTTATAAAAAAGCAAATCATGTGTGGTCTAAATGGTCAATCAATACTGATGACTCTAAACATATTCTAACGTCAGTTAAACATCCTTATTGTGTGATAAAAAGAAAAAAATGGTTGGATATATGTAAAAAACAACTTCCAAGTCAAAAATTTACCATTTTAGAAAATGATGTACTTGAAAAAGATGGTCAATTATTTGCTAAGAATAAGAAAATTAAAGGTGATTTAGTATTTGATAGCAGACCACCTAAAATCCCAACCAATATTTTGTTGCAGCACTTTGAAGGATTTGTAGTTACTTCTGAGAAAGATGTATTTGATGAAGATATATTAACTTTAATGGATTTCAGATGTGACCAGTCAAGAGGTATGCATTTTATTTACCTGCTACCATTTAGTAAACGGAAAGCATTGGTTGAATCTACGATGTTTTCCAAAACAGTTGAAAACAAAGAATTTTATTCAACTGAAATTTCAAAATATCTAAAAAAATATTATAAATTGGACAAGTTCACAAAGAGTGATCACGAAAAAGGTGTTATTCCCATGCATTACATTTCTTGTGCATCTGGAGAAATGTATAATATTGGTACAAGAGGGGGGGTAGTAAGACCTTCTTCGGGATATGCTTTTACTTTTATTCAAAAACAGGCATTTCAAATAATTAGCCAAATAAAAAATAGAAAAAAAATTAATACTCAAATTCATAATGCTATTGATTTATTTTTAGATAAAATATTTATAAATGTTATCAATGAGTATCCAATGTTAGCTTCCAAAATCTTTTCAAGTTTAGCCAGAATTTTAAATGGTGATGAAATGGCTAAATTTATGTCTGGAAATGCTTCACCATTAACAACTTGCAAAATAATTATTTCAATGCCTAAAATACCATTTATCAAATCATTTTTTTATGTTGTGTATCGTAAATGGCTCAATTTACCTTAGATTGGTTAGATTATATCTCATTATTTTTTATTATTTTTATGGGTATTCCCCATGGAGCTCTTGATGGAGCTATTTCTATTACATTAGGTTTTACAAAAAGTTTTTATTTACAGGTTCGATTTATAATTACATATTTATTAGTTGCCACATTAATTGTTGTTTTGTGGTATTTTTTACCAGTTTTTTCCCTCATTTTGTTCTTAATAGTAAGTGTTTTTCATTTTGGTTGTGGTGATTTAAATTGGAAAAATAATAATTTATATTATATCTGTGGTTATGCTCATGGGGGGCTGGTAGTATTGGGCATAATTTTTTTTAATAAAGATGAAGTTGATCATCTTTTTTCAATTTTATCTGGTAATCAATTATATTTATTGTGGCAATTTCTTTATGTGGCTCTTTTAGTATGGATTTCATTATTAATGTTAATATTATTTAATTATAAAAAAATTACTTTCTCTAAAAATTATATCAAACTACTTACTGTAATGGTTTTAGTGATATCACTTTTGCCCCCTTTGCCAGCATTTGCGATATATTTTTGTCTTATTCACAGCATGCACCATTTTAAAAGAATTATACCAACGTTACTAAACTTTATGGAAATGAAAAAATTATTGTACCTAATGATTATCTTTTCTGTATTAAGTTGGTTAGGTGGTGGAGCTGCATATTATATTTTACTAAATTTATATTCGTATTCAGATACAATCATAAAAGTAACGTTTATTGGTTTGGCAGCGTTAACTTTTCCACATATGATTTTAGTAGACGGTGTGTTTAGGTTAAAATATAAAATTTAGAATCTATGTCTATTAACTTATATAATTTCCTAAAGATGATAATGTTAACAACAGACCAAGGACGACATTTGATTTAAATATTTCTAGTGAATTATTCTGTTTTATGTTTTTTATTTTTATTACTTGATAACTAAGATGCAATCCACAAATCGATACACCAATGTACCAAAAGATATTATTATTTAATAAATATCCACTAATAATTAATAAGCAAAACATTAAACTATAGGAACATCCTACAAAAAGAGTTAAGAAGTTTTTAGCTGAAACAGCAGAATTTTTAATACCAAAAATTTCATCTTCATTTTTATCCTGACATCCATAAATTGTGTCATATCCAATGATCCAGAATACAGTTGCCAAATACATAATGAATATTCCTAAATTCCAGTTTTCATTTGCAGCAGACCAAGCTGTTGGGACAGCCCAACTAAAGGTCAATCCTAAGACGATTTGTGGCCATTTTGTAAATCTTTTAGCCAAGGGATATAGGATAACTAGAGGTATCGCTGAGACAGCTACAAACCAAGTATAAATATTTAGCTGATATAGACAAATTAAACCAATTAATAACATTGTAATTAAAAAATAGGTTGCCTGTAAAATTGAAATTTCACCACTGGCAAGCGGTCTTGTTTTTGTTCTAGAAATTTTTTTATCAATATCTTTGTCCCACATATCATTAATAGTACATCCGGCAGCTCTCATAACAATTGAACCTATTAAGAAAATAAACATTAGTTTTATACAGTTAATAAAATCTAAATTTGTTAATGGAAGTACCCACCACCCAGGTAGAAGAAGAAGCCAAAAACCGACTGGTCTGTCAAATCTCCCTAATCTTATCCATTTAATATAATGTTTAGGAAGTATATCCCACCAACCATTATCAAGCATGTCAGAATTATTTTGTTTAGGTATATTCATAAATAATGCAATATCATTATACTATATTGTAATCAATTAGCAGTTAAAGTAATTTTTAAGGATATGGTTTTCTCAAATGTTAGATTTATCTTATAAAGCTAAAATCAGACTTTATTTTCCAGGAAAATTATCTTTAGAAGATTCAGTTAAATTAGAAAATAAACAAGTTCATTATTTAATAAATGTAATGAGAAAAAAAATTGATGATTCAATTTTAGTTTTTAATAGCATTAATGGGGAGTTTTTGGCTAAAATTTCTGAAATTTATAAAAATACAATTATAATTCATGTAATAAAAAAAATACGAGATGTCAAAATTGAAAATGATATCTGGTTATTATTTGCACCAGTTAAAAAATCTCCAACTGAATATATAGTGCAAAAGGCAACTGAATTGGGAGTATCTAAAATTATACCTGTAATTACTGAACGTACTATCACAAAAAATTTAAATCTAAAAAGAATGCAAGATATAGCTATTGAATCTTCTGAACAATGCGAACGCATAACGATTCCTGAAGTCTGTGCTGTAAAGAAACTTAAAGATTTAATTCCTAATTGGGATAATGATCGAATTATATTTTTTTGTGACGAAACAATTAGAAAAAACAATGTCGTCAAAATAGATTTTCAAAATCTATCAACAAAGTCTTTTGGTGCTATTCTAGTGGGTCCTGAAGGTGGTTTCAGTACAAATGAAACAAATTATTTAAGAGAAAAGAAGTTTATAAGACCAATTGATTTGGGACCTAGAATTTTGAGATCTGATACAGCAGTAATTGCTGCTCTTTCTCTTTGCCACTATTTAAAAGGAGATATAAAATAATTACTAATTTTATAATTTAGTTCAATATATATTAGAAATATTATAACATATTTAGTGTTAATATTTTCAATTTTTACCATAATCTAAATATGAGATCTAAATGCCAAGATTAAAAAAAGAACACCTCATAAATTGGTTTAAAGAAGGTGAAAAAAAAAGAGAAGATTGGAAAATAGGTACTGAACATGAAAAATTTGTTTTTCATTTAAATAACTTAGAAAGAGTTGGTTATTTTGGTAAATCAGGCGTAAGTGAACTATTAAATAATCTTGCAAAAGAAAATAAATGGGAAAAAATTTTAGAAAAAAACAATACGATTGCTCTAAAAGATGAAACTGGTGCGTCAATTTCGTTAGAACCTGGTGGACAATTAGAACTATCGGGGTCTCCTCTGAATAACTTACATCAAACATGTAGAGAGACTGGAAGACACCTAAAAATCATGAAAAAAGCTATGAACAAACTTGGATTATCAATGATTGGTCTAGGTTATGATCCTAAATGGTCTCGTTCAAAGCAAAATTGGATGCCGAAGGGTCGATATGAAATCATGAAAAATTTCATGCCTAAAGTTGGTCAACTCGGATTAGATATGATGTTAAGGACATGTACTATTCAAGTCAATCTTGATTATTTGAATGAACTGGACATGGTCCAAAAGTTTCAAACATCTTTAGCATTACAATCCATTGCAACAGCTATTTTCGCTAATTCCCCATTTATTGAAGGTAAAGAAAGTGGATATTTATCTTCAAGAGCAATGGTCTGGACAGATACTGACCCTAATAGAACAGGTGTACCAGAAATTGTTTTTAATGAATCTTTTGGCTATGAAGAATGGTTAGATTATGTTCTCAAGGTGCCAATGTATTTTGTATACAGGAAAGGCGAATATGTTGACGTATCTGGAAGATCTTTTCTAGATTTTATGGATGGAAAATTAGAAGGTTTTGAAGGCCAATTTCCTTCTTTTAAAGACTGGGAAGACCATGTAACAGTTGCATTCCCAGAAGTAAGACTTAAGCAATATTTAGAAATGAGAGGTGCAGACGGTGGGCCTTGGAATATAATTTGTGCTCTCCCAGCGTTATGGGTGGGATTATTATATGATAATGAGGCTCAATTAGAGGCTTATGATTTGGCAAAGCCATTTATGAATGCTCAGCTTTTAGAAGAAGGAAGAATTTCAGCTGCAAAATATGGTTTGAATGGGAAACTAGGATCCAAAAAAATTATCGATATAGCAGAAGAAATGATAAGAATTTCTAGTTTAGGTCTTCAAAGACGTAATAAATTAGATGAACGAGGCATTGATGAAAGACAGTTTTTAGATCCACTGTACAATATCATTAGAAACAAAAAGACTGCATCTGAAATTCTTATAGAAAAGTTTAATGGCATCTGGAAGAAAAATATAGACAAAGTATTTATTGATAACGCTTTCTGATACTTTAGTTCGTATCAGTTCCTCCAACTGTGATGCCTCCCATTAATAACGTAGGTTGTCCAACGCCCACAGGGACACCCTGACCTTCTTTTCCACATGTACCAATTCCGTCATCTAAAGACATATCATTTCCAATAAGAGAAATTTTCGACATTGCATCGGGGCCATTACCAATTAGGGTTGCACCTTTAAGAGGCTGCTTAACCTTTCCATTTTCCACCAGATAGGCCTCTGAAGCAGAAAAAACAAATTTCCCATTTGTAATATCAACTTGTCCACCAGCAAAATTAACAGCATAAATGCCTTTTTTAACTGAACTTACAATCTCTGCTGGTTCAATTGTTCCATTATCCATATAAGTATTTGTCATTCTTGGCATTGGGTAATGAGAATAAGACTGTCTTCTCCCATTTCCAGTTGGTTCCATCTTCATTAATCTTGCATTCTGACGGTCTTGCATATAATTTCTTAAAATTCCATTTTCTATTAAAATGTTTTTTGATGATTTTGTACCTTCATCATCAATTGTTATTGATCCTCTTTTGTTTTCAATTGTTCCGTCATCAATGACTGTAACCCCGTCAGCAGTAACTTTTTCTCCAATTTTCCCTGAGAATATTGAAGTACCTTTTCTATTAAAATCTCCTTCTAAGCCATGACCTACTGCTTCGTGTAACATAACTCCTGGCCAACCTGGACCTAATATAACAGGCATTTCACCAGCAGGTGTAGGTATAGATTCAAGGTTAGTATTAGCAATTCTCAACGCTTCTTTAACTTGACCTTTCCATCTATCAGAATTAATCCATTCTTCATATATTCCTCTTCCACCACATCCGGAATTTCCAGTCTCTCTCCTACCATTTTTTTCAACAACTAATGATACGTTAAGCCTTATAAGAGGTCTAATGTCAGCGGTTCTCTTTCCATCACCTCTTAATATTTGAATTGCTTGATAAGAGGCAGAAATAGATGCTGAAACTTGAATAACTTTCTTATCAATTGATCTTGCGTAAGCGTCAATTTCTTGAAGCAAGCTTGTTTTGACTTTAAATGAAGTTTCCTCAATTGGATTTATTGAAGTGTAAAGTGGTTTGTTAGTTCCATGTGATGGACCTGGATCCATTATTCCTGAATAGTTTTTTGAAACGGACCTGACTGTTTCTGAGGCTCTTTTAAGAGAAGACTCTGTTATTTCGCCCGAATGAGCAAACCCTCTGGCCTCACCTGCAATTGCTCTTAAACCAAACCCCTTAGTGCTGTCGTAAGCAATATTTTTCATTCGTCCATCGTCAAACGAAAACGATTCTGATTTTGTTGATTCAAGATACAATTCTCCGTCATCAGCATCTTTTAGAGTGTCTGATACAATAGACTGAGCTTTATTAAGATCAAAGTCATTATCCTCGTAAAAAAATTTATCAGTTATTTCTAATGGTGATTTATTTTCCATTTTTGCGCCTATTAATTAAATTTTACTTATATGACATGGCAATGTAATTACTATTCTTCAAGATTAACACTAAAAAATATAAATTTGATAACTAAATAATAATTTAATTTAAAAAAAATAATTTATTTGGTTTTAGATCTAGCATTTTTCATAAAAAAGTTTTAAGTAATACATATTAAAACGTATTTTAGAATCATTTCAAATTAATCTAACATTTATATACCATTTAGATGTAATTTGATTAAAGCTTAAGGAGTATAAATTATGAATATAACTTTCCATACTATATTAAAAAGTTGGAAAAATATTTTAAATTATATTTTTTTAGCAGCCGGAACAATGATGTTTTTTTTGTTAAATGCAGCTGTTGCGTCAGAACCAAAACCTTGGCAAATGGATCTACAAGAACCTGCTGGAATAATTGCCACTAAAGCAACAGACCTTCACAACTTTCTTCTTGTTGTAATTACCTTGATTTCAGTTTTTGTGCTTGGTTTATTAGTTTATGTATGCATAAAATTTAGAGAAAAACCTAACGTAAAACCTTCGAAAACTTCTCATAACACACTGATTGAGATTATTTGGACTGTGGTTCCGGTTTTAATTCTTGTTGTTATTGCTGTTCCTTCATTTAAGCTTCTTTATTTAACTGAAGCAGATAAGCCAGTTGACATGGTTGTTAAGGTATCTGGAGCTCAATGGTATTGGAATTATGAATATCCGGACGAAGAAATTTCATTTGATTCTTATATAATTGAAGAAAGTGACTTAAAGGATAATCAAAAAAGAATGTTGGATGTAGATAATCCACTAGTTGTGCCTGAGGGTACAAGAATAAAATTTCTTGTAACTGGAAATGACGTTATGCATTCATTTTTTGTTCCGTCTTTAGCTCTTCAAGTTTACTCTATTGCTGGAAGAATTAATGAAATTTGGACAGAAGTTCCCGTAGGAAAGAAAAAGTACTATGGGCAGTGTAATCAAATATGTGGTGTTAACCACGCTTATATGCCAATAGTAATACAAGCTCTTCCTAAGAATGAATATGAAAAATGGCTAAAAGAAGCAAAAGTTAAATTTGCAAAAAATCCAATAAATGAAAATAATAAAATCGCATTACTACAAAAAAAAGAAGTTAAGGAGATAAAATAATGGCTTCATTGTCTCAAACCGCAAATACAGGTTCATCACATGATCATCATGGGGCTCCGTCAGGCTTTGTAAAAAGATGGTTATATTCAACTAACCATAAAGACATTGGTACTATGTATATAATTTTTGCTATAGTTGCTGCTTTCATTGGCGGAGCGATGTCAATTTATATGAGAATGGAGTTGATGAACCCAGGTGTGCAGTACATGGAAGATGGTCATATGTGGAACGTTTTCACAACTGCACATGGTTTGATAATGGTTTTCTTTGTTGTTATGCCAGGTTTAATTGGAGGTTTTGGTAATTGGTTTGTTCCTATCATGATTGGTGCTCCAGACATGGCCTTCCCAAGAATGAATAACATATCTTTTTGGCTTTTACCTCCAAGCTTTGTTTTGCTGTTATTATCAGCTGTAGTTGATGGTGGCGTTGGAGTTGGTTGGACTATATATCCCCCTCTTTCAAGCTCGGCAGGTTCTCCAGGTATGGGTATGGACCTTGCAATATTTTCTCTACATTTAGCGGGCGCATCTTCAATATTAGGTGCAGCAAACTTTATAACAACGATATTTAACATGAGGGCACCTGGAATGACCCTTCACAAAATGCCATTATTTGTATGGTCCATGCTAGTTACAGTTTTTTTGTTGTTGTTAGCTATACCTGTTCTAGCTGGTGCAATAACGATGTTACTTACAGATAGAAATTTTGGAACAAGTTTTTTTATTCCAGAAGGTGGTGGTGATCCTATTCTATTTTTGCATCTTTTTTGGTTTTTTGGTCATCCTGAGGTTTATATTATGATTTTGCCAGCCTTTGGTATTGTAAGCCAGATTGTTTCAACATTCTCAAGAAAACCAGTTTTTGGTTATTTAGGAATGGCATATGCTATGGTTTCCATAGGTGTAATTGGTTTTGTGGTGTGGGCACATCACATGTATACGGTTGGTTTGTCTGTAGATACAAGAGCATATTTTACAGCTGCCACTATGGTAATAGCTGTTCCAACAGGAATTAAAATCTTTTCATGGATTGCAACAATGTGGGGTGGGTCTATAGTTTTTAAGATACCTATGTACTGGGCAATTGGTTTTATTTTTCTTTTTACTGTTGGTGGCGTAACAGGTGTGGTGCTAGCCAATGCTGGATTAGATGTTGTCCTACATAACACATACTACGTTATTGCACACTTTCATTATGTACTATCATTAGGAGCTGTGTATGGCTTATTCGCAGCTTTTTACTATTGGTTTTCTAAAATGACAGGATATGAATACAACGAAGGTTTAGCAAAGCTACATTTTTGGGTTACATTTATTGGTGTGAACCTAACATTTTTTCCAATGCATTTTTTAGGCTTAGCAGGTATGCCAAGGCGCTATGTTGATTATCCTGATGCATTTGCAGGATGGAATATGGTTGCATCAATTGGATCTTATATAGGAGCACTGGGTGCTATAATCTTTTTAGTAGTTATAATCGAGGCTTTTGTAAAGAAGCGAAAAGCTGTTAAAAATCCATGGGGTTCAACTGACAATACTTTAGAATGGACGGTTTCTTCACCACCCGCATTTCATACTTTTGCTGAAATACCAAAAGTAAAATAATATAGGTTTTGAACTTTAATATGCCCTCGATAGTAGTTAACACTAAGGATATATCGCAAGAGTCTAATAACTTAGGTTCACCATATGATTATATCAATCTTATGAAGCCTAGAGTTATGTCGTTAGTAGTTTTTACAGCTTTCGTTGGGTATTATAATGCGGCTCCAGTATTAGATAGTTCAATTAATCCATTTTTAGCTTTGATAGGAATATTTGCTATAGCCCTTGGAGCTGGTGCATCTGGAGTCCTAAACCAATGGTTTGATAAAGACATTGATATATTAATGGATAGAACAAAAAATAGACCTATCCCATCTGGTAAGATACAACCTTCTGAAGCTCTGTCATTTGGAATAATTACGTCTATTTTGTCTATAATGATATTAGGTTTATCTATAAATTGGTTAGCAGCCAGTTTACTTGCTTTTACAATATTTTTCTATGCAGTAGTTTATACCATTTGGCTTAAAAGACATACTGTTCAAAATATTGTAATTGGTGGTGCTGCTGGTGCATTTCCACCGATTATTGGGCATATTTGTGCTACAGGTTCTATTGGGATAGAAGCTTTAATCTTATTCTTAATAATATTTTTATGGACACCACCACATTTTTGGGCTCTGGCTTTAGTAAATAAATCAGATTATAGAGCTGCTAAAATACCAATGTTACCAATTGTTTATGGTGATATGACCACTCGAAAGAATATATTTATTTATTCACTATTACTCATGCTTTGCGTATATCTTCCTTGGATTTTAAATTACTCTGGTAACTTTTATGTCATAGTTGTTACATTACTTAATATTGAATTTATCAGAAGATCAATTTCTGTATTAAAAGAAAATAAAGATTCAGAAAAAGATCTATTTGTGTACTCAATATTTTATTTGAGTATTTTATTTGCGAGTATTTGCTTTGATAAATTTATTATTAATTTTATGATAGGTTAGATATGAAATCTAATAAAAATGATGAATATACTAAAGCATTTTACGAAAATAGAAAATCGAAGAATTTTGCTATTTTAGGAATAATAATATTTATGGTTGTTCTTTTCTTTTTTATTACAATTTTAAGAATGGATGTTACTGCATAAATGTCTTCAAGTTTATCAAAAAAAAATAATAATTCTTTAAAATGGGCATTCCTAATTGTTTTTTTTATGCTTGGTTTATCTTTTGCGTCTGTTCCGTTGTATGATTTGTTTTGTAGAGTTACTGGATATGCAGGGACGGTTCAAAGAGCTTCAATAGCTCCAGGATCAAATGGGCAATATAAAAACATTCAAATAAGATTTGATTCAAATATCTCACAAGAACTTAATTGGGAGTTTAAGGCTCCTAAACAAGAAATAATTGTTCAACCTGGTATACAACAAGTTATTTACTATACAGCAAAAAATTTATCAAACAAACCAACAACAGGTACAGCAGTATTTAACGTATCTCCTCCGAAAGCTGGAAGTGTTTTTATGAAAGTTGATTGTTTTTGTTTTGTAAAACAAACACTTCAGCCAGGTGAAGAGGTTAAAATGCCTGTGTCATTTTATGTTGACCCAAGCATAAATGACGATGAAAACACAAAAAACTTGGAAGAGATAACTTTGTCGTATACATTTTTTAATGCTGAAACATAGTTTATAATTCAAAAATATTTTTGGATTAAGTTGAGTAGGATATATAAAGTTTAATTAAGGAGAATGTAATGAGCGGTGAACAAAAACATCAATATCACTTAGTTGAACCGAGTCCTTGGCCTGCCTTAGGATCTGCTGCTGGCTTTACCCTTTTTCTTGGGCTTACGTTATATATGCATGAATATCCATACTCGTTATGGGTCTTAGGTGCAGGTTTGTTTATGGTGTTAGCTACCATGTTTTATTGGTGGAGGGACATTGTAAGAGAAGCTGAATACCAAGGTCATCACACACCTATCGTCCAAATAGGTATGAGATATGGCATGATTTTTTTTATTTGCTCTGAGGTTATGTTTTTTGTCGCTTTTTTTTGGGCTTTTTTTGATTCAAGTTTATATCCTGATACTGGTGTGTGGCCACCAGAAGGTATTGTAGCTTTAGACCCATTTGATCTACCTTTAATTAATACACTAATATTACTATTATCTGGTTGTACAGTTACCTGGTCTCATCACGCTCTTCAACATGATAATAGAAAAGATTTTATAACAGGTCTTATTTTAACTATAATCTTAGGTGCAATATTTACAGTGGTTCAAGCATATGAATATCAGCATGCCACTTTTGCGTTTACTGATGGAATTTATGCTTCAACTTTTTATATGGCTACTGGTTTCCATGGATTTCACGTATTAGTTGGAACAATATTTTTAACAGTTTGCTTATTTAGAGGTCTTAAAGGTCATTTTACTGCTGATCATCACTTTGGGTTTGAAGCAGCAGCTTGGTATTGGCATTTTGTTGATGTTGTTTGGTTATTTTTATTTGTTTGTATATATTGGTGGGGTGGTTGATAGGTATTTATAATACTTGTTAAAAATAAGGTTTATATACTAATAATGAAAATACAATTTAAGCCAATGTTATGGCCATCAATATTTTCTATATTAATTTTTGCTATTTTAATTAGTTTTGGTACTTGGCAAGTTAAAAGACTATTTTGGAAAGAAGCACTTATTAAAAATTATCTTACGCAAAGTCAATCTAATCCAATAACTGATCCTGCTGAACTAGAGAAGTCTTCAATTAATGAATTTAAGTCTATTGTTATTTTAGGTCGTTTTATGCACAGTAATGAAATTTATATTACAGGTAAAACTTACGAAGGTAACGCAGGATTTCACGTGATAACTCCATTTACAATGCAAAATAACAAAATTGTTCTTATTAACAGAGGTTGGGTATCAGAGAGTTATAAAAATCCTGACAAAAGGAAGTTTAGTCTTACCAAAGGTTTAGTAAAATTAAATGGAATTATAAGATATCCACAAAAGAAAGGTTATTTTGTTCCAGAAAATGACGGAGAAAATGGTTTTTGGTTTACAATTGTACCTAATCAGATTTTTGACTTTATAAATATTATCTCAAACAAAACAATTAATGATTATTATATTGACGCTTTGCGTATTGGTGAAAAGCTGACACTGCCTATCGGAGTAGATGGTGAACCTAAATTTCGCAATCAACATTTATCATATGCAATAACTTGGTATGGATTAGCTTTATCTCTTCTATTTGTGTACTTTTCATATCATGTGTCATCTGGAAGATTAATATTTAAAAAGAATAAACGAAATGGATGATTATATTAAATATTCAAGTACAAGAGGTGGAGATGATTCTCTTTCATATGAAGAGGTTCTTTTATCTGGCTTAGCGAGAGATGGTGGGTTATTTATGCCAGAAAAATGGCCAAGTTTTAGTCATGTTGACTTAAAAAACATGAAAGAACTTAGCTATTCAAAGTTAGCTTCTAAAATTTTAAAACCCTTTATACAACCTTTTTTGGATGAGGATGATATTTCAAATATATGTAAAGCTACTTATTCAACATTTGGTAATGAAGTAGCTCCTTTAAAAGAGCTTAAGGAAAACACATACATTCTTGAGCTTTTTCATGGTCCAACACTAGCATTTAAAGATTATGCTATGCAATTTTTGTCCAGAGCATTTAATATAGCACTTGAAAAAAAGAATAAAAGAGCTGTAATTTTGGGTGCGACTAGCGGTGATACTGGTTCTGCTGCTTTAGAGGCATTTAAAGGGAAAGAAAATATCGATATTTTTATACTTTTTCCGCACAAAAGGGTTTCAGAAGTTCAACAAAAACAAATGACTTGGATAAATGAAGACGGAGCTCATGCTTTATCTGTGAAAACTGATTTTGATGGATGTCAAGCAATCGTTAAAGATTGTTTTGAAGATTTAAATTTTAAAGATCGTACATCACTCTCAGCTATAAATTCAATAAACTGGGTAAGACTATTACCTCAAATTGTTTATTATTTCTACTCAGCGCTTAAAGTAGGATCTCCAGAAAAAGAGGTTGTTTTTTCAGTGCCTACAGGTAATTTTGGAAATATTTTAGCAGGATGGATGGCAAAAAAAATGGGACTTCCTATTTCTAGATTGATATGTGGTTCAAATCAAAATGATATCCTTACTAGATTTTTTGAAAGTGGTATTATGAAACGAAAAAATGTTTCTCCTTCTTATAGCCCAAGCATGGATATTCAAGTTTCTAGCAATTTTGAGAGATTATTATTCGAAATAAATGATAGGGACACAAATTTAGTCAAAAAGCAAATGAACGACTTTAAAGTTGATGGAAACTTTCAAATTAATCAACACCAACTCAACAAAATTAATAATTTATTTTCTGGTTTTAAGATTAGTGATTTAGATACTCTTAATATAATTAAAAAGACATACATTGATTATAAATATATGCTCGATCCTCATAGTGCTATAGGTTTCGGCGCTACACAAAAAGCAATTGAACAAAAAATTATTTCTAATGATTCTCCAATAATTTCTCTTGCTTGTGCACACCCCGCAAAATTTCCACAAGTTATAAAAAAAAGTATTGGTATAATACCTAAGTTTCCTTTGCATTTAGATCAAATTATGAGTCGAAAAGAATACTTCAAAACAATTGATCCTAATTTAAAAGATGTTCAAGAATATATTATAAAATCTACGAGAATGTTATGAGTGTAGAATTTAAAACTCTTGATAATGGTATAACAATTATTAATGATCAAATTGATGTTGAGAGCGCATCTATTGGAGTTTGGATAGGCGCAGGCAGTTCTAACGAAAATAATGATGAATGTGGAATTGCTCATATGTTAGAACATATGGCTTTTAAAGGAACCAAAAATAGAAATGCCGAAACAATAGCACGAGAGATTGAAGATGTTGGAGGTGATATCAATGCTTACACTAGTAAAGAGGTAACGGCTTATTTTCTCAAAGTATTGAAAGAAAATGCTGAGTTAGGAGTTGATATACTCTCAGACATTATAAAAAACTCGACTTTCCCTAAAGATGAAATTGAGAGAGAAAGAGGAGTTATAATTTCTGAGATAGGACAATCTTATGATGCTCCAGACGATAGAGTATTTGAAAATTTTACTAAAACTGCTTTTAAAAATCAACCAATGGGAAGACCCATTCTTGGCACCAAAGAAACTGTAAGTAGTTTTAAACAATCTGATTTAAAATTCTTTCTAGATTCAAATTATACCCCAGAAAACATGGTAGTCTCTATGTCTGGAAACTTAAATAAGGATCATTTATTTAAAATCGTTGAAGAAAAATTTTCAGAAATCAAAAAAGGTAATAAACCTAAAAAAGTCAATTCTGAATGGACAACAGGATTTATTGCAGAAGATAGAGACTTAGAGCAAACACAGCTAGTATTTGGTATTGAAGGTTTAAAAAACATAGATATTGACCGTTTTTCTCTCAGAGCGCTATCAATTATATTAGGTGGTGGAATGTCTTCGAGATTATTTCAAGAGATTAGAGAAAAAAGAGGTTTATGTTATTCCATTTTTAGTTTTACACAGATGCAAAATTCTTCTGGCGTATTTGGTTTTTATGCTGGAACTTCACCTAACGATGTTGATCAATTACTTGAAGCAAGTTTAATAGAATGGAAAAAAATAAAAAAATTCATATCTTCTGAAGAGCTTGATAGAGCAAAATCACAAATGAAATCTGGTTTTATAATGGGTCAAGAGAGTAACAGTTCAAGGTCAGAATATTTTGCAAAAAATATGATTAGTTTTAGAAAATTGATAGAAACTAAAGAGGTTATTAGAAGTATAGAAAATATATCTATTTCTTCTATTTATGATTTATGTGAAAAGTTGTTAAATTCTGCTAAACCAGTTTTATCTGTTATAGGACCAAACGCTAACTCCTTAAAAAAATTAGAAATTTCAACAATACTAAATTAAAATATCCACTAGGCACTTCCTGAATATGAGACTAACTTACTTGGATCTACACCCATGTTTTTTAAACATTTTTTCCATAACGAAAATTCCAAGTGATTATGAAATATCAGATCTTTATTTGAGTTAGTTATAATCCAAGAATTTTCTAGTATTTCATTGTTAAGTTGTCCTTGATCCCACACGGCACATCCCAAGAAAATTTTTGCATATTCTGGTGATTTATCTTTTGAAATATCAATTAAGATTTCTTCTGAACTTGTAATCATTACATCATCTAAAATATTTTCAGATGTTTTATATTTTTTTTCATTAGAATGTATAATAAAACCTTGATTTAGATGGACAGGACCCCCAAAAAAAGTAGGGCTTGGTTTAATATTAGTGACAGAATTAATTTTCATTTTTTTTAAAAACTGGGATGTGTCAAAATTGTATAGAGGTTTATTTAGGATTAAACCCATTGTGGCATTTTTAGAATGTTCACAAATCAAAATCACAGAATCCTGAAATCTTATGTCTTCAAGTCCTGGAGAGGCAATTAGCAGTTTACCTAACAATTCTTGATCCATGATTGTAATTCCAATATATTACTGACAATTCTTATAATAACCAAAAAGAAATAATGCACAATAAACTAGTACATTTAAAATGCTATAAAGTTTTAATTTTGTTGTTGTTTTTAACTTTAATTAGCTTGACTAATATAAGCAAATCTAACTCTAACATCTTAGCTTCAAATCAAAATACTATAACTAACGAAAATTATGATTTTGTTAAATTTGATATTTTATTTGGTAAAATATTTGAAACCACACCAACAAAAATTCTTATAGGTTTACAAGTAAACCTCTTACCAGAATGGAAAATATATTGGAGAAATCCAGGTGATGCAGGACTGCCTCCAGAAATCAAATGGGAAATAGGAAATAATATTAAATCAATGAATTTACTATTTCCAAACCCTAAAAGATTTAAGTTTTTCGGGATTGAGACATTTGGTTACGAAAATGAAGTAATTTTTCCAATAGTTATAGAACGGTTAAACAAAAACAAAAAGATATCAGGACCACTTCAATTTGAGGCACAAGTATGTGCAGAAATATGTGTTCCAGTAAGTTTTAATTATGATTTAAGTAAATTAACTAAACATTATGAAGACAATTCTAAATTAAAAGACATACTTAGATATAAGAATAAGGTACCTAAGTTTCTAGAAAGTAAAGATTTAGAACTTTTCTCATTCGCTCAATCTGATGATAAACTAAGATTATCATTTATAAATAAATTAAATATAAGCCCTTATGATATAATTATAGAAGATAATAAAGAATTCATTTTTGAGAAACCTAGATATTCAAAAAATGGTGAACTTTTAAATCTAACTATTAATTTTAAGGAAAAAAAAGACTATGAATTTGAATTTTTAAAATTAACATTTCTAAGTAATAACATAAGTTATGAGAAAATTATAACTAAACAGTCAAATTTACTTAATAAAAATTTATTAAAATTTAATGAAAATAAAATTTCAATTGGTTTTGAAATTTTCATAATTGCTTTAATTGGGGGATTTATTTTAAATTTTATGCCCTGTGTTCTCCCTGTATTATCTTTGAAAATGATTCAAATAGTAAATCTAAGAACAGAAAACAAAGCAATATTTAGAAAGAAAATATCATTTAATATATTGGGTATATTAACATCTTTTTTATTGTTAGCTTTTGTTACTTACATTGTTAAGTCTGCGGGTGAACTTGTTGGGTGGGGTGTGCAATTTCAAAATCCATATTTTCTAATTTTTATGATTTTACTAACAGCTTTTTTTGGTTTTAATCTCTTAGGGTTATTTAATTTTTTCTTACCTTCAAAAGTTTTAAATATTCTATCATATAGGGGGGAGGGTTTTGTAGGCGATTTTATTACTGGAATTACATTAACTTTATTAGCTACTCCATGTACAGCGCCATTAGTGGGTACTGCAGTTGGTTTTGCCTTATCTGGAGGTACTGTCGAAATTTTTTCTATTCTTTTAATTATGGGTCTAGGTTTGTCATTACCCCTAATTCTAATAATGTTATTTCCAAAAATTATATCAATTATTCCAAAGCCTGGTAAATGGTTAGTAACTTTTAAAAAAATTATGGCTACTTCCCTTCTACTTACTTCATTATGGTTAATAAATATATTAGTGAAATTAGAGACAAAAATTGAAACCAATTTAAATAACTATTCTAATTTAGAGATAGTTAATTGGGATATAAACAAAAATATTTCATTACCAAATCAGTTGGCAGCAAAAGGTGAAATAGTATTTGTCGATATAACTGCAGATTGGTGTATAACATGTCAGGTGAATAAAGCTTTGGTACTTGAAACTAAACAAGTATCAGAAATTTTTAAAAGAAATAATGTAAAAGTTCTAGTCTTAGATTGGACTAAGCCGAACAAAAATATTAAAAAATTCTTAACTAAAAAACAACGTTATGGAATACCGTATAATGAAATTTATGGACCATTATTATTAAATGGAAAAATTCTACCTGAATTACTGACTATTAAAGAAATCCAGAAATATATTAAAATAGCTAAATAATTTTATTTTAAAACACAGTGATATAGTTTAAGTATAATTTAAAAAAATATATGGAGTTTGCATGTCAACTATTATTGGTAATAATTTCCCCTCTGGAATATTTCTAATAAAAGATAGTGAGGGAGTAAAAGAGGTCAAAACTGATGATTATTTTAAATCGAATAAAGTTGTTTTGTTTGCTTTACCTGGAGCTTTTACACCGACATGTTCTGCTAAGCATTTGCCAGGTTATATAAAATATTATCAAGATATCAAAGATAAAGGTATAGATATAATTGCATGTATGGCAGTAAATGATCCACATGTAATGCGTGCATGGGGGTTAGCAAATGAAGTTGAAGGAAAAATTGACATGTTGTCTGATTCTGATTGTTCAGTTTCACAGTCTCTTGGTCTAGATATGAATTTTGGTAGAATAATGGGCCATAGATCAAGAAGATTTGCAATGATAGTTGATGATAATGTAATCAGAAAGTCATTTGTAGAAGAAGTTGGAGCATTTGAGGTTTCAACTGCAGAAAATATTTTAAAAAATCTATAGTATTTTATTATTAATCGTTCATTGCATTTACAGCCAATTTATCTGCAATTTCATTATAATGGTTTCCAGAATGTCCTTTAACCCAAAACCATTCTACATTATGAAGATTCACATTTTCATCTAGTTCAATCCAAAGCTCTTTATTGGATACTTTTTTTTTATTAGCAGTTTTCCATCCATTTTTTTTCCAATTAATAATCCATTCTGTTATCCCATTTTTAACATATTTTGAATCTGTATATAATTTTATTTTACTTGGGTGTTTTATTGCTTTTAAAGCCTCAATTGTTGCCTTAAGTTCCATTCTATTATTTGTAGTTAATTTTTCTGATCCAGATAAATGTTTTTCATTGTCCTGATAAAGTAAAACAGCTCCCCATCCACCTTTTCCAGGGTTTCCAGAACATGCTCCATCAGTAAAAATAGTAATTTCTTTTTTCATGATTAATTTTCTACATATTTAATATTTTTAATTAATTTCTTAAAATATTTGTGTTTTGTTATGTATTCTTCTGGATTTTTTAGAACAACATTAGCTTCAATAGGTGTGTTTACCCAATCAAACAATCTTGTTAATAAAAAACGTAGTGAAGCAGCTTGACACAAAAGTGGTAAAAAGAATTCTTCATCTTTACTTAATTTCCTTTTAGAGTTGTATCCTTTTAATAGAGCTTGATATTTTTTATTTTGAAAATTGTATTGCTTATCAAAACACCAAGCATTAATAGCAATTGCCAAATCATATGCAAGTATATCAGTGCATGAAAAATAAAAATCAATTACTCCCGTAATTTGATTATTAATAAAAAAAACATTATCAGGAAAAAAATCTCCATGAATAAAACCTTTTGGTAATTCATGTGGCCAATATTTTGAAACAAAATCAAAGGAATTTTGTATATCTTTCATTAATTCAGGTTGGAGTTTATTTAATACATTAACTGGTACAGAATTATTACAATTTTTAATTAATGTTTGCCATCCTTTTATAGAAAGAGAGTTATCTCTTTGAAGTTCAAAATCTTTACTAGAGAGGTGCATAAGACCCATGCTGGACCCAACTTGATTACAATCTTCAATACTTACGTTATTTTTGGATTTTCCCTCAAGAAAATTAACAACGATTGTTGGTTTGCCTTTTATTTTTTGAAGAAATTTATCGTTTTTATCACATATTGGTTTAGGACAATAATAACCATTTTTATTTAAATGAAGCATAATTTTAATAAAAAAAGGAATGTCCTTAACATCTACTCTTTTTTCAAAAATAGTTAGTATATAATTACCATTAGATGTTTTTAAATGAAAGTTACTGTTTTCTATTCCTTCTGTAATACCAGAAAATGAAATTAACTCACCAATGTCATATAGCTTTAAAAAATCTATTATATGACCTTCATTTAAATTTGTATAGACTGCCAACTCTAAATCCTAAGCTTATCGTAAAATTTTTGGTAAATTAAATTTAACATCTTCTTTTGTTACTTCATGATCTATCAAATTAACTTCAAAATCTTTTTTAAGTTTAGATATTAACACTTGTACTAGGGTCTCTGGTGCTGATGCACCAGCAGTTAAACCAATATTTGGAGATTTTATGGGATTAAATTTTTTTAAAAACAAATCAAGTTTTTTCTCGTTGGGTATTAAAATAGCTTTTTTTACACCTTGAGATAACGCTACTTCTACAAGACGAACAGAATTAGAGGAATTTTCAGCTCCTATAACTAAAATGCAATCACATATTTTTGACATTGATTTTACTGCCATTTGTCTATTTGTAGTTGCATAACAAATATCTTCAGAACTCGGTCCTTTAATATTTGGAAATCTAGATTTTAAAATACTTAAAATTTTACTTGTATCATCTATAGACAATGTCGTTTGGGTAGCGAAAGCTAAATTGTCTGGATTATCTATTTTAACTTTATAAGCGTCTTCTTCTGTTTCGATCAGAGTAATATTATTTTTTGGAACTTGCCCCATAGTTCCAATTACTTCTACATGGTTTTTATGTCCAATCAATAAAACGTGTCTTCCTAAATTATAATGACGAATTGTTTCATTATGAACTTTAGTTACTAATGGACAAGTCGCATCTATAGAAATCATTTTCCTTTGTTTTGCTTCATTCATGACTGATTTAGCAACGCCATGAGCTGAGAAGATGATTGGACGATCAGTTGGTGCCTCGTTAACTTCATCAACAAACACAGCGCCTATTCTAGCTAAAGAATTAACGACGTCTTTATTATGAACTATTTCATGTCTAACATATACTGGAGATCCAAATCTTTTAATAGACTCCTCTACAATCTTTACAGCTCTATCAACACCCGCACAAAAACCTCTTGGTGATGCAAGATATAAATTGATTTTTTCTTTCTTCATAATTTAGTTTTGATGTATTACAATCAATACGTCAATAAAGATTAGCCAAGTTACAAATTTTTTTCGTTTTTAGGATAATATGTATGATTCGTTTTTTTATTATAATTGTATTTTTATTTTTATATGGTTGTTCAACTTTTAAAAAAGATATTGTTGAATGTCCCAAATTGGTTGTGCCTAAAAAAGCTGCTGAAATTGTTGTTAATTCAGAAGGTAACTCACCGGTTTATTTAGGATTTAGAGGTGTACAGAAGTTTTGCTTTAAAGATGGCGATGATATTGAAATGGAGCTCTCTGTTAATATACGAGCAATCAGAAATGATACAACAAAGGAAGATTATGTCCCTGTCAATATTAGTGTAGTGTCATTAGATTTAAATAATAATGAATTTGATAGAGATGAATTTAACTATTCTCAATTTTTATTAAAAGGTAGTAAAATAGTAGATAGAGCTACAAATTTTGAATTGAAAGCTCCAGCTGGAGGACAAGTCTTGCTAGGTATAAATTAGTTATTTTATAATAGAGGATTTAATCTCATTTGAAGATTTAGAGATTAAATTAATGTTTTCTTTATTATCCAATTTCTGTTTTATGTAAGTTTTGGATGATTTAATCACAATACTACTAGTAATGTCTTTGATGTTTTTTATAGCCTCAGCTTCTAACGATAAGATCTTTTGTTTAGCTTGTTCTTCTTTTCTTTTAATCATTTCAAGTGATTTTAAGTTTGCCTCTTCTTGAATTTTTTTAGCAGTTTCTTTTGCGTTCTTAATTAGATTTTCAGCTTCATCAGAAACATTTTTTTGATTTTGTAAAGCAAGCCTCAGTTCTTCTAAAGCTTCTTCTTTAAGTGATTTAGCTTCATTAAGTTCTTTTTCAATTAGTAATGATCTCTCATCTAGTAAAGAAAGTATAGCTTTCTTCCCTTTTTTCCACACCAACACAAAAAATAATAAAAACGCAATTGCTACCCACGCTGTCTCATCGAAGTACATTCTATTTCTCCACTAACATATTTTTTGATGCTGTATTAATTGCTTTTTTGCCCTCAACCTTATCGTATTTAAGATCAGTTAAGTTTTGAATGACTTTTGCAGTTAGTTCTTCGGCATTACTTATGACCTCCTTTATAACTAATTTCTGTGTTTCCATTATTTGTTTCTCAGCTTTGATAACTTTTTCATTTAATTTTTGATTTATCTCTTTTTCTTTATTTTCGATGTTTAGTTTTGTTTCAGAAAGAGCTTCATTCACAATTAATTGTGATCTTGATTTTAATTCTGTCTGCGAATTAATAATATTTTCCTTTATTTTTTCAGTCTCTTGACTTGAAGTTTTAGCTTTAACTAAGTCATTTTGGATATTAGTTTGCCTGTTATTTAAAATTGATTTTATATTTGGAGTTACCAAATATTTCATCAAGATATAACCTATAATTAGGGATACAACAGACCAAAAAACAAGCGATGGATATGTATTAAAATCTAGTTGTGGTAGTCCAGCTTTACCTTCATCAGCTTGAGCAATATAAGAAGTATTTATAAAGAGAAGTACAGCTAAGATAAATTTACGATAGTATGACATTTGTTATTCTTACTTAAATAAAAATCTGCCTATAGTTAAATTACTATAGGCAAAATTAAGTTTTTTAGAACGTGAATAATAGTAATAGCGCAATAACTAGTGCAAAAAGTGCAACTGCTTCTGTTAGAGCAAAACCTAAAATAGCTATTCCAAAAACTTCATTTTTTGCTGCTGGGTTTCTCCCAACAGCTGTAACTAATGAAGCAAAAATATTACCAATTCCAACTCCGACTCCAGCTAGAGCTATAACGGCTAAACCAGCTCCTATTAATTTTGCGGCATCCATTTCCATAATTTTTTCCTTTCTTAAGTAATTTTAAATTTAGTAATGAATTAGTGTAAATGTATTGCGTCATGAAGGTACATACATGTTAAAATACTGAAAACATAGGCTTGAAGTGCAGCTACTAAAAATTCCAGTCCTGTTAAACCAATAACTGCCAATAGAGGCAATACTGCTCCTGCTTTTAAAACACCACCTGCTGATCCCATCATTATTATAAGTCCAGCAAATACCTTCATCATAGTGTGTCCAGCTAACATATTAGCAAATAATCTGACAGATAAACTTATTGGACGGATAAAGTAAGAGATAATCTCAATTGGTATTAGTAAAGGTGCTAAACCAATTGGAACTCCAGATGGAAAAAAGTATGTAAAAAATTTAAAGCCATGTTTTAAAATAGCGATAATTGTAACTCCTGCGAATATAATTGCAGCCAAAGTAAAGGTTACTGCTATTTGTGACGTAAAAGTGTAACTGTATGGTATCATTCCAAGCAGATTTCCAAATAAAATAAACATAAATAAAGTGAATATAAATGGAAAGTAAACTTGACTACCTTTGCCAGCATTTTCTTTGACCATATTTGCAACAAACTCATATGACATTTCTACTAAACATTGAAATCTTCCAGGTATAAGTGTTTGCTTTCTTGATCCAAGATATAAAAAACAAACTGACCCAAGAATGGACAACATCATAAATAGAGACGCATTAGTGAAGGATACATCAATACCCATAAAGTTGAGTTCATATAAAATTTTAATTGTAAATTGTTCTACAGGTGAATTCATATTATTTTTCTTTTTTGCTAAAAAACCCCATTTTTAGGCCCTTGCCAGTCAAAACTCTCCAAAGATTATATATCCCAGCCACACCACCTAATATAAAAAATATTATTAGAAATAAGGGAGTGGTACTAAGCCATTGATCAATTGTCCAACCTATGCCCGCACCAATCATTAACCCTGCGAGTATTTCTGTTCCAACTCTATAATAAATATTAAGCGAATCTGTCTTTTTAAATGTTTGTTTACAATCCTTCTTAGCTAGTGCAAGGTCTATTCTTTTTGATAAATTTTTTTCTTTATTTAACGCGCTCATATTATACTTTCAAAGAAAAACTATAAGCGTGATTAAATTATTTTGAGCTAACAAATAAGTCAAGAGTTTACTTCAAAAACTTTAATTAGGCTATATTCTTTATTTTATTTGCTTGCTCTAAATCAACAGAAACCAGTCTACTTATACCTTTTTGTTCCATAGTAACACCAAAAAGCCTATTCATTTTAGCCATCGTCAATCTATGGTGTGTCACAACTAAAAAATAAGTCTCTGTTTCATCTACTATTTTATCCAATAAGTTACAGAATCTTCCAACATTACTATCATCTAAAGCAGCATCTACCTCATCCAAAATACATATTGGAGCAGGATTACATAAGAAAACAGAAAAAATGAGAGATATGGCTGTTAAAGCTTGTTCTCCACCTGATAATAAGGAAAGTAATTGCATTTTTTTTCCAGGTGGACTTGCTAATATCTCCAATCCAGCTTTTAGGGGATCATCATCTCCAACTAATTTTAATTCAGCGTCACCACCTCCAAAAAGATTTTTAAAAAGATTCTTAAAGTTTTTATTTACAAGCTCAAAACTATCGTTAAGACGTTGTCTACCCTCTTTATTTAATTCAAAAATTCCACTTTTTAATTTTTCAATTGCTAATTCTAAGTCAACTCTTTCCTTGGACATTAATTCAATTTTTTGTCTCATTTCATTCATTTCTTCTTCAGCACGTAAATTGACAGCACCTAATGAATCTCTCTCATTTAATAATCTTTGAACTGTTTTTTCAAGAGTTTCGATTGATGTATTTAAATCTTCATTATCACTTAAATTGACAATTTCTTTAAGTTGATTCGACTTAATCCTGAGTTTTTCATGAATCCTTTCATCGATATTATCTATTTTTATTTTAGCTAGATTAAGTGAGGCTTCTACTTTTATCATATCTTCTCGAAAAGATGCTAAATTTTGTTCTGAAGATTTTTCTAATTTTTCTGCTTCATTAAGTGATGTTTCCGTTTGTACTAACTTATCTGCAGCAAGGTTTCTTTTTTGTTCAGCTGTTTCAATCTTGATATTTAATTCATTAGCTTTTGCCACAAAATTATCTGGTAGCTTCTCAAGTCTTGATTTATCTTCTTTCAAGTTATCTAGTCTTTCTTTTAAAGATTTAATTCTTGTTTCTGCCTCGTCCTTTCTGTTTTCCCAATCATTTTTTTGATTGTTAATTTGCATTAAGTTTCTTTGTTGATAACTTTCCTGATTTCTAATTTGTTGCTCTGCAGCCATTGCATCTGTCAATTCGTTTCTACATTGATCAGCTGCATTTCTGATTTTTAATTCATCTGCTAGTAAAGTTGGCAAGTTTAGTGATTTTTTAGATAGTTTTTCTAACTCTACTAATTCTTTTTGAGATGTATCTAAAATATTTTGATGTTCTTTTGATAAGATATTACTTGAATTTATCTTTGAATCTAAACTTGAAATTGATAATTTTCTTTCATTTAATTCATTATTCAGTAAGTTTATTTTAGATTCTATTTCTTTCGTTGTTCCAAAAAATTTTTTTAATTCCAACTCATTTTGATTAATTTCATTAACAATTGTAACTGCTTCTTTTTCTTTAGGTGGTAATTCATCTTGTAAATTTCTTAATTTTGTAATTTGTTGTAATCTTTCTGAATAACTATTTTGAACACCTAAAGGTTGAACATATCCATCCCATCTCCACAAGCCTCCTTTTAAAGTTGTCAAAGCCTGCCCAAAAGATAATTCTTTTTGTAGTTTAAGAGCAGTTTTTTCATTTTCTACGATGCCTATACCAATTAACGCAATATCTAGAATTGAATTCTTTTTAATTTTTGAGATTATAGGAGTAGCACCTTTGGGTAACTTTTCTTCAAATTTAGCTGTAATTTCTTTCCAGTAAGAAATGTTTTGTTCGTCTGAATTGTTTGATTTTACAGGAGCTAATATTGTTTCACCTAGTACCGATCCAATTGCATCTTGAAGGTTCCCTATATCATCTATTGTTGCTTCTAGAGTGTTTTTTTTGAATTCATCATAGCCTAATAGCGAAGATAGAGAATGTAAATCAGCTCTCATTACATTGAGATCATAATCTATTTTACCCTTCTTTTCTTTTAGGTTTATATTTAAATTCTCTTTAGTTTCTAATTGTTTTTTTATTAATTCTAGCTTGTTGCTTTCTTCTTTAATTAACTTTTCAATATTAACCCTTTTTTTGTTGTGCTCATCGATTAACTTTTTATCTTCAATAATATTGAACTGTGATTTTTGATCTTCTGAATTTTTTATTTTTTCTTTTAAATTATTAATACGATTTTCCAGATCTGATTTGTCAGATTTTATTGAAAAAATTTCGGAATTAATAGATGAAAGTTTTGCATCTGCATCTTCAGATTTTATTTTAAGTTCATTTACTTTTTCTGAGGCGTCATTTTTCTTAGTTGTGAAATCTTTTGTATCTAATTGTAGCTTGTCTTTTTCTAAAAGAAGATTTGCAATTGTTTTATTTGCATCGTCTTTTATTTCAATTTCTCTTTTAATATCAGTTTCTATTTGTTTTATTTGGTTTAGAATATTATTCAACGTAAATTTTGAAGTTGCTTCTTCTTCTTCTAATCTTATTTTTGAAATATTTAATGATTGTAAAATAGCAGCTTTTTCTGTTTCAATTTTTCTTAGCTCAGGTAGCTTATTAAAAATTTCAAGCTTTGATTTTGTGTTTTTAGACAAGTTTATTTGAGCCTCTTCAACGCTATTTTTTGATTTCTCAAATTTTGTTTCTAGTTCATCAAATTCTTTTTCAGCGGTATTTAGTAATGACAAGAAAAGCGAAGCTTCTGCTTTTCTTAATCTATCTCCTACTGATCTGTAACGAGCCGCCTTTCTACCTTGTTTTTCTAATTCAATTAGTTGTTCATTGTATGTATTCTCAATATCTAACAACCTACTTAAGTTATCAGTAGCTCCGTTTAATTTTAATTCCGCTTCATGTTTCCTATTATGTAACCCTTTAATGTTTGCGGCTTCTTCAAGAATTATTCTTCTATCTTCAAGACTGTAATCAATTATTTGTGAAATCCTTCCTTGACTTACAATTCCTGATGATCGAGCTCCAGTAGCGGTATCTGCAAAAATTAATTGTACATCTCTCGCTCTAACTTGTTTAGAATTAACCCTGTAAGTCGAACCTTTATCTCGTTCAATTTTTCTTGAAATTTCAATTTCATCAAATTGATTAAAATTAGCAGGAGCTTTTTTTTCAGTATTATCTAATTTAATTGTAACTTCTGCAAAATTTCTTGCTGGACGTTCATTTGATCCAGAAAAAATTACATCATCCATACCTTCGCCACGCATTTGTCTTGCTGAGTTTTCACCCATTACCCACTTAATAGCTTCTACAATGTTTGATTTGCCACAGCCATTTGGACCTACTATCCCGGTTAGCCCTTCATTAAGGTTTATTTCTGTTGGCTCTAAAAAAGATTTAAATCCAGAAATTCTTATCGATTTGAATTTCATTTGTTTTCCAATTTTACCTTAAGACTTTTTTGCGTTAATTGACTTCAAAAGTTCTTTTTCAAAGTCTTTGAAAGATAGAGCTCCAGAAATTTTATATTTATCATTTACAATGAAAGTTGGAGTGGAGTTTATATCAAAGTTTTTAGACTCTTCCTCCATTTTTGTAACAATTTCCTGCATAAGAGGAATGTTTTGAGAAATATCATTAAATTTTTTTGATGATATGCCAAATAATTTTGCAATTGACTGTAATTCATTCAAAGGATTTTTTGAATATGCCCATTGTTTCTGCTTTTTTAATAAAATGCTAACAGCTTCTATATATCCATCCTTTGTTGGTATTGATCTAGCTAATGTAGCTGCTATAACAGCTAGTCTGTCAAGAGGGTAATCGATAAATTCTAATTGAACTTTACCCGTATCAATGTATTTTTTTTTGAGTTGAGGTAATGTTTTTATATGAAAGTTAGAACAGTGACCACAGGTTAATGAAAAGAATTCTTTTATTTTAATGGGTGCATTATTAGAACCCAAAAATTGTTTTCGCATCAACTCGTTTAATGAGGTTTGATTTGAAAAACTTTTTTTTGAAAATAAGAAAAAAGCACCAATACCTAGTAAAAATTTTCTTCTATTTAAAAACATATTTTTCCCCAAATTTTTTCGCTCATTTAAAATTTCAAATAATAATAATCTTATATACTAAGATTAATGTACAAAGAACAAGATTTTATAAAATGCAACTATTTTTTTCTAGAAATCTCAAATTTTTGCATTGCTAATTTCAGTTCGCTGTCTGGAAGTATGTTAGACTCCAAATTTTCTAGAGTATTTTCCAAAGTACGTTTAATAGGATCTTTTTTAATTTCAAAGTTATTCTGAATGTCAGCTTGAATAATTTTGATTTTTGATATCGCTTTAAACCCGAATCGAGCATTAATTTGATCCAATAGAAATGGAATTGCGTATTGAACTTCAAGTCCGAAGCCATTTTGGACTTTGATTGAAATTTGGCCATCGATATTTTTTTTTCTACCAAATTTTATTTTATGTGGAATTGTTATATCTGCATATTGACCTGCAATATGTGTCCAATTGAAAAATATATGAGTTTGAATAGATCCTAATCTACTCAGATTTTTCTCAACAATATTTTCTGTGATTTTTAATAAAGACTTCATATGTTAACAATTATTTTAAATTAAATTTTTTTGATTTTATTATATAATAAAACTCTATGACACAGTTAAAAAAAAATAACTACAATACTTTTTCTAATTCATTGTTATCTTGGTACGACTTTAATAGAAGAATTTTACCCTGGAGAGCACCACCAGGCGAGATTTCAAATCCTTATTTTGTTTATTTATCAGAAATTATGTTGCAACAAACTGTAGTAAAAACAGTAATACCATATTTTTTAAAGTTTGTTAGAAAATGGCCTAATATCAATGCCCTTGCAAAAGCAGAATTACATGAGATTAATTCATATTGGGCAGGACTTGGCTATTATAGTAGAGCTAAAAATTTGCATGAAACAGCAAAAATAATTTCTAATAAATATGATGGATTTTTCCCTACAGATAAAAATTCTTTAATGGCCCTTCCTGGAATAGGAGAATATACATCATCAGCCATTATGGCTATAGCATTTGATAGAAAATCAAATGTTATAGATGGAAATGTTGAAAGAGTTTTTTCAAGATTTTATGCGGTTGAAAAACCCATAAAGGAATCAAAGATTTTTATCAAAAACATTGCTGAAAAACACCTTCCTGATAACAGACATGGAGATTATGCACAAGCCTTAATGGATTTAGGTTCATTAATTTGTATTCCTAAGTCACCAAGATGTAAAATGTGTCCTTTGTTAGCTATTTGTGACGTCGGTGGCACAACTAGTGCTAAACAATATCCAATAAAACTTCCAAAAAAAGAAAAAGAAGAGCGGTATGGATTATTCTTCTATTTACAGAATAAAGATGGTGCTGTTTTGTTTGAAACCAATAAGAGTAGTGGACTTTTAGCCAACATGGATGTGTTGCCCTCAATAGGCTGGTATGAAGAAAGTAATAGATTTAAAAAATCTCCAAAATTTAATAAAAAAAAACCTAATTTTTTAGGTATGAAATGGAAGATATTAGATCAGAATTTAAATCACATTTTCACTCATTTCAAACTTGATTGCTCTATGGCAATTGCTACAATAAATGATGAAAATGCATTGATTAATGACTTAAGCAAAAGCTCTTACAGATTTGTACAAAAAACAAATATAAATGATTTAGCTCTCCCAAGTTTAATCAAAAAAATCTTGAATGCTATAAAAAATAATGAGATTCTTGATTTTTAATGCCTAAAATGTCTAATTGATGTAAAAATCATCGCAATATTTCTTTCATCAGCTGCTTCAATCACCTCTTTGTCACGAATAGATCCACCTGGCTGAATAACAGCGGTTACACCTGCGTTTGCTGTAGCAATCAAACCATCAGCAAACGGAAAAAAAGCATCACTAGCTACAACGGATTTATAAGCCATTGACGTTTCCAATTTAGCTAAATTGGAAGCCTTTTTTGCTTTTTCGTTAGCTATTGAAGTGGAATCAATTCTACTCATTTGACCTGCTCCAATACCTACAGTTTGTAAATTTTTTGCATAAACAATAGCATTTGATTTTGTATGTTTTGCAACTTTCCATGCAAACAACAAATCATCAATTTCTTTATTTGTTGGTTTCCTTTTTGTTACTATTTTAATGTTGTCACTGTTTAAAACTTTATAGTCACGCGATTGCACTAACATCCCACCAGAAATAGATTTAAATAATAAACCTGTATCCTCTGGTGATGCTATTGAACTAGTTGTCAATATTCTAACATTAGGCTTGTCAGCGAAAATCTTTAAAGCTTCTCTGTCAACACTGGGAGCAATAATGACTTCTAAAAAAAGTGATTTCATTTTGAGAGCTAAATCTTTTGTTAATTCTCTATTTATAGATACTATGCCACCAAAAGCACTTACAGGGTCAGTTTGAAGTGCTTTTTCCCAAGCAGAATTAAGATCATCGTTTTCTGCTACTCCGCAAGGATTGGCATGTTTAATTATGGCAACAGCAGGTTTTTTGAATTCACAGATTAGCTCAAATGCAGCGTCCGCGTCATTTACATTATTATAAGAAAGTTCTTTGCCTTGAAGTTTTTTACTATTTGTAATTCCTTTTCTTTTATCAGATGTTTTATAAAGTGCTGCTTTTTGATGTGGGTTTTCACCGTATCGCATTTCATATGACTTATTTAAATTAATTGACAAATTTTCAGGAAAAGTTGATGAGATAGTCTCTTTATCTTCTAACCAATCTGAAATGGCGTGATCGTATTCGTTAGTTAATCTAAATGCCTTTGCGGCAAGATATTTTCTGTATGAGTACTTAACTTTTCCATTGTTATCAATTTGTGAAATAAATTCTGGATAGTCATTGGGATCTGTAACAACTGTTACAAATTCATGATTTTTTGCTCCAGCTCTAATCATTGCTGGTCCGCCAATATCAATATTTTCTATTATATCTCTGTTTTTAGATGTTTTTTGTAACGTCTCTCTAAATTTATATAAATTAATAATCAAGAGATTTATTTCGTAAATATCATGTTTCTGAATTTGTTCTAAGTGTGAAGGATCGTCTCTTCTAAAAAGAATAGCACCATGTATTTTAGGATTTAAGGTTTTAACTCTTCCATCTAAAATTTCAGGAAAGTTTGTTTGATCTGATACTTCTTTTACAGGAATAGATTTTTGTTTTAAATATTTAGCAGTTCCTCCTGTAGAGAGAATTTCTATTTTATTTTTTGCTAAAACTTTAGCAATTTTTTCAAGATCACGTTTATCTGTTACTGAAATTAGAGCTCGTTTGATTTTGATATCTTTTGTAAATAAAAATTCTTTATTATTATTCATGTATAAACTTTTTAAATTTGTTGAATAACTTTCAAATAATTTCTTTTCATGAGATAAGTCAACTAAAAATTATTTTTGAAGTTCAAATGCCCAATTACAAGAAATACTTTTGTAAGCTCTTATTTTTTCTAAGTTTAAAATAATACTGAGCTCTTTACATGGCTTTGGGCCATTAGGAGTAAACATTACTGAATTTTCTATGCTTATATTTTTATTGTTAGAGCTCATTTTCCAGACATAACCCTTTTGATGATTTAATAGTATTGAACCACTTCTTGTTTTTATGAGTTCAATCCCTGGATATAAATGAAAACGAATATATGCGTTTTTGGGAATTGAACCAATATTACCAATATTTAAAATTTCATCTCTTCCTCTAATTTCATTTTTTTTATTAGAAAGGTATATTTGTCTTTTGTGGTGAACGCCAAAGATTGTTTCGTACCCTGAATGAGTTACATCTAATAAATTACCATCTTTAGTTTTTCCAAATTGGATATTTGATATTCTTGTAATTCTTCTCCCACTGAGGTCTATATTATTTCTATCATCTATATTCAGGCTAGAATGAGCCGCAGTAGAAGAAAGAGAATTTTTCATATTTTTATATTTTGAGTTATTAATTTCTCCAAGGTTGGAAATTATCTTTTCTTTTTTGTAAAAAAATTCAAAACCAAATAGGCTAGCTTTTGTATTATGAATTGTTTTTTTATTGAGTCCTATATCCACAAATAAAACAGAATTCATATTTGACAACCTACAAAACCCAGTTTCTTCAGCAAGGCTAAAAATCCTATTTTTATATCCAATTCTATTTAAAGTTTGCTTTATAATTTCTTTTCGTATTAAGGAACCACCATGAAACCATGAAAAATATTCATCAGGCATTTGAAAACTTCTACAAAACTCTCCCATTTTTATTGTTCTTTGATGCAACCCATCAGCATCTACATTTTTTAAAATCGCAATTATAGATCTTATCTCAATTAAATGTCTCAATAAATTTAATTGCTTAACAGGACTTCTGCTTATGTGCCCACCATCAGTATTAGTCAAGATTTCGAGTTTTTCATTAATAACAGTTAATAATTGATTAATATTATCTATCGTTTCGTATAAAATAGACTTGGATACTAAAATCCCTTTAATAATAATTATCTTTTCAAGGTTGTCGTTTGATAGATCGAGTTTTAATTCAAGAAATTTAGATTGTAAGGCAATAGAATTTAAAATTTTTTTTTGAAAATATAATCCACCACTCTCTGCAAACCAAAAATAATTAAAGCTCCAACATGAAATTCTTTCTGCCATTATTACAGAATTATATTCATGAGATCGGAGGTTATAATCTTCGTTGATCCAGTTTTCCACTAATGATCGTGCAGTCGATCTTGCTTTTATGCTTCCTTCTGATTTTAAATCTCTTATGAAATTGAATTTATTAAAATCCTGAATAGTTTTTGTATTAACTGGGTTACTTAATATTCTTTTTCCACTTTTAGTTGAGCCCTGCCAGTTATCAGTCAGTCTTCTTACTGGTGTTTTAGGAATTGTCACTTTAAGTTTTTGTTTAAGAAAATAATTATTTGTAATTATATCTATTAACTTATGCATTAAATTATTTTTCCTTTTTCAATAATGCTATAAAAAATCCGTCAGATCCATTACTAACATTTTCAAAATTAAAATTAAAATGATTAGGTAGAATTCTAATAAATCCTTCTTTTGTAATGCTATCATTGATTTTAGGAAAATCTTCAGAGTTAAAACTTACTATTGAAAATTGTTTATGACTTTTTAAAAAATCTTCTATTCTTCTTTCTCCTTCGATTTTTTGAAGAGAGCAAGTCACGTACATGATAAGGCCATTTTTCTTTAGGATTTTTGCTGAATTAGCTAATATTTTATTTTGTATTGATACAAAGTTATCTAAGTTATTTGGAGCATTTCTTATAAAAATATCGGGATTTTTTCTAACTGTACCAGTTCCTGAACATGGTGCATCTATTAAAATAACATCAGCCTTATATTCTGGATTAAAGTCTTCTGCATTCACATTAATTAAATTTGGATTAAAATTAAGTCGAGCCATGTTTTTTTTAAAAATTCTGGATCTATTCTTATTTTTTTCAATACAATCTATGACCAAATCATTATCCAACAGTTGTGCAGTTTTACCTCCAGGAGCGCAACACATATCAATTATTTTAAGAGATTGTATTGATTTTAAAAAATTTTTTTTTATTTTTGTTAATAATATAGTGCAAGGTATTTGAGATGCTGCGTCCTGTATCCACCATATACCGTCTTTAAATCTAGGTAAATCTTCTACATTCCCACTAAATGGGCACCTTAGGACATTAGGAAATATCTCTACGCCATTTAACTCTGATTTAATTATTTCTTTTTCTTTTTTAGTTATTTTTGTTGATATAACAATATCAAGCGGAGGAGGATCCATTGCTAGTTTAACAATCTCGTCAACATTTTTTTTCCCGTATAAGGATTTCCAACTATTAAAAAGCCATTCTGGTAAGTTAGAAGCTTCATTTGAAATAATATGAGAAAATTCTTTTTTATTTTGACTAATTTTTCTAAGAATCGCATTTACTAGCCTAGATTGCTTCTCACTAATGAATAATTTTGCTTGGTACACGGCTTCATTTATGACTGCATAAGGTGCTATTTCTAGCCAAATTAGTTGAACAGTTGCAATCAACAAAATACTATTCAAGTATCTGTTCCTTGGATCTATACCTTGCTTTGCGTATTTAATATAAATTCTTTGTGCTTGTTTATGTCTCCTCATAGATGAATTAATCAGAAGATATACAAAGGATTTATCCCTTTTATCCAATTTATTAAAATCAAAGGAGTTATCTATTGTTTTTTCAAAATTTTTGTTTTTATAAAAAATCAAAATCCAAATTTCTAAAGCAATTAACCTCGTGTTTTTTGCTAATTTTTGAAATTTAAGTGATTTTTGTTCAATCAAAACTACTACCTTGTATTTATAAAAAAAATTAATATTATACTGTGATTTGCTAAATGAGATTTATAGAAAGTAAATTATTATGAGTAATAAAACTACAAAATTAAACGAAGAAAAAGAACAAAATAATACAAAAGATAAATTAAATGAAAATGTAAATATTCCAAAAGAGCAGGGTGGCCCAAAGGGCCCAGAACCTACAAGATACGGAGATTGGGAAAAAGCCGGCAGGTGCTCGGATTTTTAATATTCAAATAAAAGAATATGAATGAATTAAAAGCAGAAACAATAATTAATGCAGGCATTAGAATTGCAGAGAAAAATTTAACAAGTGCTTATATCGTTAAAAGAGGAGATGAGCAGGCTGGTGCTATATTTGTTAAAATTAACACTCTAGACGGTTTTGCCAAACTTTTTTCACGAAATATTAAATTCGATTTAAATAATGATAAAGAAATTATTGAGTTTATAGATTTATATCCTCTAAAAAAAATAACTTCTCAAGATATTGATAAGAGAATTTCTAAAGAAATAGAAATAGATAGAGATTGTTGGGTCGTAGAAATTGAGGATAGAAAAGGTTTTAATGCATTTGAAAATTTAGATTGTTAATTTTTCTATAAGATCGTTTCTTTTATACAAACCTAAATAATTTGCCTTTAGTTTTAAAATACTGTTTATGTGCTTTAACATGGGTGTGGCAATATTGAGTTTATTTCCAATTTCTATTATTGCACTCATTATAGGATCTATTTCAAGAGGCCTTTTCATTTCAATATCTTGTCTAGTTGATGGTTTATGTCCAATTATTGAAGAAGCTCCATCAATTCTTTTGTCAATTGAAACACCAAAACTAACACCAACTGCCTGTCCAACTTTTTGACACTCTAGCATCATTTGTTTGATTAAGTTTCTTGAACTTGGATCGTTTCCAATTATATCCAAGCTAGCTCCTGTAATTGCGCTTATAGGATTAAATGAACAATTCCCCCATAATTTAATCCAAATTTCATCTCTTAGATTTTTCTTTTGTGGAGCTTTTAAACCACCTTTAATAAAAAGATCAGATAATATTTTTAATCTATCTGTATTTATGCCACTAGGTTCTCCAAGGCTAAATCTATTTCCCTCTATATGTTTTATAACACCTGGCTTTTCTATTTCGCATGCTGGATAAACAACACAACCTAGTGCTCGTTCTGGATTTATATTTTTCCAGATAATACCGTCAGGATCAACAGAATCTATATGAGTGTTTTCTAAAATAGTATTTGAGTTTGCTTTGTAAAAATACCACCAAGGTATTCCGTTAACTGCAGATAAAATAGATGTATT
Source organism: uncultured SAR116 cluster alpha proteobacterium (assembly GCA_902623995.1). GTDB lineage: Bacteria > Pseudomonadota > Alphaproteobacteria > Puniceispirillales > Marisalimonadaceae > Marisalimonas. The sequence continues at coordinate 55,967 of CACNWE010000001.1, read as the reverse complement.
TTTATTTAAAAGTGGTTTTAAATTTTCAACAATACCAGCTATAGCATGCGCTTTAACACCAATTATTATATAATCTTGAGTTTGTAACTCTTTTGGATTTTCTGTTACTTTCAAATTAAAAGTATCTGAACTATTTCCAGTGATTAAGGTTAACCCATTTTTTTCTATAGCTTCTTTATGGGGTCCCCTAGCAATCAATGAAACATTGGCTCCAGCTTTACTTAAGGAGCATCCAATATATCCTCCAATAGCTCCTGCACCAAATACACAAATATTCATTTCAACATTTCTCTATTCTAAACCAAGTTTTTCTGCAAGTCCGATTCTTTGCAATTTACCTGTGGCTCCTTTTGGTATTTCTTCTAAAAAACGTATATATTTTGGAATTTTAAAATCAGCAAGATGTTTTCGGGCATAATTTTTAATATCTGTTTCATTACAATCAATTCCACTCTTTAATACAATTGCAACGCCTATCGCCTCTCCAAGTAAATTATCTTTAACTGCAAAAGTTACAACTTGTTCAATAGCCTTGTGTTCCATTAAGGTATTATCTACTTCTAAAGGTGATACTTTTTCTCCACCTCTATTTATAATTTCCTTTAATCTTCCAGAAATTTTTAAATATCCCTCATCATCAAAATGACCTTGATCTCCTGTTCTAAACCATCCATTGATAAAAGCAGTTTTATTAGCCTCTTCATTATTTTCATAACCATTAGTCACGTTATCTCCGCGGATACATACTTCTCCATCCACACCACTATCAAGTTTGTTACCTTGTGCGTCCATTATACAAACCTCAGGTCCTGCTGGTTTGCCAACAAAGCCAGCTTTTTGTTTTTCAGGAGGCATAGGATTTGACGTCATTTGATGAGTGGCTTCGGTCATTCCGTAAGCTTCAATTACAGTTGTCTTGAATATTTTTTTTAGTTCATCAAAAACAGCTGGAGGTAATGATGCAGATGAAGATCTTATAAATCTTAAAGAAAGTTCTTCGGCAAGTTTTGGATTCTTTTTTGCACGCATTAAAATAGCCTGATGCATTGTTGGGACACCAGAATACCATGTGATTGATTCTTTATTCGATGTTTCTAAAAATTTAAGTGCATTAAAGCCAGTGCTGGCGTAAACAGAAGCCCCAGCATTAATCGAAGAACTTAATACCGCAATTAAACCATGAATATGAAAAAGAGGCATAATGTTATAACAATGATCTTGTGAGCTTAATTGAAGAGAATTTGAAATATTAACTGCTGATGAAAAAATATTTTTATTTGTTAATGGTACAACTTTTGGTCTTGAGGTTGTCCCAGATGTATGCAAAACCAAAGCCTCATTATTTTCGGTAGCAAGTTCGAAATTTGCAGTTTTTTCGTATAAATTGAATATACCAGCTGGCGCATTATCTATTTTTTTTATTTCACATATTTCTATTCCTAGATTTTTTGCAGCTTCAACTGCTGGATTCTGACTATCCTTTTCTACAATAACTATTTTAGGCATTAAATCTTGAAGGTAAAATTCATATTCTTTTAATTTATATGAAGGGTTTAAAGGAGCTGATGACATATAGCTAGATATTGACAAAAAAGCAGTTGCCATTTCCGGACCGTTTGGTAGGACTATCGCTGCTCTATCGAATGGCATAATTCCTTGGCTAGCTAACTGTCCAGAAATATCAAAGATGTGTTTTTTTATATCTGAGTACTTAATAACATTATTGTTTTCAGATGTTATAGCAATATTTTCATCTTTGTTATTATTAATTAAATTTCTTATAGTATAACTCATTCACCAATCACCATTTTTCAGTTTATTTTTACAATTTTAATTATTAAAGGCAATCTAAATTCAAAAATGATAAATAAGCTTAATTTAAATTTATTTATACTTATTTTTGATTTAAAAATTTCTTAGCTGCTGGTGTTAAATCTTTATCATTTTTATCATTGGAGATCTTGTTAGCGATAGTTTTACCAAGTTCCACTCCCCATTGATCAAAGCTATTAATATTCCAAAGAAATCCAGATGCAATTGTAATATTTTCATAAAGAGCTATTAACATCCCAATAGAAAATGGTGAATTTTCTTGCCAACTTATTATTGTTGAAGGTCTTCCTCCTAAAAAATTTTTATTTCGATTATTTAAATCGACTGAACCTCTTGCTAGAGCTTCAGCCTGTGCAATTGCATTTATTAATAAATATTCGTGATTTTTTTCAGAACCTTTGAAGCAAATTTTACTCAGAGGTTTACGAGGTACTAAAATATCTGTTGGGCTTACTTCTAACCCCTGATGCAAAAATTGAAAGAAACTATGTTGTGCGTTCGTACCTATTTCTCCCCAGATTATTGGGCTTGCTGGCATTTTTAGAGTGGTACCGTTTATATCAACACCTTTCCCATTGCTTTCCATTTCTAATTGCTGCGCCCAAGCAGGCAATTTAGAAAGATTGTCAGTATAAGGTACTATGCAATGATTGTTTCTATTTAAAAAATTTCGGTTCCATATTCTCAGTAAAGCAAGGATGATTGGAATATTATTTTCAACTTCTTCATTTATGAAATGCTCATCCATTGTCCTGGCTCCAAGAAGAAATTTTTTATAATTATCTTCCCCCAAACCAATAAATATTGACATACCTACTGATGACCACAGAGAGTAACGTCCTCCAACATTTTCTGATATTTCAAAAATATTTGATTCATTAAATCCCCACTCTAACGCTTTTTTTCTAAAGGATGTAACCGCAACCATAGAATCATTTAAAGCAACTTCATGTTCAAATAACCATTCTGCCACAATTTTTGCATTTTCAAGAGTTTCAAGTGTATTGAAACTTTTAGATGTAATTATAAACAAAGTTTCTTTGGGATTACATTTTATAAATATTTCAGAGATCTTGGTTGGGTCAATATTGGATAAATATAAGATATCAGGACCTTTATAAAAACTTTTCAATGCTTTGTTAACCATTAAAGGTCCTAAGTCAGACCCACCAATGCCAATGTTCACGATATGTTTAAAATTATTTTTGTTTGAAATATTTTGAACAAAATTTCGAAGTTTCTTCCATTCTTGTGTTTTGAAACGTTCTTCTTTTCTTAGACTAAAATGATCAACAGAACGATTTTCAGATAAGTTTACTTTTGCACCTGAAATAAGCTCTTTTATTTTTGTTTTTATTTTAGTTTCTTTAGCAAGATCTATCAAATCCTCCTTAATCTCTTTGTCAAGGGATTGCCTTGTAATATCAATTCTTAAATCTTGAAGTTCATATTGGAATTCAGAAGGTCTTTTTTCATCAAAAATAAGATGATTTAAGTTTCGAAAATCTTTGTGTTTCAACTTTTCTAGTATAATTTTTGTAATTGGGTTATCAGCTAATTGCATAAATCTTGATTGTTACCTTTCTATTTATTTGATACTAACCGTAATAAGTTATACAGCATGATTTAATAAATTAGGATAAAAATTTATGGTTTCACCTAAGTATGTATTAAAGTTTTTATTTTTATTTACTTTTATATTAGTATCCTCACAAAGTTTTTCTGAAACAATTACTTTTAAAGGTTTAGTTTTATCAGATTTTTGGATAAAAAAAGTAATTGCTAATAATAATATAACTGCAGGTTATATTAAAATTGAAAATAAAAATGAAAGGAATGAGCGTTTGATTTCTGTGGAATCAGATTTTTCAAAAAGAATAGAACTGCATGATATGTATATTAAAAACAACGTAATGATAATGAAACATTTAGAAGAAGGAGTGTTAATTAAATCTAAATCACAATTAGATTTTAAACCTGGAAGCCTTCATATTATGTTTATTGATTTAACAAAATCTCTAAAAAAAACAAAATTACAAAAAGTTAAATTTAATTTTAAAAATGCAGGGTCAATAATTGTTAATATGCCGATTATGGATAAAAGAAAAAAATCAAACGAGAAGAAAAAGCACCATCATCATTAACATTTATTATTTCACAATTTTATTTCTTTAAAAAAACGAATTTTAGAAAAATTTTCTAATTTCTAGAGTATATTAAAAATATATAGAAAATTATTTTTTTTTGATTGTACTATAGAGTATTTTCTTTAATTTCAGGATTTTTATAAGGAATATATAAATGAGTAATTCTATAAATCCAGAAACAATTAGTCTTCATGCCGGATGGAGGGCAGATGATACAACTGGTTCAGTTGCGGTGCCAATTCATCAAACCACAAGTTATCAGTTTGCTAATACTGAGCAAGCAGCGAATTTATTTTCTTTATCAGAATTAGGTAACATTTACACAAGAATTATGAACCCAACCAATGATATATTGGAAAAGAGGTTAGCAGCTCTAGAGGGGGGCGTTGCTGCATTAGCATTATCTTCTGGTCAAACAGCATCTGCATTTGCTATTCAAAATATTGCTAAGGTTGGAGATAATATTGTTAGTTCAACTGACTTATACGGTGGTACTTGGAATTTATTCGCTAACACCTTAAAGGATATGGGTATCGAAGTTAGACTTGTAGACCCATCAGATCCACAAGCATTTGAAAATGCAACTGATGATAAAACAAGAGCTTATTATGCTGAAACTTTACCTAACCCAAAATTAAGAGTCTTTCCTATTTCAGAAGTTAGTGCGATTGGAAAGAAGTTTGGAATACCGTTGATTATAGATAACACAGCGTCTCCAGTAATCTGTAAACCTTTTGATCATGGTGCAGCAATTGTTGTTTATTCACTCACTAAATATATTGGTGGTCATGGGAATTCAATTGGAGGTTTGATTATTGATAGTGGTAATTTTGATTGGGAAGGAGCTGGAAAAGAAAGACAGCCCGCCTTAAATACACCTGATCCCTCATATGGCGGAGCTGTATGGGTAGATGCTGTAAAACCATTAGGTCCCATTGCTTACATCATAAAAGCTAGGGTTACTTTATTACGTGACCTAGGAGGAGCATTAAGCCCGTTAAATGCTTTTTTAATCTTACAAGGACTTGAAACTATTAGTTTAAGAATGAAAACACATTGTGAAAATGCCTCAAAAGTTGCTCATTTTTTAGAAAACCACAAATCAGTGGATCATGTAATTTACCCTGAGTTACAAACAGGAATTTCTAAAAAAAATGCAGTTAAGTATTTAAATAAGGGATTTGGAGGTCTAGTTGGATTTGAATTGAAAGGTGGTGCAGAAGCAGGTAAAAAGTTTATAGATAACTTAAAATTATTTTACCACGTGGCAAACATTGGTGACTCAAGAAGCCTTGCTATACATCCAGCAACTACAACACATAGTCAATTATCATCTGAAGATAAATTAAAATCTGGTGTATCAGATTCATATGTAAGATTATCAGTTGGTATTGAACATATAGATGATATTGTAGACGACTTAGCTGAAGCCTTAAAAAAATCTCAAGAAAACTAAAACATGCTTAATTGATAAAATTCTATTTATTATTATTTTAATAATCTTGGCTAAATTTTATAAATATTGTAAATAATGATGAATTATTAAATATTTGTAGAGCAATAAATTGATATTTGAGGAAAAGTTTTCTGTAGCTCCAATGATGGAATGGACAGATAGGCATTGTCGATATTTTCATAGACTCTTATCTGGTTCAGCGGTTTTATATACTGAAATGATTTCTGCTGATGCTCTAATTTTTGGGCCACGACACAAATTGTTAGCATTTAATAATGAAGAACTGCCATGTGTTCTTCAATTAGGTGGCAATGATCCTAAGAAATTATCTTTAGCAGCCAAGTTTGGTCAAAGTTATGGATACTCAAAAATAAATTTAAATATTGGATGTCCTTCAAATCGAGTCCAGAATGGATCATTTGGAGCATGCCTTATGAAAACACCTAAAATTGTCGCAGAATGTGTGAGGGCTATGCAAGATGTTAGTAAATTACCCATTACAGTTAAATGTAGGATTGGTGTTGATGATATGGATGAATTAAAAGGTTTAGATAACTTTATTGATCAAGTGTCCGCTGAAGGAGTAAAGTTATTCGTTATTCATGCTAGAAAAGCTATGTTGAATGGATTAAGTCCAAAGCAAAATAGAGAAATCCCTCCTTTAAATTATTCTAGGGTTGGAGCATTAAAAAAAAGAAGGGCAGATCTAAAAATTATTATTAATGGTGGAATTAAGTCAATACAAGAGGGACAAAATTTAGTTAAACAATATTCACTTGATGGGTTTATGATTGGAAGAGAAGCATATAAAAATCCGTATATACTATCCTATGTAGATAAAATAGTCCTAAATCAAAAAGAAAAAATTAAGACAAGATATCAAATAGCCATGAAAATGGCTGACTATATTGATAAACTTGTGAAAAATGATGAAGGTAATGTTCACTCTGTAATTAGACATATTTTAGGTTTGTATAACTCTGTACCAGGTGCTAAAGAATGGAGACGTGAATTAAGCGAAAATAGAAGATTTTCAAAAAATGGTGATTTGTTAAGATTTGCTACAGACAATATAGAAGAGTTTATTCACAGTAAGAGTTTAATTTTAGCGTAGGAGAGTTCATTGCAGCAAGTAGACAAAAAAGAGGGTTATAGATCCATATTAGAGATGGGTCCGCTATTATTGTTCTTTGGTGTTAATTATTTTTACGGCATAATGGCTGGTACAGCAGTTTTGGTGATAAGTACATTATTATCTCTGATACTGTCTTGGTATTGGTTTAAAAACATACCAATGATGGCTGCTGCAGGATGTGTTGCGGTTGTTTTTTTTGGTGGATTAACGATATTTTTTGATGATGAATTTTTCATTAAAATCAAACCAACAATAGTGTCTATAATAATTGCAGGAGTTTTAGCTTCAGGTAAAATTCTTGGTAAGAACCCACTAGCTGCTATTATGAAATCTGCAGTTTCGTTAAAAGAAGAGGGCTGGGATAAATTAACATGGTTATGGGTTGGTATGTTTATAGTAATGGCTATTGCTAATGAAATAGCTTGGCGTAATTTAACTACTGATCAATGGGTATCTTTTAAAGCTTTTGGTATTCCAATTTTATCCCTTGGGTTTGGGTTACTATCTTTGCCAATAATGCAAAAATACCAAATCAAAAAAGATTAAATTAATCCTGAAGTAATTTAATCCTTTTATTTATTTCTTTTGACATTAAAGAACCCTTGGGTAGTTGTTTTAGTAATAAATCCCAATAAGTAATAGCTTTTTTCTTTTCTCCCTTATTGTAAGCAGCAAAGCCACTAAAAAATAAACCATCTATATTATTTGGTTCTAAAACTAAAATATCATTTACAAGTTTGTTTATTTCTTTTGAAAAAACAGGCTTTTTGTTCGTGGGTAGTAATTCTCTTAAAAGTATTTGTTTTAAATTTATACTTTGTGGATTTAGTTTTATGGCATCTCTTATAGCTTTTAATGCTTTTTCATTTTTCCCTAGAACTTTATAAGATTGATATAACTTAATCCAACCTTCTATATCATTTTTGTCATCTTTAAGCCGATCTGCAAGTTGTTCAACCATTTGATTAATTCTTATGTTTTGTTCTTTTTCATTTAAATCTAAAATTTCTTTCGTTAAATCATTATTTGCTAAAACATCACTCTTTAACTTATTTTCTAGAGCTTTTTTAGAAATCCCTAAGTTTTTTGCAGCTATTCTTATATTTTTTTCAAGATCTTTTTTCCAAGTATCATTTTTACTAGTTCGTTTATATAATTCTGTCCAAATTTCAAATGCTAACATTTCATTACCAATTTGTGATTGTGCTAATCCGTTTAAATAATTGGCTCCAGGATTTAATGGATCCTCAGACAGAGCTTCTTTAATTAGTTTTTTTGCCTTTGGTGTTACTTGTCCGTCAGCTTTTTTGATAATTGCTTGAGCTAATAGAGATTTGAGATTGGGAGAATTTTTGATAGACAATATTTTTTTTAAGGATGAGATCTCCACATCGGTTTTATTAAGTCGTGAAGCAGTCCTTGCTAATTCCATAAGAATATCTAGATTTTTTGGATTTTGATCTGATAACAAAACTAGTTTGTTAAAATTTTCCAAATCACGTTTTATAATTTTTTTTTGTGCAATATTTTTATTTACAAGTTTTTCTTTTGAAGAGTACAGTTGGTCCATATTTATAAATGGATTTCCTATTTTATAATAAATTAATGAACTTAATAAAAACAAAAATAGAATATTAAGGTACAGTAGGAATTTATTGGATTTAGTTTTAAAATTTGTAATATTTAAAAAATTTTTCTTAGAAAAATTGTAAAATATATATATTATTGAAAATAAACTTATAAATAAAATAGCAATAAATAACATTATCTATTCTCTTTTATTTTTGGTTAGATTTTATGATTTTAAAGATGAATATTGAGCCAAATATTAAAACAATAAATGGTAAAAACCACAATAAGATAGTATTTAAATTTAAAGGTGGTTTTAACAAAATATAATCTCCATATCTTTCTCTCAAATATCCATAAATTTCTTCGTTACTAACACCATCTATAAGCTTTTCTCTTATTAAAATCTTTAAATCTTTTGCTAATTCAGAATTAGATTCGTCTATACTTTGATTTTGACAAACAAGGCATCTAATGTTTTGAGAAATCTCCCTTGTTCTGTTGTTTATATTGATTTCATTATTTATAGATTTAGCAAAGACCTGAAGTTCATTATTAAGAAAAAATAAAAAAGAAAATATTATAATTATTTTACACTTTCTAGTCATTCTTACTACTCTCTAAGAATGGCAAAACTTCGTCTTTAAAAATGCTATATAGAAGTGGACCAGCATGACGATAAATTATTTCACCTTTTTTATTAATTAGAAAAGTTTCTGGCACTCCGTAAACTCCCCACTCGATAGCTATTTTACCAGATTTATCAATTCCTGTTTCTATATAAGGATTACCAAAATTATCCAAAAATATTTTTGTATCTAGATATTTATCTTTATATGCTATTCCAATAACTGGTAGAATTTTACTTAATTCATCAATAACTGGTGCTTCTATTCTACAGGGAGCACACCATGATGCAAAAAAATTAACGGCAAAAATTTGGTCATGGTATTTTTCAAAATTTAAATTTTCTAAATTATTAATTTTTTCAATGAAGTTTTCTTTAGGAATCAATCTTTCAGGAATGTTTTTCCCAATTAATTGAGAAGTTAAAGATCGTTCAATTCTTTTGTCGACTTTTAATTGGTATAAAACTATCCCCGAAGACAATATTATAAAAAAAAATACTGTTAAAGGTAATATATTTAAAATTTTCAAATTATGTTTCATAATATTTTATTAAACATTTCTAAATCTTGATGATTTTTGTGTGACAGATAATATGCCTCCGACTGCCATAAAAAAAGCACCAGCCCATATCCAAGATACTAATGGGTTTGAATATAATCTTAAAGACCATCCTCTTTTGTTGTTTCCTTCACCTAAAACTAAATATGTATCACCCCAAAAATCTGATAAGATTGCGGCTTCTGTTGTCTGGCTTTTTTCATTAGTATAGAAACGTTTTTCTGGTCTTAGTTTACTAATAAATTTATTATTTTCGTATAGAGTGAAGGTTGCCATTAGTGAGTTGTAATTTGGTCCATCTATATTTTCAATTTTATCAAACTTTAGTGATTTTGTTCCAATATTTATTATATCGCCAACTTTTTTTATTACATTATACTCGCTTTTATAAAATTGTTCTCCGGTAACTCCTGCAAGAAAAATAGCGACTCCAATATGTGCTACATGTATTCCTAAATTAATTTTTGAGATAAAGAAAAATATTTGTTTTATGTTTTGCAATTTAACCTTAGCCTCTCGAATTTTTGAAATTAAATCGGTAATAACTCCTGTGAAAAGCCAAATTGAAAGAGAGCCACATATTAATGCAAAAATTGATTTTTCTTCAATTAAGTATAACAATGTACCTCCTAAGAAAGTTACGGCAGATAGAAATATTATTTTTTTTATAAAATTTTTATCTGTGTATTTTTTCCAATTTAAGAATGGTGCGATAGCCATCAAAAACACAACTGGTGCCATAATTGGAGCAAAAGTAGCGTTATAATATGCTGGACCAATAGATACCTTATTTCCATTTATAGCATCTAAAAATAAAGGGTACAGAGTGCCTATTAAAACTGTTAAAGTTGCTGTAGTAAGAAATAAATTATTTACTAAAATTGCACTTTCTTTACTGACTATATCAAAATTACCCTTTTCTTCATTAAAAGATGAGCTTTTAATTGTGTATAAAATTAAAGGAATACCTATTGATATACCTAAAATAATTAAAATAAAAACTCCTCTCGAAGGATCGGAAGCAAAAGCATGTACTGAAGTTAATAATCCTGATCTTACGATAAAAGTACCTAATAAAGAAAACGAAAAAGCTAAGATTGATAATAAGATTGTCCAGTTTATAAATATCAGTTTTTTTTCGAGTATTCTTACACAGTGTAGTAAAGCTGTAGCAACTAACCATGGCATAAATGAAGCATTTTCAACTGGATCCCAAAACCACCAACCACCCCAACCTAATTCGTAATATGCCCACCAACTTCCAAGTGCAATACCAATTGTTAGAGCAGACCAAGCAATTGCAATCCATGGCCTCATTTGACGAGCCCAATCTTTATTAATTTCACCTGTAATAAGTGCAGCTACTGCAAAAGAAAATGAAACTGATAACCCAACATATCCGATATAAAGCATTGGAGGATGAAGAGCTAAACCTGGATCTTGTAGCAAAGGATTTAAACCTCTTCCATCTAAAGGTAATTCGTCAACTCTTTCAAAAGGGTTAGATGTAAATAATATAAAAGCTAAAAAAAGTGATAAAATTACAGTCTGAACTCCAATAATCGAAGACAAAAGTTTTGAATTTATTGAATTTTTAAAAGATACAAAAAAAGTAAAAGCAGATAAAATTAACACCCACAATAAAAGTGAACCTTCATGATTACCCCATACCCCACTAATTTTATATATCAATGGTTTTAAAGTATGTGAGTTGTTAGAGACAATTAAAAGAGAAAAGTCAGATGAAATAAAACAATATGTTAAAATTAAAAAAGATAAAAAAATAAATAAAAAATTTATAAGAGAACCCTTTTGAAGAACTCGCACTACATCGATGTTAGTATATCTCAAATTACAAAGCCAGTAAAAGCATTGCATTGTTGAAATAACAAATGTAATTATAACAAAAATATGTCCTAATTCAGGTATCATTTAATTAGAGTCACCTTTCCAAACGTTATTTTTTTTTAAAGCGTCAGCAACTTCTGGAGGCATGTAATTTTCGTCATGTTTTGCTAGTACCTCACTAGCAATAAAATTATTATTTTGGAACATACCTTCAGCAACGATACCTTGACCCTCTCTAAACAAATCTGGAAGAGGCCCTTTAAATACAACTTTAACTTCTTTTTTTCTATCAGTAATCATGAAGATAGTTTTTTCACCTTCTTTTTTGATTGAGTTTTCAAGAACCAAACCGCCAATTCTGATTTTATTTTGAATATTTTTAGTATCACCAAATTTTTCAATTAAATCATTTGGCGTATAAAAATATACAATATTATCTTCTAAGGCCATTAATATTAACTTAGTTGCTAGTCCAAGTGTTAATATAATGATAATTGTAATAAATAGGCGTCTATATTTGGCATTCATCTATTTTACATCGATCTATGTTTTAAAATTTAATTTTTTGTTTTTGATAACTGTTTAAGTAACTTTTTAGCTTTTTGAGATTGTTTGGTTGAATGAACGAAAAGGAGACTTAAGCTCAGTAAAGTTAATACGTAGCTTGGCCATATATAAATTTCATAACCTTGCATTATCCAAAATGATTCATTCATATTTTAACCTGTTTTCGATATTTCTTGTAAATTTGATTTAAATAATAATGCTTCGCATTTTTTTTCAATCAATTTGGTTTTTACGTTCAAAATTATTATATATAAAGAAAAAAAACTTAAAGCAAAAATCATAAGGATAAGTGGTAACAACATTTTATCGTCAATAGACGGACCTCCAATTTTAATGATACTTGCTGGTTGATGAAGAGTATGCCACCAATCAACAGAAAACTTAACAATAGGCAGATTGATTAGCCCAACTATAGCTAAAACAGATGCTGTTTTAGAACCATCAATTTTTCTTTCAAAAGCATTACTTAGTAATATATAGCCTAGATAAAAAAAGAATAACACCAGCATTGATGTTAATCTTGCATCCCATACCCACCATGTGCCCCACATTGGTTTTCCCCATAGTGAACCAGTGACTAATGTTAAAGCTGAAAATAGGGCACCAATTGGTGCAATTGAACTTGAAACTAAATCAGCTAAAGGATGTTTCCATACTAAATAAAAAACACACGAAATAGCTAGACTAAAATATAAAAATGATGCTAGCCAAGCGGAAGGAACATGAACATACATTATCCTAACAGCATCACCTTGCTGATAATCTTTTGGGCTATCAAAAAGACCAAAATATAGTCCTGAGATAAGTGTAATTATGGTTATAAAAAGAATACATGGCTGAATTTTTTCAGTTATTCTATTGAACCTATTTGGATTAGCTAGCCAATCAAACATTAACTAAATTCCTTTTTTTAATATTCATAAAGTAATAAAATTCCAACATATATACTTTTTACCAAAATCATTTAACGACTTATTGCTATTCTAATCAGAAAAGCTGAAATAAAAGGCGATATCACGAGATATATTAATGTAAATCCAATTAATAAAAATAAATTACCTAAAGGTGACTCATTTATTCTAACTGCTTCACTGATGCCAACTCCAAATATTAAGATAGGAATTATCAAAGGTATGATCAATATTGGTAATAAAATATTTCCTCTTTTTGCACCTAAAGTTAGAGCAGAGCCAATAATTCCAATAAGTGAAATTGAAAGTCCACCAACCAGTATACTTATAAGAAGCCATGGTATCAATTTTAAGTTAATGTTTAATAATACTATAAATAATGGTAAAGAAATTAACAACGGAATTATTACTATCAACCAATAAGCTAGACTTTTTGATAATAAAATAAGTTCCATCGGTGTTGGGCTTGTTATAGCTTGATCAAGCCAACCATTATCATAATCTCTTTGTAAAGTTTTTTCTAAAGAAGGAATTATAGCTAAAATTAACCCTATCCAAAAAATAGCGTTAGAAATTAATCTCAACTTTTCTTCAAATGGACCAATACCAAGAACAAATAGTGTTACTATTAAAATCATAAAACTAATAATTGAAATGACATCAACTAATGATCGGAAATTTATCAAAAATTCTCTTTTTATATGTGAAACAAAAATTTGAATAAAACTTGATTGTAAAGACATTATTTAATTCTACTTTTTCAATAAATCTAAATTTAGTAATTCGTAATTAAAGTCAAATAATTTTAATTTATGACAAGCTAACAAAACAGTACCTTTATTTTCTAAAAATCTTTGTATTAATTTGTTAAATAAAATGATACTTTTCTGATCCAATTCATTAGTAGGCTCATCTAATAACCAAAATTCTACATCAAATAAAAGAGATAGATATAACCTGGATAATGCCGCTCTTTTCTTTAAACCTTCTGAGCATTGTGAAATATATAAGTTTTTATGATTTAGCATTTCTAAACTGTCGAGGGCTTTTTGAAGATCATCATCACTAGTTTTCCAACCCCTCATTTCTGACCAAGTTTTTAAATTTTCTAAAACTGTTAAATCCTTGGATAATCCATTTTTAGTATCAATGTAGATTAAATTTTTTCCCCATTTAATTTTATCTTTAAAAATTTCGTTATTAAAATTTTTCACAATGCCTTTCTCTAAAGGTATCATGCCAGCTATTGCTCTTAATAAGGTTGATTTTCCAACACCATTTTTGCCACTTATGATTGTGACTTTAGAGTTCTCAATTTTAGCGCTCCAATTATAAAAAACAATTTTAGAACCTCTATTTATTGTCACATCTTTTAGATAAAGCATTAAGTACCTGTGTCATTGTTCATAAGTTATTTTTATACAATATTCATAAAAACTCTTGTAACATAAATGAGTTTTTTTAAACTATTTATATAAATAATATTACTCAATTATTTTTACTATAAATTCTTAAACTTAATCAAATGGATGAGTAAAGCATGAAAGAAGCACCTTTAAAGGGTATTAAGATAATTGATGCGTCTTCGATATTGATGGTTCCTTATTGTACAAGGTTATTAGCTGATATGGGAGCTGAAATTATAAAAGTTGAAACACTCTATGGTGATAACACCAGATATATTGGTCCTAGTATCAACAAAGGAATGGCAGCAGTTTTTTTAAATATTAATAGGAATAAAAAAAGTATTAGCGTTGACCTTAAATCAGCAGATGGCCGATTGATAATTTATAAATTAATCAAAAAATCAGATGTTTTTGTATCAAATATCAGAAAGGCGTCTTTAGAGAAATTAAAATTAACACATACTGATTTTATTAAGATTAATCCTAAGATTGTTACAGCTAATGCAGTTGGTTTTTCTTCTAAAGGGCCTTATGCAGGACTTCCAGCATTTGATGATACAATTCAAGCAATAAGTGGAATGGCAGCGTATCAAGAAATTTACTCAGATCAACCAAGCTACACATCTGGAGCAACTGCTGATAAAGTTACTGGTTTAATGCTTGGAATGTCAATTTTAAGCGCATTATTTAATCGAGAAAAAAATGGGGAGGGCACAGAATTAGAAGTTCCAATGATGGAAACTATGGTTGATTTTACTTTAGTCGAACATTTATATGGTTATAATTTTTTACCACCAAAAGCTCCACCTGTTTATCCTAGACAATCTTCTCCGAACAGAAAACCTTACAAGACATTAGATGGATATATAGCTGTACTGCCATATAGTGATGATCAATGGTTAAGGTTTTTTAGTATTATTAAAAAAGAAAATATTTTGAAAGATCCTAAATTTTGTTCGTTAGAATCAAGAAACCAAAATATTGATGAATTGTACAAGATTTTATCTGAAGAATTAAAAAAAAGAAATACTAGTTTTTGGATCAAAAATCTAAGAGAACAAGATATCCCAGCAACTAAAGTAAATTTTCCAAAGGACCTTTTTGAAGATGAACATCTTGAAAGAACGAATTTTTTCAAAGTTCAAGATCATCCAACAGAGGGAAAATTACTGTATCCAAGCTTTCCAGTAGAATTTAATGAAGATAAAACTTCTGAGAGCTTGCATGCTCCATCTCTTGGAGAAAACACTAAAGAAATTTTAACTGATTTGGGTTATTCAGAATTTGAGATTGAAAGCTTTGTTTCTAAAGGTACTATAAAGATATAATTCAAAAATGGATGAACTTATGACAATTAAAAATATTGGATTTATTGGCCTAGGTGCTATGGGTTCTGTAATGGCACCACTTATTGTAAAATCAGGATGTAAAGTTCTTGGATATGACATAAAAGCTAAAATAGATAAATCATCTGGTGTGAAGCAAGTTGAGGATATAAATGATTTTATTGGTCTTGATGTAATAATTTTCATGTTACCCAATGGAAGGATTGTTTCTGAAATGGCCATTAAATTATTAGAAATGAATTTAAAATCAGTGTTTATAGATATGTCTTCAAGTGATCCTAGAGAAACTCAAGAATTAGGTAAGAAATTAAAAAATAAAGGTGTAAAATTTTTAGATGCACCTGTTTCTGGAGGCGTTGTAAGAGCAAAAACTGGTGATTTAATGATCATGGCTGGAGGTGACAAGAAGCTTTTAGAAGAAGTTAATGATCTGTTATCTGTAATGGGAAAGGTTCAATTTGCTGGTCCTTTAGGTTCTGGTCATGCCATAAAGGCTTTAAATAATTATGTGTCTGCAGCTGGATTAATAGCAAGTTTTGAAGCCTTAGCGACTGCTCGTTCATTTGGAATTGAACCAGAAAACTTTTTGAAAATTATAAATGGAGCGACAGGTAAAAATAATACTACTGAAGTTAAGCTGGATAAATATGTGATTTCTGAGAATTTTAACTCTGGATTTTCTTTAGATTTAATGATTAAGGATGTTTCTATTGCAGAAAAATTAATTAAAAAATTAATATATAATAATTCTCTTTCTGAGCATGTTTCAAATTACCTTTTAGAATCTCAAGATAAACTTCTTAAAAAAGCAGATCATACTGAAATTTATAAAATATTTAAAAAAACTCTCTGATTAGATTTAATTTGATTTATCAATTTTTTTCATGAATAATATGATTGTATAATATTATTTAATTAATAAAAGTGGGATACTTTTTATGTTAATTAAATTAAAGTTATTTATAATATTTATATTATTTTTATCCTCATGTTCTTCAATTTCAGGTGAAGATAAGAATAAAATTTCTTCTAAAATATCGGAATATTTAGAACAAAAAATTTCGTCGATTGAGAAGTTTGACTATATTAAAAACTCTGAATTATCCATAGAAAATAAAAGTGAAAACTTTGACGCAGATTATCGCATATCAGTTTTAAGTTCAATTAGTGAAGATAAAAATAATAATTTCTTACTAAATCAATCAAATATTTCACGACAAGATGATGACACAACTGTTAATATTGGTTTTATTAATAGAAAGCTATCAGAAGATAAAAATTGGTTATTTGGCTTCAATATATTTTATGATCAAGAATTTCCAGAAAATCATCAAAGAGCAAGTCTTGGTCTTGAAATAAAATCTGAACCTATTGAATTCAATTTTAATTACTATGATGCTTTTTCAAAATCAAAAACCGTTGGTGATACAACTGAAAAAGCAATGGACGGATATGACGCAGAAATTGGTTTTCAGGTTCCATATGTTCCAACAGCAAGATTTTTTTTAAGTATATATGAGTGGGATGGAGATGATTTTGATATCAAAGATGGTAAAAAAGCCAGTCTTAGATTTAACCCATCAGAAAAAGTTTCTTTTGAAATTGGAATAGATGATAATAATAAATCCGATTCAGTAACTACAGCAAAAATAAATTATAATTTTTTAGCAACTGAAAATAATTTTCCAGAAAAACTATTTTCAGATAAAATGTTTGAGCATACTGATCAAACTAAGAATGTTTATGATATGGTTAGAAGACAAAATAGAATCGTGAAAACCGTTTCTGGTTCCGTTACTGTTGGAAGAGGAACTTAGAAAATGTATTTAAATAAGTTACTTATAATTTCTAATTGTATAATCTTTATATTTTTTTCAAGTTTTTCATTTTCGGCAGACGACATTTCTACACCTTCAAAATATCAAGTTACAATGTCAAAACTGGAATTATGTACATCTTCAGACTGTTCTGATGCGACTGTTCTTACAAATACATCTGCTTCTTTTAATATAGCTTCAGCAAGCGCTGGCGCAGATGTAGGATCTTGGATCAATAGTTTTGAATTAGAAATTGGAAAAACATATACTCATATAAGATCTACAATCAACTCTACATTCACTATTGCCGGATACACAACTAATTCTAGTATATCAAGTTCATACTGTGTTACAGAAAGTTCTCCTAATACAGCGGCAAGTCATAATACAGCGCCGATTGTAGATGGATCCAATAGTACAACTACTGAAGATATGTCATGGGTTATTCCTAACGAGGCAGATGCTGATAACGGATCTTTTTATGGAGATTTGTCGTCAGATTTTTCTACAAATAGTATTACTAAGACTAATGATTCATCAACTTTTTATTGGGTAGGTACACTAGCGAATTCTTATACACCTAACATCAATAGTGCTCCAAAGATTACTATTTCTTTTGATGTTGCAAATCAATTGAGATCACAACAAGCTGGAGCGGATACCTGTTATATGTATGTGCTCCCCCCCACAGTTTCAGTAAGTTTAACTGATTAAATAAACACAACACTAATTTATCCCATAGCAGAAGTGAGAAACAAATTTTAGATAAATTATGGTTATATTTATATGCCATGAAGTTCTGAAATTGAAGTTGTACTTGTATTTAATTCCAAACTCATTTTAAATTCAATTAGTGAGGGGCCGTCTGCTTCCATTGCTCTTTTTAAAATTGGTATAACTTCTTCAACTTTATTGATTATAAAACATTTTAGACCAAAACTTTCGCCATATTTAGCAAAATCAGGATTAATCAAATTTGTTGCATAATGATCTCTTGTTGGAAAGTGAACTTCTTGATGATAACGTATGGTACCATAATGATTGTTATTTGCTACAATAACTCTTATTTTTGCATTTTGAGCAACCGCTGTTGCGAGCTCAGAACCCGTCATTAAAGCACCGCCATCACCAACTATTGAAAAAACTTGTCTGTCAGGAAACCTAAGTGCAGCCGCTACACCTGCAGGAATTCCCATACCCATAGCACCAATTTCTGAGCCTATTAATTTCATTGTAGATTTAAACGGAAACCTATGATGCATCCAACTTGTAAAATTTCCAGCATCATTTGTAATTATTGAGTTTTCTGGTGCTATTTTACCTAAACCATCAATTAAATGAGCAAAATCTAGTCCATCATTTGCACTTCTTGGAGTTATAGTTGCATCATTATTTAAATAACGATAATGACAAAGTTTGACCCATTCATCTCTTTCATAGTTTTTATTATTGATTGCAAATTTTGATAATTGCTCTAAAAAATTCTCACTCTCAGCAACTATGCCCATATCAGTTCGAAAAATTTTACCTATTGTATTTGGATCAGGTATTACGTGAATAAACGTTTGTTTTGATGAAGGAAATTTATAGGCCATATTTGGTACCCCATTAAACCTATGGCCAACAACTAGTACTAGGTCCGCTTCTAATGCATTTTTTCTTATAGGTTCTGGGGGTCTTAAACCTAATTCTCCTGCATAGTGTAAGTTATTATTGGATATTATATCTTGATGCTCATAAGTACATAACACTGGTAAATTATGTGCTTTTGCAACTTCTTCCACTAGTTTTCTTGATCTAGTTGACATATGTACTTGTCCACCAACAACAAGAACTGGTTTTTTTGCATTTGATAATAAATTAGATACTTCTTTTACCTTGTCAGGGAAAGCTAAGGGTGGGTTTATTTTAATACGCTTTACATCTTCAGTTTCAATTTTAGTTTCTAAAACATCAGTGGGTATAGCTATAACAACTGGACCTGGTATACCACTTTCAGCAATGTGAAATGCTCTTGCAGTGACGTTGGCTATCTCACTTGGTGTGTTGATTTGTTCTACGTGTTTTGCCATATCAGAAAATGTTTTGATGAAGTCCATCTCTTGTAAATGCATTTTGCCAGTGCTAATACGATTGACTTGACCAATAAACAAAACCATAGGCACCCCGCCTTGATGCGCGGAGTGAACTGAAATTGAAGCGTTTGTTGCTCCTGGGCCTCTACTTACAAAAGCTACACCCGCTTTACCTGTACACTTTGCATCTGCGACAGCCATAAAGCCAGCACCTCCTTCATGCCTACAAGTAACAACTTCAATTCCAGGTGAATATAATAATTCATCCATAACGGATAGATATGACTCGCCAGGAACACAAAAGAAACGATCAACACCGTGATTTTTTAAAGTTTGAACAAAAACTGAAGCAGCTTTTTTTAACATTTTACTTTCCTTATTTATATTGTTGGTTTTTTTCCACCATCTAAATTAATTTCTGTCCCCGTAAGGTGCCTAACTTTAGGATCACAAAGGAAATAGGTCAATTCAGCAACTTCTTCTGGAGTTGAAAATCTATCCAATCCTATATTTTTCAAGGCATTTTTTTCTGCATCAATAAAACTTATACCTTCTCTATCCGCATTATTTTGTATAATAGTTATCAAACGATCAGTTGAAGTCATGCCAGGGTTGATAGAGTTTACATTAACTCCATCAACTATTCCTCTTTTAGATAGAGCTTTTGTAAAGTTTAGAAAAGCTGCATTGACAGCACCACCAACCATAAAAAATGGATCAGGAGAATGACTCATAGCTCCATTAATTGAAACAATCCATCCATTGTTTTTAGATAACGTTGGCCAGAACGCTTTTGATAATCTAACAGCACTATAAAATTTCAAAGCAAATCCATCTTCAAAATCTTCTATAGGTTGCTCAAGGAAATCTCCACTTTTTGTTGCTCCAGCTGAGAAAATTAACGTATCAAAATTTTCAAACTCTTTTTCAACAGCTTTAATAGCATTTTCACATCCTTTTTTTGTTTTCAAATCAGCTGAATAATAATTTACATTTATATAATATTTGTTTTGTAATTCAGATTTGGTTTTTTCTAAATTTTCTTTATTAGAGGCGAGCAGATAAATATCACATTCCTCTTTTGCAAAGCGTTCAGCAATGGCTTTACCAATTCCTTTGCTACCTCCAGTGATGATTGCTCTACGTTTCATATATTTTTTTCCTATAAAACAACTATTAGCTTATTAATTATTTAAAAAAGTATATATTAACTTTTTGATTAAGACACTTAGATTTTGTATAAAATCTTATTATTAGCTAATCATTAAAATATTTATGTAAAAGAGTCTTTATTATGAGTTTAAGCTCAAAAAAACAATCAAATTTACGGCATAGTTCAATAAATGAAAATATTAAAGTCAAGGCTCTTTTAGGTCCTACAAATACAGGTAAAACCTATTATGCAATGGAGAGAATGCTCTCTCATAGTTCCGGAATTATCGGATTTCCACTTAGATTATTAGCTCGAGAAAATTATGATAAAGCGGTTTCAGTGGTTGGAAAATCTAAAGTTGCTCTTGTAACTGGTGAAGAAAAAATTATTCCTCCTAACGCAAAATATTTTTGTTGCACTGTAGAGTCTATGCCATTAGAAAGATCATTTTCCTTTGTTGCAATAGATGAAATACAATTAGCAGCTGATCCTGATAGAGGACATATTTTTACAGATAGAATTCTTAATACAAGGGGAACTGAAGAAACAGTTCTTCTTGGGGCTGAAACTATAAAGCCAATACTACAAAAAATTTTACCAAATTGTTCAATAGAAATAAGACCAAGGCTTTCTATTTTAAGCTACATAGGTGTAAAAAAGCTCACTAGGTTGAAACCTCGATCCGCAATCGTTGCGTTTTCCATACCAGAAGTCTACAAAATTGCTGAATTAATTAGAACAAAAAAAGGTGGTGCTGCAATTGTGATGGGAGCTTTGTCACCTAGGACTAGAAATGCTCAGGTTGATCTTTATCAAAATGGTCAAGTTGACTATTTAATTGCAACAGATGCCATTGGTATGGGTTTAAATATGGATATTGACCATGTTGCTTTTGCATCTGATAAAAAATTCGATGGGAAAATACCACGATACCTTAATCCCCCAGAAATTGCTCAAATAGCAGGTAGGGCTGGAAGACATTCAAGAAATGGTTCATTTGGAGTAGTAGAGGATCATTTGAAGTTTGATGAAGAAACAATTGAGCAAATTGAAAATCATTCTTTTTTCCCTTTAAAAAATATTTGGTGGAGAAATTCAGAATTAAACTTTGCCTCATTGAAAGCATTACTTAGCTCATTAGAGGCCTATCCAACGTTTAACTTTATGAGAAGAAAAGTTGGAGCATTAGATTCACTTTGCCTAAATCATTTATCTGAGATTAGCTCAATTAAAAATAAAATTAATAATAAGGAAGCACTAATTTTATTATGGGACGTCTGTCAAATTCCTGATTTTAGTAATTCCTTGTCTGGTGTTCATTTTAGCTTGCTAGAAAAAACTTTTGAATTATTATTAGCCAATGGAAAACTAGATAATGAGTGGATAAAGTCTCAGCTAAACAGGCTTAATAGATTTGATGGAGAAATAGATACTCTGTTAAATAGAATATCAAATATCAGAACTTGGACATTTATTACAAATAGACAAAAATGGATAGATGAAGCTGAACATTGGCAAAATACAGCAAAAACAATTGAAGATAAACTATCTGACGAATTGCATAATAGATTAACTCAAAGATTTGTTGATAAGAGAATTGTAATTTTAAATAAAACTCTAAAAGAGCATAGTAATTTGGAAGCTATAATAAGATTAGATGACAAGGTAATTGTTGAAGGTGAAGAAGTTGGATTATTAAAAGGTTTTGAATTTATTCCTTCTCTCTCCGAAGGCGAAAAAGCTGGTCCCATTTTATCTGCGGCAAGAAAAATTTTACCTAAAGAAATTGAAAGACGTGTTAGAGAACTTTTAATGTCAGACAATGCTGCTTTTAAATTTGATAAAGATGGTTCTATTTTATGGCAAAATAACAAGGTTGCAAAATTAACAAATGGTGAAATCTTATATTCACCTAAAATCATTATAATTAATTCTGAATTTTTGTCTGACGAACAGATTAAGCAAATAGAAATAAGAGTAAATGAGGCAGTTGAGAAAAATATAGAAAATATTTTATCTGAAGCAATTAATTTAAAAAATCCTATTTTAGATTTTGAACAACAAAAAAGTGAAAGTAACAGTAAAAAACATAATAATGTTTTAGTAACAACAAATGATGATAAAAAACAGCTAAGTGAAAATATTTCTGGGAAAGCTCTAGGCATTGCATATCAAGTGTATGAAGGAATAGGTTCAGCCCAAATTAATAATTTATCAATGTCCATAGCTAATTTGTCAGAAGCTGATAAAAGAAATTTGGCAAGACTAGGGTTAAGATTAGGTGTTGAAACTATTTATTTACCTAATCTGTTGAAGCCAGCAGCAATAAAATTAAGAGCTTTGTTATGGTCTGTTCATAATCAAGATTTTCCGAAAGATGCTCTCCCTCCTGATGGACGCGTGAGTATAAAAACTTTACCAAAGGTTAAAAAAGAATTTTATAGGGCTTTAGGTTTTGTGCCTTTAGGGAATTTGGCTCTTAGAGCTGACATTGCTGAGAGATTGTCAGCATTAATAAGAATAGAAGCTAGAAATGGTCAATTTAGGATCAATGAGGCCATGTTATCTATAGCGGGATCAACAAAAATTCAATTGGAAGAAATTCTCTATGATTTAGGTTACTCAAAGTGTGGTGAAGAAGCATCAGCTTTAGCTGATCAAGTGCCAATTATAATTTTTGAGAAAAAAAAGAAAGTAAAAAAAATTAAAGTTAAAAATTCCAATAAAAAAACTCTAAAAAGCAGAATTCATAAAGATAAAAAACTTTCAAAAACACAAAATAAAGCAAAATTACCAGATCCTTTGTCACCATTTGCTATCTTAAAATCTATAAATATAAAAAAATGAGATGATATCTAATCTTTTAGAAAAGAAGACACTTAGGCTTGATATTTACTTATATAATATCCGGATTTTTAAAAGTAGAAGCATAGCAACAAAATTTGTATTAACAAATAGGTTGCGTATATCAGGACAAGTAACACAGAAACCTCATAAACTGATTTCGATCGGTGACGTGCTAACAATGACAATTAACGACAATATAAAGATATTAAAAGTTTTGGGTATTCCCAATCGAAGAGGTCCCTATTCAGAATCATTAAATTTTTATGAAGACATTACTCCCATTGAAAGTGTTCCTAAAAAGGAAAGTCTTAAGCCTAATAATAAGTTTGTTGAAAGAGTTGGTCGCCCAACAAAAAGAGAAAGGCGACAAACAGATAGGTTGATGGGTAGAGATTAAAGATATAATCAATCTATGCTTGTAATCATGAATTTTGTAGTTTAAATAAAAAATAACTTTGAGAGTGATATGACCTATATAGTAAATGATAAATGTATAAACTGTAGACATACTGATTGTGTAGAAGTTTGCCCTGTAGATTGCTTTTATCTAGGTGAGAATACTATTGTTATTCATCCAGACGAATGTATTGATTGTGGAGTTTGTGAGCCAGAATGTCCTGTAGACGCTATTCAAGCTGATTCCGATCCTGGAGCTGATGAATGGCTAGAATATAACAGAGAGATGTCAGAGATTTGGCCAAATATTACTATGAAAATTGATCCTTTACCTGATTACGAAAGATATACTGATGAAGAAGGTAAATTTCAAAAATATGGCTCAAAAAAACCTGGAACGATATAATACCTTTGATATTAATTATCTTAGAGCTGGTATTTAATGAGTTTTTGTGATATAAATCCGTTTCTTAAAATTTCTAAATAAAATTACAACATAAATATTTCAAAATAGGTGATTAAATTGTCAAAAGATCAAAACTTAGTTAGCTCATTTATACCTGGTGATTTTGTTGTTTACCCAAGTCATGGTGTTGGTAAAATCATTGGAACAGAAAAGCGTAAAGTTGAAGATTTAGAACTGGAATTACTAGTAATAAGATTTGAACAAGAAAGAATGACCCTTAGAGTTCCGTTATCTAAAGCAACTGAATCTGGACTAAGAACTTTGTCTAGTAAAGTACAGATGGAAGAAGCAATTGTTACTTTAAAGGGTAAAGCAAAAACAAAAAAGACTATGTGGTCACGACGAGCCCAAGAATATGAAACTAAAATTAATTCTGGAAGCTTAGTTTCTATTGCAGAAGTTGTTAGAGACTTGTATAGAAAAGACGACCAAGGTGAACAATCTTATTCTGAAAGACAAATGTATCAAGCTGCTTTAGAACGTTTGGCAAGTGAATTTGCTGCTGTTGATAATACCGACAAAGAAAGTGCTGTTGTAAAACTAGAAAAAATAATTGATGATAATACTGAGGAAGCAGCTTAATAAATCTGGATTTAAGATTTAAATAAATGTTAAATTTAAATAATAAAACCGATTTTTTTTTTGATTGTCTGCCATCATATGACAGTGGTTATTTAGAAGTTGGGAATGGTCATTCCATATACTTCGAGCAATATGGCAAACCTAAGGGTATACCAATATTATTTCTGCATGGTGGTCCAGGTGCAGGTTTCTCAAAATCTCATAAAAGTTTTTTTGATCCGAATGTTTTTAGGGTAATTTTTTTTGATCAAAGAGGTTCTGGTAAAAGCTTACCTTACGCTGAAACAAAAAATAATAATACCCAACTTTTGATTTCAGATATTGAATATTTAAGAAAGTCTTTAAAAGTAGATAAATGGTATCTTTTTGGAGGATCATGGGGAAGTACATTAGCATTACTTTATGGTATTGATTATCCCAAAAGGTGTTTAGGTTTTATTTTAAGGGGTATATTTTTAGGTACTAGAATTGAAATAGATTGGTTTTTATACGATATAAAGAAATTTTTTCCAGAAGCTTACAGTAAATTTATATCATCTGTCCCACAAAATAATACAAACAATATTCTCGAATGGTTCTATAATCAACTCCATAGTAATAATAGATCACAAAACTTGAAAGCTGCCTCTGTTTGGGCAGAATATGAAAATTCTTGTTCTTCTCTTAATTATATGTCACGACCAATTTCTGGTGAGCAAGCTCTTGCAATATCAAAAATAGAAACACATTATTTTATGAATGATTGTTTTATAGAAGAAAACTATATTATTGAAAACTTGAATAAAATTTCTAATATAAAATCTTTTATCGTGCAGGGAAGGCATGATGTAATTTGCCCTCCATTCACGGCACTAAAACTAGCTGATTGTTGGAATGGTTCAACAATTGAAATTGTAGATGATGCAGGTCATTCGGCTTTTGAAACTAATATTAGTAAAAAATTGATTAATGCTCTGGAAACGATCAAGTAAACTATTGATAAATTATTTTTGAAAGGTTAAGTTTTTAAAATCATTAATTGTAATAGGCTTTAACTAGTTATGAGTAATAATGATCTAGAAAAACTAACTTTTGAAGAAGCTATGAAGGAATTAGAAAAACTTGTGGATAGTCTTGATAAAGGAGATGTTTCTCTTGATGAAGCAATAGCTGCCTATGATAGAGGATCACAATTGAAAGATTACTGTCAAAATAAACTACACCAAGCAAAAATGAAAGTTGAGACTATACAGTCAACAGATAATATTGACACTATTCCAGAAAAATCATCACCTTTTAAAGCTGATTAATTTATCGTATTGTTAATTAGGATAATTTGATGATTAAATTTCAAAATAAGCTTGAAAAAAATTCGCAAGAAATCGACAGATTCTTAGATAATTATTTACCATCGGGTAATGGATTAAGTTCTAAACTTTTTGAAGCAATGAGATACTCTTCAATTAGTGGTGGTAAAAAAATAAGGGCTTATTTAGTTTTGGAATCTGGACGTTTTATCAGTGCTATTAATAATAATACTCTCTCGAAATCAAAATATAATGAATTAATCGCTGTTGGATCAGCTATTGAAGCAATTCATTCTTATTCATTAATTCATGATGATTTACCAGCTATGGATAACTCTCCTATTAGAAGAGGAAAAGCAGCTAATCATGTGAAATTTGACTATCATACTGCTATACTAGCTGGGGATGGGTTATTAAGTTGGGCCTTCCAAATAATAGGAGATAGCAATTTTATTTCTAATTCAGAAAAGAGATCTGAAATTTGTTTTGTTTTAGCAAAAGCTATCGGACCAAATGGTATGGTTGGAGGCCAACAAGCAGATATGGACTACGCAAATTATAAATCTTTAGATTTAGAGCAGATAGAGTGGATTCAAAATCATAAAACAGGCGCATTAATATCTTGTTGTTCTCATGTGTCTTCAATTTTACTAAATGCTAGTAACGATCAAAAAAGTAATCTTATTAATTATGCTAATCATATTGGTTTAGCTTTTCAAATTGCAGATGATTTGCTGGATCTTGACGGAAATGAGTTTTCAATGGGAAAACCTATAAGACAAGATACTAAAAATGAAACATCTAATTTTGTAACGATTTTAGGTAAAGAAAAGGCTACAAAAAAAGCCTTAGAGGAATGTAGTAAAGCCATAAATTTGATACAAAAATATAAACAAGAATCAGAAAATCTTGTATCTTTAGCTAAATATACTGTAAATAGAAATAAATAAATTTAAGTTTGTTGTTATAGGTTTAAGTTAATAAATGACAATTAAAGATAAAAAAACTAAATCTGTTACCACACCTTTACTCGATAAGGTAAACAACCCGAATGATATCAAATTTTTAAAAATTGAAGATCTAGATCAACTTTCTTCAGAATTACGTTCTGATATGATTGATATTGTCTCCAAAACAGGTGGACATTTAGGTGCAGGCTTAGGTGTTGTTGAGCTTGCTGTTGCAATTCATTATGTTTTTGATACTCCTGACGATCGATTAATTTGGGATGTTGGACATCAAGCATATCCTCATAAAATTTTAACCAACAGAAGACAGCAAATGTCTACTCTAAGAAAATCAGGAGGCCTATCAGGATTCACAAAACGAACTGAATCTATTTTTGATCCTTTTGGCGCAGGTCATTCTTCAACATCAATTTCTGCGGCTCTAGGAATGGCTGTTGCAAGAGATAAACTTGGAAAATCTAACAATGTAATTGCTGTTATTGGTGATGGCGCACTCAGTGCAGGAATGGCATATGAGGCAATGAATAACGCTGGAGCTCTTAAAACTAATTTATTAATTATTTTAAATGATAATGATATGTCTATAGCACCAGCTGTGGGTGCTTTAAGTAACTATTTATCTAATGTTGTATTAAGTCGTCCGTTCAATAATGTAAGAGAAATTGCTAAACAAATGGTTAATCTTTTTCCTAAAGAAGTTGGTGAAACAGCTAAAAGAGCTGAAAGTCTTGCAAGAAATTTTTTAGGAAATGCAGAAGGCACCATTTTTAGTCAGATGGGTATGAATTATCTAGGTCCAATAGACGGGCATGATGTTAAATCCATGGTTAAAATATTACAAAATCTAAAAAATGGTTCTCAAGACAAACCAATTTTGCTGCATGTGGTAACTGAAAAGGGACGAGGACATCCTTTTTCGAAAGGATCACACGAAAAATATCACGCTGTATCTGAATTTAATGTGATTACTGGTAATTCAGTTAAGTCAACATCAAACGCGCCTACTTATACTAATGTTTTTGCAGAAACCTTGTGTAAAATTGCCGAAAAAGACAAAAAAGTTTTAGCTATAACTGCAGCTATGCCTTCAGGAACTGGATTAAATAAGTTTGCAGAAAAATTTGAAGATAGATTTTATGATGTTGGAATTGCAGAACAACATGCTGTAACGTTTGCTGCTGGAATGGCTTCGGAGGGTTTAAAACCATTTGTAGCAATTTATTCAACTTTTTTGCAAAGAGCCTATGATCAAGTAATTCATGATGTTGTAATACAAAATTTGCCTGTAAAATTTATGCTTGATAGAGCAGGATATGTGGGGGCTGATGGAGCAACTCATGCGGGTTCATTTGATTTAGCTTACCTTTGTTGTTTGCCAAATGTAGTAGTAATGGCACCTAGTGACGAAGCAGAGTTGGCCAAAATGGTTATAACTGCTTCAAAATATAGTGATGGGCCAATTTTTTGTAGATATCCAAGAGGTGAAGGTGAAGGTGCTGAAATTGCTGATATTATACAAGATGTTAAAATTGGTAAAGGAAGAATCATCAAAAGAGGTGAAGATTTAGCAATTCTTGCCTTAGGTACGAGAGTTGGTTCCGCATTAAAAGTTGCTGATCACTTATTACAATATAATTTAAACATAACCGTTGCTGATGCACGTTTTGCAAAACCAATTGACACACAATTAGTTGAAAAATTATGGAACGAACATCAAAAACTTATAATTATAGAAGAAGGTTCTGCAGGAGGATTTAGCTCACATTGTCTACATTTCTTATCATCCAAGGATCTTCTTAATAAGCATAATAAAGAAATTAAATGCTTAACCATGCCAGACAACTTTCAAGATCACGCTTCTCAAAAAGAACAACTCGCAAAAGCAGGTTTGGACACAGATGGATTGATGAAGGTTGTATCAAAAATGATATCTTTATCGAATATAAAAAATAAATCTATTATAAATTAAACTTTAAAAATATTTCAGGACCTTTAAAATAAGTAAAGAACGAATAGATAAACTTATGGTTTTAAAAGGCTTAGTTAAAAGTAGAGACCAGGCCATTTCTATTCTTATGACTGGAAATGTATTCGTTGATAATAAGCGTGTTGAAAAACCTGGACAACAAGTATCACAAAATTCAAAAATTGAAATAAAAGGTAAAACATATCCATGGGTGTCTAGGGGAGGTGTTAAATTAAATAAAGCTATATTAGAATTTAATTTAGACTGCAATTCTATTATAGCACTTGATATTGGAGCAAGCACAGGAGGTTTTACAGATGTTTTGTTAGCTAATGGTGCTAGTAAAATTTATGCAGTAGATGTTGGATATGGACAATTAGATTGGAAATTGAGACAAAATGAAAGAGTTATAGTTAAAGAAAAAACAAATGCCAGATATTTAACAGATAAAATTATTCAAGATCCTTTGGATGCTTTGGTTTGTGACGCATCTTTTATATCGTTGAAGAAAGTCTTACCTCCAGGACTTAAGCTTTTAAAATCTCATGGATGGATGGTGGCTTTAATTAAACCCCAATTTGAAGTAGGTAAAGGTCTTGTCGGAAAGGGTGGCGTAGTTAGAGATCCTAAACTACATGAGGCATTAATTAATGATATAACAAAATGGATTAAGCTAGAAATTAATATGAATATTTTAGGAGTCATTGAAAGCCCTATTTTAGGCCCTAGTGGAAATAAAGAGTTTTTAATTGCAGCAGAAAAGATTTAATTCATTAAATTTTTATTTAATCTTTCCAATTTGACTTTCATGCTCTAATAGTTGATCCAATATAGTTATCGCTATCATAGCCTCAGCTACAGGAACAGCTCTAATTCCTACACAGGGATCGTGCCTACCTTTCGTTTTAATTTTAATAGGTTCATTTTGTAAATTAATAGAGTTTTTTTCTGTTAAAATAGAACTTGTCGGTTTAACAATAAATTTGGCTACTATAGGCTGGCCAGAAGAAATTCCTCCTAATATTCCTCCAGAGTGATTGGAGCCGAAATAATAATCTCCTTTATTATCAGGATAAATTTCATCATTGGCTTCACTACCTGTCAAAGATGCTAAATCAAAACCTGAGCCAATTTCTACACCTTTTACAGCGTTAATGCTCATTAAAGCTTCTGTAATTTGACTATCTAATTTTTTATAAATTGGGCTTCCTAATCCCCTAGGTACATTTTGAGCAACAAGTTCAATTATTGCACCAGCACTATCGCCATTTTTCCTCAGGTTATCTAACCAAATTTCCCATTCTTTAGCTGCTTTTGGATCTCCACAAAAAAAAGGGTTTTTATTAACTTCATTCCAATCGAAATTTTCACGATTAATCTTATTTGGTCCTAATTGAATTACGCTAGCTCTAATTTTTATAGATTTTTTTAACTTATATTCTAACACTTTAAATGCAATTGCGCCTGCTGCAACTCTTACAGCTGTTTCTCTTGCGCTTGATCTGCCTCCACCTCTATAATCTCTTATTCCATATTTGTTCTGATATGTAATATCAGCATGTCCTGGTCTAAATTGATTAGAAATTTCAGAATAATCTTTGCTTCTTTGATCTTCATTTTTTATGTTAAGTGCAATTGGGTGACCTGTGGTTTTGCCCTCAAAAGTTCCAGAAAGAATCTCTACAATATCGTTTTCTTTTCTTTGTGTAACAAATTTAGATTGACCAGGTTTTCTTCTGTCTAAGTAAACTTGAATATCTTCTTCATTTATAGGAATTAAAGGAGGCACTCCATCTACTATGCATCCAATAGCTTTACCATGGCTTTCGCCAAAGCTAGTAAATTTAAAAATATTTCCAAAAGAGTTGCTTGCCATTTAAATTCTTTCAATTAGAAAATTTTAGTAATTTAAATTTCCTTTTTTTCTGGAGACATATCAGGTGCGTCAATAGCTTTCATGCCTACTACATGATAACCACAATCAACGTGATGAGTCTCGCCAGTTACTCCAGCTGATAGATCAGATAAAAGATAAACACCACATCCACCAACATCATCTAACGTAACATTTCTACGAAGTGGAGAATTATATTGATTCCATTTGAGAATATATCTGAAATCACCTATGCCACTGGCGGCAAGAGTTTTTATAGGCCCTGCAGATAGACTGTTGACTCTAATTTTGCTGTCTCCCAGATCTGCAGCTAAATATCTTACTGAAGACTCAAGTGCAGCTTTAGCAACTCCCATGACATTATAGTGAGGCATTACTTTTTCTGCTCCATAATATGTAAGAGTAATCATCGATCCACCATTTGGCATCATTGCTGCAGCTCTTTGGGCAACTGCAGTAAATGAATACACGGATATATCCATTGTTTTATAAAAGTTTTCTCTTGTTGTATCAATATACTCACCTTTTAATTCCTCTTTATCCGAGTATGCTATTGCATGAACTAAAAAATCAATGCTATTCCACTTTTTTTTCAGCAAATTAAAAGTTTCATCAATTGCGTTATCACTAGAAACATCACAAGGTATAACTATATTAGAACCAACTGATTCAGCAAGTGGACTAACTCTTTTCTGTAATGCTTCACCTTGATATGTAAATGCTATTTCTGCACCTTGTTTTGCAACTGCATTAGCTATTCCCCAAGCAATAGATCTATCATTGGCAACACCCATAACTATACCACGTCTGCCGTGCATGATCCCGTTGCTTTGGTTTCCTTGGTCCATTGTCTAATTTTCCTAGTCTACAATTTGTTCTTTGAAAGTTAAATGATATTACTTAATCATTACTATATAATTAATTATATTATTTTAAAATATTTAACTATTATTTATTTGAAACTTAATTAAGAGAATAACTAATTTTCTTTGTTAAAGTAATCAAGTCTCCTGGGTTATAGGATCTGTTACTTTTCATAGAGATTGTTTCTCCATCTACATCTATAATTAGTTTATATCCACTAATTTGTTCAGTGGTTTCAGTATGTATGACCTTTTGGACACGACAAACTTCTTTTTCAACAAAATTTTGATTTGCTTCTGCTTTCTCATTTCTAACAACTTCAGATCCTATTAAGGCTCCTAAAGCTGTCGCACCAGATTTGCCGCCACCTTCTCCTAGTCTGTTACCAATAGCACCTCCAATCAATGCTCCAATAAAATTATCCGCACCAAACTTGCTAGCGTCTTGATTTACTGGTACTCTTTGAATTGAGCATCTTTTTTCATTTCTTGGCACTTTCTGTGTAGAATATGTTTTAAGTACTTCAACTGAAGAAATAGAACCGGTTACTTGATAAAAATTTGTTTTTGAGTAAGCGTTACTTGTAAGCAATATTATAGATCCAAATATTAAGAAATTTTTAAGCATTAATACCTCGTGTTAATCTTTTAAATTCAAACAAAATATATATCTATAAAATATGGCAAAATTAGTACAAAATAATAAAATAATGATATGGAGATCTTAGTTGGAATTAGAGAAAATTGTCAATCCAATACAGTTGTTTAAAAAATGGTTATATGAAGCTGAAAAAAAAGAAATCAGAGATCCTAATGCGATGCAATTAGCTACAGTTTCAAAAGATGGAATGCCCTCAGTTAGAACAGTATTGTTAAAAGATATTATTGATGGAAATTTTGTTTTTTATACCAACTATGAAAGTCGTAAATCTAGAGAAATTATTCAAACGGGAAAAGGAGCTTTATGCTTTTATTGGAAAAGTTTAAATCGTCAAGTAAGGTTGGTTGGCAATCTTGAAAAAGTTTCTGATGAAGTGTCTGATAAATATTATCAATCTCGTTCAAAAGGCAGTCGAATTGGCGCTTGGGCCTCAAAACAATCAAGAGAATTAGAATCTAGAGAGCTCTTGATGCAACAAGTAAAATCATTTGAAGAAAAATATAATGATAATGATATTCCTCGTCCAAGTTTTTGGGGTGGCTTTGGATTAAAACCAGAAGAGTTTGAATTTTGGGAAGATGGTGATTTCAGGTTACATGATAGATTTATTTTAAAACCGACTAACGTAAAAAATGAATGGATTGCTAAACGTCATTACCCTTAACTTTTTTTCTATTTTTTATTTCTATTAGGCTCATTATTATAAAAATTACATAAAAAATAATTAGTAGCCCTAAAAATAAACCAAAACCTGCTTGATAAGCCTTTATGGAGTATCCACTCTGCTTTGCTGGCTCAACTATTTGCATAATAAAACCAATTGCATATTGAGCTATAAAAGCCATTAAAAAACATATCAAATTTATAGCTGTAGATGCACGAGCAGCATAGCTGTTAGGAAAATGTTGGCTAAGTCCAGCATAAGCTAATGTGGCTGCTAATGACGTTATGCTTAAGATAACCCATGGCCATATTGCTTTTGGCATTAATCCAAAAGTAATTATAGTAAATGGAATTATAAACACTATTAAAGCCCCTCCCATAACACCAACAGGAGATATGTTAAATTTTCTTAAGTAGTCTGTGATTATTCCTAAAGATGTTGTTCCAATGGTCATCATTATTGTTGAAATAAAGAGAATATTAGCAATTTCAATTTTATTAAATTTACCAATATCAGCTAGCCAAGGACCTGCCCACAGTCCTAATATAGCTAGACTAGTACCTCCTGCAATTCCAGACAACGGACCAATTCTCCAAAAAGCATAGCTTGTATAAATTTCCTTTAATACTTTTAATATAGGCAATGTTTGTTCATTATTGGTGTTTTCTTCTTTTTCTGGAACTATAAAGAATATTAGAAATGCAATAAAAATTGTAATTATTCCAAGAAATAAATAAACTCCTCTCCAATCAGTTATTTGCATAGCCATTTCCAACGGTGTTGATGCCACAATTGCACCCAATCCACCTGCTGACATAAATAGACCTATTAAAAGTGGAAGCCTTTCTTTAGGAAACCAAACAGCAAAGGCTTTGAAAGCTCCCATTAAAGCACCAGAAACACCTAGTCCAATTAATCCACGAGCTATAACTAGTGACCAAACGTTATTTCCAAAGCTAAATAATACAGCTCCTGTTGCAGCAACTAAAAATAGAATACTTTGAACTCTTCTAGCACCATACTTGTCAAGTAATATTCCCAAAGGTAACTGAAACAAACCAAATGTTAAAAAATATGCAGATGTAATTAAGCCTAGTTGTTCTGCATTTAGGTTTAAGTCATTACTTAGATATGGAGCAAGAACGGCATTGGTTGACCGATAAAGATAAGATAAAAAATATCCACAAGCGAAGGGCAAAAAAATAAACATAAATTTTTGTAAGTTCTTCTCAGGAAGAATATTTATTCGTTTCATATTCACCAAACTCCAAAAAATTATTGTTGAAAAGACTGATTTGTAGATTTTAATAATAAGTTTCAACAAGTTAGCACATTAACTACCTATACGATAGATCAATGATTAGAAAGTTGACCTTTTGTTTCAAGAGTATTTATAATAATTTCAAGGAGAGTAACATGAAAATATCAAATGAAATTATGAATATTTTTCCTGAAATAAAAAATTGGAGGCATGAGTTGCATGCACATCCAGAGCTTGGTTATGAAGAGGAGTGGACATCTAATTTTGTTGCAGAGAAACTAGAATCTTTTGGTTTGGAGGTTCACAGGGGTATGGCTAAAACAGGTGTTGTTGGAGTTTTAAAGGGAACTAACGCTAGTTTTAGTGGGGGAGGAAATAAAGCTATTGGATTAAGAGCTGATATGGACGCCTTGCCAATGACTGAAGAAAATGATTTTGCTTATAAATCGAAGTTTGATGGTCGTATGCATGCATGTGGTCATGATGGTCATACAGCCATGCTACTTGGAGCAGCTAAATTATTATCTTCTAAAAAGGATTTTGATGGAACTGTGTATTTTATATTTCAACCTGCAGAAGAAGGTGGAGGTGGAGGACTTGCCATGATAGAAGATGGCTTATTTCAACAATTTCCTATGGATAGTGTTTGGGGTATGCACAATTGGCCAGGTATGAGTGAAGGAAATGTTGCTGTTCATAAAGGATCTGTTATGGCAGCAGCAGATAAATTTGAAGTTACTATAAATGGAAACGGTGGGCATGCTGCAATGCCTCAAGCAACAAATGATCCTGTTTTAGCTGTTACTGCTATTGTTCAGGCTGTGCAACAGATAGTTTCTCGAAAACAGAATCCTCTTGATGCAGTTGTGATTTCTGTAACTCAAATTAATGCAGGTTCTGGATTTAACATTATACCTCAAAAAGCAAATTTTATTGGTACTATTAGAACTGTTAACCCAGATACTAGAATAATTGTTCATAAACAATTTACAGAAATTTGTGAGGCTACAGCAATAGCTTATGGTTGTTCAGCTAATGTATCTGTTATTAAAGGTTATCCAGTAACAATAAATGACATTGAGTCTAGTGAAAAAGCAATTAAAGTTTCATCAAATCTATTTGGTAAAGACTCGGTTAAAACTAATATGGCACCCTCTATGGGTGCTGAAGATTTCGCTTATATGTTAGAAAAAATTCCTGGATCATATATATGGTTGGGAGCAGGTGAAGGGAAGTCAGGTTGTATGCTACATAATAATAAGTATGATTTTAATGACGATATTTTACCTTTAGGTATTGCATATTGGGAACAATTAGTTAAAGCAGAAATGCCCCTTAGATAATATTGATAGACTTGTCTTAAATTTACTAATATATATATAATATGAAAAATACTTTATTTTTAATTATTCTAGCTATCTCTGCTGTGATACTAATAACAATATTTGCAATTAATCTATGGTTGCAAATGTCAGATGTTACAATCAGTTATAATGGGAAAATAGCAATTTTTGTTGGTGCTTTTTTTACTATCTTATTGGGTTCTGGTTTAATGTCTTTAGCTTATTTTTCATCTAAAAATGGTTTTGACGACCAAGTTGATCATAACTTAGATAGTTTGCTTGAAAAGCTCAAAGATCGCTAATATCCCAATAGATTTTAAAATCTTTTATTTATCTTTTTAATATAATTATTATTTAATTTTATTTTTAATAGTTGACTCTTAATTAATTTTATAGGAGAACAAAACATGAACAAAATATTTGGAATGAAATAATGATTAATTTAAATTTAGAAGAAACTAAAAGAATTCTAGCTCAAAATGGACACTATAAGTTATCAAATAAATTAGAAGTGTTTAGACCATGTTTAAATCGTCCTCAAACTTTTCCTCTTTATAGTTCTAAAGTATCAGCGGGTTTTCCTTCTCCTGCAGATGATAATCTAGAGAAAAGTTTAGATTTAAACAGCTATTTAATTAAACGTCCTGCTGCAACATTTTTTGTTCGCGTTAATGGTGATTCAATGATTAATGCTGGTATAAATGATAACGATATATTGGTTGTTGATAGGAGTATTAAGCCTACACATGGTAAAGTGATTATAGCTGTTTTAGACGGACAAATGACTGTTAAAAGATTGTACAAGCAATCTGGAAAAATAATATTGATGCCAGAAAATGATTTGTATAAACCAATTGAAATTAAAGATCATATGAATATGGAAATTTGGGGAGTGGTAACTAGTTCGGTTCATTTTTTGTAATATGTATGGTCTAGTTGACTGTAACAATTTTTATGTTTCCTGCGAAAGAGTTTTTAATCCTTTATTGAGAAACAAGCCAGTTGTAGTATTATCTAATAATGATGGGTGTATTATTGCTAGATCTAATGAAGCAAAATCTTTGGGCATACCTATGGGAGCCCCATTACACTTATACAAAACATTAATAAAGAAGAATAAAATATTTATATATTCCTCAAATTACACTTTGTATGGAGATATGTCTTCTCGCGTAATGAGCTCATTAAATTATTTTGTACCTGATATGGAGATATACTCTATTGATGAAGCATTTCTTGACTTAAGAAAATTTAACGAAAAAACTATTTTAGAAGAAATGTTTAAAATTAAACAATTTATTTATCAGTGGACTGGGATACCTGTTTCGATCGGAGTAGGCCCTACTAAAACATTAGCAAAATTAGCAAATAAAATGGCTAAGAAACATTCATCCAATGGTGTTTATGCTTTAACTATATCCGAGCATTTAAGAAGTATATTAAGTAATATTCAATTAGAAGATATTTGGGGTATTTCTAAAGGATGGGCAAATCGTTTAAAATCAATAGGAATTAGTAATCCACTTGATCTACAGCAATCAGACCCTCGTAAGATCAGAAAAATAGTATCAGTTGTTGGTGAACGTATGGTTTATGAACTAAGAGGAAATCCTTGTCTCTCTCTAGAGAGTATAGTGGACAAGAAATCTATTACAGTTTCCAGATCTTTTGGTAATATGGTTCATGATAAATATAATCTCAAACAAGCATTGGCAAATCATGTGGCAAGAGCAGCAGAGAAGCTTAGAAGTCAAGATAGCTTATGTGGAGAGATTTGTGTTTTTATTAATACTAATCGTTTTAGAAAGAATGATTTGCAATATAGCAATAGTGCCATATTACCTTTTGACGATTTAACCGATAATACAAATATTATAATGAAAAAAGCATTTAAGGTATTAGACAGACTTTATCGCTCAAATTATAATTATAAAAAAATTGGAGTAATATTACTTAACTTAAAACAAAGAAAAAAAGACATTAAAAATAAAAATTATGTTATTCAAGACAACTTGTTTACATATGACAAAAATTATAAAAATATTGCTGATGCATCTGATATCTGTATGGAAATATTAGATGATATAAATACTAAAATGGGGAAAATGACATTATTTTATGGTTCTCAAGGGATAGTAAAACACTCAGGAAGAAAGAAAATAGAAAAAGATAAATGGAGAATGCGATCTTTTTATAGATCTCCTTTTTACACTACAAATTGGGCCGACATATTAAAAGTATCCTAGAGAAGTATCATTACTAGGATTTATTATTTGAAGGTAGTGGAATACAACTCAGACCAGAAGTCCAAAGTTCTGCACAAACTGAACGTGCTTGATTTTCTGCTAATTCGATGAAACGAACTCTCCATAAGTACTCTAAGTGATTATTTGCGTTATTAGTTTTAGTTATTTTACTTAATGAAGCAGGTAAATTACCAAGTTGTTCTGGAACAATATTTCTGGCGTTACGAGCTGCTTTGTGAGCATTTAATCTATTCTTAAAAGCACCAATTTGTACAAACCAATCATCTTGAACGTTTTTAGAGTATAAAGTCTTGGTAGCTTTAGGAGGTATTTTAAAACTTTTTATATTTTTTTCTGCAATAACAATTTTAGGCCGAACTTTAGGTAATTCTGAAGGTTTTGCTATTCTAACAAGTGGTTTAGATGGGATGGTTTTAAAGTATTTATTTAGTAAGTTAATCATATGTTTGTCACGTGATCTAGCCTTTTTCCCACCAAAAACAACGCCAATAATTCTTTGCCCATTTCTTTCAACAGAAGCAACAAGGTTAAATCCAGAGGCATTTGTATAACCAGTTTTTATACCATCTGTTCCAGAGTAGCTACTTAGTAGATTATTATGATTGGTATATTTAACTCCCTTATAAATAAAAGATTTAGTTTTGAATAATTTAAAGAAACTAGGGTGATTTTTTCTAATAGCTATTCCTAAAATAGCCATATCTCTAGCTGTAGATAATTGACCCCTATTAGGTAACCCTGAAGCATTTTTAAAGATTGTACGTGTCATACCCAATTTTTTAGCTTTCTTTGTCATTAATCTAGCAAAATTTCTTTCTGATTTTCCAAGGTTTTCAGCTACAACTGTTGCTACATCATTAGCTGATTTGGTTATTAAAGCTAAAATAGCATTTTTAACTGTAATACTAGAACCAGCAGAAAGATTTAATTTAGATGGTGGTTGTTTAGCTGCGCGTTTAGAAATTTTGAACTTAGTATTCATAGAAATTTTTTTGTTTTTTAAAGCATCAAATACCATATACAAAGTCATAATTTTTGTTAAAGACGCAGGATAGTTTCGTGTATCTGCATTAGTATTATGATAAATACGTTTAGTATTTTCATTTATAATGAAAGAGGCATATTTAGCTTTAGCAGATGAAGCAATGGCGATAAAAAATAAAATAAATATAGAATTGAAAATTAATTTTATTAAATGCACTGAATAGTTGTTTTTAAATAAAAAAAATTTCTGATAACTTAACATTTTAGTACAATTTTTAAGCAATTTTTTTTATCCAAAAAAATTAATTTGAAGACTTCTATTAACATAAAAGTTAAAAAATTATAATCTAAAGATTAAAATAGACACATCATTTAGATTATTTTTTTAACAAAACACTACATTTAGTATAGAATATAAGCAATAATTATGAAAGAGTGTACTAAAAAATTAACTTAAACTTGTTGAACCTATCTGTCGTTCTTATATTAAAGGATGAATTATGTTAAAATAAGGAATATAAAAAAAAGTTGTTTAATAATATAAAATATAAAAGTTCTGAAGATCTTGTTTTAAGAATTATATCATCAATTACTATGGGTGAAGATAAAGATGGTAAGGATGATGTTGAAGGAAACGTAAAATTAGCAGTAAAGCCAAAAACAAAAACTCCACCGCTTTATAGAGTATTAATGATGAACGATGATTATACTCCAATGGAATTTGTTATTGAAGTACTTGAAAAATTTTTTCAGAAAAATAGAGAAGAGGCAACACAAATAATGCTTCATGTCCATCAACGCGGCGTTGGTGTGTGTGGGATTTATGCATATGATTTAGCAGAAACTAAAGCGATGCAAGTTATGAACTATGCTCGTAAATATGAGCATCCTTTACAAGTGCAATTAGAAAAGGAATAAAAATGTTATCTAAATCTTTAGAAGAAACACTTAGACGAGCAATGACAAATGCTTCTTCATTAAAGCATGAGTTTGCAACATTAGAGCACTTGCTTTCTGCTTTGTTAAAAGATCAAGATGCTATTGAAGTCTTAAAAGCATGTTCAGTGAATGTAAAAATATTAGAAGAAGACATAGATAGATATTTAAAAGAAGAATTGAAAGCAATTGTTACATCTGATAAAGAGGCAGACACCCAGCCAACAGCAGGCTTTCAAAGAGTTGTTCAAAGAGCAGTAATACATACCCAATCCTCAGGAAGAAGCGAAGCAACAGGAGCAAATATTTTAGTAGCTATGTTTTCTGAAAGAGATTGTTATGCAGTTTATCTACTTCAGAAACAGGATATGAAACGTCTTGATGCAGTAAGTTTCATAAGTCATGGTTTGGCGAAAGATCCTAACTATTCAAAATCTACCACACCGTCTGGAACTGATAATGAAATTGAAGATGCTGATAATAAAAAATCTGAAAAAGCTCTAGATAAATATGCAGTAAATTTAAATGAGAAAGCAGCAGAGGGCAAAGTTGATCCTTTAATAGGCAGACAATCTGAACTAGATAGAACTATTCAGGTTTTATGCAGAAGAACAAAGAATAATCCTTTATTAGTAGGTGATCCTGGTGTAGGAAAAACTGCAATAGCTGAAGGTTTAGCCGATAAAGTTGTAAATGGCAATGTACCTGAAGTTTTATTAAATTCAGAAATTTATGCCTTAGACATGGGCGCTTTGTTAGCAGGTACAAGGTATAGGGGTGATTTTGAAGAACGTTTGAAGGCTGTAATGAAAGAGATTGAAAAGAATGAGAATGCAATATTATTTATCGATGAAATTCACACCATAATTGGTGCAGGGGCGACTAGTGGTGGAGCCATGGATGCATCTAATTTATTAAAACCAGCACTTCAAAATGGGTCATTAAAATGTATAGGTTCAACAACTTATAAAGAATATAGAGGCTATTTTGATAAAGATAGAGCTTTAGTGAGACGTTTTCAAAAAATTGACGTATCAGAGCCTAATGTTGAGGATACTGTAAAAATTCTAATGGGTTTGAAATCACGTTATGAAAAACATCACAATTTAAAATTCACAAATATTGCCATTAAAACAGCTGTTGAACTATCTGCCAGATATATTAATGATAGAAAGTTACCTGACAAAGCAATTGACGTGATTGATGAGACTGCTGCAGCTCAAATGTTAAAAAATAAATCAAAAAGAAAGAAAATTATTGGTAAAGCTGAGATTGAAGAGACTATTGCATTAATTGCAAGGATACCACCTAGAAATGTTTCTACAGACGATAGGAAAGCGCTTTTGAAGTTAGAAGACGATTTAAAAAGAATGGTTTATGGACAGGATAAAGCGGTGTCAGAGTTAGTATCAAGTATCAAATTATCTAGAGCTGGATTAAGAGAAGGTGAAAAACCTGTCGGCTGTTATTTGTTTTCTGGACCAACTGGAGTTGGAAAAACTGAAGTTGCCA
The DNA here is from genome assembly GCA_902623995.1 of uncultured SAR116 cluster alpha proteobacterium. Taxonomy (GTDB): domain Bacteria; phylum Pseudomonadota; class Alphaproteobacteria; order Puniceispirillales; family Marisalimonadaceae; genus Marisalimonas. Next base: position 14,620 of record CACNWE010000001.1, on the reverse strand, counting down.
AACAATTAGCCGAAGCTACTGGAGTGAAACTCATCAGGTTTGATATGTCGGAATATATGGAAAGACATACTGTCTCAAGATTAATTGGAGCACCTCCAGGTTATGTTGGTTTTGACCAAGGTGGTCTTTTAACTGATGCTGTCGATCAAAATCCTCATTCAGTATTATTATTAGATGAGATTGAAAAAGCGCACCCAGATTTATTTAACTTACTTCTTCAAGTAATGGATCATGGAAAATTAACAGATAATAATGGTAAATCTGTAGATTTTAGAAATACGATTTTAATTATGACTACAAATGCAGGAGCACAAGAGCTCTCAAAAGCAGCGATAGGATTTAAGCAAGAAAATCGTGAAGGTGCAGATAGCGAAGCAATTGACAAATTATTTGCACCAGAATTTCGAAATAGATTAGATGCCATAATCCCTTTTGGATACTTACCATTAGAAGTTGTTAGAATGGTTGTTGACAAATTTATAATGCAATTAGAAGCACAATTATCTGAAAAAGGTGTATCTGTTGTATTAACTGATGAAGCTAGAGACTGGCTGGCAACAAAGGGTTATGATAAAACCTTCGGTGCCAGACCTCTAGGAAGAGTAATTCAAGAGCATATAAAAAAGCCTTTGGCTGAAGAACTTTTATTTGGAAGATTAGTTGATGGTGGAGTTGTTTATGTTGATTTATCAAAAGATAAATTAACATTAAAAACAGAGGGTTCCGCTTCTAAAGACAAAAAAAAGAAGACAATAGATTCAAAAAATAACAGTAATGATGCTACGGAATTAACTTAAATATTTGAGTATGGAGAATTTTCTGTATTTATAAATTTTATTTGTTTATTAATTTCTATTTCTTCTAATCTAGTAAAATTTTTGATTGCTTTTGCAAAAGCATCATTTAATACAAAATGATTACTATAAGTTGGTTTTGCAACATATCCCCTTTGTATTTTGTGATGACCTTGTGCACCTGCTTCAACTATTTTGATGTTTTTTTCAATTGAGTATTCAATCGCTTGGTAATAACAAAGTTCGAAATGTAAAAAAGGAATATTTACAATAGAACCCCAATTTCTACCATAAAGAGTATTTTTACTAATAAAGTTCAAAGCGCCAGCGACAACTTTTTCGTCTTGTTTAGCTATAATTAATAAAATATCGTTTTTCATTGTTTCATTTAGTAAATGAAAAAATTCTTTAGTTAAATATGCACCTCCCCATTTTTTATCTATTGTATTTAAATAAAAACTATAAAAAGAATCCCATATTTCTTCGTTTAATTGTTCACCAGTTAATTTTTCAATAACTAAGTTTGTATTTTTAATTTTTTTTCTTTCATTCCTGATTGCTTTTCTTTTTGAACTCTTTAGTTCGTTTAAAAAATCGTCAAATGTTTTATAATCATTATTATGCCAGTGGAATTGTAATCCCGTTCTCCTTATCCAATCTTTGTTTTTTAATCTTTTATTAAAGTCATCTGTAGTAAAGTTAATATGCGCTGAACTCAACTTGTTGTTTCTGACAATCAATTCATATGTTTTTATTATCAATTCAAAGATTTTTTTATAGTCCGTATTTTTAGGATTAATCATAATTCTTGGACCAGTTGCAGGTGTAAAGGGTATTGCACAAATTAGTTTTGGATAATATTGACCCCCAGCATTTTCAAAAGCATTTGCCCAAGAATGGTCAAAAATATATTCACCGTATGAGTGCATTTTTAAATAATTTGGGGAAACCCCTATTATTTCCTGACTTGTATTTTTTATAATTATATGTTGAGGATTCCAGCCCGTTGATGAATGAACTGATTTTGAAACTTCCAAAGAATTCAAAAAATCATAAGATGTAAATGGATGATTATAAGTATTTAGATTATTCCAATCACTTTTATCTATGTCTGATAATTTGGATATTAACTCAACTCTCATTATCAAAGGGTTTTAAGAAAATATAATTTAATTTTCAATCTCAAAAATACCTTCGATTTCTACTGGGACATTTCTTGGAAGCGCTGATGCTCCAACTGCAAATCTAGCGTGTTTCCCTTGTTCTCCAAAAATTTTAACGAATAAATCTGATGCTCCGTTTATTATCTTAGGTTGATCAGTAAAGTCTGGTGTAGAGGCTACAAATCCACCCAATTTAACAACTCTTTTGACTTTATTAAGATCACCATTGCAAGCTTCCTTTAATTGACTTAGCAAAGCCATTGCGCAAGCTTCAGCCATTTGAATTCCTTCTTCAACAGAGACATTATCTCCAATTTTACCTTTTATAGTTAATTCTCCATTAATAAAAGGTAATTGTCCTGATATGAAAACTAAGTTATTTGATATAACGTATGGAATGTAACTTCCTGCTGGAGCACTAGCATTTTCAATTTCTATATTTAATTCTTCTAATCGCTTATTAATATCTTTAGTCATTTTAAACACCTAATTTAAGAACAACCCGAAGTAGCACCACATGTATTACACTTCATACATGTACCATTTCTGACTAGAGTAAAATTTCCACACTCACCACAAGCTTCCCCTTCATAGCCTTTGATTTTAGCTTCTATTTCTTGAGAAAGACTTGGTGCCTTTGTTTCATCAATAGTAATAGTAGTATCATTATTATCTGATAATTCTACGTCTTGATCTTTTAGGGAAGTGGTTTGTGGCATTACTGAAATATTATTTGAACCTCCAGACACGACTTTTAATTCTCTTCTTACAAAGCCTCGACTAGCTACTTTTTCTGAGAATAGCGCTTTGTTATCACCTGAGCCAGTAGTACTTGAATCTAGATCGTCTGGTCCCACATGACCAAGATCGTTTCGATCCAAATATGATATAGCCAATTCTCTAAAAATATAATCAAGGATTGAAGTTGACATTTTAATAGTATCATTTCCAGTTACCATTCCTTGAGGTTCAAAGCGTGTAAAAGTATAAGCTTCAACAAATTCTTCTAAAGGAACGCCGTATTGCAAACCAATTGACACTGCAATAGCAAAGTTATTCATTAAAGATCTAAAAGCTGCACCTTCTTTATGCATATCAATGAAAATCTCGCCTAATTTTCCATTTTCATATTCACCAGTTCTAAGATATACTTTGTGACCACCTACCATTGCTTTCTGTGTATATCCTTTCCTTCTGTGTGGAAGTTTTTCACGTTCTGCCCTAACAACTCTTTCAACTATTTTTTCAACAACTTCACTGGTTCGTTTTGTGATATCTTGTTCGATTGTTGTATTATCTTCGTCGATGTCATCGTCATCTAGAAGTGCTGAGTTAAGTGGTTGGCTTAATTTAGATCCATCTCTATACAGTGCATTAGCTTTAATTCCCAATTTCCATGACAACATATAAGCATCACTACAATCATCTATAGAAGCATCATTAGGCATGTTTATGGTTTTAGATATAGCTCCAGATATAAAAGATTGTGCTGCTGCCATCATTTTAATATGACTTTCAACGGACAGGAATCTCTTACCTATTCGTCCACACACGTTTGCACAATCAAATACTGCAAGGTGTTTTTTATTCAAATGAGGAGCACCTTCAAGAGTCATAGCACCACAAACGTGAATATTCGCCACATCTATCTCTTCTTGGGTAAAACCTAAAAACTCCAACATATTGAAACTAAAATCATTCAATTGTTCAGAAGAAATACCTAATGTATTTTTACAAAATTCTTCTCCTAGGGTAAATTGATTAAATACGAATTTAATGTCAAAAGCTGACTCTAAAGAGGCTTCAATTAATTTTATTTCTCTGTCAGTAAAACCTTTTGAAATTAACGCATTGTGGCTTATTGCTTGACATTCTTTTAGACTGCCAGCACCAACAGCATATTTTTGCATGTCGCTAATTTGGTCTGTATCATAACCCAAATGAGCAAGGGCTTCAGGAACCACACGATTTATAATTTTAAAATATCCACCACCAGCTAATTTCTTAAATTTTACCATTGCGAAATCAGGTTCGATACCAGTAGTATCACAATCCATTACTAATCCAATTGTTCCAGTTGGAGCTATTACTGTAGCTTGAGCGTTTCTATAGCCATTTTTTTCACCTAAAGAGAGTGCTTTGGCCCATGCATCTTTGGCAGCTATTATTAAGTTTTGATCAGGGCAATCCTCAGACATCAAAGGAACTGGATTTATAGAAAGGTCTTCATAACCTCGTGTTTTACCCTCTGATGCTCTTTTGTGATTCCTTATAACCTTTAACATGCTATTTGCATTTTCTTTGTATTTAGGAAATGGTCCTAATTCGCCAGCGATTTCTGCTGATGTTGCGTATGATATCCCAGTCATTATTGATGTTAGAGCAGCGCATATAGATCTTCCTTGGTCACTGTCATAAGGGATACCCCAAGACATTAATAAGCCACCAATATTTGCGTAACCTAGTCCAAGTGTTCTATATTCATAAGATCTCTGTGCAATTTCCTTTGAAGGAAATTGTGCCATCATTACGGAAATTTCAAGGGTCAATGTCCACAATCTAGTTGTATACTGATATGCTTTTATATCAAATGAGGCGTCATCCTTCTTAAATTGTAATAGATTTATTGATGCCAAATTACAGGCAGTGTCATCAATAAACATATATTCAGAGCAAGGGTTAGACGCATTAATTCTACCAGCATTAGGGCAAGTATGCCATTCGTTAATGGTAGTGTCATATTGCAAACCAGGATCTGCACAAGCCCAAGCAGCTTCAGAAATCTTAGACCACAATTCTTTTGCATCTACTGTTTTATGAACACCACCGTCAGTTCTCCTTTTTAGATCCCATTTACCATTTTGAGATACTTTTTCTAAAAATTCATTACTAACTCTTACTGAGTTATTTGAATTCTGCCCAGATACAGTTAAGTAAGCTTCGCTATCCCAATCTGTATCGTAAGTTTGGAATTCAATTTCTTTAAATCCTTGGCCGGCAAATTGAATTACTCTTTGTATGTAATTCTCAGGTATCATTACTGCACGGCAATTTAATATTGCTTTTTTAAGCTCGTTATTAACTTTTGGATTTAATCTGTCTTTGTCATTATAATGTTCTAAATTACAAGCATCCATGACGGATTTTAAATTTTTCGCAGTTAGTTTTGAGCCCGCTACCAGCGCAGCAACTTTTTGTTCTTCAACCACTTTCCAGTTTATATATTCTTCTATATCAGGATGATCTATATCAACTGTGACCATTTTTGCCGCTCTTCTCGTAGTACCACCAGATTTGATTGCTCCAGCTGCTCTGTCACCTATTCTTAAAAAACTCATCATTCCTGAAGATCTTCCACCACCTGATAAACCTTCAGTACTGCCTCTTAATTTAGAAAAATTGGATCCTGTTCCAGAACCATATTTGAATAACCTGGCCTCTCTAACCCAAAGGTCCATTATCCCGCCTTCATTAACAAGGTCATCTGCTACAGATTGAATGAAACAGGCGTGAGGTTGTGGATGTTCATATGAGGATTGAGATTTAACAAGTTTTTTTGTTTTAAAATCAACATAGTAGTGACCTTGACTAGGACCATCTATACCATAAGCCCAGTGCAAGCCTGTATTAAACCATTGTGGTGAGTTTGGAGCACACATTTGTGCGGCTAGCATAAATCTCATTTCGTCAAAGTAAGTCTTTGCATCATCTTCAGTTGTAAAATAATTACCTTTCCATCCCCAGTATGTCCACGTACCAGCCAGTCTGTTAAACACTTGCTTTGCTGACTCTTCGCCTTTGTATCTTCGAACTTCTGGTAACTTATCTAATTTTGATTTATCTGGTTCTGAACGCCATAACCAATTTGGTACATTTTCTTCTTTTACTTTTTTGAGATATACTGGTACACCAGCTTTACGAAAATATTTTTGCGCAATAATATCTGCGGCAACCTGAGAATAGTTAGCAGGTACTTCAATATCAGGTGCACTAAATACTATAGTACCATCGGGATTTTTTATTTCACTGGTAGTAGTTTTAAATTCCATACCTGCATATGCATCATTTCCTTTTTTTGTAAATTGTCTTTCAAATTTCATCTTTTTCCCTTTTTTACAATAAAGAAAACAATACTCAGAATCTATTCTTTCATTTTTAAAAAACTACCTGTGGATAACTTGCTTTTTGGTAGTTAGTTTAAAAAATTTATGTCAATAAAGCGTTGTTTTTCCTTAATTTAATCTTTGTTTAATGAATTTTTGTTACTACGGTAGCCTGTGGATAAACACAAGATATAGTAATAACGAAAATTTAAAGTACATGATTTAGTATGCATTCGTAAAGTATATAATTCAATTTTTTTTACTTTTTTTTTTAACTCATTAATTTTACTTAATTTTTAAGTGTCACAAAAATTTATTAAAAATAAAATTGATAATGCTGATTTATTATTTTTATAAATGAGATATAGTATTGATAAATAATCTGACTAGGAATATTAAATATGAGATACAGTTCAATTGAAATTTTGATGGGGGCAGTCGTTTTAGTAACAGCCATATTCTTTATAATTTTAGGTATGCAATCGATTGATAAGAATCAAACTGATGGCTATAATATATCTCTCATATTTGGTTCTTCAGCAGGTTTAAAAAATGGTGATGATGTAAAAATATCAGGTATAAATGTAGGAAAGATTACTAAATTGGATCTTGATCTGGCCGATTATAATGCCAAAATCTATATCAAGCTTAATAACGAAATAAAGATACCAGATGACTCGCAAGCAAGAATCACATCTTCTTCCCTTTTAGGAGGTAATTTTTTGGACATTATACCTGGCTCATCTGAGACATATCTTAAACCAGATGATATTATATATGATACTACTGATGCTGTAAGCTTTACAGATTTGCTAGGTAAAGTTGTATTTTCAAAAGAATAACAAATATCTAAATATCACTTAGGTTATAATAATGCGACTTTTAGAATTTTTTATCATAATAATTTTTTTATCAATTTCAAAAACTATATTTGCTTCACAATGGATTGAAGGCAATAGATTAGTAATCCAAGGTTTGGATAAAATTACAGCCAGAATAAAGACTTTTGAAGTTGATGTAGCAAAAACTCATAAATTTGGAGTATTAGATATTTTCGTTGAAAGGTGTGTTTTCTCAAAACCTATTTTTAAACCTGAATCATTAGCATATATTAGAATAAAAGATAATACTGATAGATTGTCGGAAGTTAAGTTTAAAGGGTGGATGTTTGCTTCTAGTCCTGCACTAAATGCTCTAGAAAACTCAGTTTATGACATTTCTATTCTTGCTTGCAAAAAGGTTGATAAACAATCAAAAAAATCATTGTCTGTTTTGCCAAATGAAAGAATATCCACTTCTAATTGAATTGCTTTTTGAAGTTTAGCCTGGAACTCATTCTTACTTATTTCATAAGCCCCAAATTGTAATAAATGGTCATTTAAAAATTGAACATCTAAAATTCTAAAACCCGTTCTCCACAATCTTGCTACAAGATTTAATAAAGCTATTTTGCTTCCATTTGGCATAACACTAAACATAGATTCTGCAAAAAAAATACCTCCTATTGCTAATCCATATACACCCCCAACCAATTGGTCATCTTTCCAACATTCTACTGAATGAGCGTATTTCATTTCATATAGAGAAATAAATAAGCTTTCTATTTCTTTGTTTATCCATGTTTCAGTTCTGTTGATTGTTGCACATGATTTAATGACATTTGGAAAAGCTTTATTTAAAGTAATTTTAAAAGGTCTTTTTTTTTACGATACGTAGAAGGCTTTTTGATATATGAAAATTAAAGATTGGAATAACAGCCCTAAATTCTGGATCAACAAAGAAAAACTTATTATTTGTTCTACTTTCTGACATTGGAAACATTCCAAGCATATAAGCGCTTATAAGTTGCTCTGGAGTAATTATTTTATTATCTTTAGTTCTCAAAAATACATATTGGGACGAATGATAAATATTTTAATTGTTATTCAACAATTTATTTTCTAACCATCTTATATCATATGACCCATCTTTCATCACAGAGGTTTCTAATATATCTTTATGTAAATCAATAGTAGTTGAAATAGGTTCAATAACCATTTCTTTTAATGCTTGCTTTAACCTTAATATGCATTGTTCTCTATCAGACGCATGCACAATTAGTTTGGCAATTAAACTATCATAATATGGAGGAACTACATAACCAGAATATACACATGACTCTATTCTAATTCCTAACCCACACGGAGAATGGAATTGTGTGATTTCGCCAGGTGAGGGAATAAATGTTTTTGGATCTTCTGCATTAATCCTACATTCAATTGCGTGTCCATTAAATTTTACATCATTTTGTTTGAAAGATATAGGTTGGCCAGCAGCAATCATAATTTGTTCTTTAACTAGATCTATTCCAGTAATAGCTTCTGTAATTGGATGCTCAACCTGAAGTCTTGTATTCATCTCAATGAAAAAAAATTGACCATCTTCATATAAAAATTCTATTGTACCTAATCCTAGATAGCCCATTTTTGCCACAGCCATAGATGCAATATTACCTATTTTATCTCTTGTAGTTTGGTCTATAGCAGGTGAAGGAGCTTCTTCAATTACCTTTTGATGACGCCTTTGTATTGAACACTCTCTTTCACCTAGATGGACGGTATTACCAAATTTATCTCCAATAACCTGAACTTCAATATGCCTTGGTTTTTGAAGATATCTTTCCATATAAACACGATCGTCTCCAAAAGCAGCCTTTGCTTCACTTTTTGCTGAAGTAAAAGCGGATTCTAACTCTTCCTCACTCATAGCTACTTTCATACCTCTACCACCTCCACCTGATGCGGCTTTGATGAGTACTGGATAGCCAATTTCTTTTGCTTCAATAAATGCATTTTTAAAATCTACAACGTCACTTTTTGAACCTGGAACAAGAGGAATACCTAGTTCTTTTGCTGTAATTTTTGCTTGTATTTTATCACCCATACATTTTATATGCTCTGCTTTTGGTCCAATAAAAACGATATTATGAGCCTCCACGATTTCTGCAAAATCAGAATTTTCTGATAAAAAACCTACTCCAGGATGGATAGCATCTGCTCCTACTAATTGTGCTGCAGTTATTATAGCAGGGATGTTCAAATATGATTCTGACGATGATGGTCCTCCAATACAAACAGTTTCGTCTGCCAATCTAACATGCATTGCCTCGCTGTCAGCAGTTGAATGAATAGCCACTGTTTGAATATTAAGTTCTTTGCAGGCTCTTAAAACTCTTAATGCTACATCACCACGATTTGCTATTAATATTTTTTTGAACACCATAATTTGATTACTCAATCACAACTAGTAATTGATCAAATTCTACTGGTTGGCTATTCTCAAATCCAATATATACTATTTTTCCAGATTTAGGAGCAGCAATTGTATTCATTACTTTCATCGCCTCAATAATGAGCAATGTATCTCCCTTTGTAACTTGAGAATTTAACTTGATAAATGGATCTTTTTCGGGTTCAGGTGCAGAATATGCTGTACCAACCATCGGAGAATTTACTGCTCCAGGATGTTTGTTGGTAAATTGTTCTACCTTTTTAGTTAATTTGGATTTATCTTCATTCTCTCTAGTGACAGGGACGGTTGCAATGGTTTCTTGAGGTATCGAAAATGAGGTTTTCATGTTCTTTACAACTTTAACCTTAAAGTTATCTGCCTCATACTCTAATTCCAATAAATTATCTTTATTGACCATATCAACGAACTGTTGGACTATACTTAAGTTTTCTTTGTGGACGTTTTTTTTGGTCATAAAATTACCTTTTCTAATTTAATTTTTTATAAGGTCTTTGATGGCATCTATAGCGTGGAGGTAAGTATTAAAACCAAACCCAGCAATTATTCCATTTACAACTGGTGAAATATAAGATTTATGACGAAAATTTTCACGAGCGTAAATATTAGTTATATGCAATTCTATTTTAGGGCCTTTAAACATATTTAGTGCATCAAGGAGTCCAATTGAGGTATGAGTTAATGCTCCTGCATTAATTATAATTCCTTGTCCATCATTAAGAGCGTTATGTATTTCACCAATCAACTCACCTTCAATGTTTGATTGAAAAAAACTTAAATCTAAGTTGTGATTATTACATTTTTCTAAACAAAGTTTTTTTATTTTATCTAAAGAAATATTACCATATTTTTCAGGTTCTCTTGTACCAAGAAGGTTTAGGTTTGGACCATTTATAATGTATAATTTTTTACTCAAAACACTTCTCCAGAATTAAGTTAATTTAAATTTTTGTCAATTTTAAGACTAATTACCAAGATAAGTTAACTTTCTCTAAATTGTTTTATTATTTCTTTTAATTTATTTAAGTTTAATGCACCAGGATAAATAATATCGCCAATTATAAATGCAGGAGTTCCATTTAAATTAAGTAATTTTGCTATTTCTCTATTTTTCTCCAATTGTTGTTCAATCTCTGGATTATTCATGTCTATTTTTAGTTGATCTATATCTAAACCTATCTCCATGGCTGTGCTAAATACCTTTTCTTCATTAACTCTTCCTTTTATTGTCATTAATGATAGATGAAATTTATTGTATAGATCTTGTTTTTTTGAGGCGAGAGCTGCTTTAGCAGCGATATATGATTGTTGAGATAAAATTGGAAATTCAACGAAAACAAAATTAATTTTTTTATCTTCAGATAAAATATCCATTATTGGTTTAACTACTGATTTACAATAACCGCAATTATAATCAAAAAATTCATAGATGGTCACATCAGCTTGTTCAAGAATAATGCTAGGATTGCCGATATCCTTCAACATTTTGATTGCATTTTGTTTTTTTTTATTTTCAAGAGATATCTTATAATTATCCAATGTAGATTTTAAAAAATCTGGATTTTTTATTAGAAAATTTTTTATTATCGTATCTATATTATTATTATTTATCTCATGTGAATGGGATGATGATACTATTAAAAAAATTGTTATTAAAATAGAAATATAACTTAATATTACTCGTTTCACTTTTCTCGCTTGTCTATTATTTGTTAATTAAATTTTTTGATCTTATTTTATTAAGTATGTCAGAACCCCTTAATTTATAAAAAGAAGGTAAACTAGCTTGTTTGTTTGCTAAATCTACATATTTTTTTGCTTTAATAAAGTTTTTTTTAATGAGTGCCTCTTCAGCTAAAGAAATATATGCTATTCCTTTTTTATTTAATTTACCAGATACTTTAGCTAACAATCTCCATAAATAACTCCAATTGGGGTTGTTTAATAGTAATTCTTCTAGGAGTACAATCGATTTATTAAAACCGACTTTGTTATTAGTTTGTATGTAAGTCTTAATTAGAGAGAACTTTATAAGATCTGTTGAATGGGGATAAACTTTTTGTAAAGCTTGGATAGCTTTTTCATACTCATTGATTGCGATTTTGAAATTACCTTCTTCGAAATGAATATCACCTTTTAACTCATAAAAAAACGGATATTCTTCATATTTATTTTTTATAGAAGAAAGTTTATTGTGAGCTAATTTGTATTTACCAACTCTATACAAAGCAATTATTTGTGAATAGTTAGATAAAAAATCATTTTTATTTTCTAGATTTCTTATCATCTCATTGGGATCACTAACATAAGCCTTTATCTTATTTTTTATATATCGTAATGAAACTACATTATTATTTATAGATATTGTTTGTTCACCCAATAGTACATTTTGATATTGCAATTTATATTCTTTCACTTGTTCTAATCTTTGTTTTGAAAAAGGGTGTGATCTATAATAATTTTCTGGTGTAAATGAATTGTTAAGTTCTTCGTTTGCTAAATTCGTTAATAAGTTTTCTAAACCTGTTAATGATATTTTATTCTTTATTAATTGATCTAATGCAAATTTGTCTGCTTGTTGTTCTTGTATTCTAGAAAATTGAAGTGAAGATTTTTTTGCTAGATCATTAGATCCAATCATCAATCCAACGGCTGAGTTAGTGTCTAGCTTTCCTTTAGCTGAAAGAGCAATGCCTGCGAATGTCGCCAGTTTTGAATAATTTGATAAATTTTTAGAATTAATTAATCTTGAACTATAATGGTTTAAAGCTAAGTGTCCTATTTCATGAGCCAATACAGCTTGAATTTCACTAAGAGTATTTGATTTATTAATCAAACCAGTATTTACATAAATTTTGTCAGAACCAGTAACGAATGCATTGTATTCATCATTTAAAACTAATCTAGGGTAAAAGTTTTGATTTTTATTTGTTTGAATAGTTGATTTTATAATTTTATATAAAAAGAGTTCGATTTCCGCATCTCGAATTATTTTAAATTTTTGTGCGGAATATGAGTAATTTGAAAAAAAAATAAAAAGTATTATTGCTATTAATTTTATTGTGACCACCAACCCTTTTTCTTAGGCTTTTCTAAAATTGAGTTTTCATCTATTTGTGTTATTTCAATAGGAGATGAAGATTTGATTTCTCTTATTTCAGTCGGATTTTCCTTAGTTTCTAATTCAATTATTTTTTCTTCATCAATATTTTTTGAGTTAGAGGTTTTTGACTTATTATTAGCTTTAATTTTAGATTTTTTTATTGTTGATTTTTTAGTTTTGGTACGAGTTTTATTTTTTTGTACTTCTTCAGAATTGTCTTGCTCTTTATTTTTTTCATCAATAATTTCTTCTTTAGTTGTGGTATCAAACTCTTTTTTATCTTGCATAGGTATTCTTTTCTTCCTTTTGTATAGTCTCTTACCTTTTCTTTTTCTGTTTTGGTTTTCATCCTCTTTATCCGAAACTGAATTAGTTTTAATCTCTATAAGATCATTCTCTGCGATTGAGTTATTTTTAATAACTTCTAATTTTTTTTGAGGAGGAATAATTGAGTTATCGTTTATAAAATCAATTGTTATATTGTACCTTGACTCAATTTCATTTAATTCTGCACGTTTTTTATTAAGTATATGTAATATGAGATTGGAATGAGCAGAAATCTTAATGCTTATATTATCATTAGAGTTTCCTTCTTCTTCAATAGATCTAAGAATTTGAATTGCACTTACCTCTATTGATTGGATTCTGCCTGAACCTCCACATTGTGGACATAGTTCAGAAGAGTTTTCAATCACTGAAGGTCTTAATCGTTGTCTAGATAGTTCAAGAAGGCCAAAGTTGCTGATTTCCCCAATTTGAATTCTTGCTCTATCTTTTCTCATTGCTTCTTTTAATTTTTTTTCAACAAGATTACGATTTTTTCCTTCTTCCATATCTATAAAATCAATAACAATTAATCCTGAGAGATCTCTCAATCTTGATTGACGAGAAAACTCTTCTGCAGCTTCCAAATTTGTTTTTAGTGCGGTATCTTCTACCGATCGTTCACTTGTTGCTTTTCCAGAATTAACATCTATTGCAACCAGCGCTTCTGTTTGGTCTATAATCAAATATCCACCTGATTTGAGATTAACTCTTGGATTGAAAATATCTTGTAATTGAGAATCTAATCTAAATTTTTGAAATAAAGGATTTCTATCGTCGTTGTATTGTTGAACTTTTTTTGCATGACTTGGCATTAAAGCTTTCATATAATTTTTACATACTTTGTATGCTTCAATTCCTTCAACTAATACTTCGTCAATTTCACTATTATAAAGATCTCTTATAGCCCTTTTAATCAAAGATCCTTCCTCATGTATCAAAAAAGGAGCATTAGACTCTAAAGTTAGTTTTTTTACATTTTCCCAAATGGAAAGTGAATTAGAAAAATCTCTTTTGATTTCAGTTTTAGTTCTTTTACTGCCAGCTGTTCTGACTATTACAGCCATTCCATCTGCAACTTCCAAATTATCAACAATTTTTTTAAGTCTTTTTCTATCTGTGATATTTGCAATTTTTCTACTTACTCCTCCACCTCTGGGTGTGTTCGGCATAAGCACACAATATCTTCCTGCAATAGAGATATATGTGGTTAGAGCGGCCCCTTTTGTTCCACGTTCTTCTTTTGCAATTTGTACTAATAAGATTTGACGACGTGCAATAACTTCTTGAATTTTATAATTCCTGTATAAATTTCTTTTTATTTTTTTTAATTCTTCTTCATTATAATCGTCCGTTGAATCCTCGTTAATATCTTCATTTGAAGAGAGTTCTTCATCAGTTTTAGCAGATGCCTCAGCTAAAAGTTTCTTTTTGTCCTCGATAGGAATTCTGTAATAATCTGGATGAATTTCACTAAAAGCTAAAAAGCCTTGACGGTTTCCTCCATATTCGACAAAAGCTGCTTGAAGGCTAGGTTCAACTCTCGTAACTCTAGCGAGATAAATATTGCCTTTTAGTTGTCTTCGGGAATGAACTTCATATTCAAAGTCATCTACAATATCATTTGTTGTTGTTATTACTCTAGTTTCTTCAGGTTGTCTTGCATCTATTAATAAACGTCTACTCATGATTAATCTCCAAACAAAAATGAGTTACCAAACAAGTTTGATAGCACATTAAACTAGAATGAGTTTTATAAAATAAATGGAGATATTAACTTATATGTAATATGTTTATGATTTATATATAAAAGTATTTATATAATTTTAAAAATATAAATACATC